>NZ_JMLM01000006.1:0-458569 GCF_000686745.1 Mycobacterium sp. UNC410CL29Cvi84
CTTCATGGTGTGTGGTGGAAAGCTTTTGCGGTGTGGGATGGGCCCGCGGCCTATCAGCTTGTTGGTGGGGTAATGGCCTACCAAGGCGACGACGGGTAGCCGGCCTGAGAGGGTGACCGGCCACACTGGGACTGAGATACGGCCCAGACTCCTACGGGAGGCAGCAGTGGGGAATATTGCACAATGGGCGCAAGCCTGATGCAGCGACGCCGCGTGAGGGATGACGGCCTTCGGGTTGTAAACCTCTTTCACCAGGGACGAAGCGCAAGTGACGGTACCTGGAGAAGAAGCACCGGCCAACTACGTGCCAGCAGCCGCGGTAATACGTAGGGTGCGAGCGTTGTCCGGAATTACTGGGCGTAAAGAGCTCGTAGGTGGTTTGTCGCGTTGTTCGTGAAAACTCACAGCTTAACTGTGGGCGTGCGGGCGATACGGGCAGACTAGAGTACTGCAGGGGAGACTGGAATTCCTGGTGTAGCGGTGGAATGCGCAGATATCAGGAGGAACACCGGTGGCGAAGGCGGGTCTCTGGGCAGTAACTGACGCTGAGGAGCGAAAGCGTGGGGAGCGAACAGGATTAGATACCCTGGTAGTCCACGCCGTAAACGGTGGGTACTAGGTGTGGGTTCCTTCCTTGGGATCCGTGCCGTAGCTAACGCATTAAGTACCCCGCCTGGGGAGTACGGCCGCAAGGCTAAAACTCAAAGGAATTGACGGGGGCCCGCACAAGCGGCGGAGCATGTGGATTAATTCGATGCAACGCGAAGAACCTTACCTGGGTTTGACATGCACAGGACGCCGGCAGAGATGTCGGTTCCCTTGTGGCCTGTGTGCAGGTGGTGCATGGCTGTCGTCAGCTCGTGTCGTGAGATGTTGGGTTAAGTCCCGCAACGAGCGCAACCCTTGTCCTATGTTGCCAGCGGGTTATGCCGGGGACTCGTAGGAGACTGCCGGGGTCAACTCGGAGGAAGGTGGGGATGACGTCAAGTCATCATGCCCCTTATGTCCAGGGCTTCACACATGCTACAATGGCCGGTACAAAGGGCTGCGATGCCGTGAGGTGGAGCGAATCCTTTCAAAGCCGGTCTCAGTTCGGATCGGGGTCTGCAACTCGACCCCGTGAAGTCGGAGTCGCTAGTAATCGCAGATCAGCAACGCTGCGGTGAATACGTTCCCGGGCCTTGTACACACCGCCCGTCACGTCATGAAAGTCGGTAACACCCGAAGCCGGTGGCCTAACCCTTGTGGAGGGAGCCGTCGAAGGTGGGATCGGCGATTGGGACGAAGTCGTAACAAGGTAGCCGTACCGGAAGGTGCGGCTGGATCACCTCCTTTCTAAGGAGCACCATTTACATGCCCTGATCCAGGGTTTCCCCCATGCCGGCAACCGTGCCGGGGTTCATGGTTGGGATTGTCGCCGGCGCCTGTAGTGGGCTTGTCCGGCGGGTGCATATGACAACAAACGCTGATCAGCTGGGATGACACGTTGATCGAAGAAATTGCCAGACACACTGTTGGGTCCTGAGACAACAGGCCCGTTCGCTCCCCTCCTCATGTGGGGGTGGGAGACACCGCTCCGTTGGGGGTGGTGGGGGTTGTTGTTGCCTCACCGGTTTTGGTGGTGGGGTGTGGTGTTTGATTCGTGGATAGTGGTTGCGAGCATCTAATGCACGCAGAATATGTCGCCTACGGCTTCGGTCGTGGGTGTATGTGTCTGTGGTGTGTTGATGTGCAATTTTGATTCTTGTTTTCAATTGGTTTTTTGTGTCGTAAGTGTTTAAGGGCGCATGGTGGATGCCTTGGCATCAGAGGCCGATGAAGGACGTAGGAGGCTGCGATAAGCCTCGGGGAGCTGCCAACCGAGCGTTGATCCGAGGATGTCCGAATGGGGAAACCCAGCACGAGTGATGTCGTGTTACCCACGCCTGAATATATAGGGTGTGGGAGGTAACGCGGGGAAGTGAAACATCTCAGTACCCGTAGGAAGAGAAAACAATTGTGATTCCGTGAGTAGTGGCGAGCGAAAGCGGATGAGGCTAAACCGTATGCATGTGATACCGGGTAGGGGTTGTGTGTGCGGGGTTGTGGGACCTATCTTTCCAGGGCTATCCCTCTGGAGGGCAGTAAGAAAATGTCGTGGTTAACGGAAGTGGCTTGGGATGGCCTGCCGTAGAGGGTGAGAGTCCCGTACGTGAAAACCCGATGTCTGCCTTGATGGTGTTCCCGAGTAGCAGCGGGCCCGTGAAATCTGCTGTGAATCTGCCGAGACCACTCGGTAAGCCTAAATACCTTCTGATGACCGATAGCGGATTAGTACCGTGAGGGAATGGTGAAAAGTACCCCGGGAGGGGAGTGAAATAGTACCTGAAACCGTGTGCCTACAATCCGTCAGAGCCCTCGTTTACGTGGGGTGATGGCGTGCCTTTTGAAGAATGAGCCTGCGAGTCAGGGACATGTCGCGAGGTTAACCCGTGGGGGGTAGCCGTAGCGAAAGCGAGTCTGAATAGGGCGTATCCACGCAAGTGGTGTAGTGGCATGTTCTGGACCCGAAGCGGAGTGATCTACCCATGGCCAGGGTGAAGCGCGGGTAAGACCGCGTGGAGGCCCGAACCCACTTAGGTTGAAGACTGAGGGGATGAGCTGTGGGTAGGGGTGAAAGGCCAATCAAACTCCGTGATAGCTGGTTCTCCCCGAAATGCATTTAGGTGCAGCGTTGCGTGTTTCTTGCCGGAGGTAGAGCTACTGGATGGCCGATGGGCCTCACCAGGTTACTGACGTCAGCCAAACTCCGAATGCCGGTAAGACAAAAGCGTGGCAGTGAGACGGCGGGGGATAAGCTCCGTGCGTCGAGAGGGAAACAGCCCAGATCGCCGACTAAGGCCCCTAAGCGTGTGCTAAGTGGAAAAGGATGTGCAGTCGCGAAGACAACCAGGAGGTTGGCTTAGAAGCAGCCACCCTTGAAAGAGTGCGTAATAGCTCACTGGTCAAGTGATTGTGCGCCGATAATGTAGCGGGGCTCAAGCACACCGCCGAAGTCGCGGCATCCGCAAGGATGGGTAGGGGAGCGTCCTGCATCCGGTGAAGCAGCCGAGTGATCGAGTTGTGGAGGGTGTGGGAGTGAGAATGCAGGCATGAGTAGCGAATAGGCAAGTGAGAACCTTGCCCGCCGAAAGACCAAGGGTTCCTGGGGCAGGCCAGTCCGCCCAGGGTGAGTCGGGACCTAAGGCGAGGCCGACAGGCGTAGTCGATGGACAACGGGTTGATATTCCCGTACCCGTGTGTGTGCGTCCGTGATGAATCCATTGTGCTAACCATCCAAATGGCACGTGATGATCCTTTCGGGGATCACGTGTTGCCGGCTGCGTGGGACCCTGGTGGGTAGTAGTCAAGCGATGGGGTGACGCAGGAAGGTAGCCGTACCGGTCAGTGGTAATACCGGGGTAAGCCTGTAGGACGAACGATAGGCAAATCCGTCGTTCATGTGTCTGAGAGGTGATGCATAGCCGAGTGAGGCGAATTCGGTGATCCTATGCTGCCAAGAAAAGCCTCTAGCGAGTGCACACATGGCCCGTACCCCAAACCAACACAGGTGGTCAGGTAGAGAATACTAAGGCGTACGAGTTAACTATGGTTAAGGAACTCGGCAAAATGCCCCCGTAACTTCGGGAGAAGGGGGACCTCCATACCGTCAACACCCTTGCGGTGGGTAGCGGGAGGGGGTGGCACAAACCAGTGAGAAGCGACTGTTTACTAAAAACACAGGTCCGTGCGAAGTCGCAAGACGATGTATACGGACTGACGCCTGCCCGGTGCTGGAAGGTTAAGAGGACCTGTTAACTCCTTCGGGGGTGAAGCGGAGAATTTAAGCCCCAGTAAACGGCGGTGGTAACTATAACCATCCTAAGGTAGCGAAATTCCTTGTCGGGTAAGTTCCGACCTGCACGAATGGCGTAACGACTTCTCAACTGTCTCAACCATAGACTCGGCGAAATTGCACTACGAGTAAAGATGCTCGTTACGCGCGGCAGGACGAAAAGACCCCGGGACCTTCACTACAACTTGGTATTGGAGTTCGGTACGGTTTGTGTAGGATAGGTGGGAGACTGTGAAGCGCACACGCCAGTGTGTGTGGAGTCGTTGTTGAAATACCACTCTGATCGTATTGGGCTTCTAACCTCGGACCGTATATCCGGTCCAGGGACAGTGCCTGGTGGGTAGTTTAACTGGGGCGGTTGCCTCCTAAAATGTAACGGAGGCGCCCAAAGGTTCCCTCAACCTGGACGGCAATCAGGTGTTGAGTGTAAGTGCACAAGGGAGCTTGACTGCGAGACCTACAAGTCGAGCAGGGACGAAAGTCGGGACTAGTGATCCGGCACCCCCGAGTGGAAGGGGTGTCGCTCAACGGATAAAAGGTACCCCGGGGATAACAGGCTGATCTTCCCCAAGAGTCCATATCGACGGGATGGTTTGGCACCTCGATGTCGGCTCGTCGCATCCTGGGGCTGGAGCAGGTCCCAAGGGTTGGGCTGTTCGCCCATTAAAGCGGCACGCGAGCTGGGTTTAGAACGTCGTGAGACAGTTCGGTCTCTATCCGCCGCGCGCGTCAGAAACTTGAGGAAACCTGTCCCTAGTACGAGAGGACCGGGACGGACGAACCTCTGGTCTACCAGTTGTCCCACCAGGGGCACCGCTGGATAGCTACGTTCGGACAGGATAACCGCTGAAAGCATCTAAGCGGGAAACCTCTTCCAAGACCAGGTTTCTCACCCTTTTAGAGGGATAAGGCCCCCCGCAGACCACGGGATCGATAGACCAGACCTGCACACCCAGCAATGGGTTTAGGGAACTGGCACTAACCGGCCGAAAACTTACACACACCCAAAAAACCAATGTGTGTAAACAAGACGCACAACATTGCACATCACGTGCCCGCAACCACACCACAAAAAGAATCAAACAGACCACACCCCACCACCAAATAACACCCCCACAAGGTGTTAAACACAGGCTGGTGGAGGCGTAAAATGAATAGAGTTACGGCGGCAACAGCGGCAGGGAAACGCCCGGTCCCATCCCGAACCCGGAAGCTAAGCCTGCCAGCGCCGATGATACTGCCCTGCACGGGCGGAAAAGTAGGACACCGCCGAACACAAATTACCTCAGCCCCCCGATGAAAATCGGGGGGCTGAGGCATTTTTGCGTTCAGGACGTTTTTGTATTTCGGCGCCGTGGCAATATGCGGCGCCGAAATGCCATTCCGTCAGTCGAACAGCGTCGGTTCTTCGGCTCCTGATCGGCTCTTTTCCAGATCGAGCAGCAGCTTCTTACGGCCCAATCCGCCGCCGTATCCGGTCAGGCTGCCATTCGCCCCGATGACTCGATGGCACGGCACGATGATGCCGACGGGGTTGTGCCCATTCGCCAATCCGACGGCCCGAGAAGCGCCCGGAGATCCGACCTGCAGCGCGATTTCGCCGTACGACCGCGTTTCGCCGTACGGAATGGTCAACAACGCGCTCCAGACGCGGCGCTGGAATTCGGTGCCGACGAGGTCGAGCTCCAGATCGAATTCCTGGAGTTCGCCGGCGAAGTACGCGGTGAGTTGATCGACGGCCTCCGGAAACGCCGACTCATCGGGTTCCCAGCCGTCATGGCTCGGCTCATACGTCTGATCGTCCATCCGCAGGTGCCGGATGCGCCCGTCGCGACCGGCGATCGTGATGGTTCCGACAGGACTCTGCATGGTCCTGGTCTGCAACGTGGCGGTCATGCCTGCTCCTGTTGTGGTGATTGCGTTGAGCTGGTGGTCAGCGGCGGCCACTGGTTGACCGCGTGATCCAGAGAGGTCCACAGGTGTTGGGTGGCGTAGGCGCGCCATGGGCGCCAGTGCGCACTGTGCTCGATCAATCGACGTGAATTATCCGGTAGCCCAGCTTGTTTGGCCGCGGCCTGAACGCCGAGGTCACTGGCCGGAAAGGCATCGGGATCGCCGAGCCCCCGCATCGCGATCACCTCGGCAGTCCACGGTCCGATGCCCGGCAATTCGGCCAACTGAGCTCGGGCCTGCAACCAATCCGATCCGGCGTCGAGCTCCAGGGTGCCGGCAGCGAGCGCGTCGATCAGCGCGACAAGCGTGCGCCGGCGCGACTCGGGGAAGGCCAGGTGGCTCGGATCGATCTCGGCCAACTGTGTGACGGACGGGAAGACATGCGTGAGGGTTTCCGCCGGGTCGTTGATCGTCGTGCCGTATGCCAGCGCCAACCGGCGTGTGTGCGTCGCTGCGGCCTTCATGGACACCTGCTGGCCGATCACCACTCGTAGTGCCAACTCGTTCTCGTCGACCGTGCGCGGGATGCGTTGCCCGGGCGCTTTGGCGACGATGGGCGCCAGGTGCTGGTCGGTCTTGAGGACGTCGATGACGGCCTCGGGGTCGGCATCGAGGTCGAGGAGCCGCCGGCACCGGGCGATGGCGGTGGCCAGATCGCGGAAGTCGTCGAGGATCAGCGTGCACTGCACATGGTCCACACTCGGCGAGAGCCCGACGATGCCGGTGCCGTTGGGGAGCCGCAGGGTACGTCGGAACGTGCCGTCGCATACTTCTTCGACGCCGGGCACCGCGCCGGCCGCCAGGTGGCCGAACACCCCCTCGTAGGCGAAAGGCGTACGCACGGGCAGCCGGACGGAAAGCGTTCCGGTGCCGGGGGATTCGTTGGGTTCGAAGCGCGCCTGTGCCCGTTGCCGGAGTTCGGTCGGTGTCAGTGCGCAGACTTCGCGAATGGTGTCGTTGAACTGGCGGATGCTGGAGAAGCCCGCGGCGAACGCGACATCACCGAACGGCAGTGTGGTGGTCTCGATGAGTACCCGCGCGGTCTGGCTCCGCTGGGCTCGGGCGAGCGCCAACGGGTTCGCGCCCACCTCGGCCTGGAGCAGTCGCTCGAGTTGCCGGGTGGTGTAGCCGAGCCTGGCGGCCAGCCCCGTGACTCCCTCGCGGTCGACGGTGCCGTCGGCGATCAGTCGCATGGCACGGGCGACGACGTCGGTGCGGATGTTCCACTCCGGTGACCCCGGCGATGCGTCGGGCCGACAGCGTTTGCAGGCCCGGAAGCCGGCCCGCTGCGCTGCTGCGGCGGTCGGGTAGAAGCGGACGTTGCGGGCGAACGGAGGCCGGACAGGGCAACTGGGGCGGCAATAGATGCCCGTGGTGAGGACGGCCGTGACGAACCAACCGTCGAACCGGGCGTCCTTGGATTGGACTGCCCGGTAGCAGCGGTCGAAGTCGTCGTACATGTCTTCGACAATGGCATGCGGCAGACCCGAGCACTAGCGGAAAATCGACATCAACGTGGCCGGCGAGACATATTTAATCATTTGTCTCGTAAATGGCTGACGTGCGACCGTTGCCCTGTTATAACTGGAACGCGTTCTAGTCGGGGTTCAGGGGAGTCACATGCCAATCAGCGGTCGTGAGCAGTTGTCAACTGGCGCAGCCAGATTCGTCGGCCGGGTTGGTGCGTTGGCGGTCGCCCTGGGGATCGGCGTGGCGGTGGCGAGTAGCCCCGGCATCGCCTTCGCCGCACCGAGTGACGCCGCGGGGGCGTCGTCGGACAGTCATCCCAAGAGCGAGAGCCCGGCTAAGAGCGACCGGGACAAGGCCGACACGAACAAGCCGAAGAAGGACAAAGGCACCAAGCGCTCGGGCGTGAACCCGGGGAAGAAGTCGTCGAAGCGGCCCGCGGCGCAGACGGACACGGAGAAGCCGTCGGCTGCCAAGGACACGGCCGACACCGGCAAGGCATCCGAGCCCGACACCAAGCCCACGACCAAGAAGGTCGTCACCACGCCGACCGTGACGGCGGCTCAGAAGCCGGCG
Organism: Mycobacterium sp. UNC410CL29Cvi84; assembly: GCF_000686745.1. Taxonomy (NCBI): domain Bacteria; kingdom Bacillati; phylum Actinomycetota; class Actinomycetes; order Mycobacteriales; family Mycobacteriaceae; genus Mycobacterium; species Mycobacterium sp. UNC410CL29Cvi84. The sequence continues at coordinate 7,871 of NZ_JMLM01000006.1, forward strand.
AAGGTGCAGGTCGCCGTGACGGCGAAGGCCGACGCTCCGGTGGGCTCCGCACCGCGGGTGTATGCGGTCGCGCCGGTGGCGGCGCTCGGCGCTCCGGTGGCTGCCGCTACCGCGGCGGTGTCGCATGCGCTGTCGGCAGTGGGCCTGAACGGGACGGCGAACGCGTCCGGGAACCCCGTCGCGCCGCTGCAGAACGCCGCGTTGTCCGCGCTTCTCGGCGTCACCCGCCGTGAGAACGCATCCACCTCCGCGACAACATCATTGGCGGCCGCGCCGTCGTCGCTGCAGAGCGTGCCCACGGTGCTCGGTACATCGCAGCAGCTGGCCGCCGAGCGGACAGCCACCGCCATCGTGAAGACGCTGCCGATGCAGATCATGAAGGCGATCATCAAGTTTGCGTTCCAGCTGAACGCCAAGCAGCAGTACTCGCAGGTCGGCGGGCCCGACCAGGCGAATTTGGACCAGCTGAACCAGGCGGTCGACGAATACGCCCAGCAGGCCGCCATGGAATACCAGTTGCTCAACCCGATGCGGCCGACGGTGCTTGAAATGGTTATGCCGCCGCATAATTGGTTCGGTCAAGCGATCACCGGCACGCGGATCCTCTACGACAACCCGGACACCATCTACCGGATGATGGCGGTCAACTCGACGTCGACGTACGTGATCAGCGGGAAGTTCGGGCCGGGGGAGCGCCCGGCGGAGACGACGTTCAGCGTGCTGACGGGCCTCGGCGGCAAGACCGCCGCGGTGCTCAATGCCAAGGACATGCAGGTCAACCCGGACGGCTCCTTCACCGTGACGGTGAGTTCGCGTCCGGCCGAGCCGGGCCAGACCAACCATCTGCAGATCCCGACCGACACCACGTTGATCGTCGCGCGGAACACCCTGTCGGACTGGAACACTCAGGATCCGATGAGCCTGTCCATCGAGCGGGTGAGCGGCCCCCGAAACAGCCTGTTCGCGCAGATCGGCGGGTTCGACATCCCCGGCCTCGGACCGGCCGTCTCCGGCAACCCGTTCCTGACCAACCTCGTCTCGCTGGTCCCGCCGCTGCCGGTGATGCCGCGGTTCCTGCAGGGCTTGGAAGCGTCGGTGATCCTCGCGCTCGGGCTGCGGATGGAACCGCAGTACATGGACGTCGCGACGAAGGATTCATCGGGAAAGACGAAGCCGCCCAACGTCTTCACCGATCCCGAGAGCAACGCGACGTTCCTGTCCACCCAGGTGCAGAGCCCGGGGTACTTCCAGTTGGCCGATGACCAGGCGCTGGTGCTGACCATCAAGCCCGGCGACGCCGGCTACTTCGTCGTGCCGGTGACCAACGACTGGACCATCACCAAGAACTACTGGGATCAGCAGACCAGTCTGAACATCGCGCAGTCGGTGGCCAACGCGGACGGCAGCTACACCATCGTGGTGTCGCCGACCGATCCCGGTGTGGCGAACTGGGTGTCCACCGGTGGCCTCAACCAGGGGACCATCTCGATCCGCTTCCAGGACATCGACACCACCGGTACCAATCTGCCGAAGGTGAGTTCACAGGTGGTGGCGCTCAGTGACCTCGGTACGGTGCTGCCGGCCGGGACGGTGTATGTCACTGCGGCGCAACGCCAAGCGGCACTCGATGAGCGGAAGGCCGGATACGAGAAGCGCTTCGCGCCCTACCCTCAGGTGTGATTCACCATTCGTGGTTCGGGCACTGCACGTCGACGTAGACGGTCGCCGCCACCGGGCCGCCCGGTTTGAAGTTGCCGGGGTTGTTCACGCCCGTGACCCAGCAGATGTTGAGCGGCTTGACGTCGAAACCGTTGGTCCAGTTGATCTGGACCAGGTAGCCCTCGGCTTGGAGATTGTTGATGACGTCGGCCGCCGAGCCCCCGGTGTCGAGGGTGGGGTCGGCCGCAGCCTGCGGAGCGAGCGCGACCGACACGGCGAGCGCACCGGCGGCAGCAGCCATGACGGGATATCGCTTCATGATCACCATGATCCTCCGGATCTGTGTGAAGCAGATGTGAATTTCAGGCCAGGATCGCCAACTGCGTCGGTTCGGAGAGCCCGCGCAGCGTCACGGTGTCGCCCAAAGCCCAGTGCGCTCTTTCGGATTCGCTGACCGCGTCGAGCATGTCGGCGGCGGCCGCGAGATGCCCCGGCACGGACTTGGCGAGTTCGCACAGTCGCGCCGCCGCATTGACGGGCTCGCCGATCACGGTGTACTCGAACCGTTCCTTGGCCCCGACGTTGCCGGCCACCACGGTGCCGGCGGCGACGCCGAGCCCGGCCTGCAGTTCGGGCACCTCGTCGCGCAGTCGCGAGGCGATGGCCCGGGCGGCTGCCAGGGCGTCACCCTCGGTGCACTGCAACGACACCGGCGCCCCGAAGACCGCCAGCACCGCGTCGCCTTCGAATTTGTTGACGAACCCGTGGTGCCGGTCCACCTCGTCGACGATGACGGCGAAGAAGCGGTTCAGGAGGTCGACGACCTCGACAGCCGGGCGGCTGGTCACCAGCTGGGTGGAGCCGATGACGTCGACGAAGATCACCGCGGCGTGCCGCTCTTCGCCGCCGAGTTGCGGCTTCTCCTGCTCGGCGAGCGCCGCGACTTCACGTCCCACGTGCCGGCCGAACAGGTCGCGTACGCGTTCGCGTTCGCGGAGCCCATGCACCATCGAGTTGAATCCGCGTTGCAGCTGACCCAGTTCGGTGCCGTCGAAGACGACCAGATCCGTGGTCAGGTCGCCCTGCTCGACTCGGCTGAGTGCTTGTCGCACAATGCGGATCGGGCTGGCCGTCAGCCAGGCCACGATCCACATCAGCAGCGCGCCGAAGACCAACGCGAACACCGCGAGCACCAGCACGGCGAACGCGAATTGGGTTGGGGTGAGCGTGCTTTGCGTCAGCGCGAAGACCGCAGCCAGCAGCACGCCCAGCATCGGCACGCCGGAACCGAACGCCCACACGACCATGGTCCGGCCCATGATCCCCGGCGCCAGCCGTGACGGCGGTCGTCCGGCCTGAAGGGCGTCGGCGGCAACGGGGCGCAGCGCGAACTCGGTGTACAGGTTGCAGCTGGTGGATACGACGATGCCGGGGAAGGTGACGCCCAGCAGCAGTTTGGGGATGAACTGGGTGTCGTGCAATGCGTAGAGCGTCGTCAGCAGTACCGCGCCGAGGCCCCACAGGGACAGGAGCACTCGCGTCAGCTGGCCGGGGGCGCGGAAGGTGTTGCGCTGGTCCTCGATAGTTGGGGTGCGTTCTTCGATGGCCCAACGCACGCTCTGGATCACCCTGTTGGTCGCCCACACCACGCCGACGAGGAAGGCGACCACGATGTACGCGGGCGCCACGATCGTGGTGATCCACCAGACATCGGCCCGGAAGACGTTGGGGGTCGGGAACAGCACCGTCTCGATGAGGATCGAGACGCCGACGCCGATCATGTTCGCGACGATCACGAAGGTGGTGAGGATGAGTTGGATGCGGATGCGTCGCCGGCGCTGAGTCTCGGAAACGCGGCCCAGAATCCACGATCCGTATTCGGGTGTGGCCTGCAGGCTGCTACGCGGGGTGATGGCTTCCCGTATCCGTGCCAGGCGCGTCGTCCCGGTCTGGTCCGCAGTCATTGGTCGTCAGCCTAGTTCGTGGGGCGAGTCCGGACCGGGATTCAATACCCCTAAGGTGGGTCGGGTGCGTCTCGTGATCGCCCAGTGCACCGTTGACTACGTCGGACGTTTGACCGCACATCTGCCGTCGGCCCGTCGTCTCCTGTTGTTCAAGGCGGACGGATCGGTGAGTGTGCACGCCGACGACCGCGCCTACAAGCCGCTGAACTGGATGACGCCGCCGTGCTGGACCGTCGAGGAGGCGCCGGTGGACGGCGTCTCGGCGCTGGTCTGGGTCGTCGAGAACAAGGCCGGTGAGCAGTTGCGGATCACGGTCGAGGACATCGAGCACGACTCCAGCCACGAGCTCGGCGTCGATCCCGGTCTGGTGAAGGACGGTGTGGAGGCGCACCTGCAGGAGCTGCTCGCCGAGCACGTCGAGCTGCTGGGTGTCGGCTACACATTGGTGCGCCGCGAATACCCGACGCCGATCGGTCCGGTGGACCTGTTGTGCCGCGACGAGACCGGTGCGTCGGTTGCGGTGGAGATCAAGCGGCGCGGTGAGATCGACGGTGTCGAGCAGCTGACGCGGTACCTCGATCTGCTCAACCGGGACAGCGTGCTGGCGCCGGTGGCCGGAGTGTTCGCCGCCCAGCAGATCAAGCCGCAGGCGCGCACACTCGCCACGGACCGTGGAATCCGTTGCGTCACTTTGGACTACGACAAGATGCGCGGCATGGACAACGACGAGTTCCGGTTGTTCTGATGCCTCGGCGACGTCCGGAGCGGCCTCGGCGGGAACCGCCGCCGCTGCTCGGGCTGTCGTCGCGCCGGGTGGAGACCGGGCCCGACGGGTATGACTACGAGGTGCGGGCCGTCGCCGGTTCCCGCGCGGTCAAGACCTATCGGTGCCCGGGATGCGATCACGAAATCCGGCCGGGCACAGCGCATGTGGTGGTACTAAGAGTCGACGACGCCGAAGACCGCCGGCATTGGCACACGCCGTGCTGGGCGAATCGGGGAAACCGGGGACCGACGCGAAGGTGGTCCTAGTTCAGGCTCAGTGTGCTTCGGCGGCCGGCTCGACCAGCTCGATCAGCACGCCGCCGGCATCCTTCGGGTGGATGAAGTTGATGCGCGAGTTGGCGGTGCCGCGGCGCGGCGCTTCGTACAGCAGGCGGACGCCGTCGGCGCGCAGGCGCTCGGACAGGGCATCGATGTCGCTGGTCCGGTAGGCCAGCTGCTGCAGGCCGGGGCCGCGGGTGTCGATGAACTTGGCGATGGTCGACTTCTCGTCGAGCGGGGCCAGCAGCTGAATCTGGGCGCTGCCGACGGGCGCGCCACGGACGGAGAGCATGGCCTCACGGACGCCCTGGTCCTCGTTGACCTCTTCGTGCAGGACGATCATGCCGAGGTGGTCGTGGTACCACCGAATCGCGGCGTCCAGATCCGGCACGGCGATACCGACGTGATCAATAGCGGTCACGAGGGCGCTGGCCAGCGCCGGACGGGCATCGACGTGTTCGGTGGTCATAACGTAAAGGTAACCTGATACGACCGAATTTGCGCCTGTGTGATCGGCCACATTAGCCGTTACAGATTTGTTGGAGGATGGAAATGACGACCTCGGTAATTGTTGCCGGAGCCCGCACTCCGGTGGGCAAGTTGATGGGTTCGCTGAAGGATTTCTCGGGTAGCGACCTGGGCGCTGTCGCGATCAAGGGCGCGCTCGAGAAGGCCGGCGTCGAGGCTTCGCAGGTCGATTACGTGATCATGGGCCAGGTCCTGACTGCCGGTGCGGGCCAGATGCCTGCGCGCCAGTCCGCCGTCGGCGCGGGCATCCCGTGGGACGTCCCGGCGCTGACCATCAACAAGATGTGCCTGTCGGGCATCGACGCCATCGCGCTCGCTGACCAGCTGATTCGTGCCGGTGAGTTCGAGGTCGTGGTGGCCGGTGGCCAGGAGTCCATGAGCCAGGCCCCGCACCTGCTGCCCAAGAGCCGTGAGGGCTACAAGTACGGCAACGTCACCGCGCTGGACCACCTCGCATACGACGGGCTGCACGACGTTTTCACCGACCAGCCGATGGGCGCCCTGACCGAGCAGCGCAACGATCAGGACAAGTTCACCCGCGCCGAGCAGGACGAATTCGCCGCGCAGTCGCACCAGAAGGCCGCGGCCGCGTGGAAGGACGGCGTCTTTGCCGACGAGGTCGTTGCGGTGTCCATCCCGCAGCGCAAGGGCGACCCGATCGAGTTCGCCGAGGACGAGGGCATCCGCGGCAACACGACCGCCGAGTCGCTGGGTGGCCTGCGGCCGGCGTTCCGCAAGGACGGCACCATCACCGCCGGTTCGTCGTCGCAGATCTCCGACGGCGCGTGTGCCGTCGTGGTCATGAGCAAGGAGAAGGCCGAGTCGCTGGGCCTGACCTGGCTGTGCGAGATCGGCGCCCACGGCGTCGTCGCCGGCCCGGACTCGACGCTGCAGAGCCAGCCGGCCAACGCCATCAAGAAGGCCGTCGAGCGCGAGGGCATTACCGTCGACCAGCTCGACGTCATCGAGATCAACGAGGCCTTCGCGGCTGTGTCGCTGGCCTCGACCAAGGAGCTGGGCGTCGACGGCGCCAAGGTCAACGTCAACGGTGGCGCCATCGCCATCGGCCACCCGATCGGCATGTCCGGCGCCCGCATCACGCTGCACGCGGCGTTGGAGCTGGCCCGCAAGGGTTCGGGTTACGCCGTCGCGGCGCTGTGTGGCGCCGGCGGTCAGGGTGACGCCCTGATCCTGCGTCGTCCGTAGTTTTCCGCGAGGTGTGAACTACGCCTCGTAGTAGTCAGCCCGTCACTCGGGCACAATGGCGCCATGAGCGCTGTGGTGTCCCGGGTGGCGGGCTGGTTTCGTCTGATCGCGATGGCCGAGGCCGTCAGCTGGGTCGGGCTGCTGATCGGCATGTACTTCAAGTACGTCGGTACGCCCCGCACCGAGGTCGGCGTGCACATCTTCGGCATGGTCCACGGCGTGGTGTTCCTGGCCTTCCTGGCCACCGGACTGGTCGTCGGCCGGGCCGCACGCTGGTCGCTGGTCACCTGGGTGTCGGCGGCGCTGGCGAGCATCGTGCCGCTGGCCAGCGTGGTGTTCCTACGGTGGGCCGAACGAAGCGGTGCGCTGGCTGTCGAGGCCCGTGCCGCCGAGGGTGAACCGGAGCCGTCGGCCGTCGCGTGACAGACTGGAGAGCGTGACTCGTCCGCGTCCCATCGGTCCCGCGCTGGCTGGCGCGGTGGACCTCTCCGCGCTCAAAAACCGTCCCGCCGAAGGTGCTGCCGCTGCCGGTGGCGCGCCCGGTGGCATCGAGATCACCGAGGCCAATCTCGAAGCCGAGGTGCTGATCCGTTCCGGCGAGGTGCCGGTCGTCGTGCTGCTGTGGTCGCCGCGCAGCGACTCGAGTGTCCAGCTGGGGCAGACACTGTCCGCGTTGGCCGCCGAGGACGGTGGCAAGTGGTCGTTCGGCACCGTGAACGTCGACACCACGCCGCGCATTGCCCAGATGTTCGGCATCCAGGGTGTCCCGACGGTCGTCGCGCTCGCCGGTGGGCAGCCGATCACGAGCTTCGAAGGCGGCCAGCCGGCGGATCAGCTGCGGCGCTGGGTGGACTCGCTGTTGCAGGCGACCGCCGGCAAGCTCGGTGGCGGCGCCGAAGGCGAGGAGGAGCAGGTCGACCCCGCGCTCGCGCAGGCCCGCGAGTTCCTCGACAGCGGCGATTTCGACGGCGCCTTGGCCGCGTACCAGGCGATCCTCGACGCCGACCCGGCGCACGTCGAGGCCAAGGGCGCCGTACAGCAGATCGCCTTCCTGCAGCGCGCGTCCGCGCAGCGCCCCGAGGCCGTGCGTCTCGCCGACGCCTCGCCCGACGACATCGACTTGGCCTTCGCCGCCGCCGACGTGCAGCTCTTCCAGCGCGACGTCGACGGCGCGTTCAACCGGCTCATCGCGCTCGTCAAGAAGACCTCGGGCGACGACCGCACCCGCGTGCGGACCCGGCTCATCGAGTTGTTCGACCTGTTCGACCCGGCCGACCCCGAGGTCATCGCGGGCCGGCGCAACCTCGCCAACGCGCTCTACTAGGCATCACAGCGCCGGCACTGAGGCCCAGAAGTTCGTGACGGCCTCGGCGATCGCGTCGGTGTCGACCAACAGCGGGCCGACGTGTCCGGAGCCGGTGAGGGCGACGACGCGCGCGTCGGGCATGGTGGCGGCCGCGGCGCGGGCATCAGTGGGGCTCCAGTGCTGATCGCCGAGATCGCCGGTCATCAGCAGCGTCGGGACGGTGACCGCCGCGAGCTGATCGGTCAGCGCCTGCCAACTGTGCATGTATCGGATTGTGCGCCTAGCTGATTCGCGGTCCATCGCGCGGAACGCGGCTTTGAGCTCGGCCGCCCGCTCCGTACGTGCGACGTCGGCGCCACCGAGGAGTACGTCGAACAGCATCTTGGTCAGCAGGGGATTGGGTCCGCGCAGCCGGTAGGCCGCGGCGAGCGGATACGTCTGGGTCCAGCGCTGCCGCGGGCTGACGGGCAGGACCGGTGCGGCGATGGTGGTCAGGCTGCGCAGCCGGTGCGGTTGGGTCGCCGCCAGCGTGATGCCGACGTGTCCGCCCCAGGCGTTGCCGATCCAGTCGACGGCGTCGAAGCCGAGTGCGTCGATCACTTCGCCTGCGGCACTTGCGCATTCGTCGAGGGTGAAATCCCGGTGGATGGGGCTGCTCGTGCCGTATCCGGGTCCGTCGATGGTCACCACCTGTCGCTGGGTGGCAAGGGTGTCGACGAGTGGACCCCAACTGCGCGAGTCCACCCAGAGGCTGTGCCACAAGACGGCGGCAGGCCCTGACCCGGTGCGACGTACGTGCAGATCTCCGAGGCAGGTCGGGACATGGATGTCGAGTGTCGTCATCGCGACCTCCATACAGGTTGTATGCTGATACCATACAACCTGTATGGTCACCGTCAAGGGGGATTCGCGGGAGCGGCTCGTCGCAGTCGCGACCGAGTTGTTCGGCGAGCAGGGCTATCACCAGACGGGTACCGAGGAGATCGTCCGCCGCAGCGGCGTCACCCGTGGCTCGCTCTATCACCATTTCGCGGACAAGGAAGCGCTCTTCGAGGAGGTCTTCGACCGCGCCGACCAGGTGGTGAGCGCTCGGGTTCGTTCGGCTGCCGCCGCGGCGGCCGAGCGCGGCGAGGACGCGTGGTCGGTGTTCCTCGCCGGCTGGGATGCAGTGCTGGACACCGCGGTCGACGCGCCGCTGCAGCGCATCCGTGTGGTCGATGCGCCCGCGGTGCTCGGCTGGCAGAAGTGGCAGGAGCGCAACGCGCGGTACACACTGGCCAATATCGAGGCCGGTCTCGTCAGCCTGCTGGAAGAGGGTGTGCTTGCGCCGCAGCCGATTTCACCGCTCGCGGTGCTGCTGATGGGGCTCAGCAATCAAGCTGTGGCCGCGATCGCGGGCGCGCCCGATCCGGTTCGCGCGCGCCGCGATATCGGCGCCGCGGTGCGCCGTCTCCTCGACGGGCTGCGCACCTAGTCTCGCGAGCAGACGTAAAACTGTCGATTTCGCCCAGAAATCGACAGTTTTACGTCTCCTCGCGGAGGGAACTCTCAGGCGGGCTTGAGCCAGAGCGCCGACAGCGGCGGGAGGACCAGGACTGCGGAGGCCGGACGGCCGTGCCAGGGCTCGTTGGTGGCCTCGACCGAGCCCATGTTGCCCGCGCCGGCGCCGTGGTAGACGGTCGCGTCGGTGTTCAGCAGCTCCTGCCAAGTCCCGGCGTGGGGCAGGCCCAGCCGGTACTGCGCATGCTCGCTGCCCGAGAAGTTGAAGACGCACGCGATGGCTGATCCGTCGTCGCCGAACCGCAGGAAGCTCAGCACGTTGTTGTTGGAGTCGTTGGCGTCGATCCACGAGTAGCCCTCGGGGCTGCTGTCGCGGGACCACAGCGCGCGGTTGTCCCGGTAGATGCCGTTGATGTCGCGGACCAGTTGCTGCACGCCGGTGGAGAAGCTGTGCTCGCCGAGCTGGAACCAGTCGAGCCCGCGTTCCTCGGACCATTCGGCGCGCTGGCCGAATTCCTGTCCCATGAACAGCAATTGCTTGCCCGGGTGCGCCCACTGGTAAGCCAGGAGCTGACGGAGGCCGGCCGCCTTGGCGTGGTCGCCGCCGGGCATCCGGGTCCACAGCGTGCCCTTGCCGTGCACGACTTCGTCGTGGCTGATCGGCAGGACGTAGTGCTCGCTGTAGGCGTACAACATCGAGAACGTCATCTCGTGGTGGTGGTAGCTGCGGTGGACCGGATCATGGCTGATGTAGTCCAGGGTGTCGTTCATCCACCCCATGTTCCATTTCATCGAGAAGCCAAGGCCGCCAAGGTTTGTCGGGCGGGTGACGCCGGGCCACGAGGTCGATTCCTCGGCGATGGTGACGATGCCGGGGACCAGCTTGTGGACGGTGGCGTTCATCTCCTGCAGGAACTGCACCGCCTCCAGGTTCTCCCGGCCGCCGTAGATGTTGGGAGTCCAACCGCCTTCGGGACGCGAGTAGTCCAGGTACAGCATGGAGGCGACGGCGTCGACGCGGAGACCGTCGACGTGGAATTCCTCCAGCCAGTACAGCGCGTTGGCCACCAGGAAGTTGCGGACCTCGTTGCGGCCGAAGTCGAAAACGTAGGTGCCCCAGTCGAGTTGCTCGCCACGTCGGGGGTCGGCGTGCTCGTACAGCGGCGTGCCATCGAAGCGGCCCAGCGCCCACGAGTCCTTGGGGAAGTGCGCTGGCACCCAGTCGACGATGACGCCGATGCCGGCCTGGTGCAGCGTGTCGACCAGATACCGGAAATCGTCAGGGGTGCCGAGCCGTGACGTCGGCGCGTAGTACGACGTCACCTGGTATCCCCAGGATCCGCCGAAGGGATGCTCAGCCACGGGGAGTAGCTCGACGTGCGTGAAGCCCTGCGCCACCACGTATTCGGTGAGCTCGACGGCCAGCTCGCGGTAGGTCAGCCCGGGGCGCCAGGACATCAGGTGCACCTCGTAGGTGCTCATGGGCTCGAAGATGGGGTTGAGCTCGGCGCGGGCGGCCATCCACGCGTCGTCCTGCCAGACATGGGAGCTGACAAAGGTTTTCGACGCGGTCAGCGGCGGCACCTCGGTGCTGAAGGCCATCGGATCGGCGCGATCGGTGACGGCGCCGTTGGTGCCGTTGCCGCCGTGGATCCGGAATTTGTACAGGCTGCCGACTTCGAATCCGGGCCAGAACAGTTCCCACACCCCGGACGAGCCGAGTGCCCGCATCGGGGCCTCGCTGCCGTCCCAGTGGTTGAAGTCGCCGATCAGGTTGACGCCCTTGGCGTTCGGGGCCCACACCGCGAACGAGAAGCCCTCGACTACGCCGTCGGGCGTCGTGAACGAACGGGGTTGTGCACCAAGGATTTCCCACAGCCGCTCATGTCGGCCCTCGGACAGCAGGTGCAGGTCCATGTCGCCGAGCGTCGGCAGGAAGCGGTAGGGATCGGCCGTCGTGTGCACGACGTCGTCCGGGTACTCGACCTCGAAGCGGTAGTCGGCCAGGTTGTTGAACGGCACCTCGACCGCGAACAGACCGCCCTCGATGGCTTCCATCGGATAGCGCTTCTTGCCGATGAGCACTGTGACCCCGGTCGCGTGCGGCCGCAGCGCCCGGATGACGGTGCGCTTGCCGTACTCGTGGGCACCCAGGATGGAATGCGGATCGTGGTGCTCGCCGGCCAGCAGGCGGGCCAGGTCGGCGACGGGTGGACGGAGGTGGCTGGTCACGGTTGTCTCCGCAGGAGAGTCAGCCGTTTGTCGTACGGAATTTGCGGCATGTTCAGTATGTGCGCTACCGCTTTGCTCGGGTCCAGTCGCACGTAATTTGCTGCGCCCCATTGATATTCCTCACCGGTGATCTCGTCTCGTACCCAGAACCGGTCGTGGTCCTCCATGCCGAGGGCACCCATGTCCAGCCAGAGCGTTGCCTGCTCCGGGCCGAATGGGTTGAGCGTCAACACCACAAGGACGGTGTCACCGGTAACGGGGTCGAACTTGCTGTACGCCAACAACGCATCGTTGTCGACGTGATGGAACTTGATGGTCCGTAACTGGCTCAGTGCCGGGTGTACCCGGCGGATCTCGTTGAGCCGGGTCAGCAGCGGCTCGAGGGACCGACCGCCGGCCAGCGCCGCGTCGAAATCCCGTGGCCGCAATTGGTATTTCTCGGAGTCCAGATACTCCTCGCTGCCCTCGCGGACGGCCTGGTGCTCGAACAGCTCGTAGCCGGAATAGACACCCCACGACGAACTCAGCGTCGCAGCCAGCACCGCGCGGATCGCGAACATGCCGGGGCCGCCGTGCTGCAGGCTCGCATGCAGGATGTCCGGGGTGTTGACGAACAGGTTGGGCCGGTAGAAGTCGGCGTACTTGGCGATCTCCTGGCCGAACTCGGTGATCTCCCACTTGGCGGTGCGCCAGGTGAAGTACGTATACGACTGCGTGAAGCCGAGTTTCGCGAGCCCGTAGAGCCGCGCCGGGCGGGTGAACGCCTCCGACAGGAACAGCACGTCGGGGTCGATGTTCTTGGCCTGGGCAATGAGCCAGGCCCAGAAGTTCGCCGGCTTGGTGTGCGGGTTGTCGACCCGGAAGATCTTGACGCCGTGCGACATCCAGAACTTGACGACGCGCAGCACCTCGTCGTAGATGCCCGCCGGGTCGTTGTCGAAGTTCAGCGGATAGATGTCCTGGTACTTCTTCGGCGGATTCTCGGCGTACGCGATGGTGCCGTCGGGCAACACGGTGAACCACTCGGGATGGTCCTTGGCCCACGGGTGATCCGGCGCGCATTGCAGCGCCAGGTCGAGCGCCACCTCAAGCCCGTTTTCACGGGCCGCGGCGACCATGTCGTCGAACTCGTCAATGGTGCCCAGGTCCGGGTGCACCGCGTCGTGGCCGCCTTCGTCGCTGCCGATGGCCCACGGGGAGCCGACGTCGCCGGGCGCCGCGGTCACATTGTTGTTCGGGCCCTTGCGGTGCACCTTGCCGATCGGATGCACCGGTGGCAGGTACAGGACGTCGAAACCCATTGCGGCTACGCGCGGAATGGCTTTCGCGGTCGTCGAGAACGTGCCGTGCACCGGCTTGCCGTCGGCATCCCAGCCGCCGGTGGAGCGGGGGAAGAGCTCGTACCAGGCGCTGAACCGGGCCCGTGACCGGTCGACCCAGATGCCGTATTGCTCTCCGCGCGTGACCAATTCGCGCAACGGATACTTGCGCAGCAGGTCGGTCACGTCGGGCGCCAGCGCCGCCCCGGCGCGGACGTACGGGTCGCCCGGTTCCCGGAGCCGCCGCGCGGCAGTGAGTAGCGGGGCGCGGTCGCCTTGGGGGACCGCGGTGGCGGCGCGCTCCAGGAGGGTTGCACCGATCAGCAGGTCGTTGGTCAGTTCGGCCTCGCTCTGGCCGGCTTCGAGCTTGACGGTGATGGCGTGTCGCCACGTCGCGATCGGATCGCCCCAGCCGTCGACACGGTACGTCCACAGGCCGACAGCGTCCGGGGTGAACTGGCCGTGGAAGACGTCAGGCGTGAAGCCCGGCGCCATGGGCAGCCGGGTCGGCTTGACCTTCGCCCGCGGCGGGGCCGGCGTCGGCGTCGCACCCGGCGGGGTTTCGGCGAGCTGCGGGTAGACAGGGCCGTGATAGCGCACCACCAGGCTTGCGGCGACGGCGTCGTGACCTTCGCGCCACACGGTCGCGCTGATCGGAACCACTTCGCCGACCACGGCCTTGGCGGGGTATCGGCCTGCGGACACCACTGGTGCGACGTCGTCGATCTCGATCCGACCGGCCACCAAATCACTCCTTACCCGGGACTACGGGGTTACCCATACCCACCGTAGTAGTCCGTGACACTTGAAGGGCAGTGACCAGTTGGATGAGCGCTGGGCTGTCACCGAACTGACCGCACATGAGCACGAAATGTCAGTAAGGTTGGCTCGTGTGAAAGCCCTTCGTCGGTTCACCGTCCGTGCCCACCTGCCCGAACGCCTGACCGCCCTGGAGCGGCTGTCCATCAACCTGCGCTGGTCCTGGCACACGCCGACCCAGGAGTTGTTCGCGGAAATCGATCCGGTGTTGTGGGAACAGGTCGGCGCCGACCCGGTGGCGTTGCTGGGCGCGGTCAGCCCCGCGCGGCTGGACGAACTGGCGGCAGACGACGACTTCGTCGGCCGGGTGAACCACCGGGCCGCTGATCTGGACAGCTATCTGACCCGGCCGCTGTGGTACCAGGAGCAGGCCGACCTCGCCGAGGACGGCGGCCCAGCGATGCCGAAGGGCATCGCGTACTTCTCCATGGAGTTCGGCGTGGCGGAAGTGCTGCCGAACTACTCGGGCGGTCTGGGCATCCTCGCGGGCGACCACCTCAAGTCGGCGTCGGATCTCGGCCTGCCGTTGATCGCGGTGGGGCTGTACTACCGGTCCGGCTACTTCAAGCAATCGCTGACGGCCGACGGCTGGCAGAACGAGAACTATCCGTCGTTCGATCCGCAGGGCCTGCCGCTGCGGCTGCTGACCGGTGCCGACGGCCAGCCGGCGCTGGTGTCGCTGAACCTGCCGGAATCGCAGGTGCTGCGGGCCCGGGTGTGGGTGGCGCAGGTCGGGCGAGTTCCGTTGCTGCTTCTCGACTCTGACATCCCGGAGAACGAGCACGAGCTGCGTTCGGTGACCGACCGGCTGTACGGCGGCGACCAGGAGCACCGGATCAAGCAGGAGCTGCTCGCCGGCATCGGTGGCATCCGCGCGATCCGGGCGTTCACCGAGATCGAGGGCATCCAAGCGCCCGAGGTTTACCACATGAACGAAGGCCACGCGGGTTTCCTTGGTGTGGAACGTATTCGGGAGTACATCAGCGGATCGGGACTGGACTTCGAGACCGCGCTGACGGTGGTCCGCGCGTCGACGGTGTTCACCACGCACACGCCGGTGCCGGCCGGTATCGACCGGTTCCCGGTGGAGATGGTGCGCCGCTACTTCGACGACACCGTCGCCTCGCCGCTGCTGCCCGAGGTGCCGCTGTACCGAGTGGTCGCGTTCGGTGCCGAGGACGACCCGGACAAATTCAACATGGCGCACATGGGTTTACGGCTCGCCCAGCGGGCCAACGGGGTGTCGCTGTTGCACGGCCGGGTCAGTCGCGGCATGTTCAACGAACTGTGGCCGGGCTTCGACCAGGCCGAAGTGCCCATCGGATCGATCACCAACGGCGTGCACGCACCGACCTGGGCGGCGCCGAAATGGCTGGAGCTGGGCCGAGAACTCGTCGGTGTCGAGGGCATGGAGGCCATCGATCAGGCGGCCGGGGAACCGCAGTTGTGGCAGCGGTTGCACGACGTCGATCCCGGTCACCTGTGGTGGATCCGCTCCCAGCTGCGCGAGATGCTCATCGCCGATGTGCGCGCCCGGCTGCGACGCTCGTGGCTCGAGCGCGGTGCCACGGAGGCTGAACTGGGCTGGATTGCAACGGCTTTCGATCCGTCGGTGCTGACCATCGGGTTCGCCCGACGGGTACCGACGTACAAGCGGCTGACGTTGATGCTGCGTGACCCGGAGCGGCTGGAGCAGCTGCTGCTCGATGAGTCTCGGCCGGTGCAGCTGATCGTGGCCGGTAAGTCGCATCCGGCCGACGACGGTGGCAAGGCGCTGATCCAGCAGGTCGTGAAGTTCGCCGACCGGCCCGAGGTGCGGCACCGGATCGCCTTCCTGCCGGACTACGACATGTCGATGGCGCGGCTGCTGTACTGGGGCTGCGATGTGTGGCTCAACAACCCGCTGCGTCCGTTGGAGGCGTGTGGCACGTCGGGCATGAAGAGCGCGCTCAATGGCGGGCTGAACCTGTCGATTCGCGACGGTTGGTGGGATGAGTGGTACGACGGCGAAAACGGTTGGGAAATCCCGACTGCCGACGGCGTCACCGATGAGGCGCGTCGCGACGACCTGGAGGCCGCGGCGCTGTACGACCTGATGCAGAACTCGGTGGCGCCGAAGTTCTACGAGCGCAACGAGCACGGCGTCCCGACGCGGTGGGTCGAGATGGTGCGGCACACGCTGCAGTCGCTGGGGCCGAAGGTGCTGGCATCGCGCATGGTGCGCGACTACACCGAGAAGTACTACGGCCCTGCGGCGCAGTCGTTCCGGCGTACGGTGGAGCCGATCGACGGCGTGCCTTTCGGCGCGGCCCGCTCGCTGGCGGCCTATCGGCAGCGGGTGACCGAGGCCTGGCCGAAGATTCAGATTGCCGAGGTGGACAGCTATGGGCTGCCCGATACGCCGCTGCTGGGTTCGGAGTTGTCGTTGACCGCCACCGTCCAGCTGGCCGGATTGCGCACCGATGAGGTTGTGGTGCAGGCGGTTCTGGGTCGTGTCGACGCCGGTGACCAGTTGGTGGAGCCGGTGACCGTGCCGATGGCGCACACGGGTTCCGGAGAGGGCGGCGTCGAGGTGTTCTCGGCGACCATCCCGCTGCCGGTGGCCGGCCCCGTCGGATACACCGTACGAGTGTTACCGCACAACGCATTACTGGCCGCCGACAACGAGTTCGGGCTGGTCACGCTGGCGTGAGTGCACTGACTGTTGCGGTCGATGGTGGACCGTACGCGCTGGCGGCCGGCCCGGATGGCGCGATTTGGGTGACGTTGGTGTCGGCGGGTGCGGTGGCCCGGATCGATGCCCGGCGTGAGGTGCGGCGGTTCGACGTCGGTGCCGACAGCCGGCCGATGCAGGTCTGCGCGGGGCCCGACGGGGCCGTCTGGTTCACGTGCTCGGGTACCGATCGGCTGGGCCGGATCACCGGTGACGGAGCCGTGTCGTTCGTCGAATTGGATACGGGCAGTGCACCGTTCGGCATCGCCGTCGGACCTGACGACGCGGTGTGGTTCACCGCCATGGACGCCGGGACGATCGGCCGGGTGGATGCCGACGGCACGGTCGAGGTGGTCGCCGCGCCGGGCGGGATGCCGTCGATGATCACCGCCGGTGGTGACGGCGCGCTGTGGTTCACGTTGAATCAGAAGTCCGCGATCGGCAGACTGACGGTCGCCGGCAAGCTCTCGGTGCGGCCGACGCCGACCCCGTCGGCAGGGCCGGTCGGCATCTGCGCGACTCACGATGACGCGGTGTGGTTCACCGCAATTGGTGCGGACAAGCTGGGCCGCATTCCGCTGAACGACGCCATCCAGGAGCTGGATCTGCCGGGCAAGCCGCATGCAGTGGTGGCCGATGAAGCCGACGGAGTGTGGGTGAGCCTGTGGGGCGCCGATGCTATTGCGCGGGTGACCGCCGATGGTGAGGTGTCCAGCTTCGAACTGCCGCCGGGCTCCGAGCCGCACGGGCTGGCAGTCGACCGTGATGGTGCGCTGTGGGTGGCGCTGGAGTCCGGGTTCGTGGTGCGGCTGCCCGTCTAAGCGGGTGCTCGCTCGATGGTCGTATCGAAATCGATGTGGTGCCCCTGAAGCCACATCATCGAGCGGCCACCGTCTTTCGCGGCCTGCCGGAACACCACCGGCAGCATCAGGTCACGTAGGAACCGTCCCACCGGGCCCGCGGCCTTGCTGTTGGCCGACCGGTGCCCGTGACGCACGATCTTCTCGACCCGGTGCCGGCGGAGCGACTCGAACGTCGTGAATGCCGTTGGAATATCACGGCAGTCGCGCAGGCACTGTGCGAGAACCACGGCGTCCTCGACGGACATCGACGCGCCCTGCCCGGCCGATGGTGCGGTGGCATGGGCGGCGTCGCCGATGATGATCTGGTTGCGGTGGTTGTGCCACCGGTGCACCACCGGCAGGTCGTACGTGGCCCACCCCACCATCGGACCGGGCGCGGCGTCGATGATGTCACGCGCCGGACCGGTATCGCCGGACATCAACTGGTGCAGCCAGTTTCGCCAGTCGGCGTCCGTCATGTCGGACAATGCGCCGCGTTCGGGCTCGCGGGCCATCGGGGGATTGGCGAACCAGACGGTGCCGCCGTCCGGAGTGGGGAACCAGGCGAAGAAGCAGCGGGTTCCGAACTGCATCCGGAATTCCCGCGGCGGCACGTCGACGGTGAAATCGGGGATGTAGCCGCCGACATTGAGCACCGGCACGTAGCGGGGTGCGCGGGCTTCCGGGTCGATCGTGCTGCGGACCGTGGAGTGAATGCCGTCGCAGCCGACGAGCAGATCACCGGTTGCGCTGCTGCCGTCGGCGAACTGAGCCTGGACGCGACCGCCGGAAACCGTTGTGGCGGCGATGAATTCCTTTCCGTAGCTGTATCGTGCGCCACGTGCCGCGGCCAGCGTGTTGAGTTCGCGGTAGAGGTCGGCGCGACGCATCATGACCGACAGCTGCCCGTCCGGGCGCTGTGCGGCCATCGGGATACGGCCCAGCCTCTTGCCGGTGCCGGTCATGAAACTGATGGTGTCGTTCGGGTAGCCCAGGTTCTCGAGCGGGCCGGCCGCGTCGACGGCGCGCAGCGCGTCCATGCCGTTGGCCTGGAAGTTCAGCCAGGCTCCGCGCAGGTCCGCGCCGGAGGGGGAGCGTTCGTAGATGTGGGCGTCGATACCCACCCGCTGCAGCGCGATGGCCAGCACCGGGCCGGCGACTCCGGCGCCGATGATGAGTGCTTCGGTCATGCGTGGTTCCTCGGTTCGTGCCCAGATGTCTCGACAATCAGATAGCTTGATTGTCAAGCAATAGAATGAAAGGCGGATCGCTCGATTGTCAAGCGAAAATCCGGTGGCTGACCGCTTGGGTGCGGCGGTGCAGGACTACCAGGCCGCGGTCGACGACTTCGACCGCGAGGTCGCGCGCCTGCTCGGCATCAACACAACCGATGCGCGGTGCCTGGAGATTCTGATCCAGGAAGGCGCTGGTGTTACTCCGCGCGAGCTGGCCGACCGGTTGGGCCTCACGACCGGCAGCGCCACGACGATGCTCGACCGCTTGGAGAAGGTCGGCTACGTGACGCGCTCGGCGCACCCCAGTGACCGGCGCAAACTCCTGGTCCATGCCACCGACACCGCGCGGGAGCGTGCTTTCGCGCTGATCGGCCCGCTGGTGGACGACGGGCGACGCACCCTGCTGAACCGCTACAGCGCCGAACAACTGGAACTGATCACCGAATTCCTCACGCGGGCAGCGGAATTGCAGCGCGAGCATGTCGCGCGGCTGCGGGGGATCTGACCGGCTT
This sequence comes from Mycobacterium sp. UNC410CL29Cvi84, assembly GCF_000686745.1. Classification (NCBI taxonomy): domain Bacteria; kingdom Bacillati; phylum Actinomycetota; class Actinomycetes; order Mycobacteriales; family Mycobacteriaceae; genus Mycobacterium; species Mycobacterium sp. UNC410CL29Cvi84. Next base: position 26,750 of record NZ_JMLM01000006.1, read on the forward strand.
TCGGGCGTGTCGGCGCCGTCTGGGACATGTCGCGCCTGGACCCGTCAGCATGTGCTGACAGTGTCACCACATGCTGACGATGTCAGCCATTACTGACAGGTCCGGGCGCGACATGGTGGGGAGAGAGGACGGGAGTGCCGTCAGCTCGACGCAGCCAACCGCTCCAGCGCGCTGCGCACCCGGACCGGGTCGGTGGTCGACCAGTACGGCGGCAGTGACGACTGCAGGAACCCGCCGTAGCGCGCCGTCGCCATGCGGGAGTCCAGGATGGCGATGACGCCGCGGTCGTTGACGCTGCGCAGCAGTCGCCCGGCGCCCTGCGCCAGCAGCAGCGCCGCGTGCGATGCCGCGACGGCCATGAATCCGTTGCCGCCGCGCGCCGCGATGGCCCGCTGCCGCGCGGTCAACAGCGGATCATCGGGGCGGGGGAACGGAATTCTGTCGATGATCACCAGTGACAGCGACGGCCCCGGCACGTCGACGCCCTGCCACAGCGACAGTGTCCCGAACAACGAGGTCTCGGCGTCGTCGGTGAAGCGGCGCACCAGGGTTGACGTCGAGTCGTCGCCCTGGCAGAGCACCGGGGTGTCCAGGCGCTCGCGCATGATCTCGGCGGCGGCCTTGGCGGCACGCATCGACGAGAACAGTCCGAGGGTGCGTCCGCCGGCGGCCGTGATCAGCTCGTAGATTTCGTCGAGCTGTTCCTGCGGAGCGGCGTCGCGGCCCGGCGGCGGCAGGTGCTTGGCGACATAGAGGATGCCCGACTTGGCATGGGAGAAGGGCGATCCCACGTCCATGCCCTTCCACTTCGGCGGCGTCGCGGTGCTGTCTTCGGGCACGGACAAGCCCCACGCCCGGGCCATCGATTCGAAGCGGCCGCCGATGGTCAGCGTCGCGGACGTGAGCACCGCGGTCACCTCACCGAACAACCGGCCGCGCAGCAGCCCGGCCACCGACAGCGGAGCGACGCGCAGGATGTATCGCACTGTGCCCCTGGACTCGTCGCGATCCAGCCACACCACGTCGTAGCGGTCGGGGATGGCCGGCACGAACGAGTCGATGATGCGCGACGCGGTGTCACTCAGATCGGCCAGTGCGGTCACGGCCTCGCTGCGCGCGGCCGCCGCGGTGGGATCCGAGGGCGCCGTGTCGATCGCCATCTTCACTTTGTCCGTCGAGTCACGGACCACCGTCAGGTAGGTCGCCAGCTCGTCGTCAAGCACATCGATGCGGCCCGGTTCCATGTCGTGGATGGCCGAACCCAATGTGGCGATGGCGGCCTCGAGGCGTTCCGCCAGTTCGGGTTCCACCAAGCGGGCGGCCCGTCGGAGCGCCACGGCCATGGACGTCGCGGACAGCTCGCCGGTGGCCACGCTGGTTACGCGGTCCACCAGCTCGTGGGCCTCGTCGACCACCAGCAGCTGGTGCTCGGGCAGGACGTTGACCTCGGAGATGGCGTCGATGGCCAGCAGCGCGTGGTTGGTGACGATGACGTCGACCGCGCCGGCCTTCGCGCGGGCCTTCTCGGCGAAACAGTCTGTGCCGTAAGGGCACCGGGTGGCGCCGATGCACTCGCGCGCGCCGACGCTGACCTGCGACCAGGCCCGGTCCAGCACGCCGGGCACCACCTCGTCGCGGTCACCGCTCTCGGTGTCCGACGACCACTCGATGAGCCGCTTGACGTCGCGGCCCAGTGCCGACGCGGCGACGGGGTTGAACAGTTCCTCTTGTGGGAGGTCCTCCTCGGCGGAGGCGCCGCTGTGAACCTTGTTGAGGCACAGGTAATTTCCGCGGCCTTTGAGCAACGCGAACTCGGGTCGGCGGGGCAGGTGCGGGGCCAGGGCGTCGGCCAGGCGGGGTAGGTCGCGGTCCACCAACTGGCGTTGCAACGCGATGGTCGCCGTCGACACCACCACCGGCTGATTCGATGCGACGGCGTGCGCGATCGACGGGACGAGGTACGCCAACGACTTTCCGGTGCCGGTCCCGGCCTGGACGGCCAGGTGCTCGCCCTTGTCGAAGGCGTCGCCGACAGCCTTGGCCATCTCGATCTGGCCGCTGCGTTCGGCGCCGCCGAGGGCGGATACCGCGATGGACAGCAGCGCGGAGACGTCGGTCGTCACGCGCCCACCAGTCGGGTCGGGATGGCGGGTTCGCCGGCGGAGAGCTTGAGTCCGTCCCACGGCAGGCTGTGCAGGCCGGCCGCGACGCGCGCGCGGGCGTCGGCCAGCGACGAGTCGTACACGACCGAGCCCGAACGGACCAGCGGCACCGTCAGCACCCGGCCGTCGTCCGTGGGAGCCGAGTCGGCGGGGTGTACCACTTCCTCGACGATGGTTCCGGAGTCCTTCGCCAGCCGCAGGGCCGCCTTGCGGCCACCGTGAGATTCCTTGTGGCTGCTGCGTTTTGCCACGGGCATGCCGTCGACCTCGACGAGCTTGTAGACCATCGACGCGGTCGGCGCGCCGGAGCCCGTGACCACCGATGTACCCACGCCGTAGACGTCGACCGGCGCAGCCGCCAGCCCGGCGATCGAGTACTCGTCGAGGTCGCCGGACACCACGATGCGGGTCTTGGGCGCGCCCAGGCCGTCGAGTTGGTCGCGGACCTGGCGGGCCATGACGCCGAGGTCGCCGGAGTCGATGCGTACGGCGCCGAGCGCGGGTCCGGCCACGGCGACGGCGTTCGCGACGCCCTGGGTGATGTCGTAGGTGTCCACCAGCAGCGTCGTCCCGACGCCCAATGCGTCGACCTGGGCGCGGAACGCGGCAACCTCGTCGGGGCCGCTCGTCGCAGTGTGCACCAGGGTGAAGGCGTGCGCGCTGGTGCCCAGCGCGGGGACGCCGTAGGTCCGCTGCGCCTCCAGGTTCGACGAGGCGAAGAAGCCGGCGATGTACGCCGCCCGCGCGGCCGCGACGGCCGCCTGCTCATGCGTGCGGCGTGAGCCCATCTCGATGAGCGGCCGGCCGCTCGAGGCACTGACCATGCGGGCCGCTGCCGAGGCGATCGCGGTGTCGTGATTGAAGATCGACAGCACGAGGGTCTCGAGGATCACGCATTCGGCGAACGTGCCGTGGATCGACAGCACCGGAGAATCCGGAAAGTACAGCTCACCTTCGGGGTAGCCGTCGATGTCGCCGCGGAACTCGTAGTCGGCCAGCCAGCGCAGCGTCTCGGCATCCAGGAAGTCCAGGGAGGCCAGCGCGGCGTCGTCGAACCGGAAGTCGGCGAGGGCCGCGAGGAACCGCGCGGTCCCGGCGACCACACCGTATCTGCGCCCGAAGGGCAGTCGCCTGGCAAACACTTCGAACGACGCGCGGCGATGTGCGGTGCCGTCGCGCAGGGCGGCAGCGAGCATGGTGAGCTCGTATTTGTCGGTCAGCAACGCGGCGGTCACAGACCTCACCGTACTGGTTCTGCGAGCGGCAACCACCCGGCTATTCTGGGCTCATGGTTCTGGGTGCCAGCTCGTCGACGGTTGTCGCGCGGACGAGCCCGGCGACTGATGTCGAAGAGGTGGCCGGCCTGGACAGTCCGTGGGTGACCATCGTCTGGGACGACCCGGTGAATTTGATGACCTACGTGACGTACGTCTTCCAGAAGCTGTTCGGTTACAGCGAGGTGCGTGCCACCGAGCTGATGATGCAGGTGCATACCGAGGGCAAGGCCGTCGTCTCGGCGGGCAGCCGGGAGTCGATGGAAGTCGACGTCACCAAACTGCACGCAGCCGGACTGTGGGCAACCATGCAGCAGGACCACTGAGCGGTGCGTAAGTGGAAGCGGGTCAACACGTCGTCGGGCGTGCGTATCAAGTCGGGTCTGGAAGCGCACGAGGTCACCATGTTGCGCAACCTGGTCGGCTCGCTTATCGAGATGCTCGACGACCGCGAATCCTCCTCACCACGTGACGAACTCGCCGAATTGACCGGCATGAAGATCGGGCCGTCGCAGGCGCCCGACGACGACACCATGCGCCGGCTGCTGCCGGACTTCTATCACGATCCGGCCACGCATCCGGATGGCCGCGCTGCCGGTGAGAGCCTCAACGGCGCACTGCGCAGCCTGCACGAACCCACCATCGTCGACGCCAAACGGCAAGCCGCCCAACGGCTTCTGGACTCGCTGCCGGACCCGGCCGGAAAATTCGAGCTGACCGAGGAACAGGCTGAGGCCTGGGCCGCCGCGATCAACGACGTCCGTCTGGCTCTCGGCGCCATGCTGGACATCGGACCCGATGGGCCGCAACGGCTTTCGCCGGACCATCCGATGGCCGGGCATCTGGAGGTGTATCAGTGGCTGACGTATCTGCAGGAGTACCTGGTGCTGAGCCTGCTGGACGAGCGGTGACGGGCTCCATCACCGACGTCGCCGGCATCCTGGTCGGCAATCACGACCGCATCGAAGACGCCAGCCTGGGCGGCGGCTGGGCCACCGGCACCACCGTCGTCCTCGCCCCGCCGGGAACCATCGGCGCGGTCGACGTCCGCGGAGGAGCGCCCGGCACCCGCGAGACCGACCTGCTCGACCCGTCCAACAGCGTGCAGCACGTCGACGCGATCGTGCTCACCGGCGGCAGCGCGTTCGGGCTTGCCGCCGCCGACGGCGTCATGACCTGGCTGGAGGAGCACGACCGCGGGGTGAAGATGCCCGGCGGGCGGGTGCCCATCGTGCCGGGCGCGGTGATCTTCGACCTTCCGGTCGGCGCATGGGCGAACCGGCCGACGGCCGAGTTCGGATACCAAGCAGCGGCCCATGCCGGCACCGAGGTGCCGACCGGCAATGTCGGCGCGGGTGCGGGCGCGCGGGCCGGCGCGCTCAAGGGCGGTCTCGGCACGGCATCGGTGACGCTCGAGAACGGCGTCACCGTCGGCGCGCTCGTCATCGTCAATGCGGCGGGCCACGTCGTCGACCCGCAGACCGGCCTGCCATGGTCGGCCGACCAGATCGCGCGCTTCGGGCTGCAGCCTCCGCCGCCTGACCAGATCGAGGCATATGCGACGCGGGTGAAGAACCCGAAGCCGCTCAACACGACCATCGCCGTCGTCGCGACCGACGCCGCCCTCAGCCCGGCGGGATGCAAGAAGGTGGCCGTCGCCGCCCACAACGGGCTTGCCCACACCATCCGTCCGGCGCACACCGCCGTCGACGGCGACACCGTCTTCGCACTCGCGACCGGCCGCGTGCACATCGAGCCGGACCCCGCGACGCCCGAGCAGATGAACCCCGAGACGCGACTCATCTCCGAGATCGGGGCGGCCGCCGCCGACGCGCTCGCGACCGCCGTGATGGTCGGGGTGCTGGCCGCCGAGTCGATCGCCGAAATCCCGACCTATCGCGGCCTGCTGCCGGGAGCCTTCGGATAAGGCGCTGCGCCGGTAACCTGGGTCTATGACGCCAGCGAGTAGCGGAGCGGAGCGCGCATGACGTACGACCTGTCGCCCACACCGTCGAAGCCGAAGCCGCCTGCGACGTGGAAGGTCGGCGGCGTCACGATCGTCAGCTTCGTAGCGTTGCTGTGGCTCATCGAAGGCTGGGACGCGCTACACAACCAGGAGCTGAATCAGGACGGCATCCGGCCACTGGAGACCGACGGGCTCTGGGGCATCTTGTGGGCGCCGCTGTTGCACGCCGACTGGGCGCACCTGATCGCGAACACCGGCCCGGCCCTCGTGCTCGGGTTCCTGGTGACGCTCGCGGGCATGGGCCGCTTCCTCGGAGCGACGCTGATCATCTGGATTCTCGGTGGCTTCGGTACCTGGCTGATCGGCAACATCGGCGCGCCGCGCGGTGTGGAGTCCGTCCACATCGGGGCGTCCGGGCTGATCTTCGGTTGGCTGACGTTCCTCATCGTGTTCGGGTTCTTCACTCGGCACGCGTGGCAGATCGTGGTCGGCATCATCGTGTTGTTCGTCTACGGCGGTGTGCTGTGGGGCGCGTTGCCGGGGACATTCGGGGTGTCGTGGCAGGGCCATCTGTGCGGCGGCATCGCGGGCGTACTCGCCGCTTATTTGCTGAGCAGTCCGGAAAGGGAAGCGCGCGAACGTCGTAAGGGTTCGGCCCTGCCGTCGATTCCGACGTAATTTGCTGAATTTCGAATTCGCCGCACGCGGTGTTGCCGGAAGCGTGATCGGTATCGCTTTCGGAACCAATCGAGAAACTGGACGCCCAAAGGTGCCGTCTTTTCGTCGCAGGACGTGTTGACGTGGCAAGCTAGGGGTGTGCGCCTCACCATTCTCGGTTGCTCCGGCAGCGTGGGTGGGCCGGATTCTCCGGCCTCGGGCTATCTGCTGACCGCTCCGGACACCACACCGATGGTTATCGACTTCGGTGGAGGCGTACTCGGCGCACTGCAGCGTCATGCTGATCCGGGCGCCGTAAATATATTGCTGTCACATCTGCATGCCGACCATTGTTTGGACTTGCCGGGCCTGTTCGTCTGGCGTCGGTATCACCCGAATCCTCCGGTCGGCCGCGCGCTGTTGTTCGGCCCGGCGGCCACCTGGCACCGGCTCGGTGCGGCGTCGTCGCCCGAGGGCGGCGAGATCGACGACATCACCGACATCTTCGATATCCAGGTCTGGGTTGACGGTCAGGACGTCGAGATCGGCTCGCTGACCGTGACGCCGCGACTGGTGTGTCACCCGACCGAGTCCTACGGCATGCGCTTCACCGATCCGTCCGGCGCGACACTCGTCTACTCTGCGGACACGGGCTACTGCGACGCGTTGATCGACCTGGCCCGTGGCGCCGATGTGTTCCTGTGCGAGGCGTCGTGGACCGACTCGCCTGACCGTCCGCCGAAGCTGCATCTGTCCGGCACCGAGGCCGGACGCGCCGCCCGCGAAGCCGGGGTCAAAGAGCTGCTGCTGACGCACATTCCACCGTGGACGTCCCGCGAGGACGTCATCAGTGAGGCCAAAGCCGAGTTCGACGGACCCGTGCACGGCGTCGTCTGCAACGAGTCGTTCGACATCACCCGCCGGTAACTCGCCGCCGCGCTCACGGCGGCCCGCTAGGGTTGTCGGGTGTCCAGACGAGAAGACGGTCGCCTTGACGACGAACTCCGCCCGGTAAAGATCACCCGAGGATTCACCAAGCACCCGGCAGGGTCGGTATTGGTGGAGTTCGGCGAGACGCGGGTCATGTGCACCGCTTCGGTATCCGAAGGGGTGCCGCGCTGGCGCAAGGGTTCCGGACTGGGCTGGCTGACCGCCGAATACGCGATGCTGCCGGCCGCCACGCATGACCGCTCCGACCGCGAGTCGGTGAAGGGCCGTGTCGGCGGACGGACCCAGGAGATCAGCCGGTTGATCGGCCGCTCGCTGCGCGCGTGCATCGACCTCAGCGCGCTGGGCGAGAACACCATCGCCATCGACTGCGACGTGCTGCAGGCCGACGGCGGTACCCGGACCGCGGCGATCACCGGTGCGTATGTGGCGCTGGCCGATGCCGTCACGTACCTGGCCGCGGCCGGACGCCTGAAGGATCCGCGTCCGCTGTCGTGCGCCATCGCCGCCGTGTCGGTCGGTGTGGTCGACGGCCGGGTCCGCACGGACCTGCCCTACACCGAGGACTCGCGCGCCGAGGTCGACATGAACGTCGTCGCCACGGACACCGGGACCCTCGTCGAGGTGCAGGGCACCGGCGAAGGTGCGACGTTCCCGCGCTCGACGCTGGACAAGCTGCTCGATGCCGCGCTGGCTGCCTGCGACCAGTTGTTCGCGCTGCAGCGTGAGGCGCTGGAGTTGCCGTACCCGGGTGTGCTGCCCGAGTCGACCGCGCCGGCCAAGAAGGCGTTTGGTGCCTGAGCTTCTCGTCGCTTCGCGCAATGCCAAGAAGCTTGTGGAGTTGCAGCGGGTGTTGGACGGCGCCGGTATTACGGGTCTGACGTTGTTGTCGCTGGCCGATGTGCCCGAGTATCCGGAGGCGCCTGAAACCGGGGCCACGTTTGAAGAGAACGCGTTGGCAAAGGCTGTTGACGGATTCAATGCGACCGGAATCCCTTGTGTTGCAGACGATTCCGGCGTTTCGGTCGATGCACTGAACGGCATGCCCGGGGTGCTGTCGGCCCGGTGGGCCGGCCGGCACGGGGATGACGCGGCGAACCTTTCGCTGTTGTTGGGCCAGATTCAGGACGTGCCGGACGAGCGGCGCGGTGCCGCGTTCGTGTCGTGCTGCGCGCTGGTTTCGTCGTCGGGTTCTGTGGTGGTGCGGGGCGAGTGGCCCGGCGTCATCGCGCGGGAGCCGCGGGGTTCGGGCGGTTTCGGCTACGACCCGATCTTCGTGCCCGCCGGTGGTTCGGTGTCGGCGGCGGAGCTGACGCCGCAGCAGAAGGATGCGGCGTCGCACCGCGGGCGGGCGTTGGCGCAGTTGGTGCCGGCGCTGCGGGAGTTGGCTGCGGGTTAGTTCCCGTCTCACGGCACCTCGGCGAAGCTGTCCTCAGGTGCGGCCTCGACCTGTGCTGATCGTGCGCGATACATCCGGACCAGTTCGCGGATCGCGACGAAAAGGCAGAAGGCGGCGTACGTCGCCGACAGCGCTTTGGCGTTCAGGACCATGGCCAGCACTGCGCCCGCGATTGCACCCGGAAGCGCGCCGAGGTTGAGGGTCAGGCTCAGCCGGGGTGACGCGGTGCCCTGGCGGGCGTGCATGATCCATCCGACGATCGAGTTCGGGACGAACATCAGCAGCGACGTGCCGATTGCCGTGTGCAGGTCGCAGCCGAACAACAGCATCAGGGTAGGCACGGCCAGTAGCCCGCCGCCCAGGCCGACGGCTGCGGCCCAAGCGCCGATCAGCAGTCCGCAGGTCAGCGAGACCGGCGCGATGTAGAACCAGCTCTGGATCACGGCGGTGGAAAACACCGCGCCGCCTTGCAACATGTGGACGCCGGCGATGTCCAGGGCGAGCTTGAGTGCCGACAACAAGAGCACTGCGACGAACAGCCAGCGCAGGGTGGCGTGGGAGACCTTCATGAGTAGCTTGGCGCCGAACAGGCCGCCGATCGTCCCGCCGACCAGCATGCCGGCGCCGGCGTGCCAGTCGATGTGGCCGCCGACGAGCGCGAAGGTCAGTGCGCCGACCGCGACGACGGCGGTGTTGGCCGCGGCAGCCGTCCCGTGCAGGGTTGTGCGGGGCAGAGCGGTCAGATGCTCCAGGGCCGGGACGTAGAAGACGCCGCTGCCGCCGCCGAACAGGCCGCCGATCACTCCACCGATGGTTCCGACGCCGAGTTCGGCGGGTAGTCCGCCTCGTGTGACGGCAGTGTTCGGCGGGGCAGGGTGGTCGGCGTGGTCGGCGGTCATGCGGATTCTCCTTCGGATTGGCTCGACGAACTATCGCACTTGTCTGAGGAGTAGACAAATGAGTTTCGGTGAGCCGGGCCGAAGGTATCGGCTGGGGCTATGCAGTGACCAGGTACCCGTCGATGAAGTCGTGTAGCGCGGGTGCCAGGTGCGCGACGCCGGAATCGTTGAGCTTCGCCAGCAGGATGATCCCCTGATACTGCGCGAGCAGGGCGTGCGCGAGCTGCTGCGGATCGGTGCCCGGGCGCAGCGCTCCGGCCGCTGCGGCCTCGGTGGCGATGACCGCCATGTGGTGCTCCATCGCCTTGAGGGTGTGCGCCAGATGCTCGCGCAGATCGTCGTCGGTGGTGGACAGTTCGGCGGCGAAGTTGCCGAACGGGCAGCCCACCGCGCGGCCGAATTGGGCTTCCAGCGCCGACTGAATGGCGCCGATCGCGTCGGGGATGGCATGCAGCTTGTCGGCCGGCGATGCGGTGGGGGAGCCGGTCAGCTGGCGCTGAAATGCGTTGGCGTGTAAGTCGACAACGGCTTTCGCGAGTTCCGATTTCGACGAGAAGTAGTGGTAGAAGCTGCCCTTCTTGATGTCGGTCGCGCGGCAGAGTTCGTCGACGCCGACGGCTTGGTAGCTGCGTTCGAGGAACAGGCGTGCGGCAGTTGCGACCAGGCGGTCGCGGGCGTCAGAACTTCGGGGCACCTGAGAATCGTAATTAGTAGTTGACCGGTCGGTCAACAAGTGGCAAGTTGACGACATGACTACCGCTGAGGTCTTCCGTACGCCCGACGACCGATTTGCGAATCTGCCGGGCTACGACTTCGCCCCCAACTACGTCGACGTCGACGGGTTGCGTCTGCACTATCTCGACGAGGGGCCGCGGGACGGCAAGCCCATCGTCTGTTTCCACGGCGAGCCGACGTGGGCGTACCTGTACCGCAAGATGATTGGCCCGTTCGTCGAGGCGGGGCACCGGGTGATCGTGCCCGACTACGCGGGCTTCGGCCGCTCGGACAAGCCCACCGATCGCCGGTGGTACAGCTACGACCGGCACGTCGAGTTGGTCACCCGGGTGCTGGGCGGCCTGGGTTTGACGGACGCCACGGCGGTGGTGCAGGACTGGGGCGGGCCGATCGGCTTGCGCTGGGCCACCGAGAACGCGGATCAGGTTGGCGCACTGGCGATTTTCAATACCGGGCTGTTCACCGGCCGGGTGTCCAAGGGCTTCATGGCGTGGCGTGCGTTCGCGGAGGCCAACCCGGACCTGCCCGTCGGCTTCGTGATTCAGGGTGCGACGACGACCGACCTGCCGCCTGAGATCGTCGCTGCCTACGACGCGCCGTTCCCGACCGTGGAGTCGAAGGCCGGCGCCGCGCAGTTCCCGCTGTTGGTGCCGATCACGGAGGACGCCGCGGGCGCGACGGAAATGAAGGCCGTCACCGACGCGCTGTCGCGGTGGGAGAAGCCGGCATTGGTCGCGTTCTCCGACCAGGACCCGGTGTTCCCGTATCCGCGCGCGGGCGAGGCGTTCGTCGACCTGATCCCGACGGTCGACGAGCAGGTGCGGATCGAAGGGGCGTCGCACTTCCTCCAGGAGGACCGCGGCGAGCAGTTGGCAGTCGAGGTGCTCAAGCGTCTCGGTTGAGGGCAGTGTCGCCGCCGAGCGTGGGGGAAATGACCACTATCGCGCGCGATTCGCGGACAATTCGCCCGCTCGCGGCGCATATCGTCAGAGGTCGAAGCGCTTCTTCACGTCTTCGGTGCGGAAGTGCTCGACGATGATGCCGACGAGCGGGACGGTGCCGGCGAACAGGACGCCGATGGTCTGGCCGAGCGGCCAGCGGACCTTGACCGCCAGGTTGAACGTGCAGAGCAGGTAGGCGAAGTAGACCCAGCCGTGGACGATGCCGATCCAGTTCAGGCTGGCGTCGTTGAAGATGTAATGCGCGACCAGCTCGTAGCAGAGGGCGATGAGCCAGAGACCGGTCGCCCAGGCCATCACGCGGTAGGCGGTCAGTGCCTTGCGGATGGTGTCTTTCGACAGGGTGGTCGGCTGCGACTCGGTCATGTGGTGGTCCTGTCCTGTTTGTCGTTCTCGGCCAGTTCGGCCAGGTAGGCGTTGTATCTCGCGGTGTCGGGGTCGGTGTCGTCGATGGTGCCTTTGGCGGCCTTGGGGCGCTCGGGGAGCAGGCCCTCGGGGATTTCGGTGGGCTCGTTCTTGGGCTGCTGCTCGGGTGGAGCTTCCTCGTAGCGGACGAACTTGTAGTAGCCGTAGAAGCAGAAGGCGCCGAACATCGGCCACTGCAGGGCGTAGCCCAGGTTCTGGAACGTGCCGGCGCTCGACTGGAACCTCGACCACTGCCACCAGGCCAGGGCCATGCAGCCCAGGGCAGCGACGGTCACCAGCACGATGAGCGCCGGCCTCCTACGCCGTGTAGTGGACATATGGCAACGGTACCGCGCGGGGGTTTGGGTTTGCGATTCGTGCCTGCTAGGACGCCCGAGGTTGGATGCATGGCCACGGCACGGGTCGCGACTTGGGGCCGATGAATTCGTCCAGGCGAGCGGTGTCTGCCTTGCGGTAGATCGAAAGCTGCTTTTTCGACGACCGCCGCCAGTGGATGCCGAGTTGGTCCAGCGCGCCGGTGAACAGATTGACGATGTCTTCGGACAGGTTTGTGAAGTGGTAGCGGACGCTCATGACGCCGCGATCGTTGGCGACGACGCGGCAGCCGTCGCTGTGGATCAGGCCTAGGACGAACTCTTCGGTGGCTTGGTTGACGACGGCCTGCTGCCATGGTTGCAGCGCGATCGTCCGGGTGTGCTTTTTGCCGGGGCCGTGCTGAGGAAACAAGCACGGCCAGTGCTTGGAGCAGACGTACACCTCGACACAACCTTTCCGCTGTATCACCCCGGCTTGCTTGCCTGGGATGACGGCGCCGATCGCCTCCCGGCAGCGATCGATGATGGCCGGGTACTTCTTGTCGAGCGTGATTCGGAGTCGCCACACGCCGCGGAGCGCGTCGGAGATGCAGCCATCTCCTAGGTACAACCCGAGCAGGTAGCTGTACTCAGCTGGCGGTAGAGCTGCGAAGTCGTGGTCGACGCCGCAGGTCGAGTCGCAGGCCGCTTGTCGGCGCCAGACGCCGGGTCTGCGCCTCCAGTCGCGCACCGTGGTTCGTGGTATTCCCGTCGCTCTTGCGATGGCGCAGTCATTCATGCCGGTCGCAAGGAGCGTTTGAACCTGGTCGAACTCGTCGAAGTTGCGCATGGGACCCCCGGTCGTACGTTGCATTCAACTTATGACGACGGTCCGACAAGTTCTGGGCTGTGCTGGGGCGCTATTCTCTTTGGTGTTGCGGGCGTGGCGGAATGGCAGACGCCCGGGTTTTAGGTGCCCGTGTTCGAAAGAACGTGTGGGTTCGAGTCCCACCGCCCGCACTCTTGTGTGAGTCGAGTATTCGACTTGGGCAGCACCCCGGCGTTTGCGCCGGGGTTATGCCTCTTATCTGGCTGATTCACCAATAACGCTTTTCATCGACATGCGCCGAGCCGTCGAAAGCGGACTTCTCGCCGTGAGTCCAGCGCCCGAGCGCTGTCTTGAGAGCAAGGCGCTCACGATGCCGGCTTCCTGTACGCGTGTTGCGCACAGGAAGCCGCCGCGAGCTCTCGGCCTATCCGCCGGTGGCGGCACTCGCCGAACCCCACGGTGGGCAGTTCGTACGCGGCAGGTTGGACGATCCCCGCCACGCCGATGCTGACAAAGTCCCGGCCGAGGCGCGCCGGCGACATGCCAACCGAATTAGTCAATGCGCACCGTCGGCAGCCGAAACTAGCTGGAAAACAACCACTTTCGTCCAGGATGGCAGACGGCAGCGAACCGCGACCGAGATCGCAGACCTCAGGTTTCCTACGAAAAGCGTTGTGCCGCTTAGTTGATACGTACTTCAGTGCTTCTTGGAATGCAGTACGCCGTCGGTCGGCGCCTGGTCGGTCTTGGCGCGCTTCTCTGCACGTTTCTCTTTGAGCGACTTGCCGGTCTTCTTGGTCATGCTCTGTCGCGGAGATTTGTCGGACATGACACGCCCCTTTGTTCGGGGGCCTGGGTGGTCCCAATTACCAGACCCTACGCGTACCGCGGACGACCACGCAATGCGCGCGGTCGAGTCGCGGCGCCGTCGACGCATCCGAGCGTTGCCCGGCAACGCTGCCACGTGGCGTCGTTCCGAAAACGGGCCTAGGCTGGAGGTGACACGCACCCTATGTGGCCGAGCCCCGTTGCCACGCGCGTAAACGGACCGGAATTCTTTTGTCAATCAATGATATTGCCGCGTATGCACGTCTGTCTCCCGCAGACGTCGAGTCGTTCGGTCTTGAACTGGACACCATCCGCGCCGACGTCGAGGAGTCCCTCGGCGCCAAGGACGCCGCCTACATCCGGCGCGCCATCGCGTTTCAGCGGATTCTGGACGTCGGCGCTCGGCTGCAGATTGCCGGGAGTCGATCCAGGGCCGGTTGGGCGGTGGGGGTCGTGGCGTTGGCGTACGCGAAAGCCGTTGAGAATATGGAGATCGGGCACAACGTCAGCCACGGCCAATGGGACTGGATGAACGATCCGGAGATCCATTCCAGCACCTGGGAGTGGGACATGGTGGGTGTGTCCGCGCAGTGGCGGTACTCGCACAACTATCGCCATCATGTGTTCACCAATGTGGTCGGCGTGGATGACGACCTCGGGTTCGGGGTGTTGAGGGTGACCCGTGACCAACCGTGGAAGCCCGCATATCTATGGCAACCGCTGCAAAATCTATTGTTGGCCCTGACCTTCGAATGGGGAATCGCCCGTCACGGCTATCACACCGAAACGGAGCGGGCCGGCAGCCAGGACGGTAAGCGGGCTGCGAAGAAGTCGATGCTGATCAAGATCGCCCGGCAGATCACGAAGGACTACGTCGCCGTGCCTGCGCTCAGCCTGCGCCGCTGGCGGCGAACGCTGACCGCCAACGCCGTCGCCAACCTGTTGCGTAACCTCTGGTCATACGTGGTGATCTTCTGCGGGCACTTTCCCGACGGTGTGCAGACGTTTGCCCCGGAGGTCCTGCAGTCCGAGACCAGGGCGGAGTGGTATCTGCGTCAGATGCTGGGTGCCGCGAACTTCAAAGCCGGTCGGATACTGGCATTTTCGAGCGGAAACCTGTGTTACCAGATCGAGCACCACCTGTTCCCCGACCTGCCGAGCAATCGGTACGCGCAGATCAGCGTCCGAGTTCGTCACTTGTGTGACAAGTACGACCTGCCCTACACCACGGGCTCGCTCATCACGCAGTACCTGCAGACCCTGCGGACCAACTTCCGGCTGGCGCTGCCCGACAAGGGCTGGGCCGCCATCCGTGGATAGCGGTCAGCGGTCGAACACGGCTTTGATCTTGGTCCGCGCCTGTCCGGCATCGGAGGCGGCTTGGTGTGCGTGGTCATCGTCCAAGGTGCCACTGCTGTCGATGCCGAAGCCGAAGTAGCTCTTGGTGCCCTCCCAGGCGCTATCGGCTTTCCGCGCAATTGTTTTCACAACATTCATGGTCTATCTCTCTATCGTCAGCATGAGCACAGCGCGCGAACGCGCGCTGAAGTTCAGGTTCGGTTCCATCGACACCGTCGAATTTCGTTGGCCCCGTTGAGTGGTGGCGGCAACAAACGTCTCGATGAAAAACGTGATGTGCCTTCGGTTTTGGCATTCGGCCGCCCAGAAGGGCATGTCGGCGAGTTGTTGGCCGTGATGATCCGAAGGCGCCGAGGATCACCGATACGTAGGCGTGCAACAACTGACGTTCTGTAACGTTCACCCTACACCCGTTGGCGTGCATCAACCGACGCGGCGGCGCGTTGTTCGTCGCGCGTCGCATAGGTCCGGGGTGTAGCGTGGGAAAGGTTGGGAACCAGCCAGCCCCTGGCGTAGTCAAGTCAGCTTCTTGCCGTTGCATTCCCCGAGCAGCAGCTCGCGCCGGACCCATCGGTGACCATTACGCGACGGGACTGCCGTGAAATCGCAACTCAGTCTTCAGTATTCAGATGAGGCGGTGCGGAAGTACACACGTGCCGGCTCGCCAAGTTTCGGGATTCTCAGCACATTTCCACCGACACGATGCGGACTTGCGACATTCAGCGCCGCGCTGAGCCACGGCCTGGCCGTCAACGGCGCCGACGTCAGTGTGGTGCGTGTTGCGGATGGGGCCTGCGCCAGCGATAGCCGAGTGATCGGTGAACTGACCAACGGATCACCGGCGTCAGTCGCAGCAGCAGTGGATCTGCTCAACCAGAGCGACGTCGCGGTGATCCAGCACGAGTACGGAATCTACGGCGGCGCTGACGGCGACGAAGTCCTGGACATCATCGGCGGTCTGCGAATCCCGTCGATCGTGGTTGCCCACACGATTCCCAAGAATCCCACCCGGCACCAGCGTGCTGTGCTGGAGGAGGTGGTGGCGCTCGCCGATCAGGTGGTCGTGATGTCCGACTCGGCCAGGGGACAACTGCGTCACGGTTTCGATGTCGATCTGCGGAAGATCGCCACGATCCCGCACGGGGCGACCATGCCCAGCGGTCTCCACACGGGCCGTACCGGGCGCCCGACGCTGCTGACCTGGGGCCTGCTGGGGCCGGGAAAGGGGATCGAGCGCGTCATCGATGCGATGAGCGCACTGCACGGCCTCAACGGCCAGCCCCGCTATCTGATCGCCGGCCAGACCCATCCTCGGGTGCTTGCCGCCGACGGCGAGGCCTACCGTGAGGCCTGCGCCGAGCGAGCGCAGCGTGCCGGGGTGGGCCGCGCGGTCCAGTTCGATGCCGGTTACCGAGACGTGGCGTCCCTGATCGCTCTGATGATGTCCGCGGCGGTCGTGGTGCTGCCTTACGACTCCACCGACCAAGCCACCTCCGGCGTCTTGGTTGACGCCATCGCCTGCGGTCGGCCGGTCGTCGCGACGGCGTTCCCGCACGCCATCGAGTTGCTGTCCACAGGAGCGGGGATCGTCGTCGGCCATGACGACCCCGACGCGATGCGGTCGGCTCTGCACTCTGTGCTGACCCAGCCCCGGTTGGCCGGTTCCATGGCGGCCGAGGCCCGGCGGCTCGCGCCGTCGATGTCGTGGCCGGTCGTGGCGAAATCGTATCAATCTGTGGCACAACGAATTCTGAGAAGACGTCCGGAGCCCACGTGGCTGGGGTAGTGCCGGAACCGAAGTTCGACCACCTGCTGGCCATGACAGATCAGCACGGCACCTTCGAGCACGCCTGCGGCACCCAGCCGCGGCCCGAGCACGGCTACTGCACCGACGACATGGCGCGAGTCCTGGTGGTCGCCAGCCGCGAGCCGAATGCCGACGATGATGTGCATGTGCTGGCCCGACTGGCCGTGAAGTTCCTCGATGGCGCACAGGCGTTCTCGGGCGGTTGCCGTAATCGGTTGGACCGCAACGGTCGTTGGACCGACGACTTCACCTTCGAGGACTGCTGGGGCCGATGCCTATGGGCACTGGGCACGGCCGCCGCGCACAGCGACCTCGGCTTGGTCCGCAGTTTGTCGGTGGTGCAGTTCGAACGGGCTGCCCGTGGCCGGTCCGTCTGGCCGCGCGCGATGGCGTTCGCGGCACTGGGCGCCGCGGAGCTGCTCAGCGTCGACCCCGATCATGTCGGGGCACGCCGGCTCATCGATGACTACGCGGAAGGTGTTGCGGCGCAGAGCGGTAAAGTCGATTGGCAGTGGCCCGAGGAACGCCTGACGTACGTGAACGCGTTGTTGCCCGAGGCGATGATCGCCGCGGGGGATGCACGCGGCGACTCGGCGCTGTGCCAGCGCGGTCTTGACCTTTTGGAATGGCTGATCGATTGCGAGACCGTCGACGGGCATCTGTCGGTGTGCCCGGCCGGCGGTTGGGCTGCGGGGGAACCGCGCCCGGCCTTCGATCAGCAACCCGTCGAGGTTGCCGCCTTGGCCGATGCATGTGCCCGCGCGGCAAGCGTTGATGCCAGTGCCATCTGGACGAGCACCGTGCGGGTGGCTGCGGCCTGGTTCCAGGGCGCCAACGACGTCGGCGCGGTGATGTGGGATTCGGCAACCGGCGGCGGGTTCGACGGGCTGCATGCCGACGGGATCAACCTCAATCAGGGCGCTGAGTCGACGCTCGCGGTGCTGTCCACTTTTCAGCAGGCGCGACGCCTGGTCGCTGTGACGCAATGACTTCGGTGCGTCGAAGATTGGCCACCCGGCGCCCGCAGCGGTTGACAGCAGATCGTGCACGCGTCATCGCCCGGCTGTTCGTCCCGGGGCAGGAAGGATTCGAGCTCCAGGAGTCCCGGGCCGGTGCGGTGCTGGCGCGAGTACTGGCCTTGAGCGAGGCCGACGTGCGGGCGGCGCTCGACAGCGTCGCCTTTCGATTCGAGCGGCGGCATCGTGATCTGGCGGGAACGTTCCGGCGCAACGCACGTGAGCTCGCTGACCGGCTGAAGCCCGGGTTTGCGATCTCTGAGGCCCGAATGTTGCTGTTGGGAGCCACATTTACGAGCGAGTTTGCCATCGAGGGTGCGGCACTGTGCAATCCGAGCATCGTCGCACATCCGGATCAAACGGGCGTGGCGGCGGGCAGCCTGCGATTTGTGATGAGTGTGCGGGGGATCGGCGAGGGGCATCGCTCCTCGATCGGCTTTCGCACCGGCACCGTCGACCATGCGGGCTGCGTGACGATCGACGACGTGGGGCCGTTCGCCACCGTCGGGACGGTGGTGCCGACATTGCTCGACGCCGCCGTCTTCCGCAGCGAACTGGAGCGCCTGGACGATGCCGGCGAGGTCGCCGACTACGTGCTCGACGCGCTCGGCGACCAGTTCACGCGCACCGACCTCGACGAGCAGTTCGACAGGCTGTATCTGCACCGCAGCACCCGCAAGCACGCGGCGGAGACCATCGCGTTGATCCGGTCGATCGCCGATCGGTCGTATGCCGTCGAATTCGGTTCAGACACAGGTATTTCCGAGCATGTGCTGTGGCCGGCCACCAACGCCGAGGCGGCCGGTATGGAGGACGCACGTTTCGTCCGCTTCACGGATGACGACGGCGCCGTCACCTACTACGCCACCTACACGGCGTACAGCGGATCGCAAATCCGCCAGCAGCTGTTGACTACCAACGATTTCCGATCGTTCACTTCGGCACCCATGGTCGGTGCGGCGGCCGCCAACAAGGGTTTGGCATTGTTTCCTCGCCGGATTTCCGGCAGGTTCGCGGCGATGTCGCGGTCGGATCGGGAATCGAACACGGTGGCGTATTCCGACCGGCTGTCGGTGTGGTCTGATGCCGTGCCCTGCCAGCGCCCGACAGAGTCCTGGGAGACACTGCAATTGGGCAATTGTGGCGCGCCCATCGAGACCGATGCGGGGTGGCTCGTACTCACCCACGGTGTCGGCCCGATGCGCACGTACTCGATCGGCGCGATACTCCTCGACCTGGATGACCCCACCCGGATCATCGGCCGGTTGCCCGAGCCGCTGTTGAGCCCGGAAGCTGATGAGCAGGACGGCTATGTGCCGAACGTGGTGTATTCGTGCGGCGGGTTGGTGCACGCCGACACCCTGGTGCTGCCGTACGGGATCGGCGATGCCGCGATCGGTTTCGCTACGGTGACACTGTCAGAGCTGCTGGCGGTCCTGCGGCTTTAGGACGCTCACGGCGGCATCATTGCGCGCTGCGCAACCGCACCATGCGGGTCGTCGAGCTCTCGTCCAATTCGACGACATCAGTGCGCGAGCGCAGGAAATCACTGAAAGACTTGAACCCCAAGGACTTTTCGCTGAACGACGGATCCATGCGCTTCATCTGCGCCTTGACCGCGGAGTTGTGCAGCCATTCGACGTCGTCTTTCTCCAGCCCGATCTGCAGCGCACGCGTCAGGAGGGCGGTGGCGGACGTCTGGGGATCGGGCAGTTCGGGTTCATCTGGCTCGGTCTTGCGGCGGGAGCGTCGTGGCGGCGCCGGATCTGTCGAGGGTTCGAGCGCCGGGACGCCGGGCAGCGAGTCGTAGGTGACGAATTCGTCGCAGGCGGCAGCGAGCGCGCGGCTCGAGGAGCCTGCCACTCCGATGCCGACCACATACCGGCCGAGGCGCTTGCAACGCTGAGCCAGCGGAATGTAGTCGGAGTCGCCGGCGGCGATCACCACGTGGGTGAGGTCGGGCAGCCGGAACATGTCCTCGACGGCGTCCACCGCCAGACGGATGTCGGCGCCGTTCTTGCCGTATGCCGCGGCGGGGAAGAGCTGCACGAGGTCGACGGCGCGGCCCACCAGCTGCTGGCGGTAGCCCGCGTTGACGACGGCCGACCAGTCGGCGTACGCCCGGGTGAGCACCAGGGTCCCGAACGACGACGCGAAGTCGAGCACCGCGCCGACGTCGACGGTGGCCTGGGTCAACTTGTCGGGTTCGAGCCCTTTGGCCTTGTCCTTCTGAAACGAATTGCGGCCGTGGACCTGGTCGTAGCGGGAAATGACGATGTTGTCGAAGTCGAGGTACACCGCGACTCGGGTGGCGGTGGTATCCGTCATGGTCCCAGTCTGGTCTATCGGCGCAGCCTTGTGACGCGAAACCTTGCAGGCGCACCGTTCGTCGGCTGGTTAACCTGTCGGAATGCTCACGGAACTCGCTGCCCTCCCCGGCGGGTCGTACCGCATGGGTTCACAGGACTTCTACCCCGAGGAAGCGCCGGTGCACGAGGTGACCGTCGCGCCGTTCTCGATCGAACGGCACCCGGTCACCATCGGTCAGTTCGCCGAATTCGTCGCGGATACCGGATATGTCACCGTCGCCGAGCAACAGCTGGATCCGGCCGCCTTCCCCGGCGTCCCCGCTGACGAGCTCGTTCCCGGGGGGTTGGTGTTCCACCCCACTGCCGGCCCGGTCGATCTGCGCAATTGGCGGCAGTGGTGGGCGTGGGTGCCAGGGGCAAGTTGGCAGCATCCGTTCGGGCCCGAGTCGACGATCGCCGACCGTCTCGACCATCCGGTGGTGCAGGTCGCCTACCCGGATGCCGCGGCGTACGCGGCGTGGGCGGGTCGACGGCTGCCCACCGAAGAGCAGTGGGAGTACGCCGCGCGCGCGGGCGCGACCACGGCCTACGCCTGGGGTGACGACGTGCATCCCGGTGGGCAGCTGATGGCCAACACGTGGCAGGGCCGGTTCCCGTATCACAACACCGGCGCACGAGGCTGGGTCGGGACGTCACCGGTAGGCACATTCCCTCCCAACGGTTTTGGGTTGGTCGACATGATCGGCAATGTGTGGGAGTGGACCACCACCCGGTACACGCCTCGGCACAGTGCCGCGCCGGAGGTGTCCGGCTGCTGTCCGCCGCCTGGTGGTGACCCGTCGGTGATGCAGACCCTCAAGGGCGGCTCACACCTGTGCGCGCCGGAGTACTGCCATCGCTACCGGCCCGCGGCGCGGTCGTCGCAGTCGCAGGACAGCGCGACGTCGCACATCGGCTTCCGCTGCATCGCCGACTGAGGTGGCGAAAGCGGTCGTCAAACGCCGCTATATAGCCCCGGTCTAGGCACGGGGCAAGACCGTGCGGTTCGCCGGGCTCGACGGGTCAGTCAGAACCTGCTGGACCGGTTGTCGGGCGGCTGGGAGTGTAGGTCCCGCGTGGTGTCAAGCGACCGACGTCACTGCACCTGCTCGGCTGCGGCGCGCGGATATGTTCCACGCAGCGTAGAGTCGAAGAATCGACGGCGTCGAGCCGGATCACAACTTGACTCGAACTGCGCCTGCGTCTGCCACGAGTCAGATTCACCCGTCCTAGCATCGGGGAATTCAGATGTGCAGCAGGCACTTACCGTGACGTATTGCATCGGCGTGCTGCTCGACGACGGGATCATCTTCGCGGCTGATTCCCGCACCAACGCGGGCGTCGACAACTTCGCCAAGTTCTGCAAGGTGACGGTGTTCGAGACGCCAGGCGATCGGGTGATCGCGCTGCTGAGTTCGGGAAACCTGGCCGGCACCCAGGCCATCATCAGCGTGTTGCGGCAGCGTTGTGCCGACGGCCCCGCGACGACCAACCTGCTTGGTGCGACGACGATGTTCGACGTCGCCCGGTTGGTATCGGACGCCATGCGCGAGGTCGACGAGCGTGACGCGGGCTACCTGGACAGCAACCCGGCCGGCTTCAACGCCTCGTTCATCGTCGGCGGTCAGCTCGCCGGTGAGCCGATGCGACTCTTCCGCATCTACGCCGAGGGCAACTTCATCGAAGCCGGCACCGACACGATGTTCCTGCAGACCGGTGAGACGAAGTACGGCAAGCCGATCCTCGACCGCGTGCTCGTGCCCCAGACATCGTTGGCTGACGCCACGAAATGCGTTCTGGTTTCCTTTGATTCGACGATGCGGAGCAACCTGTCGGTGGGTATGCCGATCGATTTGATCAGCTATGAACGGGACAGCCTGCGCGTGCCGTGGCGGCGCCGATTCGACGAAGGCGACCCCTATTTCACAGCTGTCAGGGAGGCGTGGAGTGAGGGCACCCGGACCGTGTTCAGCAGGCTACCCGATCTCCGTTGGTGACTGCGTCGTGGCGGATTTCCTGCTCATCACCTGCGAACACGGGGGTAATGACATACCCGCGCCGTTCGGACCGCTCTTTGCAGAACATCGGGCGCTGCTGGACTCCCATCGGGGTTGGGACCCTGGTGCGCTGGTCATGGCGGAAGCGCTCGCAGCCGCGAGCCGGGCACCGCTGGTCGCATCGACCACCAGCCGCCTCCTGGTCGATCTGAACCGGTCGATCGGGCACCCGCAGCTCTTTTCGCCGGTGGCGCGGGCCGCATCGAAGGAGGCCAGATCGCAGATCATCGAGCAGTATTACCGCCCGTACCGCGACACGGTGGAAAACGTTGTCAAACAATCTATTTCGCGCAGTCAGCGGGTGATTCATCTCTCCTGCCACAGCTTCACCCCAGAACTGGACGGGGTGGTGCGCCGAGCCGATGTCGGGTTGCTCTACGACCCTCGTCGGCGCGGAGAGGTCCAGGTGAGCATGCGTTGGCAGGCGTCGCTCGCTGCTCTTCGCCCGGAACTCCGTGTGCGCCGGAACTATCCCTACGCGGGTAAGGGGGACGGCCTGACGTCGCACCTGCGCAAGCGCTTTGGGCCAAGCGAGTACGTCGGCGTCGAACTGGAGATCAACCAGCGCATCGTGGTCGCCGGCGGCCGGCCCTGGGCAGCGCTGCGTGCCGTGCTGATCGATGCCCTGGACACGGCTCGAGCAACCCTGCCGGACCCGCCCGCGTGAACCAAACACCAACAGCGAGAACGGAGACAGCGTGAAAATCAATGTCGGCTTCGAGATGGTCTTCGAGTGCCCGAACCCAACCCCGATCATCTTCAATCTCAACGTCCACTTCACCCGCGTCTCCGATCTCATCGGTCGCGACGCGTTGCTGGTCGACCCGCCGGTGCCGATGAAGATCTACCGTGACGATTTCGGCAACTGGTGCACCCGCATCGTCGCGCCGAAGGGATCCACCCGTGTCCGGGGCGACGCGATCATCAGGGACAGTGGGCTCCCTGATGTCCTGGTCCCCGGGGCGCGCCAGACGCCGGTCCCGGACCTGCCCGATGAGACGCTCATCTTCCTGCTCGGCAGCCGGTACTGCGATACCGATCGGCTGTCACAGACGGCGTGGGATCTGTTCGGGCAGACACCATCAGGCTGGGATCGCGTTCAGGCCATCTGCGACTACGTGCACCGCCACATCACCTTCGACTACATGCAGGCGGACAGCACCCGCACGGCGTTGGAGGCCTTCACCGGACGTGTCGGTGTCTGCCGCGATTTCACCCACCTTGCCGTCGCCTTCTGCCGCTGCATGAATATCCCGACGCGTTACTGCACCGGGTATCTCGGCGACATCGGCATGGCACCGCCTTATGGGCCAATGGATTTCGCCGCCTGGTTCGAGGTGTTTCTCGACGGGCACTGGTACACGTTCGACGCGCGTAACAACGTGCCGCGTATCGGCCGGGTGTTGATCGCGCGTGGCCGTGACGCCGCCGACGTAGCGCTGAGCAACGCGTTCGGCGCCAACACGTTGACGAGCTTCCGGGTCTGGACAGACCAAGTGGCATAGACGACGCGCGACGCGCTAACGCCCCCGGGCCGTTGCCCGGTGGCCGCGATCGATCCCGACCAGCTCAGCACATGCCGGCGGGTGCTGTCCGAGGTGAGCTCGCTGCCAAGGCCGCGCTGAACATGCTGACCCGCACCAGTGCGGGGGAGATGCTGGAGCAGGACGGCATCTTGATGAGTGCCGTCGACACCGGTCGCATCGGCTTCAATTTGCGCCGACCATGTCGGCGAGCCGCAACGACACAACTACACCCGGATGCATACGTCGGCTCCGACATCGAGCGAACTGACAGACCTGCGGGAAACGGACGGAACGCGTTAGATGGCGCGGCATGATGGATGTATGGATTGGACACGACTGGCCCGGTTTGTCCGCGCGCTCGGCGCCGTCGCAGCGGTGGTCGTGTCGCTGCTGTGCGGCCCGATCGCCGGGTCGGCGGGTGCGGAGGTCGCGGCACCGGCGGGGGACGTCATCTCCATCGGTGACCCCAACGCCCTGGGGCAGGTCGATCTGTACCTGGATCCGCTGTGCCCGTACAGCGGCAAGCTGATCCGGAAAGAGGGCGACGAGCTGGGCCGTCGTATCGAGAGCGGCGCAATTCGGGTGAATCTACGGCTGGTGAACTTCCTCGAAAAGTATTCGGCCAGTGGAACATACGACCGGCGCGCGATCTACGCGGCTTTCGTCGTGGCCGGCGAGTCGAAATCGAGTGAAGTGGCGTGGCGCTTCGTGCAGCAGATTTTCTCGAAAGAACACCAGCCGAAAGAGGGCGGGCCGACGGACCTGAGCAACGATCAGTTGGCGGAGCTGGCGGGCCGGGCGGGTGCGCCGCAGTCGGCGCAGGACCTGATTCGGGTCGGCTTGCCGGTCGGCTACGACTCCCGGGCGATTGCGGCCAACAACCTCACGCTCCTGCACGAGTTTCCGAATCCCGGGGTGCCGCAGGTCGTGATCAATGGGCAGATCATCGACGACGACGACTGGCTGAGTCGGATTCCGGCCTGAGGGTTCGCTAAGTAGCGACGATCCCACGTCGGTAGGCCGCGCCGTTCTTCGCCGGCCTCGTGCGTAACGTACGCGTTTCTCCGCAGGTCGGGTGAACCGACGATCCTGCGGCGCCCAAGGGGCTGGCCTGGGCGAGGTTCCCCCGATCGGCGGACACGGGATTCACCCGGCGGAAGGGCCGGTCGGCGGATACAGGTCGACAGCTGTGCGCGGCATTCTTAGTTCAACACCGGAACACACCGGAAAGAACTTGAAAAGCCTTCCCGCACAAAGGAGTCGACATGAACATCACCCGCCGCATCGCCGCCGGATTCGCCCTCGCCGCCGCGCCCGCCGTCATCTTCCTGGGCACCGCCACCGCGCACGCGGACGTCACGACCGCCAGCAGCCCCGTCGGTACGCACCACGCGTTCCCGCACCAGCAGAACAGCCCGCAGCCGGGCAGCCCGGTGCATCACCATCACCAGCACAACCGGCGCTGAGGCTTTCCGTCACCGCTGAGGCCGCCCCTGTCGTCGCGACGGGGCGGCCTTACGCACTGGGGCTGACAGGCCTGCCGAGGAACGCCAACAGCTTGGTGGTGGGCGAACAACCTGCCGGCGCGGGTTGCTCCGGACCGAACGCCCCGGGGCGCCGGAGCATCTGTTCCGGCACCGAGTGGACCAGCCCTTCGGACAGGGTGAGCAGGTCGTCGGGCAGCTCGATCGGCTCGCCGAGGGACTGGCGCAGATCCCACGTGTGCAGGGCCAGATCAGCGATCGGGAACAGCAGTGCGCGACGCAGCGGAACTTCGCCCTGTGGAGACTTGCGCGGCGCATCGAGATCCGCGGTAGGCAGAGCCTCGCGAAGGCGAATGCCCAACGCGCTCAGCTGATCTGCCGGGCTGTCGTACATCCAGTCCGACGGTTCGGAAGGTCCGTCCCACAGCTCGCCGTCCTCGGCGAGCACGATGATTCGGGTAGCGCTGCCGGTTGCGTGCGCGACCAGTTCGCGCACGGTCCAGTCCTGCAGGATCGACGGATCGTCCCAGCGCTCCGCGGGAACGTCACCAACGGCGGCGGTGAGCAGGTCGAGGGCCTCGACAGCCAACACGCCAAGCTCGGGGGTCGTGTCTTCGCTCATAAGGGCCACGGTACGAGCAGGCACCGACACCGGTCGACGAATCGGGGGAGCCGGTTCGCTAATTGGCCTGTTCAGGCCCCGTCCCCGTACCCTTCGACGGTGACCGCGATCGATCCTGACCAGCTCAGCACCTGCCTGAAAGTGCTGTCTGAGGTGAGCGCGCTGCCGCCCGAGCATCCCGACGCCATTGCTGTCCGCCAGGCCACCGCGAAGATGTTCAAGGAGCTGAAGAAGGAGCGCCGAGCCGCCGCACGCGACAAGGTAGCGGCCGCTGATCGCGCTGTCATCGCCGCGACCGCGACGGGGGCGCCGGGACGGATCGACGACGAGACGCAGGGTCTGCCTCTGGTGTCCACCGCGGTCGGGGCCACGGCGGGCACGCTGCTGCGCTCACAGCACTGCTACATCTGCAAGAACCACTTCACGGTGGTCGATGCCTTCTACCACCAGCTGTGCCCCGACTGCGCCGCCTTCAACCGGGCCAAGCGCGACGCCCGCACCGACCTGACCGGTCGTACCGCGCTGCTCACCGGTGGGCGCGCCAAGATCGGCATGTACATCGCGCTGCGGCTGCTGCGCGACGGCGCGCACACCACGATCACCACCCGGTTCCCCAACGATGCCGTGCGACGCTTCGCCGCGATGGAGGACAGCGCCGACTGGCTGCACCGGCTGCGGGTCGTCGGCATCGACCTGCGGGACCCGGCCCAGGTGGTCGCGCTGGCCGACGAGGTGGCCGCGCAAGGGCCGCTGGACATCCTGATCAACAATGCCGCGCAGACGGTGCGCCGCCCGCCGGGCTCGTACGCCGCGCTGGTGGAGGCCGAGCGCACCCCGCCGCCCGAGCTGGTCGACGTCATCACCTTCGACCACGTCAGCGACGCGCATCCGCACGCCCTGGCCGGCAGTCTCGGTGAGCACCCGGCCCCGCACGCCCTGACCGAGCTTGCGCTGCAAGCCCGTAGCGCGTCGCCGGAGCGGATTGCCGCCGGCCTCGCGATCGACGCGGGCGGGCTGCTGCCGGACACCGCGTCGATCAACAGCTGGACCCAACGGGTGCACGAGGTCGACGCGATGGAGCTCCTCGAGGTGCAGCTGTGCAACCAGACAGCGCCGTTCATCCTGGTGAGCCGGCTGCGCCCGGCGATGGCCGCTTCGTCCGCCCGGCGCAAATACGTGGTGAACGTGTCCGCGATGGAAGGCCAGTTCAGCCGCGGCTACAAGGGGCCCGGCCATCCGCACACCAACATGGCCAAGGCTGCGCTGAACATGCTGACCCGCACCAGTGCGGGGGAGATGTTGGAGCAGGACGGCATTCTCATGACCGCCGTCGACACCGGCTGGATCACCGACGAGCGCCCGCATCCCACCAAGCTGCGGCTGGCCGAGGAAGGCTTCCATGCGCCGCTGGATCTGGTGGATGGTGCTGCGCGCGTGTATGACCCGATTGTGCGCGGGGAATTGGGCGAGGATCTCTACGGGTGTTTCTTGAAGGATTACGCGAAGAGTCCTTGGTAGGTCCGTGACGTTCGTGGGCTTCCAACTTGCCCACATACGGCGTGGTGACGCCCTACGCTGCGAACCATGTCGATCGACCGTGTGGGGCTCGTCGTCGGTGGTATCCGTCTGGCGTCGGGGGTGTCGTTTCTGGTCGACCCGGCCCGGGCGAATCGGTTGTGGGGTGACCCCGAGAAGCCGACCGGATCCACGTGGTTGCTGCTGCACTCGATGGGGTACCGCGACGCACTGATTGGCGGGCTGCTCGTCGGCGCGGCGCTGCGTGGCCGAGACACCCGAGGCTGGTTCCTGGCCTCCGGTGGTGCCGATGCGGCAGATCTGTTGGGCGGCATGGGTGTTCATCACGAGATGAGGCCGTCGCAGAAGTACATCGGGCTCGGCGGCGCCGTTGTCGGGATCGGCCTTGGGTTGTGGGGTGCGACGCGGCGGCGGTCTCGTGGAGCCGCCGCTACTGCCTGACCGAGGGTTGGGCGCGCGTTATGCCGCCATCCGGGCCGCGGTGGCCGCGGCGATCTGGTTGAGGTGGTTGGTGGCGACCTGCACCGAGCTCTGGTGAGGGAGTGCGTCGACGTACTCGTAGGTGATGTGCGGCAGGGTCGGCGGGTTGGTCGCGTAGAAGGCGACGGCCCGGTCGATGGCCTCGACGAGGGCGGGGCCGCCCACGATCGGGTCGGTGACGAACGCCAGCACCTGCTGGGCGAGGCTGCCCTGACCGGTCAGGCCGGCGATCAGCGCGACGGCCGCGTTGATGCTGATGCCGAGTTGGACCGCGGCCTTGTAGACGGCGGTGATGTCGCGGCCGGCCTGGTTGTTGGGGGTGGTCGTGTAGAGGTCGCCGGGGTTGGCGAAGTCCCACCAGGTGTCAATACCGTTGGCGTCCTTGGGGATTTGCGCGGCGGTCAGGTTGGTGACGGCGATGCCGCGGCCGCCCGGATCGGTGCCGCCGGGGAAGGTGTGGCCGGTTAAGCGCCATGGGTTACCGAAGGTGTAGCCGCCGATCAGGTTGGGCCGGGCCCACTGCAGGCTGCCGGTCATGATCTCGGCGAGGACCCGGGAGGCGGCCTCGGCGCCCTGGCTGTAGCCGCCGAGCGCGAAGGTCTGCTTCGGGTAGTTGTTGATCCAGCCGATGGCGTTGGTGACCGCGATCCGCACCGATTCGGCGTAGCTGGGGGAGAGCGGCGCGCCGGGTGGGATGGGGCCAAAGGTCCACGGGGCCTGGATGGGGACTTCGAAGACGAGGTCGGGGTCGGCGGCGTGGACGACGTCGGAGGGGTAGCCGGTGCCCGGGGCGGCCCAGGTGCCGGCAAACGTCAGGACGGCGTGGCGGACGTGGTAAACGCCCGTGATGTTGGCGGCGATATCACTGAAAGTGGTCATCGCTCAGCTCATTTCGCGGTGGTGGGGAGTCCGTTTGCTTTGCGCCACTGGATGGCGAACTCCATGAGCTCGATGAGCACGTCACCGCTGTCGCGGGTGATGCCGTCGCTGAAGGTGTGGACCCAGGCGATCTGCTCGGCGGTGGTCACCTGCTGTTCGAAGGCGTCGAACGTGCCCTGGTAGTTCTGGCCGTTGTGGGTGGAGTTCCATGGGCCGCGGTTGGGGTCGTCGACGATGTCGCCGATGTTGCGCGGGTGGCGGGCCAGGACGGCGCGCCAGGGTTGTGGCATGCCGTTGGCGGTGACGCCGGAGATGTCGGTCTGGAGCGATTGTGCATCAGCCATGGTGGGGCCTCCTGATCGGTGTTGTGCCGGGTGGCGAGAGGTTCTTGCGACACGAGTGGCTGACAGCCGCCGGGAATTGAACCCGGGACCTGTTGTGTCGCCTCGCCTATCGCCATCGCCCGCCCTATTTGACTAGGTCGTCCAATTCCCACAGTAGGCCCGGATCGATAGGCCGTCGAACTTGTCGGTGGGTGGTGCGACGATGTGCGGCTCACTCAAATCAGGAGGAAGACATGAAGAAATTGTTGGTGGCCGCGATGACGGTCGGGGCGGCTGTGGCGTGGAGTCCGGTGGCCGCGGCCGAGCCGTCGTGGACGATGCCGAACCTGGTCGGGATGGATCTACAGGGTGCTCAGGATGCGATTCACGTTCTTTGACGAGGGCCGAGCCGGATCTAATGAACGAAGCATTGAGAGCTGTCGCCCAGACGACCGAGATTCGCCCCGCGCTGCGCAGTCAACGCGCCGCGCCGCGGACACAAACTGCGCGAGGTTGTCGTGCCCGTCACCTAGTCTGTATGCGCACGCTCTGTAGTGGCTCAAAATATCTTTGACCTGCGGGAACGTGTGAGAAAACGAAATAGTTGAAAACAATGGTCAATAAGCGGCGCGAGGCCGGAGGAGATCTACCTGAACATGAGCGAGCTGCCGACTGAGTACCCCGCCAACCTCTATGCGAAGGCGGTGACGTGGTAGTGACTCCTGCAACGGGCGAGGCTCAGCGCGCTGAACTTCACAAGACAATCTGGCGCATCGCGAACGACCTCCGTGGCGCTGTTGACGGTTGGGACTTCAAGAGCTATGTGCTCGGCATCCTGTTTTATCGGTTCATCTCCGAGAACCTCACTGCTTACCTGAACGAACAGGAACGCGCAGCCGGTCAAGTCGAGTTCGACTACGCAACCCTCGGCGACTCAGATGCTGAATTCGGCCGCGACGAGACGGTCAAGGAGAAGGGCTTCTACATCCTGCCGAGCGAGCTGTTCGCCAATGTCCGCAAGCGGGCTCTCAAGGACGAGAACCTGAACGAGACCCTGCAGAAGATTTTCAAGAGCATCGAAGGTTCCGCGGTCGGTACCGATAGCGAAGACGACCTGAAAGGCTTGTTTGACGATCTTGACGTCAACAGCGCCAAGCTCGGCAACACCGTCGCCAAGCGCAACGAGAAGCTCGTGAAACTGCTGGATGCCATCGGCGACCTGAACCTCGGCGACTTCAACGACCACGCAATCGATTCGTTTGGCGACGCGTATGAGTACCTGATGACCATGTATGCCTCTAGCGCGGGTAAGTCCGGTGGCGAATTCTTCACACCACAAGAAGTATCGGAGCTGCTGGCGCGCATCACAGTGGTAGGCAAGAATTCCGTCAACAAGGTCTACGACCCCGCCTGCGGATCGGGCTCGTTGCTGTTGAAATTCGCCAAGGTACTCGGCAAAGACAGAGTGCGCCAAGGATTCTTCGGTCAGGAGATCAACCTGACCACCTACAACCTCGCTCGTATCAATATGTTCCTGCACGACATCAACTTTGAAAAGTTTGACATCGTGCACGGCGACACCCTCACTGATCCGCTGCATTGGGACGACGAGCCGTTCGAAGCGATCGTGTCTAATCCTCCATACTCGATCAAATGGGCGGGAGACAGCAACCCACTACTGATTAACGACCCGAGGTTCGCTCCCGCTGGCGTGCTCGCCCCGCGAAGCAAAGCGGATCTGGCGTTCACAATGCATATGCTGAGCTGGCTAGCCGTAAACGGAACAGCAGCAATCGTCGAATTCCCTGGGGCGCTCTACCGCGGTGGCGCAGAAAAGACGATACGCAAGTACCTAGTCGACAATAATTACGTCGACACAGTGATCCAGCTGCCGCCGGATCTATTCTTCGGCACGACGATTCAAACCTGCATCTTGGTGCTCAAGAAGTCGAAGAAGGACAACGCGGTGCTTTTCATTGACGGTTCTCTTGAGTTCAAACGGTTCGGGAATAAGAACAAACTCCTGCCAGAGAACCTCCAGAAAATTGTCGATGCGTTCGCGGAGCGCGAAGATGTAAGCCACCTCGCTCGGCTCGTTTCGAGCGACCTGATTGCTGGAAACGACTATAAGCTCACGCCCACATCTTATGTTGAGAGGGAGGGCACTGCTGAGATCGTCGACATCGCCCTACTAAATACTGAGATCGCGGAGATTGTTGCGCGGCAAGCGGAGCTGCGGGAACAGGTTGATAACGTCGTTGCTGAGTTGGAGAGCGTGTCTTGACTCGCATCAGCAGAGTTCTCGAGGAGCTGCGCCGCCTTGGGGGTGTCCCGTACAGACTCATCGGAGACATCGCAACCGTAGTACGTGGTGCATCGCCGCGCCCGATCCGGAACTTCATTACGGATGAAGATGGCAGTGTTCCGTGGATTAAGATCGGCGATGTCCCTGTAGGCAGCAAATACATAACTCAAACAGCCCAACGGATTACCGTAGAGGGTGCTATGAAGTCCCGACGCGTCCATCCCGGTGATTTCGTGCTGTCGAATTCAATGAGTTTTGGCCGACCTTTCATTTCAAAAATCGAGGGATGTATTCACGACGGCTGGCTTGCGATAAGTGAATTCGATGGTTCGCTCGAACCAAACTTTTTATACCACTTGCTCGGATCTCCTCGGATTCAAGAGGAGTTTAGTCGTCGGGCAGGCGTCGGCGCAGTTCAGAACCTAAACGCCGACATCGTTAAGGCGATCGCGATACCCTGTCCGCCCATTGAGGTGCAGCGCGCAATTGTTGAAGTCCTTGACCTTTTTGGATCCTTAAATACTGAAATCCAAGCTGAGCTTGAGGCGCGACGCCTCCAATACGCTTACTATCGCGATTCTATGTTTGGCTTTACAAGTGCGGCCGATGTTTCGCGGCGCCCGCTGGGCGATTTGGGTCAGTTCATCCGAGGGCGGCGATTTACCAAAGACGATGTCGTGGAAAGTGGTATCCCAAGTATTCACTACGGTGAGATCTACACTCATTACGGCGTTGCAACTGAATCAGTTATCTCTCACGTTCGGACTGACCTTGTCGATCAGCTTCGATATGCTCAGCCAGGTGACGTGGTGTTTGCAGCCGTGGGTGAGACAGTCGAGGATGTCGCAAAAGCGGTCGCCTGGCTTGGCGACGAGCCGGTCGCAATACACGATGACACGTTCCTTTTTCGGAGTGAGCTGAACAGCAAGTATGTCTCCTATTTTGCGCAGACTGGAGATTTTCATCGGCAGAAGCATAAGCATGTTGCCCGCGCTAAGGTAAATCGCATTTCCGGCGAAGGTCTCTCCAAGATCGCAATACCCGTACCTTCACTCGGGCAGCAGGAACGCATCGTCGATATCCTCGACAAACTCAACGCCCTAGTGAGTGATCCGTCGGGCGGACTCCCCGCAGAGATTGTCGCTCGGCGCACACAGTACGAGCACTACCGCGATCGCTTGCTGACCTTCGAGGAGTTGGTTGTATGACCGACGGCAAAGCCGTTCGCTACGACCCAATCGCTGTCTCCGCTGAGAGCACGGTTGTCGCGGAGTATATTTCTGATGGCAAGATAGCTGATTCCTACCAGTCCGAGGCCGACCTTGAGCTTGAGTTCATCAATATTCTGCAGTCGCAGGAGTACCAGCGCCTACAGATTCATACCGAGCAGGAGCTTATAGCGAACCTTCGGGCGAGTCTCGAAGCGCTGAACGGCATTACGTTTACAGACTCCGAGTGGAATCAGTTCTTCACTGGGAAGATCTCTGGAGTAAACGAAGGTATCGAGGAAAAAACTGTCCGTATCCACGAGGATTACGTCCAGATCCTCACACGCGACGACGGCTCCACAAAGAACATCAAGCTGATCGACAAGACGAACATCCACAACAACAAACTGCAAGTCATCAACCAATACGAGGTCGGCCAGAGCGAGGGTGGTGCCAAATACGCCAACCGCTACGACGTTACGGTGCTTGTTAACGGCCTACCGCTGGCGCACATCGAGTTAAAGCGGCGCGGTGTCGCGATCCGCGAGGCGTTCAATCAGATCAACCGCTACCAGCGGGACAGTTTCTGGGCCGGCTCTGGCCTGTTCGACTATGTGCAGGTGTTCGTCATTAGCAACGGCACGCACACGAAGTACTACAGCAATACGACGCGTCGCCAACATATCAAGGAAGCCGCCGGATCATCGAAAGCCAAGAAGACCGGCAACTCGTTCGAGTTCACATCATGGTGGGCGGATGCGGCCAACAAGCCGATCCAAGACTTAACTTCCTTTGCAACAACGTTTTTCGCTCGACACACCTTACTCAACATCCTGACTAAGTACTGCGTCCTCACTGCCGACCGGCTATTGCTCGTCATGCGTCCGTATCAGATTGTCGCGACCGAGCGCATCCTGCAGAAGATCGAGATCTCAACCAACCACAAGCAGCTCGGCACTCTTGCCGCCGGTGGGTACATCTGGCACACCACCGGTTCGGGCAAGACTCTGACATCGTTCAAGACTGCGCAGCTTGCCTCCAAACTCGACAGCGTGGACAAAGTGCTGTTCGTGGTCGACCGTAAGGATCTCGACTACCAGACGATGCGTGAGTACGACCGGTTCGAGAAGGGCGCTGCGAACTCCAACACCTCGACGAGCGTGCTGAAGAAGCAGCTCGAAGACCCGAGCTCCAACATCATCATCACGACGATCCAGAAGCTCGCGACGTTTATCAACGCACCTGCGAACAAGAACCACGCCATCTTCAGCGGGCAGGTCGTCATCATCTTCGATGAATGTCACCGATCGCAGTTCGGGGACATGCACCAGGCCATCACGAAAGCGTTCAAGCGCTACAACCTGTTTGGCTTCACCGGTACACCGATTTTCTCCGTGAACTCCGGTACTGGTGGCAACCCGAAGCTCCGCACAACACCTCAAGCGTTCGGCTGCTACTGGCATGGCGATCCGCGCAACTGCTCCTCTGAGCAGCATTCGACAGCGGCGCACACGTACACGATTGTCGATGCGATCAACGACAAGAACGTGCTGCCCTTCCGCATCGACTTCGTCAACACCGTCAAGATGCCAGCGGGCGTCAAGGACAAACAGGTGTCTGCCATCGACACCGAGAGGGCTCTGCTGGCGCCTGAGCGTGTGCGTCAGATCGTGGAATACACGCTGGAGCATTTCGACCAGAAAACGAAGCGGGCTCAGCACTATTCGCTCGGTGAGCGGCGCGTCCACGGTTTCAATGCAGTGTTCGCCACCGCCTCGATTGAGGCTGCGCGCATTTATTACAACCAGTTCGCCATCCAACAGGACGATCTGCCGCCAGACCGACGTCTCAAGATCGGGTTGATCTACTCCTATGCCGCCAACGAGGCTGTCGAGGATGGGGCGCTCGATGAGGAGGAGTTCGAGACGGGGCAGCTCACCTCGTCGGCTCGCGAGTTCCTAGAAGACGCGATCCAGGACTACAACGATCTGTACGGCACCAGCTTCGACACGTCCAGCGACAAGTTTCAGAACTATTACAAGGACCTGTCGCTCCGGTTGAAGAACCGCGAAATCGACCTTGTGATCGTGGTCAACATGTTCCTCACCGGCTTCGACGCCACGACGCTGAATACTCTGTGGGTCGACAAGAACCTACGATCCCATGGCCTCATTCAGGCTTACTCCCGCACTAACCGAATCCTGAACTCGGTCAAGACATACGGCAACATCGTAAGCTTCCGAGACCTTGAGGAGGAGACCAACGACGCCATCGCGCTGTTCGGCAATAAGGACGCGGGCGGCATCGTATTGCTCAAGCCGTACTCCGATTACTACGACGAGTACACCGACAAGGTCACCGAACTGCTCCAACGGTTCCCGTTGGGGGAGCATATCGTTGGCGAGAGCGCGCAAAAGGCGTTCATTGCGCTGTTCGGGCAGATTCTACGCCTGCAGAACATCCTGGTGTCGTTCGATGACTTCGCGGGCAACCAGATCCTCACGGACCGGCAGGCTCAGGACTACCGAAGCGTCTACCTCGACCTGTACGCCGACTTCCGCAGCGACGCGAATGCCGACAAAGAGTCGATCATCGATGACGTTGTTTTCGAGATCGAGCTCATCAAGCAAGTCGAAATCAACGTCGACTACATACTGATGCTCGTCCAGAAGTACCGTGAGGCGAAAGGCGACGGCGACGACAAGGAGATTCGCGCCGAGATCATCCGGGCCATCGATTCCAGTCCGAGCTTGCGGAACAAGAAGGATCTCATCGAGGACTTCGTCGATTCAATCTCTGCCACCGGCGGGATCGACGACGAGTGGCAGAAGTACGTGGCCGCACGTAGGGCGGCTGAGCTTGATCGGATCATCACCGAGGAAAACCTCAAACCAGACGAGACTCGCGAGTTCGTCGAGACCGCCTTCCGCGACGGTGCGATTCAGGCGACCGGTACGGCCATCATCAAGGTGTTGCCGCCGGCCTCACGCTTCGCTGCTGGCGGTGGTCACGGTGAAAAGAAGCAGCGAGTACTTGATCGGCTCGGTGAGTTTTTCGAGCGCTTTTTTGGGTTGGGCTCGGGCAAAGGGCTCGCTGATGACTAGTTTGCGACGATGTGACCTTGAGGGAGTGGTGGTTTCGAGGACACTTCCGTACCACCGACTGGTTCATGGGTTGGTCATGTTCTCGCCACGACTGACGTCGGAGAGCTGCTAACGATGCATGTCACCAAACTCAGGGTCCAGAATTACAGCCGACTCGCCGACCTCGACATCGAGATCCGCAAGCACCTCGTCCTTGTCGGACCTAATGATGTAGGCAAGTCATCACTTCTCCGTTGTCTCGACCTCTTGCTCGGAGCCAGCACTGCGCAGATCTACTCGTCGCTCGTGCTGGAGGACGTGCGTGACGCAGACCAGCCGCTGGTTATCGAGGTGGACCTCGAAGACTTTAATTCGGACCAAAAGGCACTGTTTCCAGATGAGATTACGGTTGACCCAGCCACTGGACGGAAACATCTGACCCTGAAACTGACTGCCACGTTTGACCACAACGAGACATTGAGTGTCGTACGATCAGCGCCAGACGGCGGTACTGGACGGCAGCTCTCGCGCGAACAGTTGGCAGGGATTGGCTGGCAAATGCTCGCTGCAACGGGGCATTCACGTGACCTACGCTCTGACCGGAAGTCCCACCTCGACGAGATTCTCCGAACGATCGACTTGGGCCCTGAGCAGG
Source organism: Mycobacterium sp. UNC410CL29Cvi84 (assembly GCF_000686745.1). Taxonomy (NCBI): domain Bacteria; kingdom Bacillati; phylum Actinomycetota; class Actinomycetes; order Mycobacteriales; family Mycobacteriaceae; genus Mycobacterium; species Mycobacterium sp. UNC410CL29Cvi84. The sequence continues at coordinate 62,813 of NZ_JMLM01000006.1, forward strand.
CTACCTTTGATGGGCTTGCTTCCCAATTTGAACAAGCGCTAACAGAGTCGGCAACGCTTGGTGCACTGCGTGACTCGCTTGCTAGCCAGCTGTCGCGGGCGCTTCCGGAAGCGGTAGCGAAGAATGATCTCGCATTTGTCCCCGGCTCCAGCGCCGAAAATGATGCCCTGAGCGATGTTCGTCTCCAGATGACTAAGGGAGGTACGTCTCGAAGTCTCGCTGAGCAATCTGACGGTACGAGAGCGCTTTTCGCGATTGCGCTGTACGACATGGTAAGCGTGGGGGCAAACATGGTTGCTATCGACGAACCAGAGATCCACCTGCATCCAACCAGCCAGCGCAGCCTGGCCCGCCTGCTACAGCAGGGCAGCAACCAGAAGTTCATTGCGACTCACTCGGCAGACATCGTTGGAGCCTTCGGCCCCGAGTGCATCGTCGCAGTCCGCACTGGTGGCCGCGTCGTACAGCCGGATGCGGGTTTTTTGAGCGATGACGAGAGAATGAGTGTGCGCTGGTGGGTACGTGACAAGCTCGAGCCACTCACAGCTCGCCGAGTCGTTGCAGTGGAGGGAATTTCGGACCGGATTGTCCTTGAACGATGCGCTGAAGTGACTGATCGCAATCTAGACCGTCTGGGCTGCGCATTGATCGAAACAAATGGTGCCGGAGATATGGGCGCCATCATCAAGCTGTTCGGATCCTCGGGGTTTGATATACCGATGTCGCTTCTCATTGACGACGACGCAACTGCTGACACCGCCGCCAAACTCGGTGTCTCCGTGGCAGACTTGAATCTGCACTCGGTTTGGGTGTCCAAGCCGGACCTTGAGGCTGAGTATGTTTCGGCATTCGGTGCTGCCAGGGTGTGGCAAGCGTTGTCGGTCTCTGCCCTCTTCTCAAACAAAGAGCGAGCAAACTGCGGCACATCTGGGCCCGGAGGCACAAGGACAGTCGGCGACGTTGCGGCTTTCTGTCGCTCCAGTTCAAAGCACAAAGTTCGAGCGGCGCTCGCGATCGCGCCGCTCCTCGGTGAAGCGGAAGCAAGAGCTATCGCAAGCGTCAATAGTCTGCTGGATGAGATCGAGCCCGTCTAACATGGTGGAGCCCACCCAAGCCCAACTGAACATCCGCGACCATGTCGATTTGGATCTGTTGGTCGTGGCTCCGGCCGGGTGTGGGAAGACTGAGGCCCTCGCCCTCCGAATCCAGGGATTACTACAGCGAGGAATCGCACTGGCACCGCGCCGAGTCCTTGTTGCGACGTTCTCTAATCGCGCGCGTGACAACATCCGTGATCGCTTGACTGGCTACTTGAGCGGCGCAACTTTGCGAGACCGGATAACTATCGCCAATTTTCACGGATTATCAGCACGGATCTATCAGGCCCATGCGGCGGTTATCGGGCTCAGTCCCAGCCTGGTCGTCCCTGAGTCTGACTGGGTTGGGGAGCAGTGTCGGAGTCGGAATCTGAATTTCAATGCGGCGGGTGCAGTGCAGGACCTACTGCGCGAAATAAAGCAACAATCCATCGACGATGCAACGGTGGAACAACAGCTCGTCGACGCCGGCAATCCTGTCGCGTTGGCGATAGAACGCCAGCGTGTTGCCGAAGGGAGGCTTACATACGATGATCTCCCTCGCGTCGCAGAGTTGATCCTCGAGAATGCCGACGTTGCAAATCTGTATCGGCACCACTTTGCTGCAGTCATCGTTGACGAATTCCAAGACCTCACACCACAGCAGCTCCGTATTGTAAACCGCATCGGACACCGCAAGACGACCTATGCGGGCGATCTTGCCCAAGGTATTTACGGGTTCGCCGGTGCCCGCCCAGACGAGATCGACCGTCAGATCAGGTTGGAGTGCTCTGACGTCATTGAGTTTGCCGAATCTCACCGCTCATCGCCCGCAGTGCTGGGCATGGTCAACGCGCTAGCTTCGCATACTGGCGGAACTGAATTAACGTGCGCAAAGCCAGACAGTTGGCCCAGCGGTGGCCTTGCAGCGCAAGCCATCTTCGATACCCCCGATGCAGAAGCCAATTGGGCATTGAGGTTCTCGCAGTTCATTTTGACTAGGGCGCCCAAACACCGCATCGGCATTGTCACCCGAACCGCCGGCCGGCGGCGCTTCATTGAAGCTGCCATCGAGGCCAGCGACGTTCCGTCCTACAGGTGGGATGACGGGGTACTAGACACCGACACTGCTCGGATCGTGAAAGCGATGCTCGCCCGCCTTGAGATCGGTGATTTCTTCGCCGCCAGTGATCCACTCGAGTACTTGCGGGTGGCCGCTGGTTTGAATGGTGTGCAGGATCCGAGCATCCGGGAGTCGTTGAGCGAGGCTCTGAACTGGTGCTGCGACCTACTCCAGGAGGGTGTCGACGTCAGCAGTGTCAAATCACGGATTCGCATTGGCGATGAGTCGACGCTGCTGAGCGTTCCCGGAGTCCATCTGCTCACGGGCCACGTTGGCAAGGGCCAGCAGTTCGACTGGGTGCTAGTAATCGGTGCTGAAGAAGGATCGATTCCGGACTTCCGTGCGACGACAGATGCTGCAATTCAAGAGGAGGCGCGGATCCTTTCAGTTATGTTGTCGCGTGCTCGACACGGTGCCGTAGCGATGTGCGCTCGGAATGTGCCAGCTGCGGCAACTGGGGTTGTCTATCGCAAGCAGCCATCTCGATTCTGGTCGACGCTTGAACCCGCTTGCGTCGACTCCCAAACCGCCGTCGGTTGGCTTCAGGCCGCTCCGTGGAGTGAGATTTGCAAAATGTGAACCCCGCTGATGGTGGTGATTCAGTGGTTCCTTATGCAACAAACGATGAAAGGTCACGGATAGCCGCCTTAACCGACACAACTGTGCCGTGCAACCGGCCGGGCAACGCCATGGCAGTAGGTCGCCAACCGCCTCTGCCTGGCAAGGTTTTTACCCGACCTGGGCTGAGTTTTTCAGCGCCGTTCAACCGGTGCAGATTAAGGGGAGAGTCAACGGGCGCTGGATGCTTTCGGCGCACGTTGGTTTGCTCGTTCTATGTCGGCGCGTAAAATGTGCGCAATGAAACCAATGCCCTAGTCTTAGAATCAGTTTGATCGTAGTTGTCGACCAGTGCTTTAGTGAGTTCTTCGAGTGTCCACAGGGTGAGCGGTACCGAGGACCTGTCGGCTTCGTACCGGGCGTCTTTGGTGAATCCGCCGGTACTGACGTAGAGGCCGCGGTCGTCTTTGTGCCGGCCACCCAGGAAGCTGCGTACTTCCTGGCTGCCCATCGCCCCTTTACGATGCTTGACCTCGACCACGATGCGTGGCTGCTCGAAGCCGAAGCCGTCCGGGGAAGCGAGGATATCCCGTCCGAGGTCTGAGCCTTTGGGGGAGACCTGGGTTTTGTAGTTCATCGCGCGCAGAATGCCCGCTACTAACTCTTGTAGGTCTGCCCAGTCCAGTTGGTTGACTTGGTCTTTGATCCGTTCGAACGCCACGGCTTCGAAGTCTTCGAAGGGATCGTCTCCCTTCATGTCGTCTTCAGCGGCGGGACGATAGACAGGAGTGCCGTTAGCCGCCGCCACCAGTTCGTCGCTCGCAGACTTTGGCAGCTTGAAAACCGTCATGATCGAACCCAAGCTGTTCCGTGTACTTACGGTCAGGCGGTCCCGATCGACATCGTTTTGCAACCACGCGACATCTCGCGAGAGGCCCATGCTGAGCTGCGTCCGGTCGGGGTGATATGTGCATGCGCTGTGTACCGTCCCGACCAGGTATCTCCGGTTTGTTGGGGTGTAGGTGACAACCAGGTCGCCGGTTTTGATCTCGTTGACGAACCGGTAGACCTGTGACACCGCGGCCATCGCCGAATGTTGTTTGATGCCTGGCCTTGCCGCCGAGAACGCCGTCGCCAGCGCCTTGCGGTCCGCCCCGGAGTGGGCTAGCTCCGCGATCTCGCGGAACCCGATACCGACGGCGGCGAGGTCGCGGAAGTCGTCGTAGCGTTTCCCGCCGTCGCTCCGCACCATCCACGTTGACGTCACAGTTGTCTCCTGTCGTTTCGACTACCTCTAATTGACTACCGCTCAATGCCATTGGAACCAGGATCGGACCGCTACCATTTGGCCTCTGAACATCTGCCAACTGTGCGGACATCGGCAATCGCGAGGCCTATGAGGCCATCGGCAGTAATACAGAAACGCTTCGGAAATCGATCAGGCCATTGTTGGAGCCGCTCGAGCGTTCGCTTGAACCCTTCCGCACTGAGCCTGTCTCTCAAGTTGGTGGCGACGAGCGGTCCCAGTTGAGCAAGGAGCCGGTGTGCTGCTTCAGCGGCTGGAGGCAGCGGACGATCTGCCGTGTTCATCGGTGGCTGATCACGCGCATGACAACTCGATAGACGCGCCGAACTGCACGCATGTTGTGTTTTCCCACCCTGACCACCCCGCTACACGGCCATCCGCCCGCGTCAATAATGCACGCTTTGCCGAACGATACTCACAGCTACCGACAAGGTTGCTGCGGGGTCGCGAAAACGCACTTTCGAGGGTTTGCAGGGACGGTTTCCGAGGTAGCGAGTGAGTACCTTCACGGTTGCTCAAGACAGTCGCGAACCTATCCTGCTGCGCGGAATTCGTCGAACCGCTCGGCGAGACGTGCTTTGTCGGGCCGGTCTGCGCGGCGTGTGGGGAGGGTGAGCGGTTGTCCATGCATGTCTTGAAGTCCGTGTCTCAGCATAGGTCCGTCCACTTCCTCCATGAGTTCTCGGTTGATGCGGACGACGTAGTCTGGGTCGATGCCGAGCAGGTTGGCGTCGTACGCTGCATGGTGGATCTTGCACAGACTCAGCCCGTTTTGAACGATGGGTACGCCATGGGGTTTGCCGTCGCCGATGATGTGCGCCGCATCCAGCAGTCTTCCGTGCTTCAAAGTGCATACCGCGCAGCGCTGTTCGTAGGCCAAGAGTATTCGGCCACGGAATTCTGGCTGGTGGAGGCGCAATTTGACAGTGCGTTCGGCATACTCGCGCTCAGCAGGTTTCAGGTGAAGTGGGTCAGGTATGAATCTGAGGCTTTCGTCCAACGCGAGGATGAAGCGTCGGTTCTGTATGTCGTCTGCGACTACCCACACCGGAAATACCGGTACATAAATGCCGTCTTTAACCTTGCGTAGCAGGATGATTGGCAGGTCGAGGTCATAGGCCCGCCGCAGCTTGCGGTTGTCTCCTTCGATGCTGCCGGCACGATAGTCATATGCAAACAGAGAATCACCGACGTCAGCGTCGGAATAGGGTCCTTGTGGGTTGGACACGACAGACAGCGTGGCGCTCAGTTCGCGCGGGTTCCAGATACCTCGGTTCCGATCGATGGCCTTGTGAATCTCTCCGTTGACTGAGATCGACTCCAGCTGAGCGCGAGTGACCACGCCCTGATCCGCAACGATCTCAGCGAGGCGTTCAAAGATCATTGCGCGGAGTTGTCGTTCAGCCTCGCTCACCATTGGGGGAGTCTGCCATAGACTCGACGCGAGTTGCCGTGAACATCAGTGGCAAGCGACGACAGTCACGCGTAGGCATTGATGCTGGTGGTGCCTAGCGATGTAACGGCGGACGTGACAAGTTGTTTGACGGCTGAGATCGCGGGGCCTTGTGGGGATTGGGGCGCAGCTGTTGCCTGCTTGGCAGGGAGTCGCTTGTACGCGCGGTGACGGGCCCACGCAACTCCGCTGGCCGGGTGAGAATCGGGACGAGCCGGTCCTGCTGCCCGCCGACGGAATCGTTGTCATTCATATGCAGGATGAGCGTTCATGGTGTACGCAATCGAGGAAGCCGTGTGCTCGAACTCGCTGAGAAGCCGATCGCCGAAGTTTGTACCTCCCCCGGTGCGAATGCCAGCTGGATTTCTTGCGACTAGCATCGACTGATGCCGTCGAATCGTCCTCCGCTGCCCGCTCGGTTGAAGCGACTCATACTAATCGAAGCGGGTCATCGTTGTGCGATTCCGACCTGTAGGCAGACGCCGGTCGAGATTGCGCATATTGAGCCATGGTCGAAAGTCAAGGCTCACAAGGCAAATAATCTGATTGCTCTATGTCCGCTGTGTCATTCACGCTACGACAGAGGTGAAATTGATCGACTTTCGATGCTTCAATACAAGTCAAACCTAGTTGTCTTGCATGGTCGCTATTCGGACATCGAGCGTCAACTGCTCCGTGCGTTTGTGAGAAAGCTTGACATGGCGAGAGAGGTGGCGCAATCGGCTACCGCAGCCGGTCTTTCAAGTATCGCCGGCATCGGCCAGATCAGAATCTACTCCGAAATGGATTGGCTACTGGTGAACCTTATTGATGATGGCTTGATCGCCTTCCGTGCTCATAGTCATCGGGTGCTCGAGCAGCAGGAGCTCGCACTGAACGCAAAGGTCGTTGAGCTCACCGATAAGGGCGCTGAATTTCTGGAACGTTGGATCGACGCGGAGCCGCTGAAATAGGACTCATGCTGCGCCGCGCGGCGGTCTGATGGACCGCAGATGGACACGCATCAGGCAACGCGCCAGCTTCGCGTGCAGCGCTGGGTTCTGGACGACCGCCGCGATCAAGCCGGCCCGGTCGCGCGCTGCGATGAAAGCGCACCGGCCCAGCAGTCGTTCGGTCAGCCAATACTGTTGCACGGATTTGCTTTTCGCATCGCAGTGCACCGAGATCTGCGATATGTTGACCATGGCCTTTACGTCAGCCTCGCTGGCCGCTTGGGTGAACATCGCGGTGTCGGTCAGCAATCCGCTTGGGGCGATGGGGTGGCAGAAGTACGCGTCGTCGACTCCCGCTATGGCCGCAGTGACTGCGTCGAACTCGAGCAGGTCAACGACCACGATCTTCGGCCGCGGCGAGCGCGTCAGAACGCGTGTCTGCGCTGTGGACAAGAGCCTTCACTCGACGTCGGGCGTCGAGCAGGTTGTGGACCCGTCGGCGCGCCGGTGGTTCCGTTCGTGCCAGTCACGAGAAACGTTGTTCGGAAATATGGTCTTGTTGCCACGTCGATCGACGCCGGCTGCACAGTTGTGGACTGCGGACAGAATCGGCAGTGGGTTCGGGGGGCCGGGACTTCGCCGACGATTCCGGCTGCAAAGGAAACTTGTTCGTGCGAGGTGCGATGATCAGCCTGTGACCGGCTACGACATCATCGGCGACATCCATGGTTGCGCCGATCCGCTGGAGTCGCTGCTCGATGCCATGGGCTATCGCCACACTGCCGGCGCCTATCGGCACCCGACTCGCCAAGCGGTGTTCGTCGGCGATCTGGTCGACCGTGGCCCGCAGCAGCTACGCGTCCTGGAAATCGTCAAGGCCATGGTCGACGCCGGCAGTGCACAGATCACGATGGGCAACCACGAGTTCAACGCCATCTGTTACGGCATCCCATGCGCTGACGGTGATCATCTGCGCCGGCATTCGAACAAGAACGCCCATCAGCACCGAGCTTTCTTGGAGCAGTTGACCGCAGATCAACAGCAGTACTACCTGGACTGGTTTCGCACTATTCCGCTGTGGCTGGACCTCGGAGGCGTGCGCGTCGTGCATGCCTGCTGGCATGAGCCCTCGATGAAAGTCGTTGAGCAGGAGCTAGGTTCGAATGTCTTTGGTGACGATGCGCAGTTCGCCGACGCATCAACCAACGGTCACCCGTTGTACGAAGCCATCGAGACGCTGATCAAAGGACCCGAGTTGAGTCTGACCGACCACGGCCAGCGTCCCTACTTGGACAAGGACGGTCACACGCGCGACCGGGCGCGGCTGAGGTGGTGGGGCACGGGTTCGACCTTGAACGAGCTGGCCGAGATGACAAGCACTTTCACCACGCCGGACGGCTCGCCGTACCCGGAGCTACCGTCGTTATCGATCGCCAAGGGCGACCACGTCTATCGAGGCGATGTGCCCGTTGTATACGGCCACTACTGGAGAACCGGAACGCCCGAGCACGGCCTGGATTGGACCGACCACACGGCATGCGTCGACTTCAGTGCTGTCAAAGGTGGGACATTGACGGCGTACCGGTGGTCAGGGGAATCGACTGTGCGGCTGGAGAATTACCTCCAGATCGGCGCTGGCCGAGCATGAGCTTGCCTGCCAAATCTCGTCAAGAATGACGAACACAAGCTCATGCCCGCCGCCGTTGCCTTTGACTACGACCGAGTGAAGGCCAAGTTTTCAACCGGTCCAGACAGCGCCGCTTTGACCTGAACCGAGAGGTCATCGACCAGCACCTCGGCCGCGCCGGCTTCCAGACCGTCGACGATGCGTCGGGCAACCTCGGCCGGAGCAAGCTTGGGTGCGTTGATGCCGTCGGTCATGTCGGTGTCGATGTATCCGACATGCACCCCGACCACCTGGGTGTGCTGGGGCTGCAGCTCCTGGCGCAGCGAGTTGGTGATCGACCAGATCGCTGCCTTCGAGGCCCCGTAGGCGCCGGCGCCGCCGAGCCACGACAACACCGAGTGCACATTGACCAGTGCGCCTCCACCGTTGGCGGCGAGGATCGGTGCGAACGCACGCGTCACCCGCAGTGGCCCGAACACATTGGTGTCGAAGGTATCGGTGATGTCGTCCCAGCTGCCGGTGAGCAGGTCATCCAGGTGGGATACGCCCGCATTGTTGATCACGATGTCGACGTCAGTGGCAACATCCGCAAGTGCTGCAACTGAATCCGCGGAGCTAACCTCTAGGCCGTATGTGGCCACCTCGGGACGGTCGTCGGTGAAGGCCGTTCGCGCGGTCGAGTAGACCTTGCGGGCGCCTCGGGCCAGTACCTCGTCGACCAGGGCTGCGCCCAGGCCCCGTCGGCCACCCGTTACCAGAACCACCTTGCCTGCTACGTCGGTCATGCCTCGTTCCTCTCCATCTGAATAACGATCTCGTTACTGAGATAGAACCACTGGCACTGGCGAATGTGACCGCTAGCGATGTGTGGGGTTCATGACACGGACCTTGGGGAATGGCTGCGCGGCTCGCGGTGTTCGACGATGCCGCTACTCGCAGTAGAGGGCCGCGGCGCCGAGGCGCCGCTCGCGCCGCTACGCCCGTGGCGTCGAGAACCGGCCGGGGGAGTGGATGGTCGCTGGCGGCCGCTGCAGCGCGGCGGACACCTGTGCGCTCACGATTCGCTTGAGCTCCGGTAAGTCCGCAGGTAATCCTGGGGCAGTTCCCGTCTCGGCAAGGAGGACGACATCATTGGCAATCCCGGGAACCGCGACAGAACCGACGGGGAGGAGGAGCGTGGCGGGGAGCAACGCGACTTCCATTTGATCGGGATACCGCGACAGCGGCCCGATAAATCGTCCAGTGATGGTCACGATGGCAACGACGCGTTCCGCCGTGAAATTCTCGGTAGCCACCCGCGGATCGGCTGACGTTGGCATCACCTGGGACAAGGTGATCGCCGATGTCGCAGGTGCACCCGACAGACCTCGATAGGTAATGCCCGGTGTCGCAGGCAATTTGGCAAGGGTTTCGGCGATGTCAGCCGGCATGCTGGCCTCCTTCAGGTGGTTCTCGGTCGCATCCGCGTATGCGCTTGATGGCTTCGCTATTGGAGGCGGCGGTGAGATCGCGGAGCGGATTTCCTCTGGTACACCGTCGAGTAATTGAACTTCCAAATCGTCGAATGTCATCGGAAGCAGGCGGTTTTCGGGCTGAATACCGCCCGCCCGCAAGATGAAGTACCTGCTGGGGTCCGCGATCAACTCGTACTTCGAGACGAACTCGGCCCTCGCCGTCCAGCGCACCCGAGCGTCCAATCCGCTGCCCTCCCAGGCCCATGCGATGGGGTCCAGTCGGCAGTTCATCCGAAGGTTCTCGCCGAGGTTCCAGATGAGGTACTTCGACACGTCGTCTGCATCGGTGAAGAATCCAGCCGCGCCCTCGAGAGGACAGTTCCGTCGCTCGGTCGTCGCGGTCAGAACGTAATACCCACCATCGGCGGGATCCACGATGTACGACGTCCAGTCCGGAAGTGGGTATCCATGCCGTAGATGCAGACGGCCCGCATCCCACACGGGCTCATCGTGCGCAGGTTGGCCGGCGGCGGCATAGATGCGACGCCAGCGTTGCCATCGGCCGATCAGTTCATCCAGGTGAGGGTCGGCTTGTGTTGCTGCACCCGCGACGTCCGTGTCGCGGTCGTCAGAACGCGGACGTGTGGTGCCGGACGAGACATCTTGCTGCAGTTCATATTCGAGCTCTTCGTAACTGAGCAGCAGAACATGAGACAGCGATATCGCATCGTCCATGTCCATCCAGCCGCGATCGGTTGGCTCGCCATCGACAGTCAGGCTGACTCGGCTCGGAACATTCTCGGGATCCGGTTTCGACAGCGAGGCTCGCGGGTGGAGGCCGCGGCGGTACCACCGGAACAGCGGCGACTCAGGGGATCGACCACCTTGGTGGTTGAGGAACAGTAGGCACTTCTCGGCATCGGAGCGCCGCCTGAACATCCAGTAGCGACCCCGTGTGCCGCGTTCCTCGGCTTCGATATAGAAGACATTGTGTTCCTGCGCAAGGAAATACCACGGTTCGCCCCGGCGCTGGACGGCGTCGTCAATCATTGCGCCGCCCAAAAGAGCGATCGCTGAGATACGAGGGGGTTGCCGTTGCTCGCATTAGGCGGGCGTCCCTCGGTTGGTACCCGGCTTCAGAATCAACAGATCGTCATGCTGACGCTGCCGACATGCCTCGATGAACCCGAGCGCGGCGCTCCTGTCAGACATGAATGCGTCGGACTGCTCAGGCGAAATCGCGTAATACTCCTCGTAATCGACCGCTCCGTTGCTGACCGGGATCGAGACGTAGTGACTCCCAGAATCGAGTTCGACGCCGATTGAGTACCGGTCTACCTTGGAGACGAACACGTCACTGAATCTCACTCCACACTCCGATCTAGCGCTCGTCGTGGCCCTTGGAGGCGTTGTCAGCGAGGTCGCCGGCGACCACCGTGTCCGAGAACTCGGGCTGTTCGCGCAGATTCCAGCCTTCGGGGACGAAGTGGTTGTCGTAGTAGTGCTGGAACAGTGCGATGGCGTTAATGGCTGTGAGTACTTCGGCGGGGTACACCAGATATGTGTTGTCGCCGTTCTGAATTGGCTCGGTCTCGGCCGTTTCGCCGTACCCGGTAGAACGGCCGATGGTGTACAGGCGGTGCACACCATCGGCGTCGCGCTGCTTGATCTCGACGGTGAGGCGGTCAGGCGCGATGCCCGTCGCTTGTATCCATTCGTGCGAGTAGGGGAGTTCGTCGTACGGAACTTCCGAACCTACTGGGTAGATCGAGTAGTAGGTGTACTCGCCGTCGCCGAGGCGGTTGATGCCCGCGGCGATTTGAATGGGAATCTCTTCGGTGAACTCGCTCATGCGCATCTTTGCCCGATTGGACTCAAGGATGTGCGTCGCCTGTTCGAGTCGCATTCGGCATCTACTTATCCGCGCCCGGAACCCACTGGTTGTCGACCCCATGGACGTCGGCCAAGCGATTAGCGGCGACCACAGCCTCGAAAACTCCAGCCTCGACGCGTCCAGCGCCGACGCGCTCGGCATCAGCGGGGTCATCACTGAGCAGCAGCACTTCGGCGGTTTCACCTGCGCGACGCAATATGCGCACGGGGACGCCGTCGACCTGGGCCGTGAAAACGCGTTCGAACACTTCGCATTCCGCCACGGGGACGGTCGCGGACCACGCATGTGGGCGGACTGGCTCAAACCCCGCTGGGCCATTCTCGGTGAGCGCGGTCAACAACACGTTCTCCGCAATGACATCGGCAAAGTACTCCCGACCCTGCCATCGCGCCAACGTGCCCACTATCGGGCTCGGCGGCCGCCAGCGTTTGGCGCCCACCCAGCCTCGGGCCGCTCCTTCATAGCGAGACAGTCGTTTCTGCTCACCGTCGGAACGGATCCGCCAGTACTCGGCCCCGTACGAGAACCGGGTCCGGCTCATGCGCCAGACCGGCGCCAGTGAGCCGCCGAGAAGAAAACCCTGGGGAAAGTCGCGCCAGGGCCGCTCCGCATCACTCGGCTTGGTGAACGTCGCCAGTCGCGGCTGTTCAAAGCGGACCACATCCGCGAAATCGGGAGCGGCGTCAATGCCGTACGCCGCCAACAGTTCTGCGGGCGTTCTCAGACCGACTACCGCCGAAGCCTCGGTGACATACCCGCCAACCTGATCGAGTCCGTTCTCCACGATGGCGCTTGAGACAGGTGCGGCAAGGAGCTTCTGCAGCACGAAATGCTCAGCCACGCCGCGTCTCCTCGATCTGAATATCGTGCAAATCGTCGGGATCGACCAGGCCGGTCCATCCCGTGTGCTGGTCGCCGTCGAGTCCCATTTCGCGGGCTATGTGTGGCGGCCCCACAAACTCGACCCCAATCCGGCCGTCCCGCAACCGGCGCCGGAGGTACACAGTGTGTCCCGCGAGGGTGGCGCTGACGCTGACCTGAATGACGCCGTCGAGAGCCGAGCGGGGAACCTTGGCCCACGGGTCGTAGTGGCCCGGCTCGGCTGGTGCTTCACCGCGGGCGAAGGCGTCCGGTAGTTCGACGTCGGGCCCCACGTTCAGTGCAACCCAATCGGTGCCGCTGAACAGAATTCGAAACCGCTGCCCGCGGTACTCCGCCACGGCGCCTGTCACCGGAATATTAGTCATCAGTTCCCCTGCGGGACCCATTCTTTGTCCTTGAGCACGGCAACCAGACGTTGGGTTCCGTCATCGAGGACCTCCCACATTTCGGCACCGTCTCGCATCGTGACTTTCTTAGCGAAGTATTCAGGAATGACATCGTCACCGGACTTGGTGAACCCATTACCGGTGAATGGATCATCCCACCCGTCGTAGGCGCCATTACCTCCCATGTCCGTGGTGCGTGGTACTTCGTAGGAGCCCGGGGCATCGGGGTCCGCTTGGAACCGGATGATGTGCGTCCCCGGATCCTCGGGGGTGTACGGGGAGTCGGTGTAGTCCAGACGCAAGCCGTCGTGGATTTGTTGAGGCGTCCCGAGGTGAGCCGTGTCGTCGGCCATCGACACCGAACCACCCACCTGGTCGACGTTGAGCCAGGGCTGGTTCCCCATGATGTAGTCGTCCGCGCGGCTCGGGACAAAGCCTTTCGTCTCATCGAAGTATCCCGGCGGAATCACCTTTTGCATCACTGTGTCGTCGGTCGGGTGGGGCAGAGCGTCGCGCACGTCGTTGACAAGATCCCGCTCGGCGGGCGTGAGGGCATCGGTAGGCGTATTGATGAGGTCGATCATGTCGCTCTTGCTGACACCGTGGTCAGCCATTGCATCGAGGACCCGCTGGTTGTCCCCGAGCTGCTCCGGCGCGAACGATGTTGTGTGCGAACTGTCGTCCATCATCGAGTAGACGCGTCCGTCGCTCGGATCGACATGGCCGCCGGGCGCGTGGGGCGCGGAGTCATCCGGACCGGAGAAATGCGGTGTGTCGCCGGGCGTATGGACCGGCCCGGCCGGTTCGTGCGTAACGGGCGCCGGCTCATGCGTCGCGGGTGCGGCAGAGTGTTCGGACGGGCCCGCAGACGGCTCATGCGATGTTGAATTGCCTGGCGCGGTGTGTGTTTCGGATCCGGGACCGCTTGAGTGCGGTTCGGTTGGCTCGGCCGTGTGCGGCGCCGGAGGTTCGGTGTGTGGCGCGGGCGCAGGTTCCGGTTTTGGCGCAGGAGCTGCTTCGGGCTTGGGCGCCGGAACCTCAACCGGTGCCTTGCCTGCGGCACCGGTCCCAGGCGCGGCCTCCGGCACGCCGACCTTGTCCAGATTGCTGCTGATCTTCCCAGCCTGGCCGGCGACTTCCTCGGCAGCGCTGGCCGCACCGACCTTGGACGCGGCCGTACCGGCATCGCGCGCTACGGTCCCGCCGGCCCGAGCCTCTGCCGCACCGACGCGCGCAGCCCCGCCGGCAGCGTCGGCTGCGGGCGCCGCCTCGCCGGCGCCCGGCAAGAAGAAGGTCGCGACTTGCGCTGTGTCGTAACCCAATCCACGGAAAGGGTGCCCGTTCTTGAAGTCGTCGTAGTCGATCATCGACTTGCCGAGAGTCGTCAAGTCCTTGCGGATGCCAGGGTCTGCCATCGCCAACGGCGCGGTCAGGGGATTGGCCACCAGCGCAACCTCACCGAGCGCCTTGCCCGTGCCCTCCCAGGCCTTGGCCGCACCTTCGGGGTCGTAGAGGAAGCGAGTCGGATCAAGCTGCTCGAGCCCGTTGGCCGTCTGCGCGACGAACTTGAACGCACCCTCGTCGAAATCGACCATTGCGTTGAACGTCGCTCCCAGCGCGCCGCCGACCTCCTGGCCGAACGCTTCGACAAACTCCTTGTCGGCCCACTTCTCGAGTTTGTCGGTCAGGGCGTCGAGATCTTGCATGCCCTGGGTGAACATCTGCTGCATCGCATCGGCTTCGCGCTTGATGTTGCCCAGAACCGCCTTGATGTCGTCTGCGATCTGTTTGATCTTGTCGAGGGGATTGTGGCCCTCGAATATGCCGCCAATCGTGCTGAGGATGCCGCTCGGACTCAACTGATGCAGCAGGTCGCGAATCTTGTTCTGCGTGTTCTCGACAGTGGTTGCGAACGAATCGATCTGGCCGGCCAGCTTCTGCGCCTGCGTGTTGATGTCGGTCAGTCCGCCGCTGATGTCGTTGGCGGCCTTCTGCATCTGCGGTGCGTCGGGGATCTGGAATCCGCCCAACGTGGTTCCCGCAGCGGTCATGGGGCCCGAGCCGCCGCTCATCGATGAGCCGAAGGCGCGCCAGGCGGCGGCGGTCGCGCGCATCTGTGCGGGATCGCCGTCGGGCCAGAGGTCTCCGACGAACGCTTCGACCAGGCTCCAGCCCAACGGCTCGGCGATACCGCCGCCGAACACCGACGGAGCACTGGGCGTCGGATACTTAGGGGGCTCAGTGGGTTTGGTGACCGGAAGCTCGCCGCCGCCGACAGTGGAGTGCGCGTTGGCAGTGCAGTAGTTGTAGGCCGACATCTGGATGCCGAAGCCGGTTCGGTGCGACGCGTTGACGGCCGCAGCCGCCGACTGCAGCAACGAATTGGCTGCGTTCATGTAGCTGCGAGAGAAGACCAATGCAGCCGCATCGTGGCCGAAGCCGGCTTCGTGGCCGGACAGTGCACCAGAGAGCGTGGTGACCGCGCTGGAGACGCTGTTCGCTTCAGCGCCGACCGACGCTCCCGCCGAGTTGAGCGCCGTCGGATCGACCGTGATCGGGCCGGTCACAGGTCAGGACCACATCTGGTGGTTCTTGCTCGCAGCGGACGAGTAGTTCTCGTGGGCGCCCTCAGCGATCTGTCGGAGCCGGGCGAGTGCTTCCCGCATCTCCCGGGCGCCTTCGTTCCACTGCGCCTGCGCCGATCGCTCCGCCTCTCCGGCGTCGCCGTACCAGCTGGAGCCCAGGCGAGCGACCGAACCGGCCGCCTGCGCCAGATGCGCTTCCAGGTCGCTGTCGAACGCAGTCATCCGGTCGATGACCGCCGCCAGTGCCGCCGGGTTGACGCTGAACTCGCTCATCAGAGGCCCGATCCCGCGATGTGCGCGCCGCCCTCGGCGTCGGTGCTCGTGTACTTGGCCGCCGCATCGTTGAGCAGCGCCGACATGCGGCTCAGACCGGCGGCCACCTGGGCAGCGCCTTCGTGCCATTCCTTCCACACGTCCGCGTATGCCGAGGCCGCGGACCCCGTCCAGCCGGTGCCTATGAGGCCGGACACCTCGTTGTCCAGGGACGTGATCCCGGTGCGAAGCCCGTCCGCGACGGTGGCTAGTTCATGCGACGTCGCGACCAACTCAGACGGCTCGACCTGTAACTCGGCCATGCGATACCCCCAACGCGATTGGCTGACGAATGGAGCTTACCGAGGGTGCCAGGGGGTCGCTGACACGAATTTCCTTGCCGCTCACAGGTTTTAGACAGGTTTCTGTCAGATTGCTGGCAGGAACGGCTCGGGAAGGGCGTCACCAGTGTGAGCCAGGATACGACCGGCCCCGTCTGCCGACTGGATCTCTTGATCGCCGAAACTCGCTGGTCCCGCCTGTAGCCGGGAATCGCCGTGGCCAGGGGCTTCGACGTCCTCTCGTAGGGTCGAACCCGTGCATGTCTACCAACTGGCTTTCGAATGGACCGAAACGAACCGACACTGGCTGGTCGAGGTGCCGATCCGGATCGTCTCCTACGGCGTCATCGCCCTGATCGCGCGGTTGGCCCTGCACCGAGTGATCGACCGCGCCACGACCGGTCGGGCCGGCAAGACCATGGCCGTTGACGAGGAATCGCAGGCCAACCGTCCGCCGCTGCTGCGCTACCTGCGCGACCGGTCGGCGTCGTCGAACGCCCGCAAGGCCGCTGAACGGCGCCGCCAGCGCGCCCAGACCATCGGATCGGTGTTGAAGTCGACGGTCTCGATCCTGCTGCTCGTCTGGTTGGTGCTGGCGATCCTGAGCGTCCTGGGCGTGAACATTGCGCCGTTCATCGCCTCGGCCGGTGTGGTCGGCCTGGCGATCGGCTTCGGCGCGCAGAACCTGGTCCGCGACTTCGTCAGCGGCATCTTTATGCTGCTCGAGGATCAGTACGGTGTCGGCGACAGCGTCGACCTCGGTGACGTGACCGGCGAGGTGCAGAGCGTCGGCCTGCGCATCACCACGGTTCGCGACGGCGACGGCACCCTGTGGTACGTCCGCAACGGCGAGATCAAGCGTGTCGGCAACATGAGCCAGGATTACGCCGTTGCGCACGTTGAGGTTCCGGTCGCGTTGACCGCCGACCTCGACCGCGCCGAGCTGGTGGCCCTCGAAGCGGCGGAGTCCGCGATCATCGATCCCGCGATCGCCTCGAACGTGTTGGGTGATCCGGAAATGCTTGGCGTGCAGGAGCTCTCGCCGGATTCGCTCACGTTGCGGATGTCGGTGAAAACCCGGCCGAACATGCAGGGTGCGGTGCAGCGCCGGATCCGCCGCGCGATTCTGCGCGCCTACGACGAACACGACATCGCACTGCCGTACCCGCAGGGGCGGATTCACGCGGTGGTGGGCGGTCGGGCCGCGGACTAGCGCCCTGGGCTCCCCGAACAACATTGGTCGGGGAGCGGTCAGCGCCCGGCCGTCTCCTTGGGGTTCACCCTGTCGACGGCAAGGACCGTGATCGCCATGCTCCGCCCGGATTCTGTCACGTATCTCCGGGTTTCGCCGATGTGCGCGGCAACCAGAGCTTTGCCGAGTGGGCATTCGACAGAGCAGGTGTCGCCCAGGGCCCTGGCGTCGGCGGGGAGGACGAGGTGGAAGACGTCCGTGTCGTCGGGGTCGCCGTTGAACGACACGGTGACCCAGGCGCCCGGCACAGCCTGACCTTCGAGGATCAGCTCGTCGCGGGCGTCGATTGTGTTGGTGGATGACATTTCTCGCGGGTGCCGGTCTGCGATGACCGCACCGTGCTGTTCAGCGGCATTCGATGACACCGGGTGTGGGGGCGGAACCCTCGACGCGGTGTTCGGGTGAATTACAGCGTCCACAATGGTCACTATCCGCCGTGGTGACGTCGCTGGATGACGCACACGAGCTTGTTTGCCGTGTTGTCACGTGATGTACGTCCGGGGGTCAGCCGGACGGCGAAAAGCGGCCGCGGCGTATTTGTCGTAGCCCGGGCGTAGCGTCCGCGACATGACCGACAAACGACGTTTACGGAGCCTCAAACAGGCTCGACGCGATGTGCGGCGAGCGAAGAAGCGCAACGCGGGAAATGCCCTCGACGGGCCACTGAAGGGTTTATCCGCAGAGCTGACAGATGTGTTGCGGCCCGCGATGAATCGGCATCCCGGCTATCTCCTCAGTATGGCCAGCTGCGCGATCAACGTGGGTAAACGCAAACCGGCTCAGCTCGACGCCGGCACGCCGGACGACGGGAAGCTGCACCGCATGTTGACCAACCTGATGGCGGTACGCGACCGGCAGGTCACTGCCTTGCTCGCTGTCATCGCGGAACTGCTAGTCGATGACCCAGTTCTGCAACTCGAATGTCGGGAAGAACTCGCACAGCGCCACGAGCACCTGCCGCGATGGATCGCCTCACTCGCGCAGGTGGATGTGCACCGGGCTGTCCGCCGAACTGATGTCTTCGGTGATGTCGATGAGATTGCCATTGGTGCTCGACTAGTGGGTGGTCACGGGCTGACTGTGGTCGTGCGGGTCGACCACAATCGCTTCTCGAGCGTCACTGACATCGCCATCGTGCCGGAACCGATTGACGACGCGCTGGCGCGGATCGCCGCGCAGGGTTCCGAATATGACGTTGTCGAGATGAACCTCGCCGACGCGAGGGCGTGGATCGAAAATGCTGTCAAGAAGCCACTATTCGCGCGAGATGGCGATAGATGGATGTCCGACCGACCGCTGGCGACTTGGCTCATCAGTCGTCTCCCGGAAGGCGGTGTGGGCCGATCACCATCCATGGGTTGGGCTTCCGCTGAGCAGCTGTGCGAGTCGTTCTTCGTCAGCAGTTCGTCGGCTCCGTTTGATGGCGCCGGCTACCGGGAGCAGCTGCTGGAGCTTTTCGAGACCGGTACGGAAGACCCGCTGCGGTGGAGTGAAACACGCGTCCGAGACGTGTTGCGTAACCCGTCCTATTACGACGATGACACGCCGCTGGAGGTCGCGCTCGACATTCCAGACCTGCTTCGTGCGTTCATCCCATATGCGCACGCGCAGAGCGGGATTGGCGACGAGCTGACCTCGCGATCTCTTGCCGTGATCGACGAGCTGAGGTCAAGCTATCGTCGCGAACTCATGCGGGAGGCGCACGAGTTCTGGGGGTACGACGATGTGGGGTAGCTGTCGACCGTCATCGGCGACTGGCGTGCACCTGCTGAACCACGTCGTCCGTTGGAATACTCAGATCAGGCAGAGTCGCGAGGACCGCCGCGTTGTCCGCCCTACGGGTGGCCATCTCCAGTTCGCGAATCGCGACAGCCTCGACCGACGTGTTGGAAGCGCGCGCCAACAGCTCCAGACGTTCCATCAGGTCGTCGGGCACATTGCGGATCTCTAGCGATCGCATCTATTGATGGTACGAGCGCACGCACACGATGCAAGCCGTTTGACTTGCGCCGGATATTGGCACGCTGGCTCTCCTGTGGCACATGCGATTTGGAGCCGTCAAGGAAACTTGACGGCTCCAAATCGAACATGTCATGAGAGGCGGCCCGCCCTCGCGGCACGCGCAGGCACCACGAAATCAGCGGCAGCCAGGCGACTCAGCGCTCAGCCGAAACCGGCTCGCTACCCGCAATGACTCGCGTCCGGTTGTACATCCACGCCAGCACCGCCGCGAAGGCCACGACGCCGATCAGTTCAGGAAGAGACCCGCCGAAGCCAGAGAACAGCGCGAACGGCTCGTCGGAGCCGGTCCCGGCGACGAACCCGGCAAAGACAACGCCGTAGAGGCTCTCACCGACGATCATGCCCGTCGCCAACAGCACGCCGAGTCGCTTCTTGCGCTCGACATCGCCGCCGGTACGGTCGGCCCAGCGGTTATAGAAGTAGCCGAGTACGGCACCCAACGGAATGATCAGCGTCAGGCTCATCGGCAGGTACATGCCCATCCCGACGGCCAGCGGCGGCAGCGCGAAACGTGAAGTGCGGGTGAGGGTCTCGTCGACGAGAATAGCGACGACGCCGATCACGGCACCCAGCCCGATGAGCCCCCAGTTCAAAGACCCACCGAAAACGCCTTTGGCCAACGACGAGATCAGTGCGGCCTGCGGCGCGGCCAGGGCATGATCGCCCGCCCCGGGAGCGCCGAGGAACCCGAACGCCCGCTGCATCAGGTTGAGCACCGGCGGAATGATCGCCGACCCGAACGCCACGCCAATCACCAACGCCACCTGCTGTTTCCACGGCGTGGCCCCGACCAGCTGGCCGGTCTTGAGGTCCTGCAGATTGTCGTTGGAGATGGTCGCGACACCGAACGTGATGGCGGCGGCGAACAGGGTGAACGCCACGAGCGCGGTGGACTGGCCACTATCGGCGCGCCCGAACACCACCTTGATCAGCACCGCGGCGATGAGCACCGTCAGGATGCCGACGCCGGAGATCGGGCTGTTCGACGAACCGATCAGCCCCGCCATGTACCCGCACACCGACGCGATGACGAGCCCGATGACGAAGATGAACACCAGGCTGGCCGCGATGATCCCAGCCGAATGCCCCTGCAGCACAGTGCCGCGACTGAAATCCCACAGCAGCACGGCGATCGGCAGCAGCATCACCACGACGGTGCCGACGACCATGGGGAAGGGGATATCGCGCTCGGTGAGCTCCACAACCTGCCCCTGCCGCCGGTCGCGTGCCGACACCAGCGCATCGGTCACGCCCTTGAGGATCGGCCGCAAAATCTTGAGCAGCGTCCAGACGGCCGCGACGGCAATGGCTCCGGCGCCGACGAACCGCACCTCGTGCACGAAGATGCCGTCGATGATGTCGCCGATCGGTTCACTACCGGTGAGCGCGCCGTTGGTGCGGATGGGCAGCAGCACCCCGAACGAGATGACGAGCCCGACGAGCATCGCGATGCCGACCGTCATGCCGATCAGGTGCCCGACGCCGATCATCGCCATCGACAGCCCAGCGCTGAACATCGTCCCGCCCGCACCGATACGGGTATATGCGGTAACCGAATTGGCGAGCACCTTCAGATTGGCCAGCAACCCGAACGCGGCCGAGACCACCGAACCGAACGTGATGACCTTCAGCCCGGTGCGGTTGGCTTCGACGCCTTCGGTGCCGTCACCGACCTTGAGCACCTCGGCGGCGGCGACGCCTTCGGGGTAGGGCAGGTCTGTCCCGGTGACCAGTGCCCGGCGCAGCGGTATCGAGTACATGACGCCGAGCGCGCCGCCGACAGCGCACACGGCGACCGTGGTCCAGTAGGGGAACCCGGTCCACCAGCCGATCATGATCAACCCGGGCAGCACGAAGATGATCGCCGACAGCGTGCCTGCCGCCGACGCGACCGTCTGCACGATGTTGTTCTCGACGATGGAGTGGTTGGCGAAGCTGCGTAGCACCGCCATGGAGATCACGGCGGCGGGGATGGCGGTGGCGAACGTCAGGCCGACCTTGAGTCCGAGATAGACGTTGGCGGCGGTGAACACGAGCGTGATGACACCGCCGAGCAGGATGCCGCGGACGGTCAGTTCACGCAGCGTCGGGGTGGCGGGGGTCGCTGGAGTGGCGGTGGCCAACTCTCGTCCTCTCTCTTGGGTGCTCTACACCGTAAGCGCTGAGCGCCGAGGTGTGCCCGCTATCGAGAGGGGCGCGTCAGCTTTCGGCCGCCGCCACCAACGACCGCAGCTTGATCGACGGGTTGTCCCGCTGGAACCCTTCGAGGCGCCATGGCGTCGAGAACAGCACGAGCATGACGCCGTCGGTGCGGGTCAGCACCTCGCAGGACACCTGCTTGCTCATGAATTCGGCGTCTTCGGGCTCGACGACGCGAGCCACCTGGTACGGCAGCGACTCGAGAGAGATGGCCGCGCCGATCTCGGTCGCCATGCGGTGTGCGGCGACCTCGAACTGCATGGGGCCGACGGCCGCGAAGACGGGCGCCTGCTCACCGCGCTTGTCCGAGCGCAGCACCTGGACGACACCTTCTTGATCGAGCTGCTCGATGCCCTTGCGGAACTGCTTGTGCTTGCTCGGATCCTTGCCGCGGACCACGGAGAAGTACTCGGGGGAGAAGCTGGGAATCGGCGGAAACTCCACGGGCACATCGCGATACAGCGTGTCGCCGGGGCGCAGCGCCGCCGCGTTGGCCAGGCCGATCACGTCGCCGGGCCAGGCGTCGTCCAGTGTGGAGCGCTGCTGACCGAACACCGACTGCGCGTACTTGGTCACGAACGGCTTGCCGGTCCCGGCGTGCGTCAGCACATCACCGCGCTCGAAGGTGCCCGAGCAGACCCGCGCGTAGGCGATGCGGTCGCGGTGCGAGCTGTCCATACCGGCCTGCACCTTGAACACGAACGCGCTGAACGGCGAATCCACCGGCCGCGGCTCACCCGCGACATCGCGGATCGCGCCGGGGGAGGGCGCCAGGTCGACCAGGACGTCGAGCAGCTGGTTGACGCCGAAGTTCAGCGCAGCCGAGGTGAACAGCACGGGGGAGGACTCGCCGGACAGGAAGGTCTCGCGGTCGTAGTCCGAGCCGTCCATCGACAACAGTTCAGACTCTTCGACGGCGGTGTCCCAGTCACCCTCGGCGGCGTCGTGCGCCTTGTCGGCGGGAATGTGCTCCTCTGGTGCGGCAGTGGCGCCACCGGCGGTGCGGGTGAAGCGGATGTAGTGGCCCTTGCGGCGGTCCATCACACCCTTGAAATCGCCGGCGATGCCCACCGGCCAGGTCAGCGGCGTCGTCCGCAGCCCGATGCGCTCGTGGATCTCGTCCATCAATTCCAGCGCGTGGCGGCCCGGGCGGTCCCACTTGTTGATCACCGTGATGATCGGGATGCCGCGGTGCTTACACACCTGGAACAGCTTCAGGGTCTGCGGCTCAAGACCTTTCGCGGCGTCGATGAGCATCACGGCGCAGTCGACGGCCGTCAGCACCCGGTAGGTGTCCTCCGAGAAGTCGGCGTGACCGGGGGTGTCGAGCAGGTTGATGACGCAGTCGCGGTATGGGAACTGCAGCGCAGTCGACGTGATCGAGATGCCGCGGGCCTTCTCCATCTCCATCCAGTCCGACACCGTGGACTTGCGGCCCGCCTTGCCGTGGATCGCGCCCGCCTCGCTGATCACCCGCGCGTGCAGGGCCAGCGCCTCGGTCAGCGTCGATTTACCGGCGTCAGGGTGGCTGATGACGGCGAACGTACGGCGACGGGCGGCTTCGGTGGCCACTCGGCCGGCGGAGCGGGTATCGGTGGTGGGGGCGGTGTCGGTCATGGCACCAGACATGCTATTGGCCGACCAGGCAAAACCTGTAATCGCGACCGCGTGACCTGCAGGTTTCGGCTACGTGCGGAACCGGCACAGCAACCGGCGGACGGCGCTGCCCGGCTCCGGCGGCCGCCTGCTCACGTACGGCCACGGATCGTTGCGCTCCGGTACCGATGCCGTCCGGACCAGCTTGAGCTGCGTCCGCAGATGCCGGCGCAGCTCGTGCAGGCTGGGATCGCCCCAGCGGTTGGACGCCTCGATCGGGTCGGCGGTCAGGTCGTAGAGCTCCCACTGGTCGTCGAGCGGCTCGGTGCGGTACGTGTCGCCGCCCCGGCTGTTGGCCGCCAGATGCCGGACGCCGGGTTCCGTCCAGGTCGCCGGGTCGTCGAAGGTGCGGACCAGCTTCCACAGATGCCCGGAGCCGCCGGCCGCCTCGGCGTTGGTGACGCGCGAGACCAGCCCTTCGAAGTTGGCCGCGACGTTCGCGGGCACCTTGATGCGCAGCAGCGCAGGCGGATTGGTGTTGGCGCCGATCGCCTGTGCCGCGCCCGACGCCCCGGTGTCGCCTTCGAGGATGTTGTCGCGCGTCATCAGGTAGATGAGCCGATCCTGTTCAGCCGCAGCACCATTCACCACTGGCATGAGGTCGCGGCCGGGCAGCGGATGCACCTCGGTGAACGACGCGGCCAGGGTTTCGGCGGCCGCGGCGATGTCGACTCCGGCCGCGCCGAGCAGCGTCGGCACCAGGTCGACGTGGGACGTGGGCGCGTTGACTTCGCGGGCGACGGTCGCGTCGGCGCCGATCCGGGCGATGACGAACGGGACGCGCGTCGCCTCGTCGTACAGGTTGAACCACTTCTGGTGCAGCCCGCCGTGCGCGCCCAGTAGGTCGCCGTGATCGGAAGTCCGCACGAGCACGGCGTTTTCGGACCCGTTCTCGGTGACGGCGCGGCGCACCCGGTCCAGCGGGCCGTCGACCTCGGCGTGCAACCGGTAGTAGAGGTCGCGGTACTGCTGGGCGTTGCGACGGTAGGTGCGTTCGATGACCGCGGCCGGGCCGTAGCCGGAGTAGTAGGCCTCGCGGAAAGCGGCCTGCGCGGCCGGTTTGTCGCTCAGGTCTTCCGTGGCGGTCGGCGCCGCGGGGACGTGCGGTGGTTCGAGGACGGGGTAGTCGAGCAGCGGGCTGCGGCGGACCCAACCCGGGAACAGGACGATGTCATGGGGATTGACGAAGCTGGCCACGAGCAGGAACGGGCGCAGTGCCTCCGGGTCGCCGGCGCGCCGCCGCGCGTAGCGGTCGTCGAGCCAGGCGACGACGCGGTCCGCCACCAATGGGTCGCGCCGAAAACCGCTGTTGGACATGGCCGCTCCGTGCGGCTCGGGTCCGACCCAGCCGGAGAAGCCGTAGGGCCCCAGCGGATCGGCGTCGAGATAGGCCTGCACGGCCACCGGGTCGACGACGCCGTCGGCGTCGTTGGTGGCGAGCGGCTT
The DNA here is from genome assembly GCF_000686745.1 of Mycobacterium sp. UNC410CL29Cvi84. Classification (NCBI taxonomy): domain Bacteria; kingdom Bacillati; phylum Actinomycetota; class Actinomycetes; order Mycobacteriales; family Mycobacteriaceae; genus Mycobacterium; species Mycobacterium sp. UNC410CL29Cvi84. The sequence goes on from NZ_JMLM01000006.1 coordinate 87,257, forward strand.
GCCGGTTTTCGGGTCCTCGAGGTCGGCGTGCGAGATGTGCCACTTGCCGTCGTAATGCGTGTCGTACCCGGCGGCGCGCAGCCAGTTGCCCAGCGTCGGCACCTCGCCCTGGCGCAGCCACCGCAGCCGCGAATCGTCGTACCGCTTACCGAGACCGTCGGTCTGCGTGACGCCGTGGAGGTCGGGGTACTGGCCGGTGAAGAGCGTCGGCCGGCTGGGCGCACATGCCAGGGAGCCGGTGTAGTGCCGCGTGAAGCGCACGCCGTTCTCGTCGAACCACCGCCGGCCCGTGAGGGTTCGGTGACGCCAGTCCAGGACGTCGTCGGTTTCGTACGGCGGGATGGCGCGTTCTTCGTCGGTCATGAGGATGACGATGTCGGGGCGCTGCTCCGTCATCTCGGTGCTCCCATCGGCGGAATGGGCCCTACTGAGGGCTACCCCGTCATCCAACACGAGCGGCGACCACGGCGGCGCAAATTGGCGCGATCGACAAATAACGTTCTGTTAACTCTGATGACTCGTGCCCCAGTGGGCTGCCGTGGCCCCAAATCGGAAGTGCCGCAACAGCGCCCGGCGCGCCGATCGCTAGTCGAATTGACCGGCGAGAAACTCCGCGCGCGCGGCACTACGGGCCAGCTTTCCCGACGTCGTACGCGGGATCCGGCCGGCCGCGACCAGCCGCACCTCGGCGACGCGCACCTGGTGATGACGCGCCACCGCGGCCCGCACCGCCTCGGCCACCGGCTCCAATTCGGCACGGCCCGCACCCACTGCGCGCTCGGCCACCACGACCAGTCGTTCACCCGAATCACCAGGCACAGCAAAGGCTGTCACGTAGCCGGAGCGCACGGCCGACGAGGCGCGGCTGACTGTCGCCTCGATGTCCTGCGGGTAGTGGTTGCGCCCGTCGACGATGACGAGATCCTTGATGCGGCCGGTGACGAACAGCTCGCCGCCGACGTAAACGCCCAGATCGCCTGTGGCCAACCACAATGCGTTGTCCTCGGCGCCGTCGGCGTGGCTGACGGTCTGGCGGGTCTGCAGCTTGTTGCCGAACACCCGCTCGGACTCCTCGGGCCGGCCGAAGTAACCCCGCCCGATGTTGTTGCCGTGCAACCAGATTTCACCGACCGTGCCGTCGGCGGCCTCGTCGCCGTCGGGCGTCACGATCACCACCCACTGGTCGGGAATGGCCTGCCCGCACGAGACGTGGGGGACCGCACCGTCGGCGTGCCGGCCCACGACGACGGCCCGGCCCGCCGCGAGCTCCTCACGGTCCAGATATGTGGCGCACGGCTTTTCGTCCGCGCCGATGCTGGCGACCGACAGCGTGGCCTCGGCCATGCCGTACGACGGCTTGACCACGGTCTCGGGCAGCCCGTAGCGCTTGAACGCCTCCATGAACTGCTCGATGGACGGCAGCGTCACCGGCTCTGAACCGTTGAGCAGCGTCACCACATTGCTGAGGTCGAGCGGTTCACCGGCCGGCGGCAGGCCCCGCTGCGCGCACAGCTCGAAGGCGAAATTGGGTGCGGCCGCGAACGTCCGGCCGTGTGCGGCCTCGTCCGCGAGCCGCCGGATCCACCGGTAGGGCCGGCGGACGAACGCCATGGGGTCCATCAGGCTGATCTGGCCGCCGCACAGCGCGGGGAACATGATCATGATCAGGCCCATGTCGTGATAGAGCGGCAGCCAGCTCACGCTGCGGATGTCGGTGTCCAGGCCGCCGGCCAGGATCATCTGAATGACGTTGGTGCACACGTTCCGATGCGTGATCTCCACGCCGGCCGGGGTGCGCGTCGAGCCCGAGGTGTACTGCAGGTAGGCGACGTCGTCGGTGCGGGAGTCCGGGGCGACGTACATCTCGGCGAGGGTGTCCGGCACGGCGTCGACGGCGATCACCCGCGGGCGCTCTGCGGCGGGCAGCGTCTTGATGAACGTGCGGACCGCCTCGGCCGCCGCGGTGGTGGTGAGCACCGCGGACGGCTTGGCGTCGGCCAGCACCGCGGCAAGCCGTTCGGTGTGCCCGGCCAGCGCCGGCGCGAACAGCGGGACGGCGATGTTCCCGGCGTGCACGGCCGCGAAGAACGCCGCGACATAGTCGACGCCCTGGGGCGCAAGGATCGCGACGCGGTCGCGGGGCGCGGTGACCTGCTGGAGCCGGGCCGCCACGGCGTTGACCTGAGCCCAGAGGCCGTTCCAGCTGAGTTCGACGATCTCGCCGTCGGGATTGTGCGCGTAGTCGATGAACCGGTACGACGGACTGTCGCCCATCGCCGCGCGGTTGCGCTCCAAGAACGACGTCAGCGTGATGCCGTCAGGTATGACGATCCTGCCGTCCGGCCGAACGTATTGGTTCAGCGATTCCGCCGCCCCAATAATGCTGTGACTCAAGGCTTCCCGACCCATATGTCGACACTAGTAGCGAATCTAACTAACCGACGAGTCAGACAATTATGAAAGTCACCACTGCGGGAGCGGCGATGTGATGCGGCCCACCGGCTTTTGGGCGCGGCTGCCGGATCAGTCGGCGGCGGCCGCGGAATCTATTCCCGAAGGTATACCCCCCTCGGGTACTATGATTTGCGTACCGATACCCGAACCGGAGGCCGACGTGACGCATCGCAGCACGCGCCGCCACGTCGGCTGGTGGGTAGTCGGTCTCTTGGTCTTGATCGCCGGCATCATCGGCATGCATTCGCTGGTCGTCACGTCCGCGCACGCTCCGTCGCATCATCCGCAGGCGGCGGTCCATCACCACGTGAGCGCCCTGGTCGCGCAAACGTCCTTGTCGGATGCCTGCGACTGCAACGGACACAACGGTTTTCACGCCTGCGTCTTCGTCATGACCGAACTGCTGACCATCCTGGGTCTGGCTTTGCTGTACTGGCTCGGCGTCGCGCCCGAGCAGAACGTGCAGGCGCGCATTCGACAGGCGTTGCGACGCAGGCAAAGAGCCCCGCCGTGGACGGTACTGACTCTCGCGGAACTGTCGCTCCTTCGAATCTGATGGGCCGCGCCCCGCGTCAACCCATCCAATCTTCAAGGAGTTCAACCATGTTCAAAACCGCATCTATCGCCATCGCCGGAACCGCTGCCGTCATCGCACTCGCGGCCTGTAGCCCGCCGAATGAGCAGGCTTCGACCATGTCCGCCACCACCTCGTCCATGCCGATGTCGGGCCACGACATGCCCGGGCACTCGATGCCGGGGATGTCGGGTTCCAGCACCAGCGCTGCGCCGGCCGCCAACTTCAACGACGCCGACGTCATGTTCCTGCAGATGATGTACCCGCACCACGCCCAGGCCGTCGACATGGCCAAGCTGGTCCCGACCCGCTCGCAGAACCAGCAGGTCAAGGATCTCGCCACGGCCATCGAGAAGGCGCAGGCCCCCGAGATGCAGCAGATGACGACGCTGCTCGCCGGCTTCGGCAAGCCCGCGCCGTCGGCCACCATGAGCCACTCGATGCCGGGCCTGATGACCCCGCAGCAGATGACCGAACTGACGGGCCTGTCGGGCGCGGCGTTCGACAAGATGTGGCTGCAGATGATGGTCGAGCATCACCAGGGCGCCATCACCATGGCCAACGACGAGCTGAAGAACGGCACCAACGCCGACGCCAAGGCCATGGCCCAGGCGATCGTCACGGCGCAGCAGGCCGAGATCACCACGATGAACGGCATGCTCGCCAAGATGTAGTGCGATGCCGAGACGGATGGCCGCAGCCGTGGCTTCGGCCACCTGTCTCTCTTGGCATGTTTCGCTGGGAGGCGTCAGCTTTCCTTGACCCGTCAAGGAAAGCTGACGACTTCAGATCGCAGGTGTCATAAGACAGAACGACACGCCGACGACGACACGCCGCGGGCCGCGCGGGCGTCAGCGTCCATTTCGGCCGGACCGTAGCCGCTACTCAGATCATGTCCTTCTCGGTCAGCCACCGCATGACCGGCCAGCCGATGAACACCGGCAGCCAGCACGTCAGCACCCGGTAGAGCAGCACCGACGGCACCGCGACGGCGGCGGGCAGGCCGAACGCGGCCAGACCACCGATCAGCGCGGCTTCCACGGCGCCGACACCGCCAGGAGTCGGGGCGGCTGACGCGAGCGTCCCGCCGATCATCGTCACGACGCACACCGTCACGAACGACGTCGACCCGCCGAAGGCTTCGACGCTCGCCCACAGTGCCAGCGCTGCACCGAGAGTCGTTGCGGCACAGCCCAACACGATCAGCCCGAGGCGCCGGGGTTCGCGGGCGAGGTTGACGAGGTCGCCCCACACCTCGGTCAGCCGGGGCCGCACCGCGGTGCCGAGCCAATGCCGTGCCCGCGGCACCAACATGAACGTGCCGACCACACCGAGAGCCGCGCCGGCGATCAGATACAGGACCGTCGAGGACGGGACGAAGTGCGACAGATCGGCCGATGCCCCGGCCGCGGCGCTGAAGAAGATCAGCAGCGCCACGTGGGTGAGCACCTGAACCGACTGCTGCAGCGCCACCGCGGCCGTCGCGCGCAAAGCGCCGAGACCGGCCTTCTGCAGGAACCGCGTGCTGAGCGCCAGGCCACCGACGCCGGCGGGCGTCGTCGTCGCGGCGAAGGTGTTGGCCACCTGCATGATGGTCAGGTTCTTGAAGCTCACCGCCTCCGAGGCGCTGGCCCACAGCGCCGCCGCGGCACCGACGTACGTCAGCGCGGACACCGCAAGACCGAGCAGCGCCCACCACCAGTTGGCGGACCGCAGCTCGGAGAAGAACGTCGGCACCGTGCTGATGAACGGGTAGGCGACGTAGACCAGCGCGACGAGCAGCACCAGCTGGATGACCTGGTTGCGGGTGAAGCGGGTGATGGTCTCGGTCTGGATGCGGTCGGCGCCGGTCTGGTGTTTCACCTCGTCGCGCGCCGCGGTGATGACCTCACGGGAATCGGGCAGTGACTCGCGCAGCCGCTGCGGCATCGCGGATTTCGTCAGCCGGCGCGACGCGGTCAGCACGGTGTCCTCGCCGAACTGCTCGATGGCCGCGGCGACGGCCTCCTCGGCGCCGTACATGGCGGTCGTCGTCACCAACAGCTGAGCCACGTCGGATTGCAGCTGCACGTCGGATGCGCCGTACTCGGAGTTGCCCAAGCCGCCGAACAGGACGGCACGGTCGTCGACCGTGAGCTCCGATGCCCGCAGGTCGCCGTGCGAGATCTGGTGGTGGTGCAACGCGCCCAGCGCGTGCCAGACGTCGGCGACCGAGGTCTCGGTGCTCAGCGGAACGCCGCTGGCCGGGGAGTGCGCGAACATCGTCCAGCCGCGGTCGAGTGCCGCCAGCGCGATGGTCCGGGTGTTCGCGAGATCGAGGTCGCCGACCGCGATGGTCATCAGCGCGCGGTGCTCGACGGCGCGGCGCATCGAAGTCTGCAGGGGCGCGGTCTCGTCGTTGCGCAGCGTGATCTTGCGCCAGAGCTGGCTCATGGCGCCGCCCACGCGCTGGTTCGGCCCGTACAGCTCGACGACGGCGCGCGTCCCGTCGGCGGAATCGGCACTGAGCACCAGGGGCCCGGCCCCGGCAGGCCGGATGACCGTCAGCGCCGACACCTCGAACTGGCGGCGGGCCAGCGCCTGGACCCCGCCCGCCAGCGGGACTTCCAGCGCGGGGGTGCCACTGACCAGCACCACCAGCGCGCCGACGAACCACCCGACGGCCAGACCGAGCAGCGACCGCGCCGGCACGATGGCGCTCACCACGAGATGGATCGGTACGAACGCCAGCAGCAGCGTCCACCACCAGCGGCGCAGCCGGGCCGGTTGCCAGGGGCCGGACACCGTCAGCACCGCGGCCAGCAGCGCGATCCAGCGCGGGTCGTCGAGGAATTGGGAGAAGACGGTGTTGAGCCGGTCGGACAGGTCGAAATGCCACTTGGGCGCCGCGATCCCGCGGGAGTTGATGGACAGCGACAGCACGGCGATCAGCCCGGCGGCGGCGTACGGACCGAGCAGTTTCCATTGCCGCGTGACCAGCAGGCTCAGCAGGATGACGAAGGGCAGCGCCAGGATCGCGATGGCGTACGCGAGGTAGACCAGATTCGACTGCGTCGGCGTGAGCACGCCGACGATCCGGGACACCGACCGTTCCAGCCGGACCCAGTCGTTGCGGGTGATCAGCGAGCTGGTGACGACGGTGACAAGGAACGCCGTCGCGGCCACCAGTCGCAGGATGTCGTTGGTCCGGCGGGTGATCGGTTGCAGCAGGCTGCCCGAGACCGCGACCTCGCGCCCGTCAACCCGCATCAGCCAAGAATCCCAAGGACCGGGGCAGTTGGCGAAATTGGCACGCCGTTATCCGGCCAGCGCCGCACGGAGGAAGTCCCCGCTGACGGCCACCGCGGGTGCCGACGAATCTCCGCCGACCACCAGTGTCGCGAACGCGAGGTCCCCGACGATGCCCGCGAACCAGCCGTGTGAGTGCGTGTTGTCGCCGAATTCGGCGGTTCCGGTCTTCCCGCCGAGCCCGTCGATGTCCTTGAGCGCGGACGCGGTGCCGTCGGTGACGGTCAGCCGCATCATGGCCCGCAGGGCGTCGGCGGTCGGCTTGTCGATCGGGGTCGACGGCGTGCTGGCGGTGGTCTGCTGGCCGGGCAGCAGCGTGGGCGTGATGGTCGACCCGTGCGCGAGGCTGGCCTCGGCGACGGCCAACCCGAACGGGCTGACGGTGACGGTGCCCTGGCCGATGCCGTTCTCGACGCGCTGCGCCGGGGTATCGGCGTTGGGCACCTTGCCCGTCACGGTCGTGATGCCGGAGATGACGAAGTCGACGCCGATGCCGAGGTTCTTCGCGGTGTTGGGCAGCGCGTCGGCGGGCAGCTTGTCGGCCAGCGCGCCCATGGTGGTGTTGCAGGAATGCGCGAAGGCCTGCTCGAGCGGGACGGTGCCGAGGTCGAACTTGTCCTCATTGGGAATGGTGCGGTTCTCGATGGTCACCGTGCCCGGGCAGGGCTCGGGGGTGTCGGCTTTCGCGAGGCCCTTCTCGAGGGCGGCCGCGGTGGTGACGGTCTTGAAAGTCGACCCCGGCGGGTACAGGCCGGTGAAGGCGATGGGTCCCTGCGCGTTGGCCGCGTCGTTCTGCGCCGCGGCGAGGATGGCGCCGGTGCTGGGGGCGATGGCGACCAGGACAGTCGGACGGGGATCGGTGGCCACGGCGTGCTGGGCGAGGAGCTGCAGGCGCGGGTCCAGCGTGGTGCGGACGGGTTTGGTGTCCGCGGGGGCGTTGTTCGCGAGTTCGTCGGTGGGCTGCCCTTGCTCGTCGACCAGATCCACCGACCAGCCGGCGGTCGCGTCGATGGCCTTCTGCCATACCTCGGGCAGTCCGCTGATGGCCGGCGAGTGCAGGTTCGGGTCGGCGGTCAGCAGCGCGCCCTGCTTGGTGACGGTGACGCCGGGAATCTGGGTGAGCTCGTCGGCGACCTGGGCGAGGTCCGCCTCCCGGAGCTTGACGACGGTGACACGGTCGTCCTGATTTCCGTTGAACTCATTGGTGATCGAGTCGCCGGTGATCGTCTCGTCGAATCGGGCAACCACCGGAGCCAGTGCCGCGGCGGAGTCGAGGTGGTCGCGGCTGAGGGTGATGACGCCGACGGTCTGCCAGTTCAGCAGGGGCTGGCCGTTGCGGTCGACGACGGGCGTCAGCAGTGCTTTGTCTTCGCTGAACTGGAACGCCCCGCCCTGCCGGAGCTTGGGATGCAAAAGTGCCGGGGCCCAGCGGATTTTCCAGTCCTCGCCGACCTTGGTGGCGATTGCCGTTGTGTCGTAACTGAATTCGCGTCCGGGTCCGAACGACCAGGTGTAGGCGAGCTTGGCGGTCGACTTGTTGTCGCCGTCGCCGGGTGTGGCCTTGACGTCGAGCGTGGCGTTTTTGCCCATGCCGTCGAACATGGACTTGATGGCCGGCTCCGACGCGCCGGCATCGGTGGTGTCTTTGGCGGCGGCGCCGGAGTCCTTGCGGTGCAACGCATCAGCAAACGCGTTGAAGGCGTCCTCGGGTTCCGGGCCGCCGAAGATCGAGCATCCCGTGGAGCCGAGGAGCAGCGTGCAGGTCAGCAGCAGCGCAGTACGTTTCGTCATGACCCTTCGAGCCAACCATGAGTGGCTATGAATTCCGGCGTTGAAACGCTGGGGCGGGCCGGTATCGCGTAGTGTCCGAGCCGTTCGGTATTCCGCTACGTAGCGGAGCGTATTGAAAGGTCTGGCATGAGTGGTGTGGTGGTGACCGGTGGTGCATCCGGTATCGGCCTGGCGTCGGCCAAGGCGTTGATCGCCGACGGTCGCGCGGTGTCGCTGTTCGACATCTCGCCGCAAGTGGTCGCCGTCGCGGACTCGCTCGGGGCGCACGGCGTCGTCGTCGACGTGAGTGACACCGACTCGATGGCCGCCGCCGTCGAGCAGGCCGCCGCGGCCATGGACGGTATCGACGGACTGGTGCATGCCGCGGGCCGGGTGCTGCCCGAGCCGGTCGGGATGTTCACCGTCGAATCCTGGGATGCCGTTGTCGATGTGAACCTGCGCGCGCAGGCGCTGCTGTCCCAACTGCTGCTGCCACATTTCGAAAAGGCCCTTGCTGGTGGCGCTGCGCCGGCGATCGTGGGCATCTCGAGCATCGAAGGGCTGGTTGGCAATCCGTTCATTCCGGCCTACTGCGCGTCGAAGGCTGGGCTGCTGGGCCTGACCCGGTCGATGGCAGGTCAGTTGGGGCCGTTGGGAATTCGCGTCAACGCCGTGTGCCCGGGCTTCATCGAAACCCCGATGCTCGCTGATGCGCTGGCTGTTCCTGAGGTGAAGAACGCATTCGTGGCGGCGGCGCCGCTGGGCCGGCTGGGGCAGCCCGAGGAGATCGGCGCGGCCGTCGCGTTCCTCATGTCGCCGAAGGCGTCGTTCATCACCGGGACGCAGATCGTGGTCGACGGGGGAGTGACGTCGCGGCACGCTTAGGGTCTTGCGGGCATTCTGTCGGCTGAAGTCGGTGGCTGGTGATTCAGGCGTGGCAACGCTATCGTTTACCCGAGAAACCTGTCGCAGGGGGCGCATCGACATCATCAAGCGCGTGTATGTCGAGATGCAACAACAATTAACTAACGGGGCCAGTCGTTTAACAAGTTGGTTAGCCGATGACACTAAACCGCCACCAGGACAAAAGCTCAGTGTCCACCGTATTGCGCGCGCTCAATCGAATCCGATATCACGATTTCGCCGCAAATTGTGGTGGTCTCCTGCTGCTGCCTACTTGTCAGCGATGTAAACAGAAACTTGAGTAGTGCAGTCCACAATCGGCCCCTGATCCCGGCTGCTATTGCCTCTGCCCTCAGAAGTTACTGAACGAAGCTGCCTATAGGTCGATGGGACGCTCGTGGACGATCACTCAAGTCCTACGCGGTTTGTGCTCACTCTCCTTCCTGCATTCGAGCTCAGTTGTGATGGTGTCGCGGTCACCCTGCCCAGCCGCGCGCAACGGCTGATCGCGCTCCTGGCGATCAGTGAGCGCCCGCTGTCCCGCTCGGTCGTCGCCGCGCGGCTCTGGCCGGACGTCGTCAACGCACGGGCGAACGCCAGCTTGCGCGCCACCCTGTGGAGCCTTCCGCGAGACGACCCATCACTGGTGCAGGTCGAAGGCAACACGCTGATGCTCGATCCCTCCATCCACCTCGACCTAGTCGATGCGTACTGCATTGCGAACGAAATCCTCGAGGGCCGCTGCGCGTGTGAGGACGCCGAATCGGTAGAGCTGCATGACGATCTCCTGCCCACGTGGACCGACGAGTGGTTGATGATCGAACGAGAGCGCTTCCGGCAGACGCGGTTGCACGCGTTGGACGAGTTGTGCGTGCTCCTGGCGCATTCGGGCAGATTCGCGCGAGCCATTGCGGCCGGGCTGGCCAGCGTGTCGAGCGAGCCGACGAGAGAGTCGGCACACCGTGCGCTCATGACCGCCCATCTGCTGGAAGGCAACCGCATGGAGGCGATCCGCCAGTACCACACCTATCTCTCGATCGCGAAGGCCGAGATGGGCATCGGCCCGTCGGATCGACTCCAGGATCTTTTTCTCACGGCTTTACAGGACGCTCCCAGTGATGAGTCGATGACGCCGCGATAACGCAGGAAGGAGCACGCTGCGAACGTGACGGTGCATGCGTGGACCGATCTGCCCGCCCTCATGTCACTGCTCGATGAGTGCCTTGGCGCGGCGATTCCGCATGCGCGGGCTCGCTACGGCATTGGACCGGGTGCGGATCCGTATCGCGGTCTCTACATCGGGGACGACATGGTCGACCGGCTGATTGTGGAATCACTCGAATGTCGTTCTCTCGGTGAGGATGCCGCGGGATCGTGGCCGCAATTATTGACGGATTGGTGCGACGAACCGCTGGATCCGTTCGAGACCGCGACGGTACTGCTGGCGCTGGCTCCCGAGGTGGATCTGAAGTACGAGCGGATCTACGGCTACCTGCAGGACGATGTGAACGCGCGTCGGCCGCGGGTGTCCCTGGCGCTCGACCTGTTTTGCCGCGATCTGCCGGACCGGTTGGCGGCGCGGGATCGCTTCAGCCCCGATGCCGTCCTACGACGCGAACGGATCTTGACCCTGGATGGCAGCGGCGACGAACCCCTGCTCAGTCGGCGAATGCGATTGGAACCCCAGTTGATTCGTCACCTGATGGGCGGGACGGGACTCGACGAACGGGTAGCGCAGCGCTGTCAGGTGTTGCTGCCGGACCTCGAGATGCCCCATGTGCCGCTGGATGCGGACAACAGGGCGAGTATTCAGGCGCTTGTCGACGACATCACGGCGGGACACGCTGTGCGGGTCGCCCTGGCCGGCAGCGACCTGGAGGTACTCAGTGAACTCGCGGCCGAGCTGGCGCGTGCCGCGCAGATGCCGATGTTGCGGGTGGAGGCCGCTGACGACTCCCTGATTCGGCTGATCAGCAACGAGAGCCGCCTTCTCGGGTACGCGATTCACGTCGAGTGGCCACAGTCGGCCGGGCCGCCAGCGCGGACCACCCTGGAGACGCTCAACGGAGCAGGCGATGTCGTCATCGTGACAACTGATCGGTCCAGTCATGACTTCGCGGCAACGGGCTTGAGCGTCATCGACATCGGCGAACCCGATGCGGCACTCAGACGTCAGTGGTGGGAACGATGTGCGCCGGGGCTCTCTGATTCGGACTTCGACCGACTCGCCGCGCGCTATAGGCTCACCGGCTCGGAGATCCGGGCGTCGTCTCGCGCGGCGCGGCGATCATCGGTCGCCGTTCGACCCGACCGAAGTCCCGACGCGGTGGCCTTTGCGAACGCGGCGCTCCGCCACTCGCGTCACCGGCTGGAGGGACTTGCGCGACGAGTGGAACCGATCGCAGGTTGGGACGACCTTGTGCTGCCTGCTAATTCGATGGCCGCGCTGCGCGAGCTTTGTGATCGCATCGCGCATCGACAGACCGTTCTGCGGCAGTGGGGCATGGGTCGGTGCACGAATCACCGCATGGGAGTCAACGCACTCTTCGCCGGAGCGAGCGGTACCGGAAAGACCATGGCCGCTCAGATCATCGCCGGCGAACTCGGTTTGGATCTATTCGTCGTGAATCTGTCCACGGTGGTGGACAAGTACATCGGCGAGACGGAGAAGAATCTCGAGATGATCTTCACCGCCGCTGAGAGAGCGGATGCTGTGGTCTTCTTCGATGAAGCGGATTCATTGTGCGGCAAGCGCTCCGAGGTCAGTGACGCGCACGATCGCTACGCGAATCTTGAGATTTCGTACCTGTTGCAGCGCATGGAGGCACACGATGGGATCGCCCTGCTCGCGACCAACCTGCGACAGAACATTGATGACGCATTCTTGAGACGGCTCAACTTCTTGATCAGGTTCCCGTTTCCCGAGGAGGCCGAACGCCGACGGATCTGGAGCCAGATCTGGCCGGAGACCGTGCCGATCGACGTCGACGTCGACATCAACTCGCTGGCGCAGTGCTATCGCTTCTCCGGCGGGAACATTCGCAACATCGCGGTATGTGCGGCGTTCCTCGCCGCGGCGAACGAACGAGCGGTTTCGTGGGAGCACATTATGACGGCCATTGATCGCGAGTACGAGAAGCTGGGTGGTGGAGCAGATTTGGCGACCAGTCGACTGACTGCAGCGTCGGGGTGAGATAGACATGGGGGAGCTCGCTGGGCACGCCGGACACGTTGGAGCGATGCCAGCCGCTGCAAAGGCGCCGCAGCGCGAAGCGTCGACAAGGCATGATCACTTGCGCACCGCCTGGAACCGCGGTACTCCGGTGAAGACGGGTAATCAAGCGATTACCCATTTGCTGGGTACTGCGGCACCACCTCAGATCGAGCCAGGTGACGCGGTACCGGACTCGGTATACGACGCTGTGCAGACTGGCGGAACACGGCTCGACGCCCATACCCGCGCCGAGATGGAACAAGTTGTCGGGCAAGATCTTTCGCGGGTCCGCGTACACGATGGGCCGCTTGCCGACGCCTCCGCTCAGGCGATCCGGGCCCAGGCGTATACGGTCGGCCCCGATGTCGTCTTCGCGGCGGGTCGGTATCAGCCATCGACCTCTGAGGGCAAGCAACTGCTCGCCCACGAATTGACGCACGTCGCGCAGGTTGGAGCCCGCCGACCCATCGGGCCCCTACGCCTGGGACAGACGAACGACCGCTGGGAGGCAGAGGCGGGTGGGTTCGGTGAACGATCTGCCGGTGGTGCGCAAGCCGAGGTCGTCCGTAGGTCTCCGGCAGGCACAACGCCGACTTCACCCGCCCCGGCGGCTCAGATGCGGGAATACGTCAACGAGTCCGGCGAACGGGTGCGTGTCACAGAGGCGGAGTATGCGGACAAGGTCCGCGAGGCCCAGCGTCGCCTGGCCGATTCGTTGCGACGAGTGAAGGACAAGGCTGAGGTCTATCGCGACACCCACGCCAACTTCATGAAGAACGTTCACGGCGAGGCCAATTCGGTCTGGGATGTGGTGAAGAGCCCGTCGACGGCGGTCGCCATTGCAGTCGACATCCGGTCGGGGGTCACTCCGCCTCCGGTCGGGATGTGGCATCACGCACTGCATGCCGTGGAACTCGGCCAAACCGCGCTAGCAAGCTCCAACACCAGGGAGGCGGCCAGCGATCTGCGTTTGGCCTCCAACTCACTGCGGGATTCGGTAGCCGCGTGGAACCTCTACATGGACCAGATCCAACATGGCGGCGAGAAGCTGGTGGGGGAACTAGAGGTCGTCCGCGACGTGTCGTTCGCCATCGCGATCACGGCAGCCGTGATCGTCGCAGCACCAGTTGTCGCGGGTGCTGCCGCCACCGGAACGACGGCGCTTGGCGTGAGCGGTGTTGCTGCCACCGGGCTCTCCACAGTGGGGACAGCAGTAGGCACGGGAGCCGTCGGTGCCGCTTTCGGTGGCGGTCTTCGTGGAACTTCCGATGCGTTGGCCCAGAAGACGGTCAACGGCCGTGTCGATTGGACGAAAACCAAGAAGGAAGGAGTGCGCGGAGCTAAAGAGGGTTTCGTATCCGGTGTCACGGCTGGAACGACCGCAGGGCTGGGCTCGGCAGTCGGCGTGGGCGCCAAGGGACTGTCCACGACCTCGCAGATCGGACGCAAGGTCGTTGTCGAGGGTGGGGCGAACCTGGTGGGCGGATCTACAAGTGCCGCACTAGAAGGCAAGTCAGCCAAGGAGATTGCCACCGCGGGTGTGACCGGCTTCGCGACGGGTGCCATAGCTGCACCGCTGGGTAGTGCATCGAGCAAGCTGGTGGGCGGCGGCCGGCCTGCGCTGGCAAAGGCGGTGGACGTCGGCGGAAGTATGGCGGTCGGCGGCGGCGTCGCGCTGGCAAGCGGCGCCGACCGGGATGAAGCCATGAAGCAGGCACTCATAGCTGGGACTTCGACGCTGGCTCTGTCGGGTGCGTCGCACGGGCAGAAGGGAAATGCCGCGCCCCACGAGGACGCTCCGGCGGGAGTCAAGGACCCGACCGCGCCCGAAAACGCAGGCGTCAAACCGGCGGCCGCGACGACGGAGCCCGCGACACCGGTCGCCGCTCCCGCAGAGGCCGCACCGGCCGTGCCGGCTGCAGCCGAGCATGCGGCACCAGCTGCGCCCGCCGCAGCCGAGCCTGCGGCACCAGCTGTGCCCGCCGCGGCCGAGCCTGCGACACCAGCTGTGCCCGCCGCGGCCGCAACGCCGGCCACAGCTACGGTGGCGCCCGAAACGGCTGTCGCTCCGGCGGCGCAGACTGCCCATCCGGACCCTCCGATGTACGGGCCTGTCAGGGAGATCGACGAAGTCTTCGGAGGGCTCAAGCAAGAGCTCGCCAACGAGCCGGCCGCCGCAGCGAAACCCCCTGTCGAGGCAGCGGCGCCCGCGGCTGCCAAGCCGCCTTCGACACCGAAGACCGAGGCGCAGCGCCAACAAGAACAGGCGGCGCTACGGCAGGAAGCGGCGCGCGTCGTCACGGAGAAATTGGACGCGAATTTCCCTCCCGGGACACCGGCTCGAGCGGCGATTGAGGGCAACCCCACACTGTCGAAAATTGCGGCCGACTCACCGTCCCTCATGCATGAGTATTGGACAGGATTTCAGGCGAAGACGGGCTCGTCGGCGACTCCGTCGGAGTTCGCAGCATATGTGCGGTCTCGGCAATCGAGCGAAGCTCGACCTCAGTTGGGGGAGACAACCCAAGCCTTCGCGCGTGGCGCCGACGGAGAGCACGTGATCGCTGCGCCGGGTGATCCGAATGCCCCTGGCATCGATCTCATCACCTATGCGCCGAAGGACGACAGGATCAAACTTGTCGATGACAAGTCGTACAAGCGCAACGTCGGTAAGGTGAGCGCGCTCGAGAAGAATCTCCCGCCGAATATTCGCGACGTGGTGAATGACCTACACACCGCGGTCCAGGAACCGAACGTGCCCAACGAAATTCGGACGAAAGTCATGCCGCGTCTGGCCGCCGCAACGCGAGACCTCGAGCGTTATGTCGCTGCCAACCCCGCCGCCGATCTCCGTTCGGCGGCGGTGCAGCGCGATTTTCAACGAATTCTGCAGAACCACGGTATTGATCGTGTCGTCACCAATACCGCCGGATCGCAGAACGCGGGCATCACCTCTGGTCTGGCCAGCCGCGGATTCATTTTCGAGTGACCCAGATCATCGATGACGCTCCAATAACGCTGCGGTGATGGGTCGGTGATGACACGGTGATGGGCGGGTGATGGGCCACCCGATGTGATGATTGGGTGCTGCATCAAGTCGACCGGCTGATCGCTGAAGTGCTCAGGCGAAAGCTGGGCCTGCAAGACGATCAGGTCGACTTCGAACCACCTGACGACGGATGGCGCCGCAGGGTCTCGAACATTCACGGCGGACTGGCAGTGAATGTGTACCTCGTCGACTTGCGCGAGAACCCCGGATTGCGCGACCCGGAGTGGCGGTTGGAGTTCGACGCAGGCCGCCCCCAGCGCAAACCCGGTGCAATGCGCGTTGATTGCCACTACCTCATCAGCGCGTGGAGTTCGGTGTCGGACAATGCAGCCGTCGAAAAGACGTTGATCGAACACAGACTGTTGTATCGCGTCCTTGCCGCTCTGGCCGAGACCAACCCGCTGAACCCTTCACACTTCTTCCCTTCGGGCGCCGGCTTCGACAAGCTGATCAAGAACGCTGACCTACCTGTGCGGGTGGTGCCTGCCGAAGGTTGGCCGAAGCTGGTTGAGTTCTGGGGCGCGATGGGAAGCAACAGCCGCGTCAAACCCGCTCTCCTCTACACGGTCACCGTCCCAGTGGATCTGCCTCATACATTGGCCGGTCCACTCGTCACAACTCGAATCATCGAGTTCAAGCAGGGTTTCGACGGTGGCGCCGCTGAGCAATGGCTGCAAATCGCAGGCACGGTCAGGCTGCCAGACGGCACGCCGGTTGACGGCGCCGTCGTCACGGTCAACGGCGCGTCGGGCGCGGCCGTCGGCTCCGCGTCGACGGGGGCGGACGGCCGCTTCTCTGTCGGTGGACTCCAGCCAGATGGCTACGAAATCTTAGGGCGCAAAGGCGCTTTGAACGACAGGAAAACTCCGACGCTGCCGGGCCGCACCGGCGACTACGACCTGAAGCTGACATGACACTGTCCCCCGAACTAAGGAGCTGACCGGCAATGGCTGTACAAGTGAGCTGGCCCGGCGTCTACATCGATGAGTTCGAGCCCGGCGCTCCGATTCAAGGGGTCGGCACGAGCACTCCGGTGTTCCTCGGCATTGCGGAGAGAGGGCCGCGTAACACTCCGACGCGAATTTTCAGCTGGGACGAATTCGTGACGACATTCGGGGGCTTCCTTCCTGATCGCGGCGCCTGGCTGGCACAGAGCGTCTTCGGGTTCTTCACCAACGGCGGCACGAACTGCTACGTGGTGCGGGTCTCGACGGCTGCGATGGGGACGGTCGATCTACCGTTCCGCGGGGGCGGCGGCAACGCCGTCACCGCGACCGCCATCGCCGAGGGCCCCGAGGGCAACGCGATCAAGCTCACGGTGAGAGACACAAGCCGCTCGAAAGCTGTCATGAAGCAGTTGATGTCCCGTGGCATCGCCGCAATGGTCGACCGCAAGAACTTCAAGCTGACCGGCGGAGTCGCCAACTACAACCCGAACGACACCATTACCGTCACGAACGGCACCGAAATTCAGAGTGGCGACATCGACACGGTCACCGCGCCCGACATGATCAAACTGAAAGCCGACCTGGCAGGCAACACGGACTTCACCGGCGGCACTGTGTACCGCGACACCGTCCGCGTGCTTTCTCAAACCAAAGGCGTCAACACGGTGTCCGCTGACCGTCTCACGCTCACCCTCGCCGACGCCCAACACTCGTTCGCGATCGGTGACGCGGTCACGGTGGTCAAGGGTGGCAACTCTGCGGATGCGACCCTCCGAGACGTCGCCGGCGCCATCTTGACTCTGGCCGCTCCACTCGGCGGGAACTTCGATTTCAATGCAAGCAATGTCCGAATGGCGAATCTGGGTGTCAATACCAAGCGGATCCGCCTGGTCACTCCCAAGGGGCTGAGCCTCACGACGGCGTTCCCTCGCGGATCGCTACTCGAGGTGAAGCCTCAGGGCGGCGGCGCGGCGACCTATCTGCGCGTGGCAGGTTCGGGCGGCGACGAGGTCCAACTCGACTCGGGACTCCCGGCAACGATCGCGCTACCCGACAACCCGGCGCAGGCGCCCGAAGTTTCGACGGCCGATTTCGATCTGGTGGTGCAGGCGCCGGCAGCCACGCGGGTCGAGACCTTCACGTATCTCTCGATGGATGCCCGTAGCCCAGGCTACTGGGGCACCGCCGTCAGATCCAACGCGGTATCACTTGCCGCGGCGAAACCGCTCGGCACACCGGCGACCGGCGACGATCGCCCGTTGGCTGGAGACCGGACCACGGCTGGGGGCGTGGCGGACGACAGGGCGTCGTCGTGGCAGAGTCTGACGACGACGCCGGCGCAGTACCTGAATCCTCTTGCGCGCCTTCGTGACGTGTCGTTGATCGCGGTTCCCGGTGGGACGACGCCCGAGGTCCAGCAGGCGCTCATCGCACATTGCGAGTTGCTGAAGGATCGCTTCGCGGTTCTCGACGCAAGACGCACCGAGGACGGCAGCAGCGACGACTTGGGGATCACCGGAGTGATGAACCAATTCGCGCAGGTGCGTTCCGCGGACGGCTACGCGGCGTTGTACTACCCATGGATCCAGGTGCGCCATCCCGCGACCGGGGCCCTCGAATTGTGGCCGCCCTCCGGCCACATTCTCGGAGTCTGCGCCCGGACCGACGCCGATCGGGGAGTCCATAAAGCACCGGCCAACACCAACATTCGCGGCGCCCTCGGCGTCCAGAAAGTGCTCAGCGACCAGGAGCAGGGGCCGCTGAACCTTCTCGGCGTAAACGTCTTGCGTGTCTTCCCTGGTCAGTCGCAACCTCAGGTGTGGGGTGCCCGAACGACTGCTGGGGACCTCGACACCAACTGGCTGTATGTGAACATTCGCCGGCTCTTCATCTATCTCGAGCAGTCGCTCGAGCGCGGAATCCGTTGGGCGGTATTCGAACCGAACGATCTCGAACTGTGGCAGAAGCTCAAGCGCAGCATCAGTGACTTCTTGACGCAGGCCTGGCGCGACGGGGCGTTGTTCGGTGCCAAGCCCGAGGATGCCTTCTACGTTCGCATCGACGAGGTCCTCAATCCGCCTGCGACGCGGGCTCTGGGCCGCCTGTACATCGAAATCGGAGTCGTCCCGACGTATCCCGCCGAGTTCATCATCCTGCGCATCGGCATCTGGGATGGCGGCGGCGAAATCACCACGGCCTAAGGAGAAATCATGGCAACAGGGCGGGTCGACCCCTACGCGGCATTCGCGTTCCGGGTGGAAATCGACGGCATGTTTCGCGGTGCCTTCACCGATGTCGGAGGGATGGACACCACAGTCGAGGTCACCGAGTACGCCGAGGGCGGTGATCGGACCAGCAAGAAACTTCCGGGAAAGGTCAAGTACTCCAACATCACCTTGAAGTACGGCCTCACCGACGATCGGTTTCTCTACAACTGGATCCTCGACGCATCGAAGGGCAACGTCGTCCGCAAGAGCGGTTCGATCGTGATCCTCGACCTGCAGGGAAACGAGAAGGTGCGCTGGAACTTCCGTGAGGCCTGGCCGACGTCGTGGAAGGGCAGCGCACTCGCGGCAAAGGGCAATGAGTACGCGATCGAGGAGATCGACCTCGCTCACGAGGGAATCGAGAGGGTCTGATGATGCTTCGCACCGAGTACGAATTCACCTTGCCCATGGGCTATCTCGATGCTGACGGGATGTTGCGCAGAACAGGCACGATGCGGCTGGCGACCGCGGCCGACGAGATCCTCCCTCTGCGCGACTCGCGGGTCGCGCAGAACTCTGCCTACCTGATCGTCATCCTGCTGTCGCGGGTGATCACCCGGATCGAGGGGATCGACATGATCACCCCGAAGGTGATCGAGAACCTGTTCGCTGCCGACCTGGCCTACCTGCAGGACCTCTACAACGAGATCAACCGAGTCGACGATGACAGCCACCGATCCGTGATGTGCCCGAACTGCCGGGAATCGTTCGAGTTGGAGGTCGAGCGTCTGGGGGGATCAGGGGCTACCCCCTCAGTCAGCTGACCGAGGAGGTGGCCTTTCTCGGCTACTACCTGCACTGGCCGCACGACCAGTTGTTGGACCTGGAGCACGGAGACCGACGCGAGTGGGTTCGCCAGGTTTCAACAATCAACAACCGCATCAACGACACCGACTGAGAGGAGGGGAACAGGATGCGTGACCACCGAGCCGCCGCCCGAGTATTGCGGCGCCGCCACATGCATGTGGCCGGCCGGCTACGCGCGGTCGAGCGCATCTTCGCGCTCTGCGGCCGCATGAGTCCGACAGTGAACATGCATGCGCACCAGCATGTTTCCGGACATGTGACAGTGGCGCTCACCGCAGTGCGGCACAGTCATATCTCTCCTGTCGCGGTCGTCAACGTGTCGCGCCCACCGGCGACACCCGCGGTGCGGGTGAGCGAAGTGCAGCAAGGACGGGCACGGCAGCTGCATCTCCTTGTCACACGTATTGCGCGTACAGAGATTTCCAACGCCGCGACGGGTGAACAACGCCGCCTCGCCATAGTCACCACCCGCCGCGAGACGCGAGTCCCATCCGTGGCCTGTGTCGTTCCCAAGGCAGCCGTCTCGCCGCCAGAATCGCGTGCAGACGATCGAACCCGCTGGCCCGCAACGCAAGACGAAGCCCTGCCGATTCTGCGTCCCCAACCACAGGTGACTGGACCGACGCCGGGCGAACTCGCGACCATCACCAATCACGTCCTCACCGCAATAGACCGCCGGCTGATCGCACACAACGAACGTCTGGGTCGGGGGTGAGGCGCCGATGGCACTAGAAAAGGCGACCATCACAAACACCGTCACCAGCAAGGTGATCGAGGTCCTCTTCAACCCGGAGGAGTACACGGTCAACTCCGAGGTCACGTACGCCCAAAGTGCCATCCCTGGTGTTTCCGGCCCCCTTCTGCAGTTCGTGCACGGCAACATGTCCACCTTGGAGATGGAGCTGCTGCTCGACACCCAGGAGAAGCATTCGTCGAGCCGTACCAACACTGCACCCAACAGTGACGTCCGGGTCCTGGTCCGGGCCATCACAGACCTGATGGTGATCGAGTCGACGACGCACGCGCCTCCGGTGTTGTTGTTCACCTGGGGCTCACTGACGTTCACGTGCGTGTTGGCCCGCGCCAGCCAGAAGTATCAGATGTTCCTGCCGACCGGAATACCCGTTCGCGCCCGAATGCAGGTCACGTTCAACGAGTTTCGCAACATCGACTTGGAAGCCAAGGAGATCAAGCGGCAGACCGCCGACTACACCAAGCGCCGGGTGGTGGGGCAGGGCGAGACACTGCCCTCGATCGCCGCCGAGGTCTACGACGACCCCACGAAATGGCGTCCCCTGGCCATCGCCAATGCCATCGCCGACCCGCGGGTAGTGCTCAGCGGCACCGAGCTCACCGTGCCGCGACTTCCGTACCGGGATCCGGCGACGTCGAAGGTGTACATCTGATGGCCGCGCCCGCACCGGCCTATGCGCCCGATTTCCGGATCACGATCAACGGCGCGCCGGTGCCTGCCGAACTGCGGGCGACGGTCACCAGCATCAAGTATGAGGACGGCCGCAACGCTGCCGACCGCGTCGAGATCGCGCTCGCGAATCCCGACCTGTTCTGGTTGCGCAAACACATCAAGGGCATGGGCTTCGCCCCGTTTCCCACGCGGCTACCGGCACCGCCCGGAGCGTCGAGTTCGATTACCCCCGAGGGCATTTTAGATGTGCAGAACAGCCTGACCCTCGCAGTGGGATACGTCGGCGAGGGCGTCCATCACGTGTTCGGTGGTGAGATCACCGGCATCACGGCGACGTTCCCCAACGGCGGCATGCCGATGCTCACGGTGGTGGCGCACGACAAGCTGCACCGCCTCGGCGAAGGCAAGGCGACCCGGGGATTCGGGCTGCTGCCGGATTTCCTCACGGCGATGTTGCTGTCCGCGGAGAACCTCATCATCCCGCTGATCGATCCCGCGATCGTCGCGGCGTCGACGGTGGTGGCCGTGCTCAAGGCCATCTTCGTCGGGTCGGGCCGCAAGCAGGTCGGCCAGAGCGATCTGGAGCTGCTCGCCGACATCGCGAAGGACTACGACGCGGACTTCTGGGTCGAGGACGACGTGTTGTACCTCTCGCGCTTCATCAAGGAGTACACACCGTCGTCGACGCTGTCGTGGCGGAAATCGTTGCTGGACTTCACTCCTCGGTTGACCACGGTCGGCCAGGTCGCCGGCGTATCGATGAAGTTCACACTGCGCGAGATCCCGCTGAGCTTCGTCGTCAGCGTCTACTGGGATTTCGACAACGAACGAATCGGGGTGCGCGTCCTGCCCGGACTGGCGGCCAGTGGAGGGCTTGCCTTCTCAGGGCCGAACTTCTCGATCGTTGACCAGCCGATTTCGTCACCGGTCGACCTGGCCGGCAGCGCACTGCGAATCGTCTCCGAGCTTCGCGGTCGGCTCAACAAACGGATGACGGGGTCAGGCTCCTGCGTCGGTGATCCGCACATCCGCGCAGGCAAGCTCGTGCGGCTCGACGGTATGGGGCCGGATTTCAGCGGCGATTACCGCATCAGCAGCGCGACACATTCCATCGACGGTTCGGGCTATCAAACACATTTCGAGGCGTTCAGGGAGTTGATTCCATGATCGAAGACACCATCCGCGACATTGCCGAGGGCGTCCTCGGTACGAAGCACAAGATCTACGGCGTGCTGACCGGTACGGTGATCGATCTGCTCGATCCCTTGATGCTGGGGCGCGTTCAGATCCAGGTCGACGCCCTCGACTCACTGGACCTGACACCGTGGGCCAGGGTCGCCACACCAATGAGCGGAATGCTGTCCGGGGCGTACTTCATCCCGTCGATCGGTGACGAGGTGCTCGTCGCGTTCGAGCACGGAGATCCCAACGCTCCCTACGTGATCGGTTCGCTCTGGAACGCGGTTCACCCGCCGCCCTATCCGACTCCGCTGATGCAGCAGCGCGCCATTCGCTCCCCGCTGGGCAACCAGGTCGGCTTCCGTGAGGCGCCACCGGCGATCACGATCACGACACCGGACATGACGATGGCGGCCATCAGCATGCCGCCAGGAGTGACGGTCGCGTCCAACGCGATGATCACATTGATGTGCGGTTCCTCGGCGATCATCATGACGCCGCAGAGCATCACGATCACCTCACCCACGGTGAACGTCATGGCCGCCACCGCGATCAACCAAGCAGCAGGCTCGGCGACCACCACGGTCAGCGGCCCTGTGAGTGTGTCGTCCACGAGTGCCGTGAATATGACCGCACCGATGGTGAAGATCAACTAGGACAACCGATGCCACCTGCAGCGCGTCTCCTCGATCCCACCGCGCATGGTGGAGTCGTAGCCGGACCGGGAGTGCCCACGGTCTTAATCATGGGAATGCCGGCGGCTGTCGTCGGCGACATGCACGCCTGCGCCGTAGCGGTGCATCCTCCCGCCCCTTTCCTGAAGGGCAGTCTGACAGTTCTGATAGGCGGTCGGCCCGCGCTTCGAATGGGCGATCTCAGCCCGTGCGGTGCGCCGATCGCGGTGGGTGCGCCCACGGTGCAGATCGGATAAAAGATGACATCGGTCGATCGTGCGTTTCTCGGTGTTGGGTGGGCCTTTCCGCCCGCGGTCATCGGTGCTGACGTCACGATGGCCGCCTACGACGAAGACGTTCGTCAAGCGGTGCTGATCATCTTGCAGACCACGCCGGGGGAGCGCGTGATGCGGCCCCAGTTTGGCGCGGGCTTGGCTGATCTCGTATTCGAACCGATGACCACGGCGTTGCTCGCGTTGGTCAAGCACCGGGTCGAAACGGCACTCGTGCAGTGGGAACCGCGCATCGATGTCGACATGGTGACCGTCACACCGAGCCCGGCCCGCGGCCGCGTCGACGTCGACATCCGCTACCACGTCCGCCAGACCAGTACTTTCTATAACCTCGTCTACCCCTTCTTCCTGAATGAAGGAGGGGGACAATGACATCCGTCGATCCGCGTACCGCAGCCGACTTCGAAGCCGCGCTGCGCGCGCGGGTGCCTGGGTACATCCCCGGCTGGGATCCCGCGGCGAAGGGTTCCGCCTCAGCGTTGCTGGCGATTGCGGCGCGAATGTCTGCGGTAGTGGCCGACAGGCTCAACCGGGCACCGGCAAAGAATCAGTTGGCATTCCTTGAGATGCTTGGCATTTCACTGCTGCCGGCGCAAGCGGCGCGCGCGCCGATCATGTTCACTTTGCGTCCAGGGCTGGGGGATTCGCGGGCCACGGCGGGCACTCAGGTCGGCGCGACGGTGGAGGGAGTCGACGGCCCGCTCATCTTCGAAACAGAACGAGACATCGCGCTCGCGAAGGCCAAGCTGGTCGAGGTCGCGACGCTGGTGCCGGGTAGTGATGCGTGGGCGTCGCATACGGTCGACTACGCGGCGGGTCGGCCGATGAAGTTGTTCGACGGACTCTCGCCGGTGGGTCACGAGCTGTACTTGGCGCACGACGCGCACTTCGCCCTGCAGGGGCGATGCGAAGTGCGCGTGCAGATCGAGCTTTCCTCCACGGGCCGACGTCGGATACCCACCGTGTGGGAGTACTGGGACGGTGATGCCTGGCGGGCGTTCACTTCCTTCGAACCCGACCAGCTGACAGGTAACCCGCGAAGCATCGACGGCACCAATGGCCTGACGCGAAGTGGGACCATCGTTTTGCGCGCTGAGAGTGCGAATGCCAAGAGGCGAATGGTCAACTGGGTGGACTCGTACTGGATTCGAGCACGATGTGGCGTGCGGCTCACCCAGGACTACGCAGCCCACCTTCCCACCATCTCCCGCGTGGTCGTCGGGTCGCTCGTCGCGATACCGATCGGCGCGCTGTCGTTGTCGGCCCGCGGCAGCGGATCCGGCCCTTGGCCTGAAGCGAAGGAGCTGGTGTTCAACGCCAGGGGCTATTTATTCGTCAGTCCCGAGCCGAGTTCGGCCTCGGTGAGGATTGAGCAGCTCGGCATCAAGAACCCCTACATCGATGTGCGATCGCTGGCGGGTGGGGATGCGGTGCTCGGACCTGTGCCTGACGACTCGGAAGGTGACTACCAGCTCGAGGTCGACATTCCCGGATTCCGTTTCGCCAGCGCCAAGGTCAAGATGACGAAGAGCGGAAAGTCACTCGACGTCGGGCTAGGTGGTGAACTGCTCGACCGGCGCCCGGATAAGGGTGACGGTGGTGGTCTGCCCCTGGACATGTCGAAGCCGTTCCGCCCCTTCGGTCCGAGCCCGACCGCCGGCGCTGCCTGCCACCTGATGATCGACGACGCACTGAGCAAGCCTCACGCGATCGTGACCCTCTGGGTCGTGGTGCGGGAATACGGCCAGTTCGATTCGGACTCGTTGATTCCGGAAGTCGACGCCCAGTACTTCGACGGGGACCGATGGCAGGACCTCAAGATGAATATCCTCGAATACTACAGCGGCACAACCGAACTCGCGAGACTATTCGTCAACAACGGCGGCATGCAGTTCACGGTTCCCGATGACTTGGCGGTGACGTCCGTGAACGGGATTGAGGGCCATTGGATTCGATTCCGGATGGTGTCCGGGATATACGGGAACTCGCACACGATCACGATTCCCGGGCCGCCGCCATCGTCCTTCACCACCCGCGAGATCGTTTCACCGGTAGTGGAGTCGATCCGGTACAGCTACCACTACCGATCAGCACTGACCGCACCGACCGCGTGCCATAGCTGCAACGACTTTGCCTGGGTGGATCATTCGGCGGACGCCATCGTCGGCGGCGATCCATTCGTCCCGTTCCGCGTCGTCTCCGACCCAACGCCGGCGCTGTATTTCGGATTCGACGCGGAGCTGCCCGCCGACGTGCTGAGTTTCTACATCGACGGGGATGAGGTCCTCGCCGAAGGTACCGATGCGAACTTCGTCTGGGAATGCCTCGACGGCGACGTGTGGCGCACGATGATCGCCGACGACGAGACCAACGCATTGACCCTGCCGGGCACCGTCCGCCTCGCGTATCCCGGAGTCGCCAAACTCGCGACTCGCACGGGCGTGCAAAGTGAGCTGACGTCGGTGCATCCCACAGATCTGATACCAGAAGGACGGTTGCGTGAGGGTGACGTCGTCAGTATCGGCGACGACAGTGGCACCGAGCTCGCCGTGATCGCTTCGGTCGACGACCGGCTCATCACCTTCGTCAAACCGACGGACAAGCTGCACCCGCGAGCGACGGTCACGAAGACGGGGCCGGCGCGCTTCGGCACCCCTCGTGCCGCCTGGATCCGCGCTCGGTTGCGGAGCGCCGGCGAGCCGCCTGCCCGCACGATCAACGGTGTATATCCCAACACGACCTGGGCCACCAACGTGCAGACGCGTCACGACGAGGTGCTCGGTACCAGCGATGGAAACCCGGACCAGAGTGTGTCGTTCGCGTACGCACCGGTACTGCCCGGCGAGCGCATCGAGGTGCTGGAACTCTTCGGCCGGCGTGCGCAGGTCGATATCGCTGATCTGCGTGACGACGTGCTGGCGCATGGCGGCTCGGCAGACGACCTCCGTATCGTCAACGATCGCGCAACCGGATTGATATCGCAGGTATGGGTTCGTTGGGAAGGCCGCCCGAATCTCTACTTCTCGGGTCCGGCGGACCGCCACTACACGATCGAAAGAACAAGAGGATTGGTTCTCTTCGGTGACGACAGGCATGGGCGCGTTCCGCCGAGCAGCGCCGACGGAATCCTCGCCCGGACATACCGCTCCGGTGGAGGCCGTCTCGGAAATGTCTTGCGTGGCAAGGTGAACCAGCTCTTGTCCGGCGTGCCCGCAAGTTCGGTGACCAACATCAGGGCCGCACTCGGAGGCGCGGACGGCGAGACCAACGCGAAGGTACAGAACCGCGGACCTGCTTCGGTCGCGGCGCGCGTGCAGGCCGTGACTGTCGCCGACTACGAGGTACTGGCGCGGGAGGCGTCACCCGCGGTGGCATTCGCGCGAGCCATGCCCGCGGCCGATCGTGACGGGCGGCCGCGCCCTGGGGCGGTGCGAGTAATCGTCGTCCCCGATTCCCAAGAGCCGCAACCGATGCCGTCGTTCGAGCTGCGCCGCGCAGTGCAGAATTACGTGCGCAGGCGCACTCCCGCGTCGATGGCAGGCCACGTGTGGGTGGTGGCACCCGACTACCAACCGATCGGTGTGGTGGCGGAGGTGACGCCGATCGACATCGACGACTCCGGACCAACGTTCGACCGGGTGACGCTGGCTGTCCGGGCGTTCCTGCATCCGCTCACGGGTGGGCCGGAGGGCACCGGTTGGTCGTTCGGCCGCGACGTGTATCTCTCCGACCTCGCCAACGTCATCGGCGGAGTCACGGGTGTCGACCACGTCAACAACCTCGAGCTGCTCCTGGACGGTGCGCCCCACGGGCAGGTGGTCACCGTGCCTCCCGATCGCCTCGTCGTCGCCGGCGACGTCACCGTCCGCCTGGCTGGAGGTGAATGACCATGCCATTGCCGCTGCCGGACTTGGACGATCGTCGTTTCGACGATCTGGTCGACGAGGCCCAGGCACTCATTCACCGGTACGCGCCGAACTGGACCGACTACAACCTGTCCGATCCCGGCATCACGTTCATCGACCTGCTCGCCTGGATGACCGAAGCCGACGTGTTCGCAACCGATCAGATCCCGCTGCGACACCGGGAACGGTTCCTCGCACTGGTCGGCGTGCTGCTTCGAGCCACGGTGCCGGCTCGTACCCCGTTGGCTCTCACCTCGACCGTTCAACCGCGCAAACTTCCGGCAGGTGTGGTGTTCAGCGCAAGCACCGATGGTCAACTTGCGGTCGCGCATCGCCTGGAGCGAAGCGTCGAGGTCCTGGGTTGTGCGTTGACCGCCGTTCAAGTCTGGGACGGAACGGCCTTCATTGACCGCACTCATGACTGGCAGCATCGAAATGCGTTCGACGCGTTGGGATCCGATCCCGCCGAAGGGGCCGCGCTACTGCTCGGCTTCGATCCAGGGCCGCCCCTGCAACCGGCGGACTGCATGACGATGTGGCTGGAGCTCGATGACGCGGCCGGTTCTGCGCTCGAGCCTGGGCCGAATGTCTCTCACCACGGCGCCCAGACGGAGTGGCAGTACTTCAACGACGGCCAGCAGGAGTGGGTGGGCTTCGAGGAGGCGGCCGACGACACGGTCGCACTCACCAGGACCGGCCGAGTGGTCGTGCCATTCGGAGTGTTGGGCACTTCGACGGCGGCGATCGGCGCGATCACTCAGCCGTTGCGCTGGATACGACTGGTCGTCCGTCATGGTCGGCACGACGTCGCGCCGCGCAGCCGCGGAATACACACGGACGCAGCGGTCGTCGTGCAGTCGGTGCCGGCGTTGGCGGAGTGGCGCTTCGCGAATCCGGACCAGCTCCCGCCAGTTGGTTTCGAAGTGGGCAAGTACGTGCAGTTCCCGATCACGATGAATTCGACCGGAAGCATCGTCTCGTTGGAGGGCCCGGTCGGACCCGACGATCCGCAAGCTCTCGTTCTCGCGGCCAAGGCCGGGTCGATCACTTTGACTTTGGGGTGGGGCGGCATCGCCGACGGAGCACCGCTGTACCAGGGTGCAGTCACGGGTGCGCCGTTCACCGGTGACGACGTGTACATCTGGTCTGTCGATTCGAACGGCAGCCTGCGCTGGACGGTGGTGGACACGCTACAGCACAGCGGCGCAGAGGATTTCCACGTGGAGTTCGATCGGATGACCGGTGCGATCCGCTTCGGCGACGGCGAACGAGGCCGCATTCCGGCCAAGGGCAGCGTGTTGCTGATCCGCGCCGAGCAGACGCGAGGAGTCGCCGGCACGCCGGCCCCACGCACACAGTGGCAACTCGACACGACCCATCCGCTGACCGTTGCGCTGATGGCCGGGGCAGTCGTCGATGCAACCACGATCGGTGTCCGAGCGGCAGACCCGACCCCTGCCCGCACCGCCGACGACGTGGTCGCCGGTGAGGGCCGCGCCGCCGAATCCGTTTGGGTTCACGAGCGATTGGCCGAACTGGCACCACCTGGTTCAGAGGCGACACTCGACCAGCTCGACAGAGCTACGGTGCTCTCCCGAGCTCGTCCCGAACGCGCTGTGGTTGCGGTGGATTTCGAGCGTCTGGCCATCGATGTACCGGGAACCGCAGTGCGGCGCGTCCGAGCGTGGGCCGGCGTCGATCCAGCGCTGCCCGGACGACACGTTCCTGGCACCGTGACCGTGATCGTGGTTCCGGGGTTGCCCGCGCAACGACCGGTACCGACTCCTGGTCTGCTGTCGCAGATCCGCCAATTCCTTTGCCCCCGGCGGAGTCTTGGCACTCGTTTGATCGTCGCCGGCCCACAGTACGTCGAAGTCGAGGCCCGAGTCGTCCTCCAGGCCACAAGGCATGCAGACCTCGACCGCGTCAAAGCCGACGTCGAATCGCGGCTCTACAGCTTCCTCGATCCACTCACGGGGGGCCCGGCCGGCCGGGGCTGGCCCTTCGGCCGCGACGTGTTCCGCAGCGAGATCCTGCGTGAACTCGATCTTGTCAGCGGTGTCGACCACGTCGACGAACTCGAGCTCCTCGTTGATGGAATCGCAAGCGGGTGCGGAAATCTCTGTGTCGGGGCGACCTCGCTCGTGGTGTCGGGTGCACACGGGGTGAGGGTCCGATGAAGCCACTCCTCGACAGAGTCGATTTCCGTCCCGATCAACTGCTTTCGGGCGATGACCTGGTTCAGGCCTCCCGCCGGACGTCCGACCTGATGGCCTTGCACGCCGCGCGGGTGCATGGCGTGTGGGGCGTGGCGCGGGGATACCTGTGCGCTGTTTCGAACCGGCGAGACAAGGCGATCGTCGTCGGGTCAGGGGTGGGCGTCGATCATTGCGGCCGGCTGGTCCTCAATGCCGAGGATCGCGAATTGCCCCTTCCCTCAGTGCCGGTCAACGGGTCGGCGTTCATGGTCGATCTTGTCGCCAGGTACAGCGCGACCGCGGAGCTGCCGGAGTCTTGCGGCCGAGATTCGATGCCGACCGAACAGGCGCAGTTCCGTTGGGAGCATGCGGGTTTCGTGGGAGGTGGCGTTCCGCCGTACTCGCCTGCTATTCGCCTCGGGATCGACATCCCGATTGCGCGAGTCACCATCGGCGGCGACCGCGGGCCTGTGGTCGAGACGCGTTCGCGGCCCACAGCGCATGCATTGATTCGCCCGAAGATCGCCACCGGGCGGATCCTGCAGGCGACGAGGGCGACTGAAGGCGTATACGCCGACTGGAAGATGTTGGTGGACACCCGATCAGCCGGATTCGACAGCAATGCGAAGCCGGTGTATCTCGTATCGCTCGATGCGCACCCCTTCGGTGACACGGCGTCGTTCCCGACGAACGCCGGGCCGCCGCCCGACCTTGTCGACCGGATGCAGAAGTGGCGCGGCCCGTATGTGTCAATCCGGAACTCAAGCGCGACAACGTTCTTGATGCGTGTCCTCGCTTCGACCGACGGTGGTTGGGGGCGTGATGCAGTTACCGAGGTCAATCCGGTGCCGATGTCGTGGGTGGGTATCGACACCTTCGGCGGCGGCCCGTTCGCGGCGGCCGCGTTCCTGCAGAAGATGCGACTAGCCGAGGTGAACCCATGAGCGATGTGCCCAAACTCATCCGGCCGGCCTTCTTCGACGGCCAGGCGCTCACTGCAACAGACCTCAATGCCGTGCAGACCTATCACCGCGACCTGCTATGGCTTCATCAGAAGACGATGCACGGGTCAGGTATCGCGTCGGGACTCTCTGTCACCGCACGCAAGGGTGACAAGGTCGTTTCGGTCGCCGCAGGTTATGCGATCGACACCAGCGGGCGATCGATAATCTCTGATACCACAAAGATTGTCGACATTCCCCAGGCTGTCTCCGGCCCCGCCGGGCAGGCCGTGGAGTACTACCTGACCATCGCCTACAGCCCCGACAGCGACCTCGCGCCGTCCGTGCGTGGTGGCGCCTGCAATACCAGTGGCGCAGTGTGGCGGGCTGAGCAGCCATCGCTCAAATGGAAGGTCCCCGAAGATGCCGCACAAGACGTCGTGCTCTGCGGCATCAAGGTTTTCGACTGCAAACTGTCCGAGCCCCTGGACTTGTCGCTTCGGCGCAGCGCACTACCGGACAAACAACCTTTCGTGTTCGCCGGCTGGAGCGCAGCGGAGAAATCCAAATGGGAGATCTGGCAGGAGAACGGCAACAGGTTCGGTTTGAAGGCCGCGGTCGACACCAGCGAGGCCGGATTCGTCAACACGCCGAAGTACCAAGCGATGGTCGTCGGCGAGCGCACCACTTGGAACATCGATGGGATGCAGGGAGCCGTCGACGGACATGTCCAGGTCGACTCGGCGACCGCCGACGGCTTCCGGCTCACGATGACCCTGCCGAAGGGCAGTCTGCTGGTCAATCCCGAATGGGCGCTGCGCGAAGCGAAGCTCAAGACCATTCCGAAGGCCAACAGGTGGCTCATCAGCTGGATGGGCGTGGAGTACTGAGATGACCACCGCCGACACCGATCGGGACCGGATGACGCGCTACGCCAACGTCGCCGGCGGTTGGGTCGGGCTGGCGCCCGCGGGCGTCGTCGTCGGCGCCGCCGGTGAACTGCGGTTGCACAGCCTCGCGGACGCGGGCGTTCCCGTGGGCGACGACATCGCGCCGACCGGCGACGGCAGTCCCGCAGGCTGTGCACTCGACCCGTGTGGCACCGGTTACGTGAGCGAGCCCCGACACGGCGTCATTCGCGAGTTCTCCACGTGCGTAACCGATTCAGTTCCGCCGGGTGAGATGTGGGGTTCGCGCCAGGACGGTTTGTTCTTGCCCGGGGCCTTCATCGCCCCGCGCGGTCTTGCCATCGGGCCCAGGCGTCGGCTGTACGTAGCCGACAAAAAAGCCGTGGTCGTCACGGACCCACGAACCGGCACGATCACCGGCCGGTGGGGTGACGTCGACAACGGGTGGTGCGTGACCTGCCAGGGCGACTGGATCTATGTACTCGACCGGGGAGGTCCCAACCACGGCGGCCGTGTCCGCCGCTTCACCCCGGACGGTGGGGAAGACGTTGCTTACACAGCGGCGATCGCACCGCGAATCGGCAACGCAGTCCGGATGGCGACGAGCGGAGAGGTACTCCTCGTCGTCTCTCGCCGGCAAGACGGTGACGCCGTCGTCCCGCTGCGGCCGGACGGACGAGTCGACCAGGCGACCGCAGGCGCCTGGGCGAAACCCTCTCGGGTGGAACGAGACCCATTGACCGGTAGCCCGGTGGAAACGCCGCTCGCCACCATTGCGGGGATCGCCGCCACAGATGGTCGGGTCTATCTCGTCGACGGCGAGCAGGGGGACCTCGTGGCCTTCACGTCCGCTGGGGGATATATCGGCACCACGCGGACCACGCGGCCAGTGGTGGACGTGTGGTCATCGGGGAACACAGTGTTGTGGACTCGTCCGGCCGAGCCGCAACCGATGCTGCGGCACAATGTGATTGGTGCCTACCGGCGCACCGGGACGTTCGTGTGCGGTCCATTGCCAACCAACACGGTTGACGGTCGGCGGGAACTGCGCGCCCGCTTCGACCGCGTGCCGGGAGCCCACGTCCAGCTCTGGACCGCGGTGACTTCCGGCAACGTGCCCCCGCCGCCCAGCACGATTCCGCTCAATCAGACGGCCATCTCACCGATCTGGGCGCCGGTGCCCGTCGACGTCGACGCCGCGCTGGTGAGTGAGCCGAGCGGCCCCCAGCTGTTCATCGGTGGGTCCCTCGTCAGCGACGGGATGTCGACGCCTTCGGTTCATCAGATCGGGGTGGGCGGTCCGTCATCGTGGATCGAGCTGCTACCGGCGTTGTACCGCAAGGATCCCCGCGACAGCGACTTCCTCGATCGCCTGCTGCGTCTGCTGGCCAGTGTGCAGTCCGAAACGACGCAGGAGCGTGTCGACCTGGCGCGCCGTTTCGACCCGAGAACCGCCGACGACGCCGTCACCGAACGTGCCACGGGTACCGTCCTCGAAGAGCTGGCGTCCTGGTTGGCTGTCGTCCTCGACGAGCGTTCGCCGGACAAGGTGCGCCGTGACACTGTGGCACAAGCGTTTTCGGCTCAGGCGATCCGCGGTAGCCATCGGGGGCTCCTCGATGCGATCGTCACGCGCTTTCCTCGGCTGAAGGTCGAGATCACAGAGCTGGCGCAACGCGCCGAAAGGTGGTCTCTGCCAACCGAGGACACCCGGGGCGTACTTCGAAGCGCGGCAAGTGGCTTGGGATTCGACACCATGCTCTGCGCGGCACCGCCCCACGGCGCCGTCGTCGGTGTGGACACGATCGTGGATCAGAGCACGTTGACCGCGGGTGATCGTCCGGGTGCGCCATTGTTCGAAGATCTGGCACACCGGTTCCACGTCGCGGCACTGCCATGCCCCGGCCGCGACACCACCTCGCTGTCCACCGACTTACGGGCGCTCGTGGATGCGGAGAAGCCGGCTCATACCGTGTACACCCTGTGCATCGCAGGCCCGAGAGCGCGAGTGGGCGTTCAAGCCCGCCTCGGGGTCGACTCGATCATCGCCGAGCCTCATGCCCCGTTCGATCTACGCAAGCCGCCCGCACTCGAGGAGTCCACACTCGCAAGCTCATTCGCCGAACACGACGGGCCAGGACCAGCCGTCGTCGGCGAGATCAGGCTTGGCCAAGGCCAACTGACGTGACGCCAATCAGCAAGGTACAAGACAGGAGTCGACCGTGACCGAGGCATTGCTGCATCCCCCCAAGCGCAACAAGTACTTCTACGGCAAGCTGCTCGATGTCTCGCACATGCAGTTGGAGCAGTGCTACGGAATAGAGAAGCGACGCCTGCTGAACCGCCTGGCTCTTGGTCCTGGCGTGTTGTGCGGACTCCATGTGACCACGGTCGGCGACAAACTGGCGATCTCGCCGGGAGTCGCGATCGACCACCTGGGCCGGGAGATCGTCGTACCGGTCACGATCACCGACATCGACCCCGCGCATGAAACCGATGCCAAGGGAAAGCGACTGCCGGACAAGGCGATCGAAGACAACAGCACGATCTATCTGTGCTACACCGAGTGTGATGGCGAGCCGACACCGGTGTACGTGTCCGAATGCGACGGCGCCGCGAGCACGGCCTGCAGCACCACCGAGGAGCGCTACCGCGTAGTGGTGGTGCCAGGTCTTCCCGATGACGAGCCACCGGAGCTCACCGACTGGCAGCGCGAACAGATCTTCCCGCGGCAACCGACGGAGGACTTCGACCGGCGCATCGCGACCCTGAAGACTCTCGGTGACGATTGCCCTTCGCCGCCGGACATCACCTGCGTCGTGCTGGCCACGGTCACCCTTCCCTCTGACGGGGACCCGATGCGCGTCGATCCGTACACCTACCGCGTCGACGTCTACAGCAACACGATGTTGTTCGAGCTGATCGTCGCGCTCGCCGATCGCGTCGACAGGTGCTGCGCCAAGCTGTACGACAATTCGATCGAGGTGACGGACGGACAAGATCAGTCCGGCGACGTCTCCCAGCCGCT
Source organism: Mycobacterium sp. UNC410CL29Cvi84 (assembly GCF_000686745.1). Classification (NCBI taxonomy): domain Bacteria; kingdom Bacillati; phylum Actinomycetota; class Actinomycetes; order Mycobacteriales; family Mycobacteriaceae; genus Mycobacterium; species Mycobacterium sp. UNC410CL29Cvi84. The sequence goes on from NZ_JMLM01000006.1 coordinate 121,082, forward strand.
TCCTGAGCCGATTCTGTTGAGGGTGCACGACCGTGATGACGCCCCCGTAGTCGGTGCCGATGTCCGGTTGCAGACTACCGACGGCGACCTCAGCCTCGACAACGTGGATTTCGCAACGGACATCGTCGCGACTTCGGGAGCCGACGGCGGTGTCACGGTCTGGTGGCGCCTCGGCCCCGACGTGGGTGGCCAGACGTTCTCCGCGGCATTGACCAATGGCAATTCGGTCACGGTCTCGGCGAACGGGGTGGTGCGCGAACCCGGTCAGCCGAATCCTCCTGTCGTAGAGCGGCTCACGCCGCCCAACGGTGAACGTGTCGACCGGGATTGGGTCAGGGAGCCCAGGATCGTCGTCGATTTCGACAAGGACATGCAGAACGCATCGCTCGACCTGCCAGGAAACTGGCTGCGCGCTTGGTGGTTCGAGGTCCTCGAACCCGAGCGCCTCGGAGTGGCCCATCGAATCAGGCTGGTTCCTGCCGAGAACGGCGACCGTCGGACCGCCACCTACCAAAGCCGGCCACTCGAGGGCGACGGTGTCGAAGAGCGGACTCTGCTGGTCGTCGTCATGATGCGGGGGAGCGAACATATCGTGGCCGTCGGTGCCGAGCCGAACCAGCTCGACGCGGACTTCGCAGGCACGCGGCTGGACGAGGCTCAGCTCGACGCTCTGTGGAATGCCGGTGACGACTTCCAACCCGACGCGTTGTTCAGTGTCGCCGCTGGGCAGAAGCCGGATCCCGAAGACCAAATGCCCTCGGGGAATGGGCAAGTCGGTGGCCAGCTCCACGCGTTCTTCACCATCCCAGCCAACCAATGACCGACAGCTGACGAGGAGCACGAAATGACGGCAACACTCGGGACCGGCTGCGGCTGTGGGTGCAGTGGATCCGCGACGGGCACACCAGGGCAGGCGGCGGCCGGCGAGCGCACGCGGTACTACCCGCGCCAGCTCGTGTCCGCCGCAGACCTGACGCAGGACCAGCTCTATTTTCGCGAACGAATGCGGCGGCATAACCGGTTGCTGCACGGCTGGGGCATCGTCTGCGGTGCCGAGGTCAGGAGTTCCAAGGAGTCCGGCTGCGTGGAGGTCAATGCCGGGTTCATCCTCGGCCCCTATGGCGACGAGATCCTGATCGATGGGATCGTGACGGTCGACGTCAACGCCCGGAACGCCGACGGTGACAACATGAACGGGTACGAACAACCCGATCCGTGGTGTGCCGAGGTGAAGATCGCGCCACGTGCGGAGAAGCCGGTGTACCTCGCCATCGCCTACGCGGAGCATGCGTGCCGGCCCGTTCAGGCGGCGATGTCAGCCTGCAGTTGTGGGTGCGACGAGACGGTGTGCGAGTACAGCCGATGGCGCGACTCGTACCGCATCCGGGTACTCGACGAACTGCCGGACACTTACTCGGACGAGATGACCGCTCCGTGGCCGGACATCGCGATCAGCTGCCCGAAGGAATCATCGGACAATACACACTGCCACTGCCCGGCGTGCTCGTCGTGCCCGACGTCACCGTGGGTGATTCTCGCCGACCTCTCGATCACCGGGGACGGGATCGGCATCGACTGCGACGCACACCGGCGCTACGTGGCGTCATTCCGGGACTTCTACTTCATGTGCCCGAACCCGAATACGGCGCCCAAGCTGAAGGACGTCCTGGTGTCGTCCGCGATCGAACGACTCCGCCGTTACGCCGGTGACCTTGTCCGCGAAGTCATCAGGCTGCCGGCCAGGAATCTGGCGATCACCATCCCCGAGGAGTCTCCGCTGAACCCGAAGATCGAGCCTCTGACCATCGAAGATATCGCGTCGTCGCCGCGAGACGCGTTCGTCGCCAACATGACGACCGATGTGGCCGAGGACTCCCGCGACAAGGTGGCGGCCCTGGCAGGTCAACTGTGGGAAAAGGCCGTCGCGGCGAAGCGGCTGGCAGAGCGGCAAGGCGACATATGACACCGCCGCAACTCAAATTGTGGTCTGAATAAGCCGTTGGCGTAATTCATCGATTGCACATGAGATCCACGTACGCAGTCTTGTACCGAACGAGATTGCCGACGTTCCCGGTCGGTCCTCGCTGTATCCAGGAGTGCTTGACGGCAGTGCCGTCGCGCACCGCGATGACCGTACATTGCTCGATGGGTGCGTTACCGACCTTGTTGAGTATCGGTCGAAGTCCTTGTGCTTCCAGCTCGCTGATCGTGGCCTGGGCCGATTTCTGCACCTCGGGCGCCGCCAGCGCCGGCGCCGCCGATGCCAAGCTCAACACGATGGCTCCACACGCAACCACGACGCCCTTGGTAATACCGTCGCCCAACAATTCAATTTCCTTTCCGGCATCTAAATACGTTTATCTGCGTATTCTCAAATTCAATTCTAGTCAGGTTCGAACGTGCGTCGAGGTATTCATATGCGACACATAATGATCGACATGCCAATTTCATGATCGATTCATAGCCATTTCAGACATTGCCAGCTCATGGCGTCCGGATGAGAGGACGGCGATTGGTTTCGGTGCGGCCGGGGTAACTCTCAGCCACGGCCCGGAACAGTCGGGATCGTCAGGTGTGCCAAGGAGAACGATGAGCAAGATATCGAAGTCGCTGTATCTGCCGCTGTCGGCCGCGTTCAGCGTGGTGGGCGGCCTGGTGGCCGGCAAGGTCTTCAGTGTGTTGTGGGAGCGGATCGACGACTCGGGGGAGGGACCGCCGGACCCCAAAGACCTGAACCGCTCGGGCGGGCAAGCACTGCTCGCCGCGGGTGTGCAGGGCCTCGTCTTCGGTTTGGTCAGGGCTGCCGTAGGCCGAGCCGGGGCGCGCAGCTACCGCGCTGTGGCGCACGAGAATCCGGTGTAGAGCTCTCGCGGTTGGCTACGTGGGTTGACCCACATCACAGATGCTCGATCGTCAGTCGTTATCGATGCTTTGTGCCTGTTCAGCGCGCTGTGGGCTCATCACGGACGACCCAGGCCCGACCGCACGGTGTTTGAAGGAGACGCAAAACGAGCATGGCATGGTCATGGGCGAACACGAGAAAGCTGATGAGGCACGTAAAGGCCTGATCGATTCGATCAAGGGTAAAGCAAAAGAGATCGCCGGCGCGGTGAGCGGCAACGATTCATTGACCGCCGAAGGGCAGCTGGAGCAGGCGCAGGCGCGGGCCCGCAAGGAGGCCAACGCCATCGAAGCGGTTGCAGACGCCGAAGCTGACGCCGCCACCGGCCTGGCGTCGCAGGCCCGCCATCAGGCGGCCGGCGCCCGGGACGTGGTGCGGTCCGGCACGGACGCCGCAGAAGACGCGGCACAACAGCAGCAGGTGGACCAGGTCCAGCAAGTCGCGCAAACAGCGCGGCACCGCGCTGCCGAGGAGCAGGTCCGCGCCAGCGTCGAGGAGCAGCGCGAGGAACGGCAAGCGGAAATCCGGGAAACGGCCGACGCCGCCGCAGCCGGCAGGGAGGCACGTGACGCGCTCGCCGAATATCGCGCCGCACAGAGAGATGCGGACGAAGAGCAAGCCGAGGCCCGTCGCCTTCGCGAACGCGCCGAGACCCTCGGCGATCGAACCAACTTGCCCTGAAAGACATTGAGAACCAAGGAGATATCGTGAGCATCATCGAATTGCCGTTACAGGTCTTGCGCATGCAATACCGCCTGGCCCGGTTTCCCCTGCAGTTCATCGAGGATCGATGGATCGCCCGCCTGGACGCCGAAGCACCCGCTCGGCTGATCTATGAGCGGTCGCTCGGGGGTTTGGACGCTGCGGTCGGCGGAGTGCTGGGCGATTCCACGCTGCGCCGGCGGGGTGCGGCGCTGGCCCGCCGAAGCGAGGTTCGTGCCGAAGCTGTCGTGCGGAGCATGGACGCGGCCCTACGGCGCAAAGAGGCCGGCGCGCAGCTGGAGGACTCGCTGGAAGAGGCCGCCGACGACCGCGACGAAGCAATCGCCGCCAAGCAGGACGCGGTGGCCGGTGCGCGCGAACGCGCGCAGCAGCGTAAGCGGCAAGCGGCGGAAGAGGCCGACAAGCGCATCGCTCAGGCCGCGAAGGCCAGCCGGGCCGAGGCCGAACGTAAGCGCGAGGCTGTCGAAACCGCCGAACAGCAACGGCTGCAACGGATCAACAAAGCCGAACAAAAGGCCGCGGCTGCGGCCGAAGCCGCGCTCGAGGACGCGCGGGACAAGCGTGCTGCGGCGGCAGCCAAGCGCGAGCAGGCTGAGCAGGTCGAAGTACTTGCCGACGCCGAGAAGCAGAACCGGCGGGCGGGCCGGGTCTGACGCAGGCTTCCGAATCGGCAGTGGCTTCATCGGCGGCACATCTGCCGCCGATGAAGCCACTCAGCGAAACCGGTTTCCGGACAGGCTATTTGCTGCCGCGGTGGCCCCCGCTACCACCGTGGCTCCCGGCATTGCCCTGACCATCTCCGGTTGCGTGGCTGTTCGAGCCTGACGTATCCGACGCGTGCTTCGGTCCGTCGCCGTCATGAGAGCTGTTGCCGCTCTTGGTCTCACCGGTCTTCCCGGCACCGGTATCCGGCTGTCCGCCTCCCGCCTGGCCCGACTCTGAAGGCTTGCGGTGCTTGCCGCCCTTGTCCGATTTGGTTTTGCCTGAATCTGCTCTGTCGGTGCCGGACTTGTCCGCGTCTGCTTTGTCCGACTTCTTGTCCGAAGCGGCCTTGTCGGGCGTCGAGTCGGCCGTGGAGTTGGGGGCCGACAGCGCGGCGGCCGGCTTGCTGACCTTGATCAGATTGGATTGCACCTTCGGCACGCTCGCGGCCGCCAGCGGCGTCGTTGCCGCCGAGGCGAGACCGCCGAGGCTGGAGACGAATTGTCCTGCCTGCGAGACGATTCCGTTAACCGTGTTGGCGACGGCGTTCGACACGGCGAACGGCAGATTCGTCGTCAGCAAGCCGGCAATGAACTGCGGGCTCAGTGAATACGGGAACCTCACTACGAGCGGAAGCACCACCGGTACGGCGACGGCCAAAGGCAGATTCACCGCGTAGGCGACGTCATTCGCCACCATCGACACCGCAGACGACACCACATTGCCCAGGCCGCCGATCAGATTCTGCGGCGACGGGACCGAGTGGCTGATCGAGGGGGGCACTGCCGCAGCCGAATTGAGTTGCACTTTCGATACATTTGCGGCTGCCGGCTGTGCGGCTGCGGCCGGCAGCAGACCGCCGAGGGCACCCGCGAGGCCGGCGAGAAATTGCGTTGTGGTGTTGATGAATCCGTTGAGGCCGTATGCGGTGAACTGTTGGATATAGTTCGGAATATAGCTCGTGAGCAGGCTGAAGAGCAGGTCCGGGTTGAAAGCGGCCGCCACTCCGTAGTTCACCAGCGTCCAGGCCGTCTGGACCCCGATTTGCAGGGGAATGCTCGCCAGGTAGGCCCCGTCATTCCACACCGTGCTGAGTGCGCCGGTCAGCAGGCCGCCGAGGCCGCCAACCAGGTCTTGCGGAGTCGCGGCGGCGGGGGAGATGGCGGGGGAGAGCGGCGCATTCGGTACCAGGGTGCCGATGAGCTCTTGCGCCACGGACGGCGGTAGGGCCAGCAGGGCCTCGATCAGTGAGATCGGGTCGGCCGTCGCTGTCAACGTCACGTGCCTCGCAAATTCTGGCACTTGCGTGGCGACGGTGTTGGCGTGTGGATTGGCCACGACGATGCTCGCGGTCACCGCGGTAGCGCTAGCCAATAGGGCTACCGCCATCTTCTGTGAGTTTGCTGTGGACTTGCTGAAATGTGCAGCTGGCATGATCTGGTCCCCGTTCCCGTGATCGTTAATGCCAGTGGCCACAACATCATTTGCAGCAGGCACACCAACCCCGCCCCATGTGTCATGGTCGCCAACGATTGAACCCCACCCATAACATACTCACAGTATGTTTGCTGGGTCAAGATGTATTTAGCTGTTGAAATTAGCTCGTGGAAAGTGGGTCGGGCGGGCTGCGCGTCGTGCGGTGGTCGCAACGTTGTCGAGCCTGGCGACCGCGCCAATGGCGTCGGTCACCACCGACACGGAGATATCGTCGACAAGCGGAGTGACGTCCCAGCGCGCCTACGGGACCTTCTTGGCGGCTTTCTTCGCCACCTTCTTCGCGGCCTTCTTGGCGGGGCCGCCGGGCGGTTGGGGTGGATTCTTGGGAGCATCGGATCCGGGCAGGTCGTCCTGCCCCAGATATTTCAGGTGCAGGGACCGCAGGAAGTTCTTGTCCTCATAGATCGGCATCAAATCCTTGGTGCCGTCGTAAACCTTTGTCAGCCAAGGGGAATCCTTAGACGCGCCGGACAGCTTCCACGCGGCGGTCCAGAGCGCGCCGAGCGTCACCGCACCCGCCGCGATGACCTCGACGGTCCGGTCCCCGCACTTGTTCCAGAGTGCGTCCAACACCGCCGGATTGCTCGTCTCGTGGCTGGCTCCTGGATGTACGTCGTCATAGGTCTGGCAGATTGTCTGGGGCGGCAGCGTGGTTTGGGCGAAGATCATCAAATCCATGGTGGCCTTGGCCGCGTCGCGCGGACTGTGGATCGCGCGCGGTGTGAAGTCCAGATTTTTGATGGCGCTGCCGATCTCATCCGCGATGGCGTCGGCGTGCGCGTTCACCATGTTGTCCTCGTAGGTGGCGTGGACGCCGGTTGAAGCTCCGTTCAAGCCGTCGGAGTGCTGCGAGGAATGCAGGGGCTGGCACGCGTCGCCCACATAGTGCGCCAGGCAGCCGGCCGCGGTGAGAAAACGATCGCCGTCACCGTTCTTCGCGAATTTCACCATCTGGGCGACGATCTGCCAGACCCGGAACGGAAGCGCCCCTTGGTTATTGGAATGCGTCTTCGAGGCACTGGGCACCGGCGCGTCTTTGTAGAAGGTCAGCCAGTTGCTGTAGTTCAGCGAATCCTCGTCGGCCGCATAGCTCGCCATCAGCGAGTCGCCGTCAGCTCCGGGGAGGTCGATATCGGCGTAGTGATTCCAGTTCTCCATCACCCGCGCGACTTCCGGCTTGGCCCGGTTGATGTTCGTCTTCCACACCACATCCGGGACATCACTGAGCGGGACGAATTTCGTGGCCTGCAGGTGCGTGGCGAGTTGGATTTGGTCGTCGCTGCGGAAACTCAGGTTGTTGATGTTGGCGGTGAAGAACTTTCGCAATGCCGGGTTTCCGACCAGGAAGCAGGCCTGTTGGCCAATCTTGAAGTGCCCCACCGGCCCCCAATACTGGATGCGCTGTGCTGTGGGGCCGGAGACCAGGTCGAGATTGAGTTCCCGCAGGATCACCGCCATCGACGTCGCCAGCGAGAACTGGAGGAAGTCGCCGGCGGCCGGATCGCCGCCGATCCGCTGACCGCCCCACTCCAGCCCGAACGGCGAGCGGACACCAGGCGCCTCGATTCCGTCGAGGCACCACAGTGACCCGGAATCACCAGGTTGCGTGACCAGCGGGCCGGTGTGGTCGGATCGTGGACCGATGACGAAGTCGGCGATGTAGTCGCGCCCGCCGATCGACTTGTACCGGTAGAACAAGGCCTTGATCTCGCCGCGCATCTCTCCGCTCGCGGCGCCCTGGCCGACCACCGGCCGGCCGATCCAGGAGAGTGCGGCGGTGCTTGCGCTGAAGTCCGTCACGTCGCCGATCGGATCAGTGAGGGCGTCCGTTTCCCAGACCCGGGCATCGTCGAGCCGGACGATGGCGGCATCAATATTCACGACGGCGTCCCGGCCCGGCAGGCTCGGATAGATGTCCGAAAACGTGCGCTCCGCCAGATGAGGCGCTCCCAACGTGCTCCCGATGGTGACGGGAACACCACGCAACAACGCCCGCACCGGCCGCCCCACCACTCCGGCAAGGTGCGTGTTGGTCAGCACATAGACATCGCTGCCGTCCGAAACCAGGCAGGCGGCGGTGCCCATGCGACGCATTCCCTGTGCATCGACGTAGATGGGCGAACCCACACCGAGCGATTCCGCCGCGAGTCGGCTCGGGTCGAGCACGGGGGACGGGAGCTGCGCGGATTCGGCGAGTACGACGCACACCGGAACGATGCGCCCGTCCGGCAGGTAGATGAACGGCGGTACCACATCCTCGGGACGATCGACCAGATCGTCGAGCGTCTGCCACCGCTTGACGAACACCAGGACACACGGCCACGACCACGACCGAGTCGTGGAATTCAGGAGGGTGCGCTCTGGTGCCTTTCGCGCCCGCGCATCGAGCGGATCGCACGTCGTTTCAGGTACGTCAGGATCGGTGTCACGAATCAGGTAGCGCCCGATCGCCGTGGAGAAGACGTTCGGCTTGTGTGCGAGGTGCACGTGAAACTGGTCGCGGGCATCCAGCAGATCGCGGATACCGAGCGACTGAAAGTCACTGGCGCTCAGTCGCCCGCGGTCGGGTGACGCTGCGTGTGTGGCGTGACTCATGGGCTTGCCCTCCGCGACGCTCGGCGCTGATCAGATGGTGGCCGTAATAAGCGCTGATCAGATGGTGGCCGTAATAAGAATGCGCCTTCCGCGGTGATCAGGACCGAGTAGATCGCTACCTGTTTTCCATTCGGACACCGCGGCGTCATCGGCAGTCGAGTTCGGGATGTTGGCGCTCGCGGGTTTAGCTTGTCCGCCGCAGGCTAATCACAGTCATGCGCACCACAGCGATTCTCCATCACCGGTTTGGCCGGGCGGTTCGTCGTCGTTTCCTTTCGGGGGCAGGCTCCGAAAGGAAATCGCATGGCTGACAACGTCCTTGACAGCGCCCTGACCGTTCGGCGGCACAGCACTGCGACCCGGCAAGAGGTCTGGAACGTCATCGCCGACGGCTGGACATACTCCCAGTGGGTGGTGGGCAACAGCCGGATGCGTGCCGTCGACGCCGACTGGCCGGCCGCCGGCCGCCGCATTCAGCACTCGATCGGAGTGTGGCCGGTTCTCGTCAACGACGTCACCGAAGTGCAGGACTGCCGCCCGCTGGAAGAGCTGGTGCTGCTTGCCAGCGCTGGAGTGTTCGGCCGGGCGCGCATCTTCCTTCGGTTGTCCGATACGCCGACCGGCGGTTGCCTCATCGAGATGGCCGAGGTGCCGGTCGGTCGACCGATGCGTTGGGTGCCCGACCAGTTGGCCCTGGCGGCGGTCATTCCGCGCAACCGGGAATGCACCCTGCGGCTGGCCGCCATCGCCGAACGCCGAACCACAACCAGTGACGACGACTCGGCCCGACCAGTGGGGGAGTCCGTGTGAGAATCGGGGCATGGGGCGTGCAGGGGGAAAAAGCCCGATCGGCAGAGTGATCGGGACGCTGTTCGGGTTCGGGATGTTGGCGCTGGCGGTCGTCATCTTCCTCGGGGCCAAGGACGACCCGGCCGAGTTGATCAGATCGGGCGACGTGGTGACGCCCACCGAACGCGTGCACGTCGTGTATCTCGACCGATCGCAATCGAACATTCGTTGCACGGCAACGACATCTGGTGGTCAGGCCGAGCCCTTGGAGCCGTTCACCGGGGCCCACGACGAGAAACGTTTCGGTGGCAAGCGGCTCTTCCTGATCCCCAGGGGCAAGTACTACCGCGCGGTCGGGGAGTTGCCGCTCGACCGCGGGCCGGTGACCGTGCGGTGTCCCGGAGCGAGCCGGATCTGGGTGAGTGCGCCGCCGAACGGCTGGTCGTGGCCGATTGTCGTCTTTGTCGTGATCGGGGTGGCGTGCCTCGTGGTGTTCGTCGTGGTGATGGTGCGCCGCCGGGGCGGGAAGAGCGGGCCGTCGTATCCCGCACCGCCGCAACAGGGTTACCCCGGCTACCCACAGCAGAGCTATCCGGGCTACCCGCCGCCCGGCTATCCCAACCAGGGCTACCCGCCGAACCCCAATTACCCGAACTCTCCGGGCTAGTTGTGGTCCGGAGGCGTTGGGATCAGCCGGCGAGCGACGTGGCGCGGCTGGGCAATTCCACGGTGAACGTCGCACCCGTACCGACCCCGGCGCTGGTCGCGGTGATCCGGCCATGGTGGGCATCGACAAGGGCCTTTGCGATCGCCAGCCCGATGCCGGAACCGCCGTGTGCGCGGTCACGTGCCGAGTCGGCGCGGTAGAACCGCTCGAACAACCGCGGCAGATGTTCGGCGGCGATGCCGTCGCCGTCGTCGGATACCTGGATCCGCACCGAACCACCGGCGGGCGTCGCCGTCACCCGCACCGTGCCGCCGGCATCGGTGTGCCGCAGTGCATTCGTCAGCAGGTTGGCCAGCACCTGGTCGAGGCGCTGCGGGTCGGCCCAGAGGTCAGGCAGTCCCGGCGCGATATCCGATGTCAGCGCAACACCTTTCGCGCGGTACGGCGCGGCGAAGGCGTCGACGGCCGCACCGATCAGCGTTGCGGGCGCGACGGATTGGGTGTCGACGAGCGCCATGTCGCGTTCGGCGTCGGACAGCGCCCGCACGTCGGAGCTGAGCCTGGCAAGCCGACGGGTCTGGTCGCGCAGCACGCCGATCGTGGTCGCGTCGAGCGGATGGATGCCGTCTTCGATCGACTCGAGATACGCGTCGATGACGGAGACGGGTGTGCGAAGCTCGTGTGCCAGGTCGGCCAACAACTGACGCCGGGTGGTCTCGACGGAGCCGAGCTGCTCGGCCATGGTGTTGAAAGCGTCTGCGATGGCGTCGAATTCGGTGCCCAGGTGGGGTGGCGAGACGCGGATGTCGTAGTTCCCGTCGGCCACCGCGGTTGCGGCGGCGGCGAGCTCGGCCGTCGACCGGTGCATCCGTCGACTCAGGTACCAGCTCAGTGCCAGCGCGGTCGTGGCGGCCACCGCGAGCGACATCCCCACCGAGACGGCGGTCGCCTGCCGGAAGACATGCTCGTAGGGGTGCGGACCGGTACGTCCGGGGATGAGGACGTCTTGCATCACCTGGCGGAACATCGGCGGGCCGATGATGAGGGCGACCGTCGTCGTGGTGGCGATGGCCGCGATGACGACGACCGCGTTGGTGACGAGCAGGCGACTCCGAATGCCGTGCTTGCTGCGCGGATGGTTCTGGACCATCAGCCTTCTCCCATCCGGTACCCGACGCCGCGGACCGTCGTCACGTAGCGCGGCTCGGCTGAGTTGTCGCCGAGCTTCCGGCGTAGATGGCCGACATGGACGTCGACGACGTTGTCGTTGCCGAACCACGATTCGCCCCACACGGCTTCCAGGAGTTGATGTCGCGTCCACACCTGGCGCGGGCGGGACGACAGCGCGGCCAGTACGTCGAACTCGGTGCGGGTCAGCATGATCGGCGCGCCGCCCAGCAGGGTCTGGCGGCTGTCGGTGTCGATGTGCAGATCGCCGAACACCCGCGGCGGCGTCCCTGTGGCCGCGGCCGGGTCGGGTGCGCGCCGGGGCCGCCGCAGCATCGCGCGGATACGGGCCACCAACTCGCGGGGACTGAACGGCTTGGTGACGTAGTCGTCCGCGCCGACCGACAGGCCGACGATGGTGTCGATCTCGGTATCGCGGGCCGTCAGCATCACGACATACGCGTCGGAGAACACGCGAAGTTGTCGGCATACTTCGATGCCGTCGAGTCCGGGCAGGCCGATGTCGAGGATGACCACGTCGGGATCCAGCTCGCGGGCAGCGACCAGGGCCGACGGGCCGTCGCTCGCGACGCGTACCTCGAAGAGTTCTCGCTTGAGGTAGCTGGCCACGACGTCGGCCAGCGCGGCCTCGTCGTCGACGACCAGCGCGCGCAGACCTGGCGCGGGTTCGGTGGCGGTCACCTGCTCATAGTGCACCCGCGCGCTGGCGGGGTCGACCGGATGACCTGGTCAGAGCCGGGTTCTTTAACGAATCTTCATCGTTCCTCCGGGGAACCCTTGTCGGCCGATTCGAGGCTGGAAGCCGTCAGAACCTCAACCCGAAGGGACACCGAAATGATCACCAAGATCGCCTTCTTCTCCACCGCCGCCGCAGCGCTGGCCGCTGCGGCGCTGACGGCCGCGGGCCCGGCGCAGGCTGCCAGTGTGTCCGGCAACAATGGCGCCGACGTCGTGTCCACGCTGCGCAGCGAGGGCTACAACGTGCAGGTCGACGGTGCCCCGAGCGCGCCGCTGTCGGCGTGCACCGTGACCGACGTGCACGGTTTGCCCAACCCTGCGGACCCGACCCAGCGTGCCGACACCCGCATGGTCAACAACGTCTACGTCGACGTGACCTGTGCGTCGGACTCCTGACTGGGCGGCCCGCAGGCTGCTCGCCGGCGGCGACATGGTTATGTGAGGACGTGACCGAAGCGCAGTCGCTGCCGCTGGCCGGGATCACCGTCGTCGCGATGGAGCAGGCGGTGTCCGCGCCGATGTGCACGCGCGTGCTGGCCGACTTCGGTGCCCGGGTGATCAAAGTTGAGAATCCGCGGGGCGGTGACTTCGCCCGCGACTACGACGACGTGGTGCTGGGCCAGGCGGCGCATTTCGTCTGGGCCAACCGCGGCAAGCAGTCCATCACCCTGAACCTCAAGTCCGACAAGGGCATTGCGGTGCTGCACCAGTTGCTCGACCGTGCCGACGCGTTCGTCTCCAACCTGGCGCCGGGAGCCACCGCGCGGCTGGGTTTGTCGCCGGAGGAGCTCGGCAAACGGCACCCGCAGGTGATTCCCGTGGAGATCGATGGCTATGGGCCGGGCGGACCCCTTTCCCGGAAGCGCGCGTACGACCTGCTGGTACAGGCGGAATCCGGCTCGTGTGCGGCCACCGGCTTTCCGGGAATGCCGGCCAAGCCGGGCCCGCCCGTCGCCGACATCTCCACCGGTCTGTACTCGGCGCTGTCCATCATGGCGCTGCTGGTGGGCCGGGCCCGCGGGGTATCGGTCGGTGCGGCGCCGTCGGTCGCCGTCAGCCTGTTCGACACGATGACCGACATCATGGGTTATCCATTGACGTACACCCAGCACTCCGGCGTGAACCAGCAGCCGCTCGGGATGGCATCACCGGCCGTCGCGCCGTACGGCGCCTTCGCCACCCGCGATGGGCAGACGGTGGTGCTGGGCACGACCAACGACCGGGAATGGCAGCGCCTGGCCAGGGAGATCATCGACCGGCCCGACCTCGCCGACGACCCACGATTCGCTACCAACCCGGATCGCTGCGCGCACCGCGACGAGCTCCATGCCGCCATCGGATCCTGGTGCGCAGAGCACGATCTCGAGGACATTCAGCGGATCGCCGACGCCGCCGGTATCGGCAATTCGCGGTACAACCTGCCCAGTGAGGTGGTCGCGCATCCGCACCTCAAGTCCCGCGACCGGTGGCGTCAGGTCAGCACCCCGAACGGCCCCATCGAGGCACTGTTGCCGCCGCCGGTGATCAGCGGCCTCGAGCTGAACATGGGGGCAATCCCCGGACTGGGTGAGCACACAGATGTGATACTCGGCGAATTGGGTTACCGCGCTGAAGATATCGCCGGCCTGCGGGCCGCCGGTGCCATCGGCGAGGTCTACGGATCAGGGAGCGACCATGCGTGAAGTCGTCATTGTCGAGGCCGTACGGACTGCCGTCGGCAAGCGCAACGGGGGACTGGCCGGCCAGCATGCCGCCGACCTGTCCGCGGTGGTCCTGAACGAACTGATGGAACGGTCCGGCGTGTCACCGGACCTCGTCGACGACGTGGTGTGGGGCTGCGTCTCGCAAGTCGGTGATCAGTCGAGCAACATTGCCCGGTGGTCGGTGCTCGCCGCCGGCTGGCCCGAGTCGATCCCGGGCACGACGGTCAACCGGGCCTGTGGATCGTCGCAGCAGGCATTGGATTTCGCCGTGCAGGCCGTGATGTCGGGCCAGCAGGACGTCGTGGTGGCCGGCGGCGTCGAGGTGATGAGCCGGGTGCCGCTCGGCGCGGCCCGTCAGACGGGGCAGCCGTACGGGCCGAAAGCGCTTGCCCGGTATGACGGTTTCGGTTTCAATCAGGGCATCTCGGCTGAGATGATCGCGAGTAAGTGGAGCCTGTCGCGAGCGCGGCTGGACGAGTACGCGGCGCGGTCGCACGAACTCGCTGCCGCCGCACAGGATTCGGGCGCGTTCGTCACGCAGATCGTGCCGGTGTTCACCGACGATGGTGGTGTGGTGCACGAGGACGAGGGCATCCGGCGCGGGACGACCGTCGAGAAGCTGGGCGGCCTCAAGCCGGCGTTCCAGGAAGACGGCGTCATCCACGCCGGCAACTCGTCGCAGATTTCCGATGGTGCGGCAGCGCTTTTGGTGATGACGCTGGAGAACGCGCTGCAGCTCGGCCTCACCCCGCTGGTGCGGTATGTCGGTGGCGCCGTCACCGGCGCCGACCCGGTCCTGATGCTGACGGGCCCGATTCCGGCCACCGAGAAGGTGCTGCGCAAGACCGGCGTGCGGATCGGCGACATCGGCGTCTTCGAGGTGAACGAGGCGTTCGCCCCGGTCCCCCTGGCCTGGCTCGCCGATACCGGCGCCGACGAGGCGGCGCTCAACCCACTGGGCGGCGCGATCGCGCTGGGGCACCCGCTCGGCGCGTCGGGCGCGGTGCTGATGACTCGCATGATCAACCACATGCGCGACAACGGAATTCGCTACGGGCTGCAGACCATGTGCGAGGGCGGCGGCACCGCCAACGCGACACTGGTGGAGCTGGTCGCTTAGGCGCTCTCGGGGCGCGTGAGGTCCAGCGCGATGTCGACGAGCATGTCCTCTTGCCCACCGACGAGTCCGCGTCGACCCGCTTCCTCCAACAGCGTGCGGGCGTCGAGATCGAAACGCGCAGCGGTGGTCTCGGCATGCCGCAGAAAGCTGGAGTACACACCCGCGTAGCCGAGCGTCAGGGTTTCACGATCGACGCGGACCGGGCGTTCCTGCAGCGGGCGGACCAGATCGTCGGCGGCATCCTGCAGCGCGTGCAGATCGCAGCCGTGCTGCCAGCCGAGCTTGGTGGCCGCGGCGATGAAGACTTCCAGCGGTGCGTTGCCGGCGCCGGCGCCCATGCCCGCCAGTGATGCGTCGACGCGGTTGGCGCCGTGTTCTACAGCGGCGATCGAATTGGCCACTCCCAGCGACAGATTGTGGTGCGCATGGATGCCGATTTCGGTTGCCGGGTCCAAGGTTTGACGCAGGGCGTCGACTCGATCGGCGACGTCGCGCATGGTCATTGCCCCACCGGAGTCGACGACGTAGACACACGTCGCGCCGTACCCCTCCATCAGCTTTGCCTGCGCGGCGAGGGCGGCCGGCGTGGCGAGGTGACTCATCATCAAAAAGCCGACAGGGTCCATACCCAGCTCACGGGCAGCGGTGAGATGACGCGCAGAAAGATCGGCCTCGGTGCAGTGAGTGCCGACTCGGACGACCGAGACGCCGGCGCGATGAGCGTCGCCCAGCTGGCGTACGGTGCCGATGCCAGGGAGGATCAGCGTCGCGATGCGAGCGCGGGACACCGCGGCAGCGACGGCGGAGATCCACTCCAGGTCGGTGTGTGCGCCGAAGCCGTACACGCAACTGGACCCGCCTAGTCCGTCGCCGTGTGCGACCTCGATGGAGGCGACGCCCGCGGCGTCGAGCGCAGCGGCGATGGCCACGGCCTGCGTGATGGTGTACTGGTGCCGGACCGCATGCATGCCGTCCCGCAGGGTGACGTCGCTGATGTAGATCATGTTGGCACTCCGGCATTTTCAGTGGCGACCTCGACGAGCACGGTCACCTTGGTGCCGGCGAAGGCACCGATTTCTGGGATGTGTATCGGGCCGATGCTCTCGAACTGCACGGCCTGCTTGAGCCGGAAGCCGCCTACCTCAGCGCCGATCCGTGCCACCGCGGTGTGGATGTCTCGTTCGATGGCAACGTGATCGGCAGCACCGTCGACGAGACAGTAGATGGTGTTCCGCGTCGACGGGGACGGGCTGAGCAGCGAAATGACCTTCGCATGCCGCGCGCCCGCGGTCTGCACTGCGGCACAGGTGGTTTCGATGAGATCGTCGATGCCGCCCCGGATGTCCGGGCCGGCGGAGCGCGCCGAAATCGACGACACGATCTCGGCGTAGATCACGCTCGACGATCTCGCGACGGCAGCGACGATCGGCGCGGTAGCCCCGGCGGTCGCGGTCATTGCGCGTTCTCGGCGAGCATCCGGATCGCCGTGTCGTAGATGGCGTTGGCGTGTATCTCGAACAACTCGAGCAGGTCCACGGAGTCGCCGCCGAGTTCCTTGGCAATGAACAGCCCGTCGGCGCCGGCGATGGAGTAGTTCACCAGCAGCCGCACTTGCGCGTCGGCGAGGCCGGGGGCCAGCTCGCCGAGTGCTTCCGTGAGCGACGCGGTAGCTTGCGCCCGCGCTTGCAGGAAACGCGCGCGGGCCAGCGGCTCCACGGGTCGGCGCTCCAGCGCGAGCATGAGCCCGAGTCGCAGGAAATCGGGATTGTCGAGCAGGCCCTTCGCGAGCTGCTTGGCCAGGCCGATGACACGTTCCCGCGGCTCGCCGCCGGTGGGGAGTTCCCAGACGCGCAGCCAGGTCTCGAAGCTGCGGTCGATCACGGCGGCCAGCAGGTCGTCCTTGTCCTTGAAGTGCCAGTAGATCGAGCTGGCGGGGAGCCCGCACTTCTTGCTGACCAGGGCGATGCTCGTGCCCTCGTATCCGCGTTCGGAGGCAATCGCATTGGCGGCGTCCAGGATTCGCTCACGGGACTGCTCGCCGTCGGCTCGTTTGCGACGGGTCTTGGGTGCTTCGGTCATTTTCGCTCCCGACTCTTGACTCTGTAGCGATCACTACATTACCGTAGCGATCACTACAGAACAAGCCCCGGAGGCCCCAATGAGCAGTGAAGACACCTACGACGTCGCCGTCATCGGGTATGGCCCCACCGGCGCCACCGCCGCCAACCTGCTGGGGCAGCTCGGCTTGAAGGTCCTGGTGATCGAGCGTGACCCGGACATCTACAGCCGGGCGCGGGCGATCTCCACCGACGAAGAGGTGCTGCGGGTCTGGCAGTCGGTCGGGCTGGCGGAGCGCCTTCAGCGCGACATGCTGCCGGGTCGCCCCGTTGCCTTTGTCGATGCCCACGGCCGCCCGTTCATCGAAACGGTCATCTACGGCCGCGGGTGCGGCCATCCGTCGCAGCAGTTCCTGTACCAGCCGGCGGTCGACTCGGTACTCCGCGAAGGCGTGGCGCGTTTCGCCAACGTCGGGGTCCTCCTGGAACACGAATGCCTGCGGGTGGCCAACCGGACCGACGATGTCGAACTGCTGCTGGCCGACCTGCGTACCGACACGTTCAAGCGGGTGACCGCCCGCTACGTCATCGCTTCGGACGGTGGCTCGTCGGCGACGCGCGGGGTGCTCGGCATCGGGTACAGCGGACGCACCTACGGCGAGCGCTGGGTCGTCATCGACACCAAGGTCGTCAAGGAATGGGATGCCCACGACCGCTTGCGGTTTCACTGCAATCCGGCGCGCCCGACCGTCGACTGTCCGACCCCGCTGGGACACCACAGGTGGGAGTACCCGGCCAGGGGAGCGGAGGACGAGAAGGACCTGGTGAGTGACGAGGCGGTGTGGAAGGTACTGCGGGAGCAGGGCGTCACACCCGACAACGTCGAGATCCTGCGAGCCGTCGTCTACAGCCACCATGTGCGAGTGGCGGACCGCTGGCGCGTCGGCCGCGTGTTCCTGGCCGGCGACGCCGCGCACGCCATGCCGCCGTGGATCGGCCAGGGCATGTCCGCGGGCGTGCGCGACGCCGCCAACCTGTGCTGGAAGCTCGCTGCGGTCCTCCGGGGCCAGGCGCCGGACTCATTGCTGGATTCCTATGCCGCAGAACGCAAGCCGCACGTCACCGAGGTCACCCGGCGCGCCGTGCTGGTCGGCCGGATCATCACCGAGCGGAGGCCCTGGCTGGCCGCCATCCGCAACCACGTCGTGCGGGCGCTGACCAGAATTCCCGGCGCCAACGCCGTGGGGCAGAAATTCTGGTGGATTCCGGAGGCTCACTACGACGACGGCTTCTTCGCAGCCGCGCACCCGGCGGTGGGCCGGCAGATTCCGCAACCGACCGTTGACGGCGTGCCACTCGACGATCTGCTGGGCGGCGGCTGGACGCTGATGCACACCGGCGCCGTGCCGGTCGGAGCGGCGGCCTGGACCGCGGCAGGGGCCGCGACTCTGCAGGCAACCGAACCCAGCCTCGTGCGATGGCTGGCTGACCACAAAACCGACGCCGTCGTACTCCGGCCGGACGGATTCGTCTACGCCGCAGCCTCATCCGGCGGGCGGCTCCCGGCTCCGCCGGCCGGACTGAACCTCACCACCCTGACAGGAGCACCTGCATGACCACCACCCGCACCGAACACACCGTGACCGTCGGCAACCGGAAGATCTTTGTCGCCGAGGCCGGTTCGGGCCCCGCGGTGATGCTGCTGCACGGCGGCGGCCCGGGTGCCTCCGGCGTCAGCAACTACTCCCGCAACATCGACGCGCTCGCCAAGCGTTACCGCGTCCTCGTTCCCGACATGCCCGGCTACGGGCGCTCATCGAAGGGCATCGACAAGTCCGATCCCTTCGGCTCGCTGGCCGACGCGATGCGGGGGCTGCTCGACGAATTGAGCATCAGCACAGCACATCTGATCGGCAACTCCTACGGCGGCGCTGCGGCGCTGCGGTTGGCGCTGGACACCCCGGGCCGAGTCGGCAAGCTGGTGTTGATGGGACCCGGTGGTATCGGCACCACCCGTGGCCTGCCGACCGCCGGACTGAACAGCCTGCTGGCGTATTACGGCGGCACCGGTCCCAGCCGCGAGAAGCTGGCCGAGTTCATCCGTAATTACCTGGTCTACGACGGTGATTCGATTCCTGCCGAGCTGATCGATCTGCGCTACGCCGCATCGATCGACCCGGAGGTGGTGGCCGATCCGCCGCTGAGCCGGCCGTCCGGACCGTTCGCCCTGCGAACGCTGTGGCGCATGGACCTGACCCGCGACTCGCGGCTGGCATCGCTGCAGACGCCGACGCTGATCCTGTGGGGCCGCGACGACAAGGTGAACAAGCCCTCCGGCGGACCCATGCTGCAGAACATCATGCCCAACGCCGAACTCGTGATGACCACTCGTACCGGCCATTGGATGCAGTGGGAGCGTGCCGATCTGTTCAATCAGATGGTCGACGAATTCCTCACGGACAATACGGTGTTCCAGCCATGAGCGTCTTCGGTCATGTCTCGCTCGGTTACCTGGCGGTCGAGACCAAGCGGTTCGCGGACTGGCGGCGGTTCGGCCGCGACGCGATCGGCATGCACCTCGATGACCTCGACTCGGATGCCATCCGATTCCGGCTCGACGAACAACAATGCCGGTTCCTGCTGCGGCGCGGACCGGCCGAGGACGTCACCGCATTGGGCTGGCAAGTCGACGATCACGAGACCTTCGACGAGATCCTCCGCCGCGTGCACCGGTGCGGTGTGCCGGTCACTGTCGGGAGCGACGACGAAGCCGCGCTGCGCGGCGTCGAGCGCCTGGTGCGCATACCTGGCCCCAACGGCTTGGCGCAGGAGTTGTACACGCACGCGCACGTCGAGGACCACCTGTCCGTCGCCGGAAAAGGTTTTGTCACCGGCGAATTCGGGCTGGGTCACGTGGCCGTCACCAGCACCAGGCCGCACGAGGTGCGTGGCTACTACAACACCTTGCTCGATGCGCGGCTCAGCGACTTCATCGATGAGACGATGAGCGGGGTGAAGGTCAAAATCCGGTTTCTCCGGGTCAACCGGCGGCACCACTCCGTGGCCATTGCAGCGGTGAATCGGCTGCCCATCAACCCGATTCGGACCCGGGTGCAACACCTCAACATTCAGGTGGCCGAACTTGACGATCTGACGGACAGCTACCAGCGCGTGCGGGCCCTGGGATTCGACATGGCGCTCGGCATCGGTCAGCACACCAATGACCGCGAATTGTCGTTCTATGCCGTCACGCCATCGGGTTTCGAATGGGAGGTCGGTTGGAACCCGCTGATCGTCGACGAATCGACGTGGAAGCCGACGACGCACCAGGGCATCAGCATCTGGGGCCACGAGATGCAGGCCAGCGTCGACAAGCTCGGGCAGTTCTCGACCGCAGTCAGGTCATTGCTGCACCGCGAAGATACCGTCCCGGCGCTCGCCGGGGTGGGAATCCGCGACTAGTCCCGGGATTTGTGCACGATTTTCCGCGGTGGGCGCGGAATATCGTGCACAAATCACCGGAGGAGGAAACATCATGAACCGTATTGATACCCACCACCACATGGTCCCGCCGGTCTACCGCAAGGCGTTGGATCGCGCCGGTATCGGCGATGCCGGCGGCCGGGCAATGCCGGACTGGTCTCCGGAAGCGTCCCTGGACACGATGGCCAAGCTCGGTGTCGCCACCGCCATCCTGTCGGTCTCCGCGCCGGGCACGACGATGCTACCCGCCGCGGCTGATGCGGCCGCATTGGCTCGCGATGTGAACGACTACAGCGCGGAACTGGTTGCCGCCCAGCAGGATCGGTTCGGGTTCTTCGCCACACTGCCGATGCCGCACCTGGATGCCTCCGTCGCCGAAGCCGTGCGCGCTCTAGACGAATTGCATGCAGACGGAGTGTTCCTGCTGGCCAACAGTGTGGGGACCTACGTCGGCGCGCAGGGCCAGGATGCGTTGTTCGCCGAGCTCGACAAGCGTTCGGCCGTCGTGTTCATCCACCCCGCCGAGCTGCCGGGCCCCACGGTAGACGGAGTGCTGCCCTTCGCCGCCGACTTCCTGCTGGACACCAGCCGGGCGGCGTACCTGCTGGTGCGCAACGGCATTCGGCGCCGCTACCCGAACATCCGGTTCATCCTGAGCCATGCCGGCGGCTTCGTCCCGTATGCGTCCTACCGCATGGCCATGGGCATCACGAGTGATGTCGGCGGCAGCCCGGCCGATCACCTCGACGACTTCGCGAGCTTCTACTTCGATACCGCGCTGTCGTCCACGGCGGCCGCGCTGCCGTCGCTGCTGGCCTTCGCCAAGCCTGGTCACGTGACATTCGGGTCGGACTTCCCGTTCGCGCCCGTCGAGGTCAGCCAGCTGTACGCAGCCGGACTGGAGACGTACGGGGGACTGGACGACGCCGGGCGCCGCGAGATCGACCGCACCAACGCACTGGCGCTGTTCCCGCGGCTGGGCAGTGCCGCAGCGCCGGCGGCGCCGTCGTTGATTGCGCAGGCACAGCACGCCGCGAGCCGCGTGGTGATGCGGGGTGTCACCCGGTTGCTGGCGCGCTAGCCGCCTCGCGCCGGCGCACCTGGCTGTGCATGTACTTCGGGCTGGGGCCGTCATCATGCACTGACATCGTCAACGCATGGTGACAACGTCAGCCGAAGATGACGGGTCTGAATCGCAAGTGCTGCAGGAGAGCTCGACACGCCGAAGCGATGCGTTCAGGCAGCGGTCAGCGTGTCGGCGAACAATTCGGCGAGTATGACCGAGGCGGCCGGCTAGAGGTTTCCGACTTCGAGTTCGAGGTACTCCGCGTACTTCGCCTGTGCCGCTTCGCGTTTGCCCGGCAGCCACTCCGTCGGCCACAGCTCGTCGGTGCCCTTGTAGTCCCGCAGTACCTGCTTGGCGACCGTGACCTTGTGGACCTCGGTCGGTCCGTCGGCCAGCCCCATCACCGCGGCGCCGGCGACCATGCCGAGGAAAGGCACCTCGTTGGTGACGCCGAGTGCGCCGTGGATTTGCATTGCGCGCCAGGCGATGTCGTGCAGCACCGTCGGCATGACGACCTTGACCGCGGCGATGTCCTTGCGAACCTTCTTGTAGTCGTTGTACTTGTCGATCTTCCAGGCGGTGTGCAGCACGAACAGCCGGAATTGCTGCAGCTGCGCCCACGAGTCGGCGATGTAGCCCTGCACGGCCTGCTTGTCCGCCAGCAAGCTGCCGGCGGTGTGCCGCGAGAGTGCGCGCTCGCACATCATGTCGAGAGCCTTTTGCGCCAGCCCGATGGTGCGCATCGCGTGGTGGATCCGTCCGCCGCCGAGGCGGGTCTGCGCGATGACGAAGGCCTGGCCCTCGCCGCCGAGGACGGCCGAATTCGGTACGCGCACATTGTCGTAATGGATCAGGGCGTGCGAGCCGTGGCCGTCGGATTCCCCGTAGATGGCCGAGTTGCGGATGATGTTGACGCCCGGTGTGTTGGTCGGCACGAGGAACATCGACATGCCCTGGTATGGGCTGACGTCGGGGTTGGTCACCACCATGACGATCAGGAACGTGGAGGTCGACGCGTTGGACGAGAAGAACTTGTACCCGTTGATCACCCAGTCGTCGCCGTCGCGGACCGCGGAGGTCGTGAACTGGGTGGGGTCGGCGCCGCCCTGCGGCTCCGTCATCGAGTAGCAGGAGAAGACCTCGCCGTTGAGCAACGGCCGTAGGTACTGCTCCTTCTGCTCGGGAGTGCCGTAGTGCGCGATGATCTCGGCGTTGCCGGTGTCGGGCGCCTGGCAGCCGAAGATGATGGGCGCCCACTGCGACCGGCCCAGAATCTCGTTGAGCAGCGCCAGTTTCAGCTGCCCGTAGCCCTGCCCGCCCAGTTCGGGGCCAAGGTGCGTGGCCCACAAGCCTTTTCGGCGGACCTGTTCCTTGAGTGGGTCGACGACCCGGCGCCGGGTCTCGTCGAGCGCGGTGTACTGCAGGTGCGGCCAGATGAGGTCGAGCGGCTCGACTTCGTCGCGCACGAAGGTGTCGGCCCAGTCGAGGAGTTCCTGGAACTCCGGATCGGTTTCGAAATCCCAAGCCATCGTTCAGTTCTACCGCGAGCAGACGTAAAACTGTCGATTTTGCTGGTTGCGGTGACAGTTTTACGTCTGTTCGGAAGTTAACCGAGAGCCAGTGAGTAGGTGTTGGCGAGGTTGTCCTGCGTGACGTGAGCGGCTTCGGTGGTGGTGTCGATGCGCAGTGGGCTGGCCAGCGTCGAGGTCCGGTAGTTCCAACCGTCGGGCAGCTGCAGTCGCGCACCCAGCCCCGGCAGGTCCGCCAGTGCGAGCGTCGGGTCGACCGTCTGGCTCCATGACTGCATGACCCAGCGTTGTCCGTGCGGGTCGAGGAGCTCGAAGACAGGCCGCCCGGCGCCGAACACGAACACCGTGCGGCGGCTGACCTTGTTCACGCTGAAGGGCGCGGGGTTCATCGACGACAGTTCGACCGTCGCCTGCTGCAGCATCTCGATGCCGCCGAACGTCCGCTTCTCGCCGACGTCCTCGCGGGTTTTCACGATCTCGCTCATCAGCCAGTAGCGGGGACCGTTGAGCAAAGCGGCGGCGACCCCGTTCTCCTCGGCGAGGGCCTGGGGGTTGAGCGCGGACCACGCCTCCTGCGGGCAGTCGTTCAGCGGGAAGGTGTTGAACACCGCGACCTGCGGCCCGGTCGGCGTCTGGGAGACCAGCAGCACTTCGCCGTAGCGCTTGCCGAAGGTGTCGGCCGGAGAATTTTCCACGCCGTCAACGCTACGGCCGAAACCGGGCGAAAAGAGCCCGATTTATCCCATTTCGTGGGAGGTCGGAGGCCTTTTTGGTGGCCGCTATGGATAAAAGTTTGGTTAGCTAGGTATATTTCGCGCGACAGTGATTTTGTAACGCCGACGAGCTCCATTTCCGTGGACCTGGCGGGCCTGACGGAAGGGTGCCCCGAGTGAGTGCCACCAACACCGAGCGATCCAGGATCGGCCACCTGATCTGGGTGCTCGCGGTGCCGATCGTGATCGGCTGGTTCCTGCTCAACGTCGCCACCAACACGCTGGTCCCGCCGCTGGAGAAGGTCGGCGAGGAGCACACCGTCGGGCTGAGCGCCCAGGACGGCCCGGCGATGATCGCGATGAAGCAGATCGGCGCGAACTTCCAGGAGTTCGACTCCGACAGCAACGCGATGATCGTTCTCGAGGGCGACCAGCCGCTCGGCGCCGAGGCACACCACTACTACGACGGTCTCGTCGCGAAGCTGACCGCCAACACCGACCACGTCGAGCACGTCGCCGACTTCTGGAGCGACCCGCTGACGGCCGTCGGCTCCCAGAGCGCCGACGGCAAGGCCGCGTACGTCCAGGTCTACCTGCGTGGCAATCAGGGTGAGACCAAGGCCAACGACTCCGTCGCCTCGGTCCGGCAGATCGTGGCCGACTCGAATCCGCCGGCCGGGCTGCACGTGTACGTCACCGGCGGCGCCCCGCTGGTGTCGGACCAGCACCACGCCGGTGACAAGAGCGTCGCCCGGGTCACCGCCATCACCTTGTTGGTGATCGCCGTGATGCTGCTGTTCGTCTACCGGTCGATCGTCACCATGATCCTGATCCTGCTGATGGTGTTCCTCGAACTCGGCGCGGCTCGCGGCGTCGTCGCGTTCCTGGCCAACGCGAACATCATCGGCCTGTCGACGTTCGCGGTGAACCTGCTGACGCTGATGGTGATCGCGGCCGGTACCGACTACGCCATCTTCGCGATCGGGCGCTACCAGGAAGCGCGCGGCGACAGCGAGGACCGGGTGAAGGCCTACGACACCATGTTCCGCGGGACGGCGCACGTGGTTCTGGGGTCCGGTCTGACCATCGCCGGCGCCATGCTCTGCCTGAGCTTCACCCGGCTGCCGTACTTCCAGACCATGGGCGTGCCCTGCGCGATCGGCACCCTCGT
This sequence comes from Mycobacterium sp. UNC410CL29Cvi84, assembly GCF_000686745.1. Lineage (NCBI taxonomy): Bacteria > Bacillati > Actinomycetota > Actinomycetes > Mycobacteriales > Mycobacteriaceae > Mycobacterium > Mycobacterium sp. UNC410CL29Cvi84. The sequence continues at coordinate 145,725 of NZ_JMLM01000006.1, forward strand.
CGCCGTTCTCGCGGCACTGACGCTGGGGCCCGCCGTCATCAAGATCGGTAGCCGCTTCGGGCGCTTCGAACCCAAGCGCGCCATCCACTCCCGCGGCTGGCGTCGTGTCGGTGTTCTCGTGGTGCGCTGGCCGGGACCGGTGCTCGTCGCGACGCTCGCGCTCGCCCTCGTCGGATTGGTGACGCTGCCCGGCTACAAGACGAACTACGACGCACGCCGCTACGTGCCGGCCGACCTGACCGCCAACGTCGGATACACCGCCGCCGAAAGGCATTTCAGCGCTTCGCGGATGAACCCTGAGCTGCTGATGGTGCAGAGCGACCACGATCTACGGAACTCGGCCGACTTCCTGGTGATCAACAAGATCGCCCGGGCCATCGTGCACACCCCGGGCGTCGCGCGGGTACAGACCATCACCCGCCCCGACGGAAAACCCATCAAGCACACGACGATTCCGTTCATCATGGGCATGCAGGCCGTCACCTCGAAGATGACGGAGAAGTACCAGCTGGACTCGATGGCCAACATGCTGCAGCAGGCCAACGACATGCAGGTCAGCATCGACACGATGACCAAGATGCAGGCCATCACCACGCAGATGGCCGCCACGACGCACGACATGTCGATGAAGACCGCCAACATGGCGCTCGACGTCGCCGACCTCCGTGACCACATCTCCGATTTCGACGACTTCCTGCGGCCCATCCGGAACTACCTGTACTGGGAACCGCACTGCTACGACATCCCGATGTGCTGGTCCACGCGGGCACTGTTCGACACCCTCGACGGCATCGACGTCATGACCGACGACATCCAGACGCTCGTCCCGGATCTGATGAAGATGGACAAGCTGACGGCCGAGATGGTCACGGTGATGCCGCCTCAGATCGAGGTCATGAAGAACATGAAGCAGTACATGCTGTCCATGTATCAGACCCAGAAGGGTCAGGTGGACCAGCGTGCGGCGTCGTCGGACAACGCGGCGGCCATGGGCGAGGCGTTCGACAACTCGCTGAACGACGATTCCTTCTACCTGCCACCGGAAGCCTTCGACAACAAGGACTTCAAGCGCGGCATGAAGAACTTCATCTCGCCCGACGGCAAGTCGGTTCGCTTCATCATTCAGCACGAAGGTGACCCGGCGACGCCGGACGGCATCGCCCATGTCGACCCGATCAAGCAGGCCGCCAAGGAAGCCATCAAGGGCACCCCGCTGGAGGGCTCCAAGATCTATCTGGCCGGTACCGCCGCCACGTACAAGGACATGCACGACGGCGCGCAGTACGACCTGATGATCGCCGGAATCGCCGCGGTGTCAATGATTTTCATCATCATGCTGCTCATCACGCGAAGCATGGTGGCGGCGGGCGTGATCGTCGGCACCGTGCTGCTGTCGCTGGGCGCGTCGTTCGGTATGTCGGTTCTGTTGTGGCAGCACCTCGTCGGCCTCGAGTTGCACTGGATGGTGCTGCCCATGTCGGTCATCCTGCTGCTCGCGGTGGGCTCCGACTACAACCTGCTGCTGGTGTCGCGGTTCAAGGAAGAGCTGCCGGGCGGTTTGAAGACGGGCATCATCCGTTCGATGGCGGGCACCGGATCGGTGGTCACCTCCGCGGGTCTGGTGTTCGCGGCCACCATGGCGTCCTTCGCCTTCAGTGACCTGAAGGTCATGGCGCAGGTCGGTACCACCATCGCGCTGGGCCTGCTGTTCGACACCCTGATCGTCCGGTCGTTCATGACACCGGCCATCGCGGCGCTGCTGGGCAAGTGGTTCTGGTGGCCGAAGCGCGTCCGACAGGAGGCGTCCGAGCGGCGACTGGCGGCCATCGGGATTCAGCCGGCGGCGGCCGGTAAGTAACTGTTCTCCGCGAGCAGACGTAAAACTGTCATAAACCAGTGGTTTGCGACAGTTTTACGTCTGCTCGCGGAGTGACGTGACGAGCTCGAGCGCCATCTGACGGGCCAGGGTGATCGGCGCCGTCGACCGTTCGAGTTTCGACGCGGTGAGGGCGCCGTCGTAGATCAGCTGGATGCGCTGGGCGACCACGGCGGCGTCGGGCACCTGAGCGTTCTGTAGCAGCTCGTTCAGTAGCCCACGCATCCATAACCGGTGTGCCCGTACCGGTTCCAGGGTGTCGCCCGGGAATTCGGTGGCTGCGTTGGCGTACAGACAGCCCCGGAATTGGCGCTTGCGTGCCGCGGCGGCCGCGAGGTCGAAGAACGCCAGCAGCTTGTCCACCGGGTCGGCGATGCCGGAAGTCTTCGATTCCCAGCGGTTGCGATCAGCCTGATCCAATCGGTTCAGGTACGCGATCACCAACGCGTCCTTCGAGCCGTACGAGCTGTAGAGGCTGGCCTTCGCGACCCCCGCCTCGCGCAGGATCGTGTCGATGCCGACGGCCCGAATTCCCTGTGCGGCAAAGAGATTCGACGCGGTGTCGAGTAGCCGCTGGGCCGGCCCGACGGTGTCGGTGCGGGGTGCCGGCCGGTCTGGCCGGGGGGTGCGGGTCGCGCTCATATCTGCACCATAGCGGAGAACCGTCGATAGACAGACCGGTCTGTTCATGCGAGCGTCGTGATGTCATCGACGCCCGACGAACAGGAACACACCGTGACGCTGTACCTCTACGAAATCGCAGGACTGCCCGGCCGGGCCGAGGTCGACCAGGCCATCAAGACGCTCGACGCCGAAGTGCACCGGGCCGGCGGCGAACTCATCGAGGCGCAGGTGACGGCTCAGCACCGGTTGTTCGTGGTCGTGGAGCTCGCCGGCGGTCCGCTGCAGATCGACGCGCCGTCGGTCGGGGCCGCCGAGCTGACCGGCCCGCACGAAGTGCGACTGGTCGGTGCGGAACTGGACCAGCTGAAGGCCGTCCGCCCGACGGCGGGATACCTGGTCGAGTGGGACCTGCCCGCCGACCTGGACATGGAGAGCTACCTGAGCCGCAAGAAGGCCAACGCGCCGAAATACGCGGAGGTGCCCGAGGTCAGCTTCCTGCGCACCTACGTGCGGGTCGACATGGACAAGTGCCTCTGTTTCTACGACGCGCCGGACGAGGACGCGGTGCGGCGGGCGCGCGTGGCGGTGCAGACCCCGATTGATCGGTTGTACGGACTGGAAAGTGGTGGGCAATGACAACTCTGGTGTCCGACGACGTCGCGACCAGACTGGCTCATGTCACGGCCGGGGTGGACGCCCGGGCCGGTGACCTGGACGCGGGCCTCAACGACGTCCGTGACGATCTGCGCGCCCTCGGCGCTTCCGGATTGTTCGGGCTACCGGATCTGCCCGACACCGTGCGGGTGATCGAGCAGGTGTCGGCGGTGAGCCTCGCCGCCGGATTCTCGGCGTGGGCGCATCAGATGGCGATCCACTACCTCGCCGACCGGCCGGACCTGTCGGAGGCGTTGCTCACCGCACGCCGTCCTGGCGTGACCGCCATGGCCGCCGGGCTCAAGCACGTGGCGGGCCTCGGGCAGCTCCCGATCTTCGCCGGGGAGACGCGTCGTGGTCTGCGGCTCAACGGACCAATCCGCTGGGCATCCAACGTCTTTGACGACGCGTTGATCGTGCTCCCGGCACGGACCGTCACGGGTCGCCTGTATGTCGTGGCGGTCGACGTGAGCGCGGTCGGCGTGGTGGTCGACCCGGTGCCCACGCTGATGGCATTGGGCAGCACCGGGTCGACGTCGCTGCGCCTGGAAGAGGTCGAGGTGAAAGCCGACCGCATCATCAGCGCCGACCTCACCGGGTTCGTCCGCGGCATCAAGCCGACGTTCCTGCTGCTGCAGACCGCGTTCTGCGTCGGCGTCACCGGGGCGGCGCTGACCGCGGCCGGTCGGGCGACCGACGGGCTGGCCGCCCAGTTCGACGGCGACCTCGCCGATCTGGTGTCGCACGCCGAAGCCAACCGCCGCCGGCTCTACGAATTCGCCTCGGCGCCAGGGGAAGCCAACCTGGCCGACGTGATCCGGCTACGACTGGATGCCGCCAATGTCGCGGTGGGGGCGACCCGCCTGGAATCGGCGCTGGCCGGTGGTCAGGGCTATCGCGCGGGGACGGCCGCCAACCGCCGGTTCCGCGAAGCGGCTTTTCTGCCCGTGCAATCACCATCGGAAGGACAACTGAGGTGGGAACTGAAGCAGTTCGGATAACCGCGGGCACCAAGAGATTCGGGGACAGCGTCGTTCTCGACGGTATCGATCTCGCCATCGAGTCGGGGGAGTTCGTCGCTGTGCTCGGGCGTAGCGGCAGCGGGAAATCGACCCTGCTGCGGGTGCTGGCCGGCCTGGAATCGCTGAGCTCGGGAACCGTCAGCTGGCCCGCCGGTGGCGAGCGTCCGCACATCGGAGTCGTTTTCCAGGACGCGCTGCTGCTGCCGTGGCTGACGGTGCAGGGCAACGTTTCCTACGCGCGGCGATTCGCACACCGGCGCAAGGGATTCGACGCGGACTATGCGGCAGAGCTGATGCGGCGCTTCGGCGTCGACGGGCTGGCCGACCGCTATCCCGACCAGCTGTCCGGCGGGCAGGCCCAGCGGGTGGCCATCCTGCGCGCTGTGGCGACCCGGCCCCAGTTGCTCCTGCTCGACGAACCGTTCAGCGCGCTGGACCCCGCGACACGTGCCGACCTGCAGCAGTGGTTGACCACCCTCACAACCGAATTGGGTGTGACGGTGCTGCTGGTCACCCATGACGTCGAGGAAGCGCTCACCCTGGCGCAGCGCGTCGTGCTGCTGGCCGACGGCGGCCGGATTCAGCGTCAATGGCACCTGGAGGAGACGGACCGGTCGGGTCTGCGTGACGAAATCCTCAGCCATTACCGCGTTTCCGAACTGTGGGTGGCATGAGCAGACTGCTGATCTCACGACGGCAGGCCTTGATCGCCGCGGCAGCGGCTGCCGGTGGCGCCTTCGGCCTGGCCGACCTGGCGCACAGTGCCACGACCGATTCGGCCGCCGGCGGGCCGCTGCGCGTGGGATATCTGCCGATCACGGACGCCGCGCCGCTGTTGATCGCGCACTCCGCGGGTCTGTATCCGGCGGGTGTCGGCAAGCCGGTGCTGTTCCGGAGTTGGGCGGCGCTGGGTGAGGCATTCCTGAACCGTCAGCTCGACGTCGTGCACCTGCTGATGCCGATGGCGGTGCAGCTGCGCTATGCGCTCGGTGGCGGTGTCCGGGTACTCGGGTGGAACCACACCAATGGCTCGGCACTGACGGTCGCACCGCACATCCGGGAGTTGCCGGATCTTGCGGGTTCGCAGCTGGCGATCCCGTTCTGGTGGTCGATTCACAACATCGTGCTGCAGAAGTTGTTGCGGGCCAACGGATTGCAACCGGTGATCCGCCGGTCGGCATCGCGGGCCGACCGCACCGTGGAACTCGTCGTGATGAGTCCGTCGGACATGGTGCCGGCGCTGGCCACCGGCACCATCGGCGGCTACGTGGTGGCCGACCCGTTCAACGCGATGGCCCAGACCAAGAAGATCGGGCGCATCCACACCTTCCTCGGCGATGTGTGGCGCGACCATGCCTGCTGCGCCCTGGTGACCCGTGACGACGTCATCGCCAGTCGACCGGCGGCAGTGCAACAGCTCACGGACGCGGTGGTGACGGCGCAACTCGCGCTGTCGAAAGATCGGAAGGCGGCCGCGGCGAAACTCGGCGGCGGGCGCTACCTGCCCCAGCCGGTACCCGCGATCACGCTCGCGATGACCTATCCCACCGCGCCCTACCCGCTGCGTCACCCGGAGTGGCAGCCGCAGCGGCTCGGCTTCCAGCCGTTCCCGTTCCCGAGCTTCACCGATGAACTGGTGACGTCCATGCGCGACACCGTCATCGACGGCGACCGGCGGTTCCTGGACCGGCTGGACCCCGCCACCGTCCACAGCGACCTGGTCGACGACACCTTCGTCCGTAATTCCATACAGGCCCATGGCGGTCCGGCCGCCTTCGGCCTCAGCGGCGATTACACCCGAACCGAGCAATTGGAGCTGTCATGACCACAACAACCGTCCGCTCGGTGATCGATCCGCCGGTGGCAGTGCGCCGGTGGGCCCCGCCGGTCGGCGCCGTCGTCGTCGCGGTCGGCCTGTGGTGGCTGACGACCACCGTCCTGTCCGCCCCGCACTCGCTGCTGCGCCAGGCCGCACCACAGCGCGTCGTGCCTGCGATCGTCGACCTGTTCTCCCGCGGCGTGCTGCTGCCCGACATCGGGATCAGCCTGTGGCGGTTGGTGATCGGGCTGGCGGTGGCGGTCGTCATCGGGATTCCGGCGGGCCTGCTGCTCGGGCTCAACACCACGGCCGAGCGAGCGGCGGCACCGCTCGTCCAGTTCGTCCGGATGATCTCGCCACTGTCGTGGGCCCCGATCGCCGTCGCGGTGTTCGGTATCGGCAACGAGCCGGTGATCTTCCTGATCGCGGTGGCGGCCGTGTGGCCCGTGCTGATCAACACCGTGGCCGGCGTGCGCGCCGTCGACCCGGGCTTCCTGGACGTGGCACGGTCGTTCCACGCCACGCGGTGGGAGCTGATCACCGCCGTCGTGCTGCCGGCCATCCGGGGACAGCTGCAGACGGGCGTCCGCGTGGCGCTCGGCATCGCGTGGGTGGTGCTGGTCCCGGCTGAAATGCTCGGCGTGCGTTCGGGTCTGGGCTATCAGGTGCTCAATGCCCGTGACCAGCTGGCCTACGACCAGGTGGTGGCGGTGATCGTGGTGATCGGTGCGCTGGGCTTCCTGCTGGATGTCGTCGCCCGGCGCCTGATTTCTCCAGAACGGCCAGGAGCGGCGTCCTACCGAGGATAGGGTGTCGCGGTGACTCTTTCGGCGATCGTGACCGTGCCCGCAGGGCTCGCCCCGGCCGACTTCACCGCGCCGATCGCCGGGGAACCGGCACTGGTGCGGGCCGTGCGGGCGGTGCGCGACGTGGCACCGGTTTCGGTGGTGGCCGCCGAAGAGTTGTCCGCCACTGCAGTGGAATGCCTTGCGGCTCATGACCTCAGTGACGTGCCCGTACGCACCGCGCCCGCGCCGCTCGGTGCGGGGGACCAGGTCCTGATGCACGACTTGCGGTATCCGTTGGCGCCTGCCGAGCTGGCTGCGCGCGTGGCTGCCGGCCTGGCGGACCACGACGTCGTCCTGCCGGTCCTGCCGATGACCGACAGTGTGAAGGCCGTCGCCACGAATGACATCGTGCTCGGCAACGTGGACCGGTCGGAGCTCGTCACCGCGCAGTACCCGCGGGCCTTCTCGGCGGCCGCCCTGGCTCGGTGCGCCCATCCCGATGACCTCGCGGCGCTGACGTCCGCCGGTCTGAAGGTCGGCATCGTCGACGGCGATCCGAACGCCGTCGCCGTCGACCTGGCGCAGGACAGGGGCCTGCTGGAGGCCATCGTCGCCGCAGGCTGAGTGGCCACGGCGCGGTTGGCCGCGCGGCCCCGTGCCGCCGGTCCCGCGTCGGCGACCGTGCCGGCCGCGGCGTAGGCGACGCACTTCAGAGACGACGAGACGTTGGTGCCGTCCGAGGCCGGGCGGCGTCCACGCTGTCGCAAACCCGGGCGGGAGCCCCAAGTTCAGGGGCGGTCGCTGGGCTGCGTTCCGCGGAGACCAGCCAGATGTCTAGGACACCTAGCCTTCATTGTATTCTCCCGTTGTGAATGTATGATTCGCCGTAGATGAGAATGAAATTTCCATTACATCGTCGCAGCTCGAGGAGGCGCGGATGGCTCAGGCCACGGTTGATGCAGGCAAGATCACGGGTGCTCGAGCTGCCGAAACGGGCGTGGACCGCCACATGTTGATCAATGGCGAATTGGTCGCGGGCGAAGGTAGCTATCCCTCGATCAACCCGGCCACCGAAGAGGTCTTCGGCCACGCGCCCGAGGCCACCGTGGCCGACGCCGAAGCGGCCATCAAGGCCGCCCGCCGCGCATTCGACGACACCGACTGGGCCACCAATGTCGAGCTGCGAATCCGCTGCCTCGACCAACTCCACAAAGCTCTCATCGAGCACCGCGAGGAGTTGGCGGCGCTGACCATCGAAGAAGTCGGCGCCACGGTCGCGCTGACGCATGGCGCGCAACTCGACCAGCCCATCGCGATCGTGCGCTACTACGCCGACCTGCTCGAGACCTTTCCGATGACCGAGGACCTCGGCACCGTCGAGATCCGTGGCGCACAGCACCATCGCTGGGTGGAGAAGGAAAGTGCCGGCGTCGTCGCGGCGATCATCGCCTACAACTATCCGAACCAGCTGGCACTGGCCAAGCTCGCCCCGGCACTGGCGGCGGGCTGCACGGTGGTGCTCAAAGCGGCCCCCGACACTCCCTTGGTCACCCTGGCGCTGGGCGAGCTCATCGCCAACCACACCGATATCCCTGCCGGCGTCGTCAACATCATCAGTTCGTCCGACCCGGCGGTCGGCATCGCCCTGACCACCAGTGGCGACGTCGACGCCGTGACCTTCACCGGCTCGACCGCGACCGGCCGGGCCATCATGGCCGCCGCCAGCACGACCCTCAAGCGGGTGTTCCTGGAACTGGGCGGGAAGTCCGCCGCCATCGTGCTCGACGACGCCGACTTCGCCTTGGCCGCAATGTTTTCCGCGTTCAGCATGGTCACCCACGCCGGCCAGGGCTGCGCACTGACCAGCCGGCTGCTCGTGCCGCGGAAACATCACGACGAGATCGTCGAGATGGTCAAGGCCAACTTCTCGCATGTGCGCTGGGGCGATCCCAAGGATCCGGCCACCTACATGGGGCCGCTCATCAGCCAGAAGCAGCGCGACAAGGTCGATGCCATGGTGCAACGGGCCGTCGCCGACGGCGCCACCCTGGTCACCGGCGGCGAGAAGAAGGGCCCCGGCTACTTCTATACGCCGACCCTGCTGACGAACGTCGACCCCGACAGTGAGATCGCCCAGGAGGAAGTCTTCGGACCCGTGCTGGCGGTGATCGCCTACGACGACGATGACCACGCGGCCGCGATCGCCAACAACTCCATCTACGGACTGTCGGGCGCGGTGTTCGGCAGTCAGGAGCGCGCCCTGGCGTTGGCCCGGCGCATCCGCACCGGAACCTTTTCGATCAACGGCGGCAATTACTTCAGCCCCGACAGCCCGTTCGGCGGGTACAAGCAGTCCGGTATCGGCCGGGAGATGGGTGCGGCCGGACTCGAAGAGTTTCTCGAGCGCAAGACCTTCGCCACGGTCGTCGTCTAGACCAGGTTCATTTGATGCCCACCGTCGTCGCCTTCGGTACGTACCTGCCGTTGACCGAGAACAAAAATGCCGCCGGGCCGCCGGCCGGGTTGGGCCTCGATCTCGAGCTGGACGACGTCGGCATCCGGACACTCGTGAAAATCACTGGTACGCAGGCCGGTTCCCACCCGCCGGGTGCCACCGGTGTGGCACAGTGCGTCGAGTTGTTCCAACAACTTCGTGGCACTGCCCACAGTCAGGTGGACGGCGCCCGCATCGCGTTGGCACACAACATTGGCGGTCCGGCTGCCGTGTCGGCCGTGACGATTCTGGAAGGACCGGGCGCGGATGGCAGGTAAGGGGCCGGACCGGTGGTCACCGGGGATTTCTTTCGCGCGCAGTGCATCCGGGCCGATGCAGGCCATCGGTGGTTTGTTCGCGATGTCGGCGGATGCGGTGCGGTATCTGTTTCGGCGGCCGTTCCAGATGCGCGAATTCCTGGAGCAGTCGTGGTTTGTGGCGCGGGTGTCGTTGGCGCCCACATTGTTGGTGGCGATCCCGTTCACGGTGCTGGTGTCGTTCACGTTGAACATCCTGTTGCGTGAGTTGGGTGCGGCGGACTTGTCGGGGGCGGGTGCGGCGTTCGGTGCGGTGACCCAGGTCGGTCCCATGGTGACGGTGTTGATCGTCGCGGGGGCGGGCGCGACGGCGATGTGTGCGGATTTGGGGTCGCGGACCATCCGCGAAGAGATCGACGCGATGGAAGTGCTGGGCATCAACCCGGTGGCCCGGTTGGTGACGCCCCGGATGCTGGCATCGGGTTTGGTTGCGCTGCTGCTGAACTCGCTGGTGGTGATCATCGGCATCCTGGGTGGCTACATCTTCTCGGTGTTCGTCCAGGACGTGAACCCCGGTGCGTTCGCGGCCGGGATCACGCTGCTGACGGGTGTGCCCGAGGTGATCATCTCGTGTATCAAGGCCGCGCTGTTCGGGCTGATCGCCGGGCTCGTGGCGTGTTACCGCGGGTTGACCATCTCCGGGGGCGGGGCCAAGGCCGTCGGTAACGCGGTCAACGAGACGGTGGTGTACGCGTTCATGGCGTTGTTCGTGATCAACGTCGTAGTCACCGCCATCGGTATCCGGATGACGGCGCGGTAGGACGCGGCGATGGCACTCAAGACGCTGCGGCAGACGTATCCGCGGATGGCGCGCGAGCTGGGCCGGCCGATCGGTCTACTGGGGCGCATCGGTGATCACACGTTGTTCTACGGCAAGGCGTTGGCCGGGGTGCCGTTCGCCGGGTCGCACTACCGCAAGGAGGTCGTGCGGCTGATCGCCGAGATCTCCATGGGCGCCGGAACGTTGGCGATGATCGGCGGGACGGTCGCGATCGTGGGCTTCTTGACGCTGGCCACCGGCGGCACGCTGGCGGTGCAGGGGTACAGCAGCCTGGGCAACATCGGCATCGAGGCGTTGACCGGGTTCTTGTCTGCGTTCATCAATGTGCGGATCGCGGCGCCTATCGTCGCCGGGATCGGGCTGGCCGCGACATTCGGCGCGGGCGTGACCGCGCAGTTGGGGGCGATGCGGATCAACGAGGAGATCGACGCGCTGGAGTCCATGGCGATCCGCCCGATCTCGTACCTGGTGTCCACGCGAATCCTGGCCGGCATGATCGCGATCACCCCGCTGTACTCCATTGCGGTGATCTTGTCGTTCATCGCGTCGCGGTTCGTCACGGTGATGTTGTTCGGCCAGTCCGCGGGCCTGTACGACCACTACTTCTATACCTTCCTGAACCCGGTCGATCTGCTGTGGTCGTTTCTGCAGGCCATCCTGATGGCCTTGACGATCCTGTTCATCCATACCTATTTCGGCTACTTCGCCACCGGTGGTCCGTCGGGAGTCGGTGTGGCCGTGGGCAATGCGGTGCGTACGTCCCTGGTCGTGGTGGTGTCGGTGACCCTGCTGGTGTCACTGTCGATCTACGGCTCCAACGGCAACTTCCACCTGTCGGGCTAGGGGCGACGGTGACGAAGAACCTGGGTCCGGGCCCCCTGCACCGGTCAGAGACCACCAGCTCCGCGGCTCCCGTGGCGGCCAAAGGCGGCGGACATTTCGGCGCCCGGACGTACGCGCGACCGCTGGCAGGCCTGGCGACGGTCGCCGTGGTCGGTGCGGTGATCGCATTGGCCATTGCCCTGTTCTCCGACAGTTTCACCGAATCGGTTCCGGTGACGGTCATTTCGCAGCGTGCCGGTCTGGTCATGAACCCGGACGCCAAAGTCAAGATGCGGGGGATCGAGGTCGGCACCGTCGAATCGATCGAGCAGCGCGCGGACGGCACCGCCGCCCTGCACTTGGCGATGGATCCGTCGCAGCTGCATCTGATTCCCGGGAATGTCCGCGCGAACATCGCGTCCTCGACGGTGTTCGGCGCGAAATATGTTGACCTGCAGGCGCCTTCCGATCCGTCCTCGACGCCACTGCGGGCCGGACAAGAGCTGGGTGGCGACCACGTCACCGTCGAGATCAACACCGTGTTCCAACAGCTCACGAACGTGCTCGACAAGATCGACCCCGCCAAGCTGAACCAGACCCTGGCGGCCATGTCGACCGCAGTGGCCGGGCGCGGCGAGCAATTCGGCCAGACCATGGTCGACTTCGACACCCTGCTGGCCAAGCTGAACCCGAGCCTCGCCAACTTCGGACACGACATCGAGGTGATGGCCCCGGTGTCGCAGGCCTATGCCGATGCCGCACCCGACCTGCTCGAAACGGTCAAGAACGCCACCAGGATGAGCGCGACCTTGACCGAGGAACAGAAGAGTCTGGACAGTTTCCTGATCAGCATGTCGGGGCTCGCGGACACGGGCAACGATGTGCTCGGCGGCAATCGGGAGCAGCTCAGCAAGGTGCTGCACCTGTTGGCCCCGACTACCGACCTGCTCAACGAGTACGCGCCGGGGCTCAAATGTGCGCTGGGCGGAATGAACTTCCTGGCGCACCAGCCACCGCAGCCCAATCCCGGCGTGATGGTCAACGCGTCGTTCGTCATGGGCATCGACCGCTACCGCTACCCGTCGAACCTGCCCAAAGTCGCGGCCAAGGGCGGCCCGCACTGTATGGGCTTGCCCTACATCGGATTTGGTAACCGGTCCAAGTATCTGGTCACGGACACCGCCGCCAACCCATGGGTGTACGGCAACCCAGGGGTGGTGCTCAACTCCGACGGCCTGAAGCAGATCCTGTTCGGCCCGATCGACGGTCCGCCGCGCAACACCACTCAGGCGGGTATGCCCGGATGAAGCGTTCCAACTCCACACTGATCAAGTTCTCGGTGTTCGCCGCCGTCATGGTGCTGATGACGGTCTTCTTGTTCATGGCCTTCGGCCAATACCGCAGCGGCTCCACGTCGCAGTACAAGGCGGTGTTCGCCGACGCCTCGCGGCTCAAGGGCGGCGACTCGGTGCGGGTGGCCGGTGTCCGGGTGGGCACCGTGAACGATGTTGAGTTGCAAGACGATCACAAGGTGCTGGTCACATTCGACGCCGACAAGGACGTCGCGCTGACCACGGGGACCAAGGTTGCGGTCCGCTATCTCAACCTGGTCGGGGACCGCTTCCTCGAGTTGACGGCCGCACCGGGATCATCCCGGATTCTGCCCGCGGGCTCGACCATCGGTGAGGACCGTACGTCCGGTGCCCTGGATCTGGATCTCCTGCTCAACGGATTGCGGCCCGTGGTCCGCGGGCTGAACCCACAGGACGTGAACGCACTGACGTCGTCGCTGGTCCAGATCTTCCAGGGGCAAGGGGACAACCTGGATTCCCTGCTGGGCAGGACGTCGTCGTTCTCGAATACGGTGGCGGACAACGCCCAGACGGTGTCGCATCTGATCGACAACCTGAACCAGGTGGTCGGCACCTTGTCCAAAGACGGCAACCAATTCTCCGGCGCCATCGACAAGCTGCAGCAATTGATCAGCGGGCTGGCCCAGGATCGGGATCCGATCGGCAGCGCCATCACCCAACTGGATCAGGGGACCGCCTCGATCACCAGTCTGTTGAACCAGGCACGGGAGCCGCTGAAGCTGACCGTCGACGAACTCAACCGACTGGCTCCGTTCCTCGATGACCATAAGACGGTGCTGGACCGTGGCATTCAGAAGGATGTGGAGGTCTACCACAAGCTGGCCCGCCTCGGATCGTATGGCAGCTGGATCATGTACTACATCTGTGGTCTGCAGGTTCGCGTGTCAGACCTGCAGGGTCGCACCGCTGTGTTCCCGATGATTCAGCAAGAGGGCGGAAGGTGCGGTGAGCCCTGATGCTGAAATATCGCGGTGCACGGCTGGTCAAGGCCGGATTCTTCGGTGTTGTGTTGATAGCGCTCATCATTGCCATCGGATTGCAGCCCGAACGGATCAGCCAGTGGGCCACTTCGGTGCGCTACCAGGCGGAGTTCACCGAGGCGGGCGGGATAGCGAAAGGCAATCAGGTCACCGTGTCCGGCATCAAGATCGGCACGGTCACCGACATCGCGCTGCGGGACGGCAATGCGGTGGTCACCTTCACCGCCAAGGGCAAGTACCCATTGGGTTCGCAAACCACCGCGCACATCCGCACCGGGTCGCTGCTTGGCGAGCGGGTGCTGACCCTGGAATCGGCCGGCACGGGCACCATGCGGCCCAACGACGTCATCCCCACCACGCGGACCTCGTCGCCATACTCGCTGACCGATGCGGTGGGCGAATTGACCAGCAACACCGCCGGCACCGATACCGCTTCGCTCAACCAGTCGCTCGACACGCTGGCCGCGACGCTCGACCAGATCGCGCCGAAGCTCGGTCCGACCTTCGACGGGCTCAGCCGAGTATCGCGATCGCTCAACAGCCGCAACGAAAGCCTCGCCGGACTGCTCAAGAGCGCAGCGGATGTCACCAACGTGCTCTCCCAACGCAGTGGACAGTTGAACACATTGATCCTCGATGCCAACGACCTGCTCGGCGTGCTCAACGAGCGGCGCGAGGCGATCGTCGCGCTGCTCGCCAACACCTCGGCGGTGTCCAAACAGTTGTCGGGTCTGGTGCACGACAACCAGAAACAATTGGCGCCCACACTCGAGCGGTTGAACCGAGTGACCGAGATTCTCGAGAAGAACCGCGACAACATCACCAAGATTCTCCCCGACATGCGGAAATTCATGCTGTCGCAAGGTGAGACGCTGGCCAACGGCCCGTACTACAGCGCCTATGTGCCGAACCTGATCCCCGCGCAGACGCTGCAACCGTTCTTCGACTATGCGTTCGGCTTCCGTCGCGGCGTGCACGCCGGCCAACCGCCGGACAACGCCGGACCGCGTGCCGAGCTCCCGCTGCCCTACAACGGAATTCCCGGAGGATCGCGCTGATGACGCGTAGGCGGTTGGCCGCGGCCGCGGTGGTCGCGCTGTTGGTGGTCGGCGGTGGATTCCTGGTACGTCACTTGTTCTTTGCGCCCCGAACCATCAGCGCACTGTTCACCGAAGCCACCGGCATCTATCCGGGAGACGACGTCCGCGTGGCCGGCGTGAAGGTCGGCACCATCGGCGCGATCGTGCCGGAGGGCACACAGACCCGGCTGACCCTCGACATCGACCGCGACGTGCCGATTCCCGCGGACGCCAAGGCCGTGATCGTGGCGCAGAACCTGGTGGCGGCGCGGTACGTCCAGCTGACCCCGGTGTACCGGCACAGCGGTCCGAAGCTGGGTGACAATGCCGTCATTCCGTTGGACCGCACCGCCGTTCCGGTCGAGTGGGATGAGGTCAAGACTCAGCTGACGCGGCTGGCCACCGATCTGGGGCCAAAGAGTGGTGTTTCCGGTACTTCGGTGTCGCGGATGATCGACAGCGCGGCAAATGCGCTGGACGGCAACGGCCAGAAGCTACACGACACCATCACCGAAATGGCCGGTGCAGCAAGGGTGCTGGCGGCCGGCAGCGGCAACATGGTCGACATCATCAAGAGCCTGCAGACCTTCGTCACGGCGTTGCGCGACAGCAATCAGCAGATCGTGGCGTTCCAGAATCGGCTCGTGACGCTCACCGGAGTGGTCGACGGCAGCAAGTCGGATCTCGATGCGGCACTGAAGGATCTGTCGACGTCGATCGTCGAGGTGCAGAACTTCGTCGCCGGCACCCGGGACCAGACAGCCGAGCAGGTGCGCCGACTGACCAACGTCACGCAGAACCTCGTGGACAACCAGATGCAGCTGAAGAACATCCTGCACATCGCCCCCAACGAGTTCGTCAACGCATACAACATCTACAACCCGGTGACAGGCAGTCCGGTCGGCCAATTCGTACTGAACAACTTCTCGTCACCCGTCGAATTCATCTGCGGGGCAATCGGTGCGTTGGAGAACACCACCGCACCCGAGACCGCGAAGCTCTGTGCGCAGTACCTCGGTCCGGCCCTGCGCCTGGTCAACTTCAACCATCTGCCGTTCGGGATCGATCCGTTCCTGATGCCGGCCGCGTCGCCAGAGGACCTCGTGTATTCCGAAGCGCGCCTGGCACCCGGCGGCGGTGGCGGATCGCCGGTACCGCCGGAGACCGATCCGGTGCTGTCGGCCTACAACCCTGGCCCGGCCGTGCCGCCCTTCACCGGCAGGCCGCCGGGCACCCCGCCACCGGGAGCCGACCAGATGCTGCCCAACGCGCTGCCGAATCCGGGGCCGAACATGCCGCCGTCGGTGTGGTCGATGCTGAATCCGGCCGGGCCGGTGCCCGGGCCCGCCCCGCAAGGCACACCGCCGCCGTTGCCTGCCGAGGCGCCTGCGGCACCGGTCGGTCCTCCTGTGCCCGCGGGCCAGATCGGTAGCGACACTCCACTCGGCCCGGGCATGTCCGCCGCCCCGCCACCACCGGCCCCGGCAGAAGGGGCGCCGCGCCCATGAGCATTGTGAAATCTGCTGGTGCACAATATCGTTCCCCATGGGAGCGGACGGCAAAGGCGGCCCTGGCGACCGGCGTGGCGATCATGCTGACCACAACCGGCTGTGCGTTTCAGGGCGTGAACTCGCTTCCGCTGCCCGGCGCGGTCGGCCGTGGGACGGGCTCGACGGTGTACCACGTCGAGGTCGCGAACGTGGCGACGCTCGAACCGAATTCGCCGGTGATGATCAACGACGTCGTGGTGGGCAGCGTCCGCCGCATGACGGCCAAGAACTGGCACGCGGACATCGAGTTCTCGGTGAAGCCGGGCGTGACCGTCCCTGCCAATGTGGTGGCGCGGGTCGGCCAGACCAGCCTGCTGGGTTCGATGCACCTGGCACTGGACCCGCCGGTCGGCCAAAACCCGAGCGGCGCTTTGGCTCCCGGCGCGACGATCCCGTTGAACGACTCGTCGACCTACCCGACCACCGAACGGACGTTGTCGTCTTTGGCTGCCGTGGTCAACGGCGGCGGGCTGGGCCAGATCGGGGACGTGATCCACAACTTCAGCAGCGCGCTGAACGGTCACGAAGCCGAATTCCGTGATCTGCTGTCACGTTTGAACGACTTCGTCGGCACCCTGGACGACCAACGCGACGCCATCGTCAACTCGATCCAAGCGCTCAACCGGCTGGCGGCTACGTTCGCCGGGCAGCGCGATGTGCTCACCCAGGCTCTCAACAAGATCCCACCGGCGCTGGATGTGCTGATCAAGCAACGGCCGCAGTTGACCACCGCGCTGACCAAACTCGGCAAATTCAGCAACGTGGCGACTGAGCTCGTCAACGACTCCAAGGCCGATCTCGTGAGCAACCTCAAGAACATCACACCGGCGCTGGCGGCGTTCACCGCCCTGGGGCCCGATGTCGACACCGTTCTCGAGTACCTGCCGCATTTCCCGTTCACCGGCAGCTTCATCGACCGAGCAATCCGCGGAGACTATTACAACCTCTACGCCGTCATCGACCTCACCATCCCGCGTCTGAAGCACAGCACGATGCTGGGTACCCGGTGGGGGCAGGAGGGCACCCAACTCGTGCCGGCGCCAGGTGACCCGTCGTATCTGAACTACACCTACGACCCGCTCAAGACCGGCATCGACCCACCGCCGCCGGGCAGCTGGGTGCCGAGTTCACCGCAGCCGCCGTGGGCGCCGCCGCCGGCCGTGGCCGAAAGCCCCGGCCCGATGCTGCCGTTGGTACCGCAGGCGGGAATGGCCGGCAGCGTTGTGCGGGACGCGCCGCCGACCGCCCCGAACCAGCTGTTCGCGGGTCCATACGGAGCGCAGGCGCCCGAGCCGGCCCCGGCGCCGCCGAACGGAGGCAACTGATGCTCACCCGATTAGTCCGGATTCAGTTGATTCTCTTCACCATCGCGTCGGTCATCGGCGTGACGGTGATGCTGTTCGCCTACATGCAGATACCCACGCTGCTCGGGCTCGACCGGCTGACGGTCAAGCTGCAGCTGCCGGCCACCGGTGGGCTGTACCGCTTCAGCAATGTCACGTATCGCGGATCGCAGATCGGCCGGGTCACCGACATCAAGCTGACGCCGACGGGTGCCGAGGCAACGTTGTCGCTGGACACCTCGCCGAAGGTCCCGGCTGCGCTGCAGGCGCAGGTCCGCAGCATGTCGGCGGTGGGCGAGCAGTACGTAGAACTGTTGCCCAAGAACAACTCTGGGCCGTACCTCGAAGACGGCGCGACCATTCCGCTGGCGGACACCACCATCCCGCAGCCGGTGGGCCCGATGCTGGACAAGCTCGGCGCCATGGTCGACACGATTCCGGGCGACAAGCTGGCCAAGCTGCTCGACGAGTCCTACGCGGCGTTCAACGGCACGGGCTACGACTTCGGGTCGCTGCTGGATTCGGCGTCGAAGCTGACCACCGCCGCCAACGGAGTCTCCGACCAGATGCGTACGTTGGTCGACGACTCAGGACCATTCCTGGACGCGCAGGCGCAGAACACCGACGGCATCCGGGCCTGGGCGGCCCATCTGGCCGGAATCACCGGCACGATGGCCAATGACGACACGCAGTTCCGTTCGATACTGCACAACGGTCCGGGCTTCTCGCAGGAGACCTCAAACCTGTTGCAGCAGATCAAGCCGACTCTTCCGATCTTGCTGGCGAACCTGGGCACCATAGGTCAGATCGGTGTCACCTGGCACGCGTCGCTCGAACAGCTGCTGGTGCTGCTGCCGCCGTTCGTGGCGCAGATTCAAACGTATGCGCCCGTGAACAGTCCCACCGGCATGCCCAACGGTGACTTCTCAGTCGGTCTCGGTGACCCGCCGTCGTGCACAGTCGGCTTTCTGCCGCCCTCGGCTTGGCGGTCCCCGGCCGACCTGAGCCCCGCCGATACTCCTGACAACCTGTACTGCAAATTGCCGCAGGACTCGCCGATCGCGGTGCGCGGTGCGCGCAACTACCCGTGCATGGACAACCCGGGAAAACGGGCGCCCACGGTCGAATTGTGCAATGACCCCAACGGTTTTCAGCCGCTGGCACAGCGGCAGCATGCCTTGGGGCCGTACCCGATCGACCCCAACCTGATCGCGCAAGGTATTCGTCCGGATTCGCGGGCGCGGCCCGACGACAACATCTACGGTCCAATCGAGGGCTCGCCACTGCCGGCGGGCGTGGCGGACCGGCCGCAGGCGCCACCGGCGCCGGCCCCGCCACCTGCCAGCTACCCAGGTATGCCGCCGGGTCCACTGCTGCCGTATCCACCACTACACGTGGACGCGCCGGCTGCGGCACCAGCGGACGGCGGCTTGCCGCAAGGGCCGATGGTCCCAGACCGCCCAGATCTGCTGCCGCGGGCGACCACTGTGCCCACCCCGGCGCCCGGTCCTCCGGATGTCGGTGCCAACGCCCCCGTGCCGCAAGGGAATTCGGCGCCGCAGGCAGCGCCGAGCGCGTTCAAGCAGTCTTCCTCCGGTCCGTCCGTGATGATCGCCCATTACGATCCGCGCAGTGGTCAGTATCTGGGCAGTGACGGAAAGTTGTACGCGCAGTCCGACCTGGTGAAGCCGGCGACGTCGTGGGAGCAGATGATGCCGTCGTAGCGCCGGGGGAGCGGTGGCGCCTGCCGGCGACGCGGACGCGGCTAGCCGGCGATCTTCTTCATGTAGAACGGCATCCGGACGACCGGCCACTGGTTGCGGCCGCAGGATCCGCTGGGGCCCATGGTGTGGTCTTCACCGGCGTACTCGTCAGAGAGGTTAGCCAAGCGGCCGTCGGGTGCTACTGGATAGATTTTGTACTCCTGGAAGCCCTGGATGGCGGTGCCGTCGTCGCAGTAGCGCCAGTTGGGCACCGACCGTTTGACGAAGTAGATGCCGTCCGTGGTGTAGATCGGCGCGGTCCATCCGTCACTGCTCTTGACGGTGCCTGTGCAGTCCGACGGGCCCACGCATCGGGTAGTGATGGTCCACGTGGCCCGGTTCCCGGGTTGCGCCTCGTATCGCTCGTTGAGTTTGGCGAACGCGCCGTTCGATGAGGTGGCGAACGTGCCGTTGATGCCCCAGAGGCTCGGGTCTTCGTCGGCGTGGGCCGGCGTCGCACCCGACAATGCGACGGCGGTGGCGAGGAGCGAACCGACCGCCGCCTTGGTGCTCCATGTAAAGCCCGGCATGGCGTCCCTCTGCAGTGTGGTAGTTCTATTCTCGAATTTGGAGAATATCAGTTCCGATCGGGTGGCAGATTGCCATCTGCAGTATCACTTCGGCGCGCTCAGATGTACTCGAGATCGGCGATCTTCAGCAGACCTTCGTCTTGTGTCAGCGTCACGACCACCCGGAATCGTTTCGGCGCCGGGTGCGGGTCTTTGGTGTTGGCCGCCTGCGATGTCGCCGCGACGAGGACCACGGCCGAGTTCTCGGATACCGATTGGACCGCGACCCCGGTCACCTCGACATGGGTGACCACCTTGGCATCGATGAGCTGTCTGACCAGGATGTACTGCTGCCCCTGGAAGTCGGCCTTGAACTTGCCGGTGGCATTGTCGGCGATGCGTTTCACGTCGTCTTCGGCGTTGACGAAGTTCAACGACATGACGTCGATGACCCCCTGTCGGGCTGCCGCCGCCGCGCGCTCTTGCTGCTGGTGCTGTGTCTGCGCCAGCTGGTGACGCCAGCTCAGGGCCGCGCCGACGCCGAGCAGGATGCAGAAGGCCAGCCCGGCGAGACCCACCGCGAGCGGGCGCCACCGTGACACCTGGCGTGGTGGCGCGGCTGTGGTGGGGCTCGCTGCAGCAACTGACTCGGTCGCCTGCCTGCGGAGTTCGGCAGCGCGGGCGCGCGCCTGGCGGGCACGTTCCTCCGCCCGCACAGCCTCGGCTTCGGCTGCTGCCGCATCGCCGGCCGCCGCGGTATCTGCGGAATTGCCGACGGCCTGTGGTGCCATGGGGAAGACTTCCTTGTGTCGGGTGGCGCGGTGCCCAGGTTAGTGGTCCCACCGGTACATCGCGGTGGGTTGTGTCGACCATCGTAATCATCTTCTCCGAAACAGAGAATTTCGTTTCCGAATGTGCGAAAGTTGAGGGCGTGCGCGTGATGGTGCTGGCGGCCGCCTCGATGCTGATGGCTGGCATGGCCATGGCCGCGCCCCGATCCTGGGATGTCCTGCCCACCGCGGCCGCGGACCCGCAGACGTGCAACGACGCGTTCTGCGTGCCGGGCATCATCCCGCACCGGGTGCTGGGCGCACCGTGCGACAACACCACCTACTACGTATTCGCCACGACGGACTGGGGCCGGCTGATGTTCTGCGGCTCGCCCCGACGCTACGAGCCCCGCTGGTTCCGCTCGCCGCCGATGGCCGGCATCCGCGACGAGAGCAGCGACTGTATGACCGAGCAGAGCATGGTCGCGCAGGCGCCGGATGGCTTGTTCCTGACGTGTGTTCCGATGAACGGCGTCAGTCGCTGGATGCGCGGCGACACCTGAGTCGGCACCATCATGGAGCCGGTACCTCGGTGAATTCGCCAGAGGTGCTGGAGTTTTCGTGGAAAGCTACCAGTTTCGGATCGAGCACAAGGCTCCGCGGGGGCCGCTGCCCTCCTTCACCACGGCGCCGTCGACTTCGAGGCGACATTTGAAGGCCGGGGTCTTGAAGTTGGGGGCCTCGCCGGACTGCACCATGACTGTTGCCCAGAGATTGGGATCATTCAGCGTCGTGTCGAAGACCCACGGTTGGTTGGGCCCGACGGTGACGTCGGCCCGCGGGCTGAACTCATACGGATTGTGGCTGTAGTCGGACCAGGTCGGTGGGTCGACCTCCCGGTAATAGATGTAGCTGAAGATCGGCGCGTCCGCGCTCACGACGTAGCGGACGTGATGTGCCGCGGGTGGCGGCGCCGGTGCGGCTTCGTCATCGGCGAAGGCGGGCGCAGGCGCTGCCGACGACGAGATCAGTACTGCCGCAGCGAGAATCACCGAAGTGCGCATCGTTACATCCTGGTGAGACCGAATGGATAGGTCAGCGTACCTCCGGGTGCGCCGTCGCAACCGGAGTCGAACGACGAAGTCATGGTCCCGGTGAGAGTTGTTGCGTCCCAAACATATACATCATGAGTCGGGATGGTCGGCCCGTAATAGAGATCGCCGCAACGCAACCCGATGTCCTCGTTGATGGTCAGCGTGTACTGGCCGTTGACCAGCTGTGCGTCACCCGCGGAGCTGTCGGCCTTGGCCACCGGTTGCGGGATGGTCAGCACATGGATGCATTTGTCGAGGCTGATCTGGCTGCCGTCCGGGGCGTAACACGGCGACTGCGCCGACCAGATCCACGTATGGAAGTCGCGGCGGTCCGGGATGTGCATGTTGTAGTTGCCCGGCCACATGGTCGCCGAGGCGGGAGGTGCCAGAGCGATCGACGCGGCAGACAGCGCTGCAGCGCCCATCGCCAGCAACTTCATCACATTCCTCCACCGCTTCGCGTAGCCGGGTTGGTATGGACTGGTGCCTGGAACCGGCACCGCGAGACTGTTGTTCTCCAAAACGGAGAATAACATCGCCGGTTGGCCGCGGGTGGCGGAATCTGTGCACAGGTGCCGATGGTCCAGTGTGGGGGCATGTGGTCGGTCCGGCTGGGGATTGCGGCGGCCGAGGCGGGGCGCTCCGCGTCAATATGTCCACGTAAATGACATTTCCGCAGGCAAAGACCGCTTTGCGGACTGATTGAGTGGCGCGAGGTTACGGTGGTATGACGAGAATGATAATCTCATTCTCCTACATTGCCTTGCGACGCGGACAGGAGGTTCGATGCCGTCCCTCAATGAGGCGTCAGTATTGATCAGTATGGACGAACCGAGCATGGGCCGGCCCGAGTCGCCCGACGCGCTCTCGCTGGCGGCCGACGAGGCCGAGGCGGAGGCCGCCGAGGCGGAAGCGATGGCGGCCGCAGCCCGCGCCCGGGCCAAGGCGATCCGGTTGCGCCGCGCCGCGGCGGAAACCGAGGAGGTCGCGGCGCGCGAAGCCGACTCCGATGCCGGTGCCGCGACAGACGTCGAAGTGGCTGCCACCGCTGATCTTGAGGAGACCGAACCGCCCGCGGCGGCCGATGCTGCCGACGACATCGACACCGATCTGGCTGTCGCACAGACGCCGCCGGCGCCGGCGCAGCGTGATTCGCGGCGAGTCATCCTGACCGTGGTCGCGGCGACCCTGATCGTCGTGATCTCGCTCGGACTGGTCGGGCTGGGCGGCTGGATGATGTGGCAGCACCACAAAACCGACGCGGATGCGCGCCAGCGGGCCGAATATGCGGCCGGCGCGAGCCAGGGCGTGGTGAACCTGATGTCCTTGGATTTCAACCATGCCAAGCAGGATGTGCAGCGCATCATCGACAGCACCGCCGGGGACTTCAAGAAGGATTTCCAAGCCCAGGCAGGCGATTTCGTCAAGGTGGCCGAGTCGTCGAAGGCGGTCACCGTGGCGACGGTGAATGCCACGGCGGTGCAGTCGATGACCGAGAACACCGCCAACGTATTGCTCGCGGTGACCACCCGGGTGTCCAACGCCGTCAGCAAGGAACAGCAGCCCAGGTCATGGCGGCTCAGTGTCGACGTGGTCCGCGACGGCGGCCAGATCAAGCTAGCGAAAGTCGAGTTCGTGCCGTGACCGCAGAAGATGACGAAGCCACTACGGCGGCAACCGATGTCGAGCCCGCGGCCGAGGAGCCGACGGCCGGCACGCCGGCCGAATCCGAGGCCGGCGGTGAATCGCTTCGGGCCCGGCGGGCCCGGGTGTTGTTGCCGGCGCTGTTGGCGCTGATGCTGGCGGTGGCCTCGAGCTTCGCCGTGTGGGTGTATCTGAAGCAGTACCGCCCGGATCAGCAGACCGACGCCGCGGTGGCCGAGACGGTGGTCAAGGCCGCATCCGATGGCGCCGTCGCGATGCTGTCGTACGCCCCGCAGACGATGGACAAGGACTTCGCGTCGGCGAAATCCCACCTCACCGGCGACTTCGTCAAGTTCTACACGGACTTCACCAACAGCGTCGTGACCCGCGCGGTCAAGGAGAAGTCCGTCAAGACGGAGGCGACGGTCGTGCGGGCCGCTGTCTCCGATCTGTCGCCGGAGTCGGCGCTCGTGTTGGCATTCATCAACCAGACCACGGTGAGCAAGGACAATCCGGACGGCACGTTCGCCCAGAGCGCGGTGAAGATTTCCATGAAGAAGATCGACGGCGCCTGGTTGATCTCCGCTTTCGACCCGGTCTAGTTCGCGGCGAGCGGTTCAAATTCCTGTCCGCGTCCGAGCCGGCCGAGCAGGCGCTCGGCGACCTGCACGTCGTGTGCGAATGTCACCTTGAAGTTCTGGGCCGATCCGGCGATCGCGTGGACCTCGATGTCGGTGAAGCGCTCCACGCACGACGAGGTGTCGGTGCCCTCGAACCCGGCAGCCGCCGCGTCCTGGTACGCCTGCCACAGCGGTGCGGCGCGAAAAGCCTGCGGTGTCTGCACCCGCACCAACGACTGGTCGATGGCGCTGAGCCCGTTCTCGGTCCGGCGCAGCACGTCGCCCGATGGCAGCACCGGTATGGCGCCGCCCCGCTCGCGTGCCGTCGTGACGGCGGTGTCCATCAGGTCGGCACCGGCCAGCGGACGGGCGGCGTCGTGGATCAGCACCACGTCGACGGCGCCGGCATCGATATCGGCCGCGAGGTAGCTCAGCACGTTGTGTTCGGAGCCGTGCCGCGAGTCACCGCCTTCGACGAATTCGACTGTGGTGCTGGGGAGTTCGTCGGCCATGAGGCGAACCACCTGGTCGCGCTCACCGCGGCGGAACACCAGGATGGTGCGGGCGACCCGGGGGCTGGCGGCCACGGCCGCCACCGACCACGCCACCATGCTGCGGCCGGCCAGTTGCAGGTAGGCCTTGTTGCCGTCGGCCCCGACCCGGGATCCGATGCCGGCGGCAAGGACGACGCCGACGGCGATCGGGGGAGCGGACACGTCTTCACGGTAGTGGGACGACAGCGGGGATCTGCGGCAGGCTTACCGTGATGCGGCCCGGACGGGGCCCGGATCGTTGAAGGGACACGGCATGCATGGGACGCAGCAGGACGCTCCCGACCCACACAGCGCGGTGCGCGCCCATCGATTGACACCGATGCGGGGACGCGATCCGCATGAAAGGCACCGCGTCGCCACTCCGCTGGAGCTGCTGTTCGACCTGACCTTCGTCGTCGCATTCGGGGTCGCGGCGTCAGAACTGTCGCACATGCTGGCCGCGGGCCACATTGGCGCCGGCATCACGGGCTTCGTGTTCTCCACCTTCGCGATCTGCCTGGCGTGGATCAACTTCACCTGGTTCGCCTCGGCGTACGACACCGATGACTGGGTGTTCCGCCTGATGACCATGATCGAGATGGTCGGCGTACTGGTCCTGGCGCTCGGATTGCCCGCGTTCTACGCCTCGATCGAGCACGGCCACCACGTCGACAACGCGGTGCTGGTCGCGGGTTACGTCGTGATGCGAATTGCGTTGGTGGGCCAGTGGTTACGGGCCGCGAAGCAGGATCCGTCACGGCGTGCGGCGGCGATGACGTACGTCTGGATCGTGGCGGTGGTCCAGGTGGGCTGGGTCGGCACTGTGTTCCTGCCGACGAGTGTGCCCGTGACACTGGGTTTCTGGGTGCTGTTGGCGCTCATCGAACTGGGCGGCCCGATGATCGCCGAGACCAAGTGCGGCGGAACCCCGTGGCACGCGCACCACATCGCCGAGCGCTACGGACTGCTCGCGATCATCGCGCTCGGGGAGGGCGTCGTCGGGACCGTCGCCTCACTGTCGGCTGTCGTCGGCGAGCACGGCTGGTCGTGGGACGCGGTGCTGCTGGCCATCGCGGGCACGGCCCTGACCTTCGGCATGTGGTGGGTGTACTTCATGGTGCCGTCAGCCGACGCCCTGCACGCGCACCGCGAGCGGGGCTTCTGGTTCGGGTACCTGCACATGCCGGTGTACGGCGCCATCGTCGCGACCGGTGCCGGCCTGCACACCGCCGCGTACTACATCCAGCACCACTCGACGCTGGGATCGGTGGCCACGGTGCTCAGCGTGGTGATCCCGGTCGGCGTCTACATCGCGTTGGTCTACGTGCTGTACGCGCTGATGCTGCGCTCGGTGGACGCCCTGCACGTGCTGCTTGTGGTGGTGACCGCGCTGGTCCTGATCGCGACGGTGGTGCTCGCCGCAGTCGGGGTGCCGATGGCGCTCTGTCTGTTGGTGGCCAGCCTGGCGCCGATGGTGAGCGTGGCCGGGTTCGAGATCATCGGGCACCGGCACGTCGCCGAGGCGGTCGCGCGCCAAACGTGACGTTGAGCAGGCACGTCTGGGACAAAAGCGCACTGGTGTGGCTAACGGGTCGGAAGAGGTAGCTGTCATATCCTGAGACGCGTGGCAATTTCGCGTCGTGACCTGCTGAAATACGCTGCAGCCGCGCCGGCGGCGGTCGGCCTGGGGGCCGGGTTGCAATCGGTGCTCGGCGCGACGACCGCCTCGGCGGCCCCGTACGGAGTGTTGCTGGACTACGCGGCGGGGGTGCTCAGCGCGTCCGATATCCGGTCGGCCGGGGCGCTGGGCGCCATCCGGTATGTCTCGGACCGGCGGCCGGGCGGGGCGTGGATGCTGGGCAAGCCCATCGAGCTGCCGGAGGCTCGTGATCTTTACAAGGGCGGCCTCAAGATCGTCTCGTGCTACCAGTACGGCAAGGAGTCGACGGCCGACTGGCTGGGCGGGCACGCCGCCGGCGTGCAGCACGCCCAGCGCGGGTTCGCGTTGCACACCGCGGCGGGTGGTCCGGTCGGGGCGCCGATCTATGCGTCCATCGACGACGATCCGACTCCGGCCCAGTACAAGGCGCAGGTTGCCCCGTACCTGCGCGGCTGGGAATCGGTGCTGGGTCACCAGCGGGTCGGGGTGTACGCCAACTCCAAGACCATCGAGTGGGCCGTGCAGGACGGCTTGGGGTCGTACTTCTGGCAGCACAACTGGGGCTCGCCCGGTGGTGCCGCGCATCCGGCGGCGGCACTGCATCAGGTGGAGATCGACAAGCGTCACGTCGGGGGAGTCGGCGTCGACATCAACCACATTCTCAAGCCACGCTTCGGGCAGTGGGACTGACGGCCGCGCAGATTACCGCTCAGTAGTTAGCTGGCGGCCGGCTCTAAGAAAACGAGATGAAACCGCAGCAAATGGCGGCTCGGTAACTTACCGCCCGTATAGACACACAGACCGTCATTGTCGAGTGTTTTCTGGAACGGGTCTTTTCCTACTCATTAGTAAGGTTCGGCACCGTCACAAGCATGGTCACGATTTGATAACAATACCGCTTTGATCAGCGATGTTGTTGCTACTCGACCGTAACCAGCCGCCAACAGGACGTTTGTCCTGTTGGGTACGGGCAGTCCCACGACGCGGTGTTACCCACGTAGGTGGTTACCGATCCGTAGAACTCGTTGGTAACCATTTCCGGCCGAAAAACGCCGCGAATCTTATGACACTCTTAGTGCAGTCGGCCCGGCTCTCAGGCACCCGAAAAATCGGGAGCCAGACGTAGCACGGGCCTCACGTGATCCGACGTCGCATCGCGTTGCCCCAGGGCCGACTACCAAGACCAAGCACCTGACCGGTTCGCGCGGCAAAGACGAGAGGGACGCATGACGATCAACGAGCACCGCAATGTGACCAGTGGCAACACCGAGGCGGTGGCGGCGAGCGCACATGCTCTCGTGGACCTGCTGAACGCCGGCGAGCCGTATGCCGTCGCGTTCGGTGGTCAGGGTGCCTCGTGGCTGGAGAACCTCGAAGAGCTCGTCAGCTCGGCCGGCATCGAATCCGAGCTCAGCGAGATCGTCGGCGAAGCGGCCCTGCTGCTGGAGCCCGTCGCGCGCGAGCTCGTCGTCGTACGGCCCATCGGCTTCGAGCCCATGCAGTGGGTGCGCGCCCTCGCCGCCGACGAGCCGCTGCCGTCGGCCAAGCAGCTGACCACCGCCGCCATCTCCGGCCCCGGCATCCTGCTGGCCCAGATGGCCGCCATTCGCGCCGTGCAGCGTCAGGGCCTCGACCTGGCCGGCACCCCGCCCGTCGCCGTCGCCGGCCACTCGCAGGGCATCATCGCCGCCGAGGCGCTCAAGGCCAACGGCACCCGCGACGCCGAACTCCTCGCGCTCCTCCAGCTCATCGGTGCCGCCGGCTCGCTCGTGTCGCGCCGCCGCGGCATGGTCGGCCGCGGCGACAAGTCGCCGATGGTGTCGGTCACCAACGTCGACCCCGAGCGCATCGCCGAACTGCTCGAAGACTTCTCCAAGGACGTCCGCACCGTCCTGCCGCCGGTCCTGTCGATCCGCAACGGCCGCCGCAGCGTCGTCATCACCGGAACCCCGGAGCAGCTGGCCCGCTTCGAGCTGTACTGCAGCAAGATCACCGAGAAGGACGAGGCCGAGCGCAAGAACAAGCTGCGCGGCGGCGCCGTCTTCAGCCCGGTCTTCCAGGGCGTGCAGGTCGAGGTCGGCTTCCACACCCCGCGCCTGGCCGACGGCATCGAGGTCGTCGACCGCTGGGCCGCCAAGTGCGGTATCGACACCGAGCTGGCCCACGCGATGACCGAAGCCATCTTCGTCAAGCCCATCGACTGGGTCGCCGAGGTCGAGCGCATGCACGATGCCGGTGCCCGCTGGATCATCGATCTCGGCCCGAGCGACACCGTCACCCGCCTGACCTCGCCGATCATCCGCGGCCTCGGCATCGGCATCGTGCCCGCCGCCACCCGCGCCGGCCAGCGTTCGCTGTTCACCGTCGGCGCCGCCCCGGTCGTGCAGCCCGCGTGGTCCAGCTTCGCGCCGACGGCGGTCGAGCTGCCCAACGGCGACGTCAAGCTGTCCACCAAGTTCACCCGCCTGACCGGTCGCTCGCCGATCCTGCTCGCCGGCATGACCCCGACGACCGTCGACGCCAAGATCGTCGCCGCGGCCGCCAACGCCGGCCACTGGGCCGAGCTGGCCGGTGGCGGTCAGGTCACCGAGGAGATCTTCGAGAACCGCGTCGCCGAGCTGACGCAGCTGCTCGAGCCGGGCCGCGCCATCCAGTTCAACTCGCTGTTCCTGGACCCTTACCTGTGGAAGCTGCAGCTGGGCGGCAAGCGCATCGTGCAGAAGGCGCGCCAGTCGGGCGCCCCGATCGACGGTGTCATCGTCACCGCCGGCATCCCCGAGCTCGACGAGGCCGTCGCGCTGATCGAGGAACTGCACGAGATCGGCATCACCAACGTGGTGTTCAAGCCGGGCACCGTGGACCAGATCAAGTCGGTCATCAAGATCGCCGAAGAGGTCCCGGACCGGGAGATCATCGTCCACGTCGAGGGCGGCCGTGCCGGTGGCCACCACTCGTGGGAGGACCTCGACGACCTGCTCGTCAGCACCTACTCGGACCTGCGCAAGCAGGCCAACCTGACCATCTGCGTCGGTGGTGGCATCGGCACGCCAGAGCGCGCCGCCGAGTACCTGTCCGGCCGCTGGGCCGAGACCTACGGCTTCCCGCTGATGCCGGTCGACGGCATCCTGGTCGGCACCGCCGCCATGGCCACCCTCGAAGCCACCACCTCGCCTCAGGTCAAGCAGCTGCTGGTCGACACCAAGGGCACCGATCACTGGGTCGGCGCCGGTAAGGCCCAGGGCGGCATGGCTTCCGGCCGCAGCCAGCTGGGCGCGGACATCCACGAGATCGACAACACCGCGTCGCGTTGCGGCCGCCTGCTCGACGAGGTCGCCGGTGACGCCGACGCCGTCGCCGAGCGCCGCGACGAGATCATCGCCGCGATGGCCAACACCGCCAAGCCGTACTTCGGTGACGTCGCGGACATGACCTACCAGCAGTGGCTGCAGCGCTACGTCGAACTCGCGATCGGCGACGGCAGCAGCACCGCCGACACCAAGCGCGCCCACTCGCCGTGGCTCGACATCACCTGGCGCGACCGCTTCGAGGAGATGCTGCAGCGTGCCGAGGCCCGCCTGAACCCGGCCGACGCCGGCCGCATCGAGACGCTGTTCCCGGCGACCGCGGAAGGTGAAGCGCTGCTTGAGGATCCGCAGCGCGCCATCGCGGAGCTGCTCGCCCGGTACCCCGAGGCCGAGACCCTGCGCCTGCACCCGGCGGACGTCCCGTTCTTCATCACGCTGTGCAAGACGCTCGGCAAGCCCGTCAACTTCGTCCCGGTCATCGACAAGGACGTGCGCCGCTGGTGGCGCAGCGACTCGCTGTGGCAGGCGCACGACGCCCGCTACGACGCCGACCAGGTCTGCATCATCCCCGGGACCGCTGCCGTCGCCGGCATCACGCGCGTCGACGAGCCCGTCGGCGAGCTGCTGGACCGCTTCGAGCAGGCCGCCATCGATGAGGTGCTGGCCGCCGGCGTGAAGCCGGTTCCGGTCGTCTCGCGCCGCCAGGCCCGTGCCGACATCACCGGCCCGCTGGCCGTCGTCCTCGACTCGCCCGACGTGCTGTGGGCCGGCCGCACCGCCATCAACCCGGTGCACCGCATCGGCGCCCCGAGCGAATGGCAGGTCAACGAAAACCGTTCGGCCACACACCCGTCCACCGGTTCCCGGCTGGAACTCGACGGTGACGGCGTGGTCCTGAACGTGCCGCTGTCCGACATCTGGATCGCGATCCGCTTCACCCTGCCGACCGCCACCGTGAACGGCGGCATGCCGGTCGTCACCACCGAGGACGCCTCGGCCGCGATGCGCGCCGTGCTCGCCATCGCCGCGGGTGCCGACGGCGTCGATGCCCTGCCGGCCGTCACCGACAACGTCGCGACCGTCACCGCCCAGTGGGACCCCGAAGAGGTCGCCGACCACACCGGCGTCACCGCCACCTTCGGCGCCCCGCTGGCGCCGGGCCTGACGCTGGTGCCCGACGCGCTCGTCGGCCGCTGCTGGCCGGCCGTGTTCTCGGTCATCGGCGCTGCCGTCACCGACGACGGCATCCCGGTCGTCGAAGGTCTGCTGAGCCTGGTCCACCTGGACCACGCCGCGCACCTGCTGGCCCCGATGCCGGCCGAGAAGGCCGAATTGACCGTCACCGCAACGGCTTCCGCCGCGGTCGACACCGAGGTCGGCCGTGTGGTCCCGGTGGAGGTGATCATCCGGGAAGGTGTAGGCGCCGAGGGCGTCATCCTTGCCCGCCTCGAAGAGCGCTTCGCCATCCGCGGCCGCAGCGGTGCCGCCGAGCTGACCGACCCGGTCCGCGCCGGCGGTGCCATCACCGACAATGCCACCGAGACGCCGCGCCGTCGTCGCCGCGACGTCACCGTCACCGCGCCGGTCGACATGAGCGCCTTCGCCGTGGTGTCGGGTGACCACAACCCGATCCACACCGACCGTGCCGCCGCACTGCTGGCCGGCCTGAAATCGCCCATCGTGCACGGCATGTGGCTGTCCGCCGCCGCGCAGCACGTCGTCACCGCCACCGACGGCCGCGCCACCCCGCCGGCCCGGTTGGTCGGCTGGACCTCGCGCTTCCTGGGCATGGTGCTGCCGGGCGACGAGATCGAGTTCCGCGTCGACCGCGTCGGCATCGACCGCGGCGCCGAGATCATCGAGGTCACCGCGAAGGTCGGCGGCGACCTGGTGATGGCCGCGACCGCGCAGCTGGCCGCGCCCAAGACCGTCTACGCCTTCCCGGGCCAGGGCATCCAGCACAAGGGCATGGGCATGGAGGTCCGTGCCCGCTCCAAGGCCGCCCGCAAGATCTGGGACTCCGCGGACAAGTTCACCCGCGAGACCCTGGGCTTCTCGGTGCTGCATGTGGTCCGGGACAACCCGACCAGCATCATCGCCAGCGGCGTGCACTACCACCACCCGGACGGCGTGCTGTTCCTGACGCAGTTCACCCAGGTGGCCATGGCCACCGTCGCGGCCGCCCAGGTTGCCGAGATGCGCGAGCAGGGTGCGTTCGTCGAGGGCGCCATCGCCTGCGGCCACTCCGTCGGTGAGTACACCGCGCTGGCGTGCGTGTCCGGCGTGTACGAGCTCGAGGCGCTGCTCGAGGTCGTGTTCCACCGCGGCAGCAAGATGCACGACATCGTCCCGCGTGACGCCAAGGGCCGGTCGGATTACCGCCTGGCCGCCATCCGGCCGTCGCAGATCGACCTGGACGACAACGACGTCACCGACTTCGTCGCCGGTATCGCCGAGGAGACCGGCGAGTTCCTGCAGATCGTGAACTTCAACCTGCGTGGTTCGCAGTACGCGATCGCCGGTACCGTCCGCGGCCTCGAGGCCCTGGAGGCCGAGATCGAGCGTCGTCGCGAAATCACCGGTGGCAAGCGCTCGTTCATCCTCGTCCCCGGTATCGACGTGCCGTTCCACTCCGAGGTGCTGCGGGTCGGCGTCGCCGACTTCCGCCGCGCGCTGGACCGCGTCATGCCGCACGGGCAGGACCCCGAGCTGCTGGTCGGCAAGTACATCCCGAACCTGGTGCCGCGACCCTTCACCCTGGACAAGGACTTCATCCAGGAGATCCGCGACCTGGTGCCGGCCGAGCCGCTCGACGAGATCCTCGCCGACTACGACACCTGGCGCCGGGACAACCCGTCCGAGCTGATGCGTAAGACCGTCATCGAGCTGCTGGCCTGGCAGTTCGCCAGCCCGGTCCGCTGGATCGAGACGCAGGACCTGCTGTTCATCGAGGAAGCTGCCGGCGGCCTCGGGGTCGAGCGGTTCGTCGAGGTCGGTGTGAAGACCATGCCGACGGTTGCCGGCCTGGCCACCAACACGCTGAAGCTGCCGGAGTACTCGCACAACACCACCGAGGTGCTCAACGTCGAGCGCGACGCCGCGGTGCTGTTCGCGACCGACACCGATCCGGAGCCCGAGGACGATGCCCCCGCCGCGCCCGCAGCCGAGGCCCCGGCGGAAGCCGTTGCCGCAGCACCGGTTCCGGCCGCCGCTCCCGCGGCGCCCGCCGGTGGCCCGCGTCCGGACGACATCACGTACGACGCCGCCGACGCCACCATGGCGCTCATCGCGCTGTCGGCGAAGATGCGCATCGACCAGATCGAGCCGCTGGACTCCATCGAGTCGATCACCGACGGTGCGTCGTCGCGACGCAACCAGCTGCTCGTCGACCTGGGTTCGGAGCTGAACCTCGGCGCGATCGACGGTGCCGCGGAAGCCGACCTGGCCGGTCTGAAGGGACAGGTCACCAAGCTGGCCCGTACCTACAAGCCGTTCGGTCCCGTCCTCTCCGACGCGATCAACGACCAGCTGCGCACGGTGCTCGGACCCTCGGGCAAGCGTCCGGCGTACATCGCCGAGCGCGTCAGCAAGGCCTGGGAACTGGGCCCCGGCTGGGCCAAGCACGTCACCGCCGAGGTGGCGCTGGGCACCCGTGAGGGCAGCAGTGTCCGTGGCGGCGAGATGGGCGGCCTGCACTCCGGTGCATTGGCCGACGCGAACGCCGTCGACAAGGTCATCGACGCCGCGGTCACCGCGGTCGGTGCGCGTAAGGGCATCGCCGTGTCGCTGCCGTCTGCCGGCGGTGCCGGTGGCGGTGTGGTCGACTCGGCCGCGCTCAACGAGTTCGCCGAGAAGGTCACCGGGCCCAACGGTGTGCTGGCCGGCGCCGCCCGCTTGATCCTGGGCGAGCTGGGTCTGCAGACGCCGGTGTCCGCACCGGACGCCACCGACTCCGAGCTGATCGACCTCGTCACCGCCGAATTGGGTTCGGACTGGCCGCGTTTGGTGGCTCCGTCGTTCGACGGCCGCAAGGCCGTGCTGTTCGACGACCGCTGGGCCAGCGCCCGTGAGGACCTGGCGCGCATCTGGCTGCTCGACGAGGACGACGTCAACCGCGACTGGGCCAAGCTCTCCGAGAGCTTCGAAGGTGCCGGACACGTGGTGGCCACGCAGGCCAGCTGGTGGCAGGGCAAGGCGCTCGCCGCCGGCCGCACCCTCCACGCCGCGCTGTACGGCCGCGCGGCCGCCGGTGCGGAGAACCCGGAGAAGGGCCGCTACGCCAACGAGGTCGCGGTCGTCACCGGTGCCTCCAAGGGCTCGATCGCGTCGTCCGTGGTGGGCCAGCTGCTCGCCGGTGGCGCCTCGGTTATCGCGACCACGTCCAAGCTGGACGACAGCCGGTTGGCGTTCTACCGGACGCTGTACCGCGACAACGCCCGCTTCGGTGCCCAGCTGTGGGTCGTGCCCGCAAACATGGCCTCCTACAGCGACATTGACGCGCTGGTCGAGTGGGTCGGCAACGAGCAGGTCGAGAACCTGGGCCCCAAGGCCATCCACCTCAAGGACGCGCAGACCCCGACGCTGCTGTTCCCGTTCGCCGCACCCCGCGTCGCCGGGGATCTGTCGGAGGCCGGCGCCCGTGCCGAGATGGAGATGAAGGTCCTGCTGTGGGCCGTGCAGCGGCTCATCGGTGGGCTCTCGCACATCGGCTCCGAGCGTGACATCGCGTCGCGTCTGCACGTCGTGCTGCCCGGTTCGCCGAACCGCGGCATGTTCGGTGGCGACGGCGCCTACGGTGAGTCGAAGGCTGCGCTCGACGCGGTCGTCGCCCGCTGGAAGGCGGAAACCTCGTGGTCGCAACGAGTTTCGCTGGCGCACGCGCTGATCGGCTGGACCAAGGGCACCGGCCTGATGGGCCACAACGACGCCATCGTGGGTGCCGTCGAGGAAGCCGGTGTCATCACCTACACCACCGAAGAGATGGCCTCGATGCTGCTGAACCTGTGCAGCATCGACGCCAAGGTGTCGGCCGCCCGTGAGCCCATCCAGGTCGACCTGACCGGTGGCCTCGGCGACATCGAGCTCGACATGGCCGAGCTGGCCGCCAAGGCCCGCGAGGAGATGGTGGCCGAGGCCGCTGTCGACGAGGAAGACCTCGAAGGCACCATCTCGGCGCTGCCGTCACCGCCGCGGGGCTACCAGGCCGCGCCGGCTCCGGAGTGGGCCGACCTCGACATCGACCCGGCCGACATGGTCGTGCTGGTGTCCGGTGCCGAACTCGGCCCGTACGGCTCGTCGCGCACCCGCTTCGAGATGGAGGTCTCCGGCGAGCTGTCGGCCGCGGGCGTCCTGGAGCTGGCCTGGACCACCGGTCTGGTCAAGTGGGAAGACGACCCGAAGCCGGGCTGGTACGACACCAACACCGGTGAGCTGGTCGACGAGTCCGAACTGGTCGAGCGCTACCACGACGTCGTGCTGGAGCGCGTCGGCATCCGCGAGTGGGTGGACGACGGCGCCATCGACCCCGATCACGCTGCGCCGCTGCTGGTTTCGGTGTTCCTCGACAAGGACTTCTCCTTCGTCGTGTCCGCCGAGGCCGACGCCCGGGC
Source organism: Mycobacterium sp. UNC410CL29Cvi84 (assembly GCF_000686745.1). NCBI lineage: Bacteria > Bacillati > Actinomycetota > Actinomycetes > Mycobacteriales > Mycobacteriaceae > Mycobacterium > Mycobacterium sp. UNC410CL29Cvi84. Next base: position 180,754 of record NZ_JMLM01000006.1, read on the forward strand.
GTTCCACCAGTTCGATCCGGAGCACACCGTCATCGCGCCGGTGCCGGACAGCAGCGACTGGCAGGTCACCCGCAAGGCCGGTACCGAGATCCGCGTGCCGCGCAAGGTCAAGCTGTCGCGGACCGTCGGCGCCCAGGTGCCGACCGGCTTCGACCCGCAGGTCTACGGCGTCACGCCGGACATGGCCAGCTCGATCGACCGCCTGGCGCTGTGGAACCTGGTCACCACCGTGGACGCGTTCCTGTCGGCCGGCTTCTCGCCGGAAGAGCTGATGCGCTGGGTGCACCCGAGCCTCGTGGCCTCCACGCAGGGCACCGGTATGGGCGGCATGACCTCGATGCAGACCATGTACCACGGCAACCTGCTGGGCCGGAACAAGCCGAACGACATCCTGCAGGAAGTTCTGCCGAACGTCTTCGCCGGTCACGTCGTGCAGTCGTACATCGGTAGCTACGGCGCGATGATCCACCCGGTCGGCGCGTGCGCCACCGCGGCGGTGTCGGTCGAAGAAGGCGTCGACAAGATCCGTTTGGGCAAGGCCGAATTCGTGGTCGCCGGTGGTTACGACGACCTGACACTGGAAGCCATCATCGGCTTCGGCGACATGTCGGCCACCGCCGAGACCGCGATGATGCGGGCCCGCGGCATCAGCGACTCGAAGTTCTCGCGTGCCAACGACCGTCGTCGTCTCGGCTTCGTCGAAGGCCAGGGCGGTGGCACCGTCCTGCTGGCCCGTGGTGACCTCGCGGTGAAGATGGGTCTGCCCATCCAGGCCGTCGTCGCCTACGTGTCGTCGTTCGGTGACGGTGTGCACACCTCGATCCCGGCCCCGGGCCTGGGTGCGCTGGGTGCCGGCCGCGGTGGACGTCAGTCGCAGCTGGTGCGCGACCTGGCCAAGCTGGGCGTCACTCCGGACGACATCGCGGTGATCTCCAAGCACGACACCTCGACGCTGGCCAACGACCCCAACGAGACCGAGCTGCACGAGCGCCTCGCCGCCTCGATGGGCCGGTCCCCGGGCAACCCGCTGTTCATCGTCAGCCAGAAGAGCCTGACCGGACACAGCAAGGGTGGCGCCGCGGCGTTCCAGATGCTGGGCCTGTGCCAGATTCTGCGCGACGGCGTCATCCCGCCGAACCGCAGCCTGGACTGCGTCGACGACGAGCTGTCCAACGCGCAGCACTTCGTGTGGGTCCGCGAGACGCTGAAGTTCGGCGACCGCCTGCCGATCAAGGCCGGTCTGGTGACCAGCCTCGGCTTCGGTCACGTGTCGGGCCTCATCGCTCTGGTGCACCCGCAGGCGCTGGTGGCGGCCCTCGATCCGGCCGAGCGCGAGGACTACCTGCGCCGTGCCGGTGAGCGGGTCCTGGCCGGTCAGCACCGGTTGGCGTCGGCGATCGCCGGTGGGCGCGCGCTGTACGAGAAGCCGGCCGACCGCCGCTTCAACCACGATGCGCCGGAGAAGCGTCAAGAAGCCGACATGCTGCTCGACGCCGACGCGCGTCTGGGCGAGGACGGGTGGTACGCCCGCTCGTGAGGCCTTCTGAGGTATCGGGATTGGGTCCGCTAGGTTGTTGCCCATGAGCATCCTGGGTGTGGGCATCGACCTGGTCTCGATTCCGGATTTCGCCGAGCAGGTCGACCAGCCGGGCACCGTCTTCGCGGAGACGTTCACCCCAGGTGAGCGCCGTGACGCCGCCGACAAGAGTTCGTCGGCGGCACGGCACCTGGCAGCCCGCTGGGCGGCCAAGGAGGCCGTGATCAAGGCGTGGTCGGGCTCGCGGTTCTCGAAGCGTCCGGTGCTGCCCGAGGGCATCCACCGCGACATCGAGGTCGTCACCGACATGTGGGGCCGGCCCAAGGTGCGGCTGTCCGGCGAGATCGCCGAGCACCTCAAGGGCGTGGCCATCCACGTGTCCCTGACCCACGAGGGCGACACCGCGGCCGCCGTCGCGGTGCTCGAGCAGGACTAGTTCTTCTCTGCGCGAGCAGACGTGAATACCCCCAAAATCAGCAGATTTTGGGGGTATTCACGTCTACTCGCCAGCGTGAGCGGCCCGGTCAGTCTTTGCGGCCCGTGACCGCGAGGCTGACACCGAGGCCGACCATGGCCAGGCCGCCGGCACCGCCGATGGCCGCGATGCGCCGCGGCGACTGCGCGAACCAGTCTCGGGCCAGCCCGGCCGCCAAAGCCCAAATGCTGTCAGAGGTCACCGCGATGGCGAGGAACACGACACCCAAAATGAGCATCTGAGTCGATACGTGCCCGACTGCGGGGTCGACCACCTGCGGTAGTGCCGCGACGAAAAACACGATCGTCTTGGGATTGGTCATTCCGACGACGAAGCCGTCGGCAAGCACCCGGAGCGGCCGGATCGAGGACGCGCCACCCGTGAGCGCCTCACCGAGGGCGTGCCGATGCCGGATGGCTTGGACGCCAAGATAAATCAGGTATGCGACACCGATCGATTTGATGATGCCGAAAGCCAGCGCCGAAGCGTAGATGAGTGCACCGGCGCCCAGGGCCACGGCGAGGATCTGTACATAGGCGCCCATCGCATTGCCTGCCACTGTCAGCAACGCCTGGCGCCGTCCGACCGTCAGCGCCCGGCCAACAGTGAACAAGACGCTCGGGCCGGGTACCACGATCACCAAGAACGAGATCAGCCCGAACGCCAACAGATGACCCATCGACGGCATGCGGTGACGATACGCCGGTTGGTGAGGGCGCGCACTACGCTCGATGTCATGGCTGATCTCGTCGCCCGCGTCCGTGAGGTGCTGCCGTCGGTGCGTGCCGACCTGGAGGATCTGGTCCGTATCCAGTCGGTATGGGCCGACCCGGCCCGGCACGCCGAGGTACACCGCAGCGCCGCGCTGACCGCAAAACTGTTGTCCGAGGCGGGCTTCGGTGAGGTGCACATCGTCCAAGAGGGCGGGGCGCCGGCCGTCATCGCCCGGCACCCGGCGCCGGAGGGCGCCCCGACCGTCCTGCTGTACGCGCACCACGACGTGCAGCCCGAGGGCGACGCCGCGCAGTGGGCGTCGGAGCCGTTCGAACCGACCGAGCGCGACGGCCGGCTCTACGGCCGCGGCAGCGCCGACGACAAGGCCGGCATCGCCGTCCACCTGGCCGCGATGCGGGCCCACGGCGGCAACCCGCCCGTCGGCGTGACGGTTTTCGTTGAGGGCGAAGAGGAATCGGGATCGCCTTCTCTGGGTGCCCTGCTGGCCGCGCATCGCGACCTGCTGGCCGCCGACGTCATCGTCATCGCCGATTCGGACAACTGGAGCACCGAGATGCCGGCGCTGACGGTGTCATTGCGCGGGCTTGCCGACTGCGTCGTCGAGGTGGCGACGCTGGACCACGGCCTGCACTCCGGGTTGTGGGGCGGCGTGGTGCCCGACGCGCTGAGCGCTCTGGTGCGGTTGTTGGCCACCTTGCACGACGACGACGGCAACGTCGCGGTCGAAGGTCTGTACGAGGGCACCGCGGCCGACGTCGACCGGGGGCCGGACTGGGTCGCCACCGAGACGGGCATGCTCGACGGCGTCCAGCAGATCGGTTCCGGCTCTGTGGTGCAACGACTTTGGGCCAAGCCGGCCATCACCGTCATCGGCATCGACACCACGTCGATCGCCAAGGCGTCGAACACGCTGATCCCGTCCGCGCGGGCGAAGGTCAGCATGCGGGTTGCTCCCGGTGGGGACGCGCTGGCGCATCTGGCCGCGCTGACCCGGCACCTGGAGAGCCACGCGCCCTGGGGTGCCAAGGTCACCGTGACGCCGGGTGACGTCGGCCAGCCGTACGCCATCGACTCCAGCGGCCCGGTGTACGACGCGGCGCGGTCGGCGTTCACGCAGGCGTGGGGTGTTGCCCCGGTGGACATGGGGATGGGCGGGTCGATCCCGTTCATCGCCGAATTCGCCGAGACCTTCCCGGACGCAACGATTCTGGTCACCGGCGTCGAGGATCCCGGTACCCAGGCGCACAGCATCAACGAGAGCCTGCACCTGGGCGTGCTCGAGAAGGCCGCGATCTCCGAGGCGCTGTTGTTGGACGCGCTCGGGCGCTAGGACGCCCGCGTATTCGACACGAGTCTCTGTTGCATGTTCGATCTGGACCTGTCATCACTGGCTGACAATGTCCGGTTTTGTGACAATGTCACGATTTGCGACGGGTCTGGATCGAACACGTTGGGGTGAGCGGCTGCGCGCGCTCGGTCAGAACGATTCGGGATCGGCCTGCACCGACTCGGGCACCGGGTGTTGGTAGAGCCGAGAGGCGTTCTCCCAGGTGATCTTTCGGATGACGTCTGCAGGCAGGTCGCCGATCTCCTCGTGGATGGTCGCCTGCGTGTGCGGCCAGGTCGAGTCGCAATGCGGGTAGTCGGCTTCGAGCATGATGTTGTCGACGCCGATGCGGTCGCGCTGCACGAACGACGATTGGTCCTCCACCGCGCAGAACCAGAAGTTGCGGGTGAAAACCTCAGCTGGAGTGAGCTTTTCGCCGAGCCGTTCCCACGTGCCGTACATCGAGTGGTAGCTGAGCATGTGGTCGAGCCGGTCCAGCAGCCCGGCGACCCAGCCGATGCCGCCTTCGGACAGGCAGATCTTGAGATCGGGGAACCGGCTGGGCAGGCCGGAATACAGCCAGTCGACGGCCGCCGAGATGGCGTAGGCGAAGAACAGCACGCCCTGCACGTCCGGCGGCGCGTCCGGGGTGGTGGAGGGGGAGGAGCCCGATGATCCGATGTGCAGGTTCACGACGGTGCCGGTCTCGGCGCAGGCCGCCATCATGGGGTCCCAGTAGCCCGAGTGGATGGTCGGCAGGCCCAGCATCGCCGGGTTCTCACTGAAAGTCATGGCGTGGAAACCACGTTCGGCGTTCTCGTAGATCATCTTGGCGCCCACTTCGGGGTCCAGCAGCCAGGGCAGCTGACAGGGGATGATCCGGTCCGGGTAGGAGCCGGCCCACACATCGAAGTGCCAGTCGTTCCAGGCCCGCACCGAGGCCATCGCCAGGTCGCGGTCGGTGGTGACCTGCTGCAGGCGCTGGCCCGCGAATCCCGGCAGGAACGACGGGAAGTTCAGGGACGCGTAGACCCCGTTCAGGTCCATGTCCCGCACGCGTTCGTGGATATCCCACGCGCCCCGGCGCATCTCGTCGAACCGGACCGGCTCGAAGCCGTACTCGGACACCGGACGGCCGACCACGGCGTTGAACCCGACGTTGGGTAGCTCCTGGCCGTCGTACACCCAGGTCTGGCCGCCGCCCGCGGTGTCGACGACCCGCGGCGCCCGGTCGGCGAACCTGCTCGGCAGCCGCCCGGTGAAGGTGTCGGGTGGCTCGACGATGTGGTCGTCGACCGAGATCACGGTGTAGCGGCGCGCGGCACGTGGCGGGTCGGGCAGCAGCGTGACGGTGCGGTCCGCGCCGGTCTTGGCGACGGTGAAATCGAGATTGGCGGCCAGATCGTCGATGGATTTCATGTCGTACCAACGCCTTTACTGGAGAACGGACGGATCGGATTTGATGGTCATGCGGGCAGCGCCGGCCCAGTACACGTCGGCCGCGCGCTCGATCAGGGAGGACTTCATGCCGACCATGTCGGACCACTTCATCTCGCTCGGCTTCAGGCCCGTCAGCAGGACGTCGTAGGCCAGCTTGCAGACCCGCTCGATCGAGGCGGCCCGGTACACCGCCTCGGCGAGGTTGCGGCCCGTGGCGATGACGCCGTGGTTGGCCAGGATGGTCGTGTTCGCCGCGCCGATCCGGGCCGCCAATTCGGCTGCGCGGGAAGGGCTGTCGACCTCGCCGTCGTATTCGTCGACGAGGCAGAGGTCGTCCAGGAACAGCGATCCGGTCTGATGCACCAACTCCGGCAGCCGGCCCAGCGCCGCCAGCACGCACACGTAGTAGGGGTGGTTGTGGATCACCAAGCGCGCATCGGGGCGGGCGCGATGCAGCTCGGTGTGGATGTGGATGGCCGGCGTGACGTCCCAGCGGCCCCGCTGCACGCGGGCGTCCTCGTCGACGACGCAGATGTCGGAGGCGGCGACCTCCTGCCACCACAGGCCCCACGGGTTGACGTACATGTCGGTCCGGCCATCGGGCTGCCAGGTGATGTGCCCCGCCAGATTCTCGGCGAAGCCGATGGTCGCGAGGTGCCGGAACGCGATGGCCATGGCCTGTTCGTCGGTGAGGTCAACGCCGACCGGCGGCGTCACCGACGGTGCCCAGACTTCGAGCCCGCCGCGGCGGGGCTTTTCAGCTGCGGTCATGACCGTCTCCCATCCGGGCGCGGATATCCTCGCGCAGTTGGCCTTTCGCGACTTTGCCGCCCGAGGATCGGGGGAGCTCGTCGACCACGATCAGCCGCTCGGGCAGCAGTTCCTTCGAAACATCCTGCGCGAGCAGGTGCGTGCACAGCTCGGCGAGCTCCAGTGTCGACGAGCCGATCAGTTCGACGTAGACGCAGACCTTTTCGCCGAACACCGGATCAGGCATGGCCACCGCGGCGGCCAGACCCACCGCGGGGTGCGTCATGACGACGTCCTCGACCTGGGCCGCGCTGATGTTCTTGCCACCGCGCACGATGAAGTCGGACGTCCGGCCCGTCACTCGCAGGTAGCCGTCGGCGTCGATTTCGCAGATGTCGCCCATCCGCATCCAGCCGTCGGCGGTGAACAGTTTGTCGTGGTCGGTGCCACCCAGATAGCCGAGGCTGGTCGCCGGCCCGCGGCAGGCGGGCTGGCCCCGGCCGGTGTCGGTGACGTCGGTGTCTCCGTCGAAGAGGCGGACGGCCATGTCCGCGACGATCCGGCCGCCGGTACGCAGCCGGTGCTCGAGCGAGTCGTGCACCGTGGTGCCGCTGAGCAGACCCGTCTCGTTGGAGCCGTAGAACTGCAGAATCGTTGCGCCGGTCAGCTTTTCGAACTCGTGCGCGGGGCGGTAGGGCAGGGCCTCGCCACCGGTGAACACCACCCGCAGCGAGCTCAGGTCGTACTCACGGGCCACCGGGTCGGCCATGATCATGGTCAATTGAGTACTGACATAACACAACACGGTGACCTTGTGCTGTTCGATGGCCGCGCACGCCGCCGCGACACTGAACCGGTCCAGCAGGACGTTGGTGGTGCCCAACAGGATCGGGGTGATGTGGGTGGTCCACAAACCGAAGCCGAACGGGGTCGGGATGACCGGAAGGAAGACGTCGTCGGACGTCAGCAGGCCGTTGGCGACCGCTTGCTGATGGAAGTAATACCAACGGTTCTGTGTGTGCACAACGCATTTCGGTAGCCCGGTGGTGCCCGACGTCGAGTTGATGAGGAAGACGTCGTCGGCGCCCAGCTGGGCCTCGGGGCTCACGTCGGTCGAGTCGGTACCCACGGACAGTTCGTCCAGGGTCAGCAGTGGGCAGCCGATGGCGCCGGCCACGGTGTGGGCCTGAGCCTGCCGCGGGGGATCGGTGACCAGCAGTCGGGGTTCGGCGCTCTGCAGGATGGCCGTCACCTCGCGGATTCCGGCGCGTGCTCCGACACCGACGACCACCGCGCCGCATCGCTCGATGGCGACGAACAGCACGTGGATCGCCGTGGTGTCGCCATGCCACACCGCGATCCGGTCCCCGGGGTGCACGCCCGCACCGGCCAACTGCCCGGCCAAAGCAGTTGCCGCGCAATCGAATTCACGCCAGCTCAGCGACCGGTTCGGGTAATCCGCATATGCGACGCGGTCCGGGGTGCGAGCGGCGTTCGCGCGCACGGCATCCGAGATCGTGGACTCGCTCCACCAGCCATTGGCGTGGAAGCGTGCGACGTCCTCGGCGGTGAATGCCGGCGAACCCGTGACCGCCATGTCCATCGTGGTCGCCTCCGCAGGCCGCATCTTCAAATCATATGAAAATAAGCGCACACTTTGTCAAGGATTCACGAAGATCGCGTGCGGGTGCGCACCATCGCCGGGTCGACCACACCGGCCGAACCCGGGTAGTGCTGGGCATCGAGCAGATGCGTCGCGGCCAATTCCCGCGAGCGTTCGGCGTCGCCGGCTTCGATGGCGTCGATCAGCGTGCGGTGATCCTCCAGTGCGGCCCGGCGCTCGTCGACCGGAATGCCGGCGTGGTCGGTGAACTGCCGTGACCAGTTCAGCTCGTGCGACGACCACAGCTTCTCCAGGGCCCCGGCGAGGATGATCATGGTCTCGTTGCCGCAGTGCTGCACCAATGCCTCGTGGAAGCGCCGGCTCGCGGATGTCACCGCCACCAGATCCTCGACCGACCCGACCGACTCGGCGTGGATGTGCCGAAGGACCGGCACCACCGCGGTCTTGCGGTCCGCGCGCTGCGCACACAACGCCGCACAGGCCGGCTCCACCTGCTGCAGCGCGGCGCCGACGTCGCCGAGGCTCACCTGGTTCGCGCCGAGAACCAGACCCATGGTGTAGGCCACGTTGCTCGCGCTGGGCCGGTGCACCACCGAGCCGCCGAGCTTGCCGCGGCGCACGCTGAGCAGCCCTTCCGCGTCCAGGATTCGGATCGCCTCGCGCAGTGACGGCTTGCTGATCGGAAACTCGGTCAGCAGTTCATCCTCGGTCGGCAGCACGCTGCCGTCGGGGAGGTCACCGCTGAGGATGCGCCGGCGCAACTCGTCGGCCACCTGCTCGGCGAGGCGGCGGAAACGGACGTCGGGCGCGGCCACGGGTCGAGTGTGCCAGAGCGGGGCGCCGGGGTGGTCGAAGCCGGCGCCCGGTCTATCCGGTGTGGCTGGGGTACGAAACGTCGTACCCCGGCGCCGGGGTTCTACTCGTCGTCGTCCTCATCGTCTTCGTCGTCGTCTTCGTCGAATTCCAGATCGAGCGGATCCTCACTGTGGGGGTCCACGGAGTACTGCTGCCAGTAGGACGGGCTGAAGTAGATGGTGTCCGAGTGGTCGGCGTCTTCGCCGATCTGGACCCAGAGAATCTGGTCCTTCTCGCCATAGCTCAGCGCCTGGGGGTAGCGAATGCTGCTGTCGACAGTGCGGATGTGGATGTTGTGCGTCACGTCAAAAGTCTTGCACCTGAACGCATCTGCGGCTGTTCGCGCAACGCCGGTGGAGACAACGATTGGCCGAACGGCCACGCAGCTGTCACACGTGGTTGGGTGGGCCGCCACCCGGTTCCCGGCTCGTCCAGCCGGGAACCGCTGACGGTGCTCGACTGCTAGACCGACAGGTCCCGTCGCAACTTGGCCACGTGGCCCGTGGCCTTGACGTTGTACTGCGCGACCTCGATGTTGCCCTTCTCGTCCACGAGGAACGTCGAGCGGATGACGCCCTGCACGGTCTTGCCGTACATCGTCTTCTCGCCGAAGGCGCCGTAGGCGGTGAGCACCTTGCGGTCGGGGTCCGACAGTAGCGGGAATGTCAGGCCTTCGTTGTCGCGGAACTTGGCGAGCTTCTCGGGCTTGTCGGGCGAGATGCCGATGACGTCGAGGCCCGCCTCGTTGAGTTCGGCCAGGCTGTCGCGGAAATCGCAGGCCTGCTTGGTGCAGCCCGGCGTCGAGGCTGCGGGGTAGAAGTACACGATGACCTTGCGGCCCTTGTAGTCCGACAGCTTTACGGTGTTGCCGTCGGCGTCGGGCAGGCTGAATGCGGGGGCTTTGTCGCCCACTTCGAGTCGCGGGGTCGGTGCCACCGGGAGGTCCCTTCTGTCGGCCAGGCGTTGCTGTTGCGGCAAGCTGCTCTAGGGTAGAGCGCCTAGGAGCAACGCGAGCTGGAGGGCTGAAGTGGCTGACCGGAATCCTGACGAGATCAAGCAGGAAATCGATCGTGCACGCGATCAGTTGGCGTTGACGGTGGACGCCCTCGCAGAGCGGGCAAACCCCCAGCGGCTGGCCGACGACGCCAAGGCCAAGGCCATCGCGATCGCTTCCAAGCCCGCGGTCATCGCAACGTTCGCCGGACTCGGCGTTGTGGTGCTGGTGGTGGTCATCCGCAAGATCCGCGGATAACCCGACTTTCTAGTTCCCGCGGCGCGGTGTCAGCCAGCCTGGCAGCCAGCTGCGCGGGGGATTCGCAACCCGGCCCAGCCGGGTGCAGTTGTGGACGATGACCAGGGCGTCGTCGACTGCTGCCGCAACGTCGGCACTCGGCGCCGCGTAGGTTGCACCGGCGATGGGTGTCATCAGCTAACTCCCTTCAGTCGTCGTCACCTATATTTCTACACCATCATACGCCGTTTCAGCTAACTCTGTTTTTCGGTGGCTCGTTGCAAAATTGCAGGTCTATGTAATTTTTGACGGTTTTCGGCGTCGGACCGCTATTGACGATCGTGCGCGTATACAGGGTCTTGACAGGTGTGCATTGGCTACTGTTCGACCGGGATTCGCTGTGGTCGTGCGGGTTTCGGCTCGCTCAAGTGGTGCGCAGGTGGGCGGCGAGTCCGGCGCGTGTGATGTTGGACACCTCCAAGGCTGTGTGGCGGGTCCATCGGGCCGTCCGACCCGGTATGGATACCCGCGATCGAGGTCCGGAAACGGCGCTGACCATACGATTTCACCCTGCGGCCATCGGGCTGTTAAGGTCTCTCTCGCGCGCCGTTAGCTCAGTTGGTAGAGCAGCTGACTCTTAATCAGCGGGTCCGGGGTTCGAAACCCTGACGGCGCACAGATGCGAAAGCCCCCTCCTTCGGGAGGGGGCTTTCGTCGTTTCAGGTTGACCCTGCGGTGCGGGTCTCCGCTACTCGGCCTTTTGCGCCTTGGTCGCAGGGTGAACACTGGCCGTGGGTTGGCTCTGCGGTGTGGGTCTTGGCTACTCGGCTTTCTGCGCCCTAGCCGCAGGGTGAACGCCAGTCTGGTGTTGGTTCTGCGCTGAGGGCCTGCGTTACTCGGTTTTTCGCGCCGTAGGCCCAGGGTCAACGCCGCGAAGCGCAGGCCGGGGAAAGCGGCTTAGCCGAAAACCCAAGCGGCAGAACATCATTACCTGCCAAGTAATCGACTGGCCTCGTTTCGGCCGCCAAGCTTTGAGCTGACCAACCCGACATGAAAGAGGTCAGCATGAACGACATCGTCACCGCGTACCTGAAGACCTGGAACGCCACCGACCCGACTGAACGGAAGGCGCTGCTCGACGACCACTGGACGCCCGAGGCGTCCTACACCGATCCGATGGCCGACGTCGCGGGTCACGACGCCATCTCCGGCGTGATCGGCGCGGTCCACACCCAATTCCCCGGATTCGTCTTCTCGCTCGTCAGCGGCCCGGACAGCCATCACAACCAGGCCCGCTTCCAGTGGGGCCTGGGGCCAGCGGGGGAGCAGCCGCCGATCGTCGGATTCGACGTGCTGGCCACGGACGCCGACGGCCGCATCCGGTCGGTGCACGGCTTCCTGGACCAGGTGCCCGGCTGACCCTAGGAGTCGACGCGAAGGGCTTCGGTGCGCAGGAACGTGGCCAGCCGAGCGGTCGCCAGCGCCTGCTCGGCGTCGTACTGCTCGAACGTCGCCACCACACTGAACCCGAGGCGCCCGGCCAAGCGGAGCGAGGCGCGGTTGGCGGTCTGGGTGATGATCACGACAGGTTGGTCGTCCAGCTCGCCGGCCGCGTACTCCAGCAGTAGCCGCGCGGCTTCGCTCGCATAGCCCCGACCCCACGCGTGCGGACGGAAGACGTAGCTCAGCTCGAGTTCGTCGCCGCCGGGGTCCAGATGGCCGGGCACGTCGTTGCGACGGCGACTCAGCGTCACCGTCCCAAGCATCTCGTCGGAATCCTTGGCCGTCGCGATGTAGCAGCCGGGGGCTTCCAATAACGTTGCCGCGCCGACCCCTTCGAGCACGGCGCGCACTTCGTGGACAGGGCGCGGTCCGCCCAGATACCGGCGCACCCGCTCGTCGGTCTGCGTTTCGATCAGGCCCTCGGCGTCCTCGTCGCGCGCCTTGCGAAGGCGAACTCGGGGTCCTTCGAGGCAGGACGCTTGCAACTCGATCGCATCACCCACGTGCACCACTGTGCCAGCCGGGCGCGCGGCCCCCGGAAAACAAACATCGCCCCACCCGCTACGCGCAGGTGAGGCGATGTTCTACCTCGGGGTGGCTGACGGGACTCGAACCCGCGACACCCAGGATCACAACCTGGTGCTCTACCAGCTGAACTACAGCCACCATCGCTGCTTCTCAGAAGCAGCGTCGTAGATACTAACCGCTTGGGCCCGCTAAGCCGAATCGGTCTCCACGGCGTCGTTCGTCGGTGGGCCGAGTTCACCGGCGACGGCCGCGATTTCGCTGGTAGACGGGCCGGGCGCGGGCACGAACGCGGTGCCGCGGTAGTACTTCAACTCACGGATGGATTCGTGGATGTCGGCCAGGGCGCGGTGTGCCAGCCCCTTGTCGGGCTGCCCGAAATAGATGCGCGGGTACCAACGGCGGCACAGTTCCTTGATCGAGCTGACGTCGATCATCCGGTAGTGCAGGAAGTCGTCGAGGCGGGGCATGTCGCGGGCGATGAAGCCGCGATCGGTGGCGATCGAATTGCCAGCCAGGGGAGCGGTTTTCGCCTGCCCGATGTGGCCGCGGATGTAGTCCAGCACCATCTGCTCGGCCTCTTCGAGGGTGACCGTGGAGGTCCGCACCTCGTTGATCAGGCCCGAGCGGGTGTGCATCTTCATCACCACATCCGCCATGCCGTCGAGGGCGGCGTCGTCGGTGTGGATCACCACGTCGACGCCCTCGCCGAGCACGTTCAGGTCGCTGTCAGTGACCAATGCCGCGATCTCGATGAGCCGGTCGGACTTGAGATCCAGCCCCGTCATCTCGCAGTCGATCCATACCAGTTCGTCACGCACGGTGTTCCAGACTATTCCCAGGCGTTCAACGGGGTGTCCATACCCGGCCACCAGCGACCCGACGAAGTAGGGTCAGGCGCATGACGACCGATTCGAGTGCATCCCCCGCGCAGCAGATCGCCGCTGGTTACGCCGTCACCGGCCAAGCGCTGAACCTGGGCGCGGTCGTCGTCGACGGGACCGTCGACCCCAGCGCTCAGGTCAAGATTCCGCTGGCCACCATCAACCGCCACGGCCTCATCGCGGGCGCGACCGGTACCGGTAAGACGAAGACGCTGCAGGTCATCGCCGAGCAATTGTCGACGGCCGGGGTGCCGGTCGTCATGGCCGACGTGAAGGGCGACCTGTCGGGGCTCGCGCAGCCCGGCGCGGCGGGCGACAAGACCGCCCAGCGTGCGAAAGACACCGGCGACGACTGGACGCCCACCGCCTTCCCGGTCGAGTTCCTGTCACTGGGGACGACGGGCATCGGCGTCCCGGTGCGCGCCACCGTCACCAGCTTCGGGCCCATCCTGCTGTCGAAGGTCTTGGGGCTCAACCAGACTCAGGAGTCGACGCTCGGGCTGATCTTCCACTGGGCCGACCAGAAGGGCCTGCTCCTCGATGACCTGAAGGATCTGCGCGGCGTCATCCAGTTCTTGACCAGCGATGAGGGCAAAGAGGAGCTCAAGGCGCTCGGCGCGGTGTCGCCGGCCACCGCGGGCGTGATCCTGCGTGCGCTGATCAACCTGGAGGCCGAGGGCGGCGACACGTTCTTCGGATTGCCCGAGCTCAAGCCCGAGGACCTCATGCGTCTGGACCCGCAGGGCCGCGGCATCATCACGCTGCTGGAGCTGGGCAGCCAGGCCGCGCGGCCGGTGTTGTTCTCGACGTTCCTGATGTGGGTGCTGGCCGACCTGTTCTCGACGCTGCCGGAGATCGGTGACGCGGACAAGCCGAAGCTGGTCTTCTTCTTCGACGAGGCGCACCTGCTGTTCGCCGACGCGTCGAAGGCGTTCCTGGACCAGGTCGAGCAGACCGTCAAGCTGATCCGCTCCAAGGGCGTCGGCGTGTTCTTCTGCACCCAGCTGCCCACCGACATTCCCAACGACGTCCTCAGCCAGCTGGGTGCGCGCGTCCAGCACGCGATCCGGGCCTTCACCCCGGACGACCAGAAGGCTCTGACGAAGACGGTCCGGACCTACCCGAAGACGTCCGTCTACGACCTGGAGTCGGCGCTGACGTCGCTCGGGATCGGTGAGGCCGTCGTCACCGTGCTGTCCGAGGTCGGTGCGCCGACGCCGGTGGCGTGGACCCGGCTGCGCGCGCCGCGGTCGCTGATGGGCACCATCGGCCCCGACGCCATTGCTGCCGCCGCCAAGGCCAGCCCGTTGCAAGCGACCTACGGCGCGACAGTCGACCGCGACTCGGCCCACGAGCGGCTGTCTGCGCAGCCGGCGCCGGCCAGTGCGCCGCCTGCGGCTGATGCCGGCACGGCGCCCGCGCCCACCCCGGCCGAAGAGCCCGACCTCACCGCATCCGGTCGCGTCGAGGTCGAGGCAGAGGGACCCGGCATGGTGTCGGAAGTCCTGCAGAGCACCGCGTTCAAGAGCTTCCTGCGCTCGGCGGCGACCGTGGCAGGCCGCGAGATCACCCGCAGCCTGTTCGGTACGACGCGCCGGCGGTAAGTCGGTTCAGTTGGGGCGCGCCGAGAAGGACCAAATGGTCGTTGCGAAGCCGAATCAGCAGCCATTTGGTCCTTCTCGGCGGCCTGAAGCCTTACGACCCGCCGAGCTTCTTGTAGACCGCGCCGACGATCGGCGCGACGATCGCGCGCGGGGCGTAGCCGCTCGCGGCCGACATGGCCTTCGAGGTCAGGCCCGGGACGACGCGCATCTTGTTCTTCTCGAGGCCGTCCAGCGAAATCCGGGCGGTGTACTCGGTGTCGATCCACAGGAAGTCGGGGATCAGGCGCTCGACCAGTGACTGCTCGGACGGGTCGGGCAGCTCGGTGCGCACCGGTCCGGGCGCCAGCAGCGTGACGTTGATGCCGTGCGGCTTGAGCTCGCCGCGCAGCGACTCGCTGAAGGTGTTGGCGAACGCCTTGGACGCGGCGTAGGTCGCGTTGTTCGGGATGGGCGAGTTGCCCGCGGCCGAACCGGAGATCAGGATGCCGCCGCCCTTGCGCGCGATCATGCCGGGCAGCACGGCGAGCACCAGGTCGTGCACGCCCTGCACGTTGAGCTGCACCTGGGCCTTCTCACCTTCGGCGGGCAGGTCGGCGACGGCGCCGAACGTCGCGGTGCCGGCGTTGGCGCACAGGATAGAGATGTCGCGCTGGGCGAGCTCGTCGCAGAGCTTGTCGCGGTCGGCCGGGTCGGTCAGGTCGCAGGCCCGGACCTCCACGGTGACGCCGTACTTATCGGTGATGCGCTTGGCGACCTCGGCCAGCACCTCGCCGCGGCGCGCCGTGATGATCAGGTGGTGGCCGCGGGCGGCGAGTTCGGTGGCCAGCGCTTCACCGATGTTCTGCGAGGCGCCGGTGACGACGGCGCGGGCGTCGGGACTGGGAGCGGGTACGGGCATGGGTGCAATCGTAGGGACCAATAGAGTGGCGGCATGAGCGAGGCTTGCCGAGCGAATCGACGGGCCTTGAGCAGCCACGTCCCGCCCGTCGGCCGGGGTCGCGTCGCCGCCTGGGCACTGTGGGACTCCGGTGCCACGGGCGTGAACGCGATCGTGACGACCTTCGGTTTCAACATCTATCTCATCTCGGAGGTCGGCAAAGGCCTGCCGGGCCCGACGACGCCGGAGAGCTGGCTGGGGCGCGCGGTGCTGGTGGCGGGCATCGCCGTGGCGTTGTTGGCCCCGGTGACGGGTGTGATGGTCGACGCCGCGTACCGGCGGCGGCGGGCGCTCGCGGCGCTGACGGGCGCCGTGGTGGTGCTGACGGCGTCGATGACGTTCATCAAGCCCGACTACCACTACCTGTGGATCGGCCTGGCGTTGTTGGCCTGTACCGCGGCGTGCATGGACCTGGCGACGGTCCCGTACAACGCGATGCTGCGGCAGCTGTCGACGCCGACGACCTCGGGTCGCATCTCTGGATTCGGCTTGGCGGCAGGGTTTTTCGGCAGCGTCGTACTGCTGCTCCTGGTCTTCGTGGGTTTCAAGTCCGGTAGCGGCGACACCCTCGGCCTCCTGGGCATTCCGAATTCGGACGGCAAACCGGACCGGTACGCGGTCCTGGTGGCAGCGGCGTGGTTCGTCATCTTCGCGCTGCCGTTGCTGCTGACGGTGAAGTCGCCGCCGCACGACGGCACGCCGGCCGTCGGATTCTTCGGCGCCTACCGCAGGTTGTGGACGGAGGTCGTCGGCGAGTGGCGCCGCGACCGCAACGTCGTCTACTACCTACTCTCCAGCGCCGTCTTCCGCGACGGGCTGACGGGCATCTCGATCTTCGGACCGGTGGTGGGGGTCAGCGTCTACGGGCTCGCGCCGACGAGCGTGCCGTTGTTCGGCGCCGGTGCGTTCACCATCGCGGCACTGGGCGCGGCGCTCGGCGGCATGCTCGACGACCGGATCGGTTCCAAGCGCGTCATCGTGGGCTCACTGGCCGCGATGGTCGCCGTCGGCATCACGCTGATGTTCCTGTCCGGACCGCTCGCGTTCTGGATTTGTGGCCTGACACTGTGCCTGTTCGTCGGCCCCACGCAGTCGGCGTCGCGGAACCTGATGCTCCGCATCTCGGCGGACGGCAAGGAGGGCGTGGCCTTCGGGCTCTACACCACCACGGGCCGGGCGGCGCACGTGCTGTCGCCGTGGTTGTTCTCGATGTTCATCGACATCTTCGCGACGACGCGGGCGGGCCTGGGCGGCCTGTGCACGGTCCTGGCGATCGGGCTGGTCGGGATGATGCTGGTGAAGGTGCCGGCCCGGCGTTAGTGCCCGTGCCCGCGGCCGCGTTTGCCGGACTGTCGGCACACCGTGAGGCCCGCGCCTTCCCGCTGCTGAATCTGGGTGCCGTCGACCGAGATGGTGCACGCGATGCCGCGTCCGGCGTTGACGATGCTGACGCTGGCCGAGCGCGCGGCCGGCCGGTTCAGCTGCACTTCCTTGGTCCACGGCAGCGGCACGTTGAACTCCGTCTGCAGCACCCCGCCGGTGTCGACGTACGTGATGCTCACCGCCCGGCCGTTGCCGATCACGGCGTACAGCACGGCTTCGGTGTCGCCGCTCTCGTCGTCTGGGGGCGCTGCCGCCGCCGGTGGGCTGACGGCTTCGCTGGGCTCGGTGCTCTCGGGCGTCGTGGTGGTCGTCACAGTCGTCGACGACGACATCGGATCCTGCGTCGGGACCGGCAGCGGCGGCGGTGCGACCAGGGTCTGTTGTTCGGAGCTGTTGACGATGACCAGCGCGATCACGGTGCAGAGAGCCAGGATCAGTACCGCGCCGGCCAGCGGGAACAGCCACTTGTGGCGGCGGACCTTCGGCGGTGCGGTGACACCGTAGGGATCGGTGAAGGCGTCGGTCTGGTAGCCGGCCGTCGGCATGGCCGGGAGTTTCTTGGTGGCGTCCAGCCCGTCGTCGCGCGATCCGGTCATGCCCACCTCATGTTTGCAGGGTACCTGCGGCACGCGCCGGACCGCGGGGACGCTGCGGCAGGTTGGATCAGCGGTGCGGGGCCAGTGCCGCGACGGTCATGGCCCGCAGCACGGCGCGCGAGGATTCCTCCTGCTTGCGGGCGCTGCCCGCGGTGACGCTGTGTGGCGTCGAGTTCAGGAGCCCGAATGCGGCGTGCGCCATGGTGCGGGCGTCGGCCTCGCTGCGCGACGGGTCGAGCCGACGCAGGACGTCGACCCAGATTTCGACGTACTGGCGCTGCGAGCGGCGCACCTGGCGTTTGGCGGCGTCGGGGAGGTTGTTGAGGTCGCGGTCCTGGATCCGGATCAGGTCGGACTCGTTGAGCGCGAAGTCCAGGTGGAACTCGATGAGGCCGTTGAGTGCGTCGGCGGGATCGTCACATTCGGCGACCACGGCGCGTCCCCCCGCGTGCAGCCGGGCGCTGACACTGACCAGTAGCTCGACCAGGAGCGCTTCCTTGTTGGGGAAGTGCCGATAGATCGCGGGCCCGCTGATGCCTGCCGCGGCGCCGATGTCCTCGAGGCGGACCGCCAGAAAGCCCCGTTCGGCGATGAGTCGTTCGGCGGCGGCGACGAGTTGGCCGCGCCGGTCGGATTTGGCTCGGCTGCGCGGTGTTTCGGCGTCTGACACTGATGCCGTCATCGACACCTCCAACCCGGTCTGGACATCTCAGTTAATGAAGACTAACATCGCGTTCGGTTATTCGCCATTAACTCAAGTGAAATGGAGCGACGATGTCGCCGAGCGTTTCCCAACGGGTATCGCATCGCGAGCAGCACCTGGCGCTGGTGGCCGATCTCAAGGACAGGCTGGCCGTCGCCGCGCTGGGTGGATCGGAGCGCGCCCGCGAGCGCCACGTCGGTCGCGGCAAGCTGCTGCCGCGCGACCGGGTCAACGGGCTCCTCGATCCGGGCAGCCCGTTCCTGGAGATCGCGCCGCTGGCCGCGGGCGGCATGTACGACGACGAATGCCCGGGCGCCGGCATGATCGCCGGCATCGGCCGGGTGTCGGGTCGCGAATGCATGATCGTCGCCAACGACGCGACGGTGAAAGGTGGCACGTACTACCCGATCACGGTCAAGAAGCACCTGCGGGCGCAGGAGATCGCCAGCCAGAACCAGCTGCCGTGCGTGTACCTCGTCGACTCCGGTGGTGCGTTCCTGCCGCGCCAGGACGAGGTGTTCCCCGACCGCGAACACTTCGGCCGCATCTTCTTCAACCAGGCCAACATGTCGGCGCGGGGTATCCCGCAGATCGCCGCGGTGCTCGGCTCCTGCACCGCCGGCGGCGCGTACGTCCCCGCGATGAGCGACGAGGCCGTCATCGTCCGCAACCAGGGCACCATCTTCCTGGGCGGCCCGCCCCTGGTGAAAGCCGCGACCGGAGAGGTGGTTTCGGCCGAGGACCTCGGTGGCGGCGACCTGCACTCCAAGATCTCCGGCGTCACCGACCACCTGGCGCACGACGACCGCGACGCGCTGCGCATCGTCCGCCGCATCGCCTCGACGTTCGGGCCGCGCGCGCAGGCGCCGTGGGACGTCGCCCCGACGGTGGACGCGGTGTGCGACCAGACCGAGCTCTACGACGTCGTGCCGATCGACTCCAAGGTGCCGTACGACGTGCACGAGGTGATCACCCGCATCGTCGATGGCGGTGAATTCACCGAATTCAAGGCCGAATACGGCACCACGCTGGTGACCGGCTTCGCCCGTATCCACGGCCACCCGGTCGGCATCATCGCCAACAACGGCGTGCTGTTCGGCGAATCCGCCCAGAAGGGTGCGCATTTCATCGAACTGTGCGACAAGCGGTCGGTGCCGCTGCTGTTCCTGCAGAACATCTCCGGCTTCATGGTGGGCCGCGACTACGAGGCCGGCGGCATCGCCAAGCACGGCGCCAAGATGGTCACCGCGGTGGCCTGCGCGCGGGTGCCGAAGCTGACCGTCGTCATCGGCGGCTCGTACGGCGCCGGCAACTACTCGATGTGCGGCCGCGCGTACTCGCCGCGGTTCCTGTGGATGTGGCCCAACGCCCGCATCTCGGTGATGGGCGGCGAGCAGGCCGCCTCGGTGCTGGCCACCGTGCGCGGTGACCTGACGCCGGAGGAGGAAGAGGCCATCAAGGCCCCGATCCGCCAGCAGTACGAGGATCAGGGCAACCCGTACTACTCGACGGCCCGGCTCTGGGACGACGGCGTCATCGACCCGGCGGACACCAGAACCGTGGTGGGACTGGCTCTTTCAGTTGTCGCGCAGGCTCCGCTCGAGCCTGTGTCCTACGGCGTTTTCAGGATGTGAGATGAAGACTTTCGATACGGTCCTGGTCGCCAACCGCGGCGAGATCGCGGTCCGCGTCATCCGGACGTTGCGGGCCATGGGGATTCGTTCGGTCGCGGTGTTCAGCGACGCCGATGCCGGTGCCCGGCATGTGCTCGAGGCCGACGTGGCGGTGAACATCGGCCCGGCCCCGGCCCGGCAGAGCTACCTGAGCATCGACGCCCTCGTGAGCGCGGCGCGGCGCACCGGCGCGCAGGCCGTGCATCCGGGCTACGGATTCCTTTCCGAGAACGCCGAATTCGCCGCCGCACTGCACGATGCGGGCATCGTCTTCATCGGGCCGCCGGCCAAGGCCATCGGCACCATGGGCGACAAGATCACCGCCAAGGCGGCGGTGTCGGCCTTCGGGGTGCCGGTGGTTCCCGGTATCTCGCGTCCGGGTCTCACCGACGACGAGCTCATCACCGGCGCCCCCGAGGTGGGCTTCCCGGTGCTGGTGAAGCCGTCCGCCGGCGGTGGCGGCAAGGGTATGCGCGTGGTGCATTCGGCTGCCGAGCTGCCCGCCGCGCTGGCCTCGGCCCGCCGCGAGGCCGCCTCGGCATTCGGTGACGACACCCTGTTCCTGGAGCGATTCGTGTTGAACCCCAGGCACATCGAGGTCCAGGTCGTCGCGGATAGTCACGGCAACGTCGTGCATCTCGGCGAGCGCGAGTGCAGCCTGCAGCGCCGGCACCAGAAGGTCATCGAAGAGGCCCCGTCACCCGTGCTGGACGAGGCGACCCGGGCCCGCATCGGTGCGGCCGCGTGCGACACCGCCCGCAGCGTCGATTACCGCGGCGCCGGCACCGTCGAGTTCATCGTTTCCGCCGACCGGCCCGACGAGTTCTTCTTCATGGAGATGAACACCCGCCTGCAGGTGGAACACCCGGTGACGGAACTGGTCACGGGCATCGACCTGGTGGAGTTGCAGGTGCGGGTGGCCGCTGGCGAGGCACTGCCGGTGGCACAGGACGACATCACGATGACGGGCCACGCCATCGAAGCCCGCGTGTACGCCGAGGACCCGGCGCACGACTTCCTGCCCACGGGCGGCACCGTGCTGGCGCTGGCCGAGCCCGCCGACGCCCGCGTGGATTCCGGTATCCGGGCCGGCTCGGTGATCGGCAGCGACTACGACCCGATGCTGTCGAAAATCATTGCGTACGGGCCGGATCGGGAGTCGGCGCGGCGTGGCCTGGACCGGGCGCTGGCCGATACCGCCGTGTTGGGTGTCGGCACCAACCTCGACTTCCTGCGTTTCCTGCTGGCTGACGAGGACGTCATCGCCGGACGCCTCGACACCGGGCTGCTGGACCGCCGCACGGGCGACTACGTCGCGGCGCAGGCCGGCGACGACGAGTTCATCGCCGCCGCCGCGTACCGCTGGCTGCACAGCTGGGCGGACGCCGGCGAACTGTGGGCCACCCCGACGGGCTGGCGGGTGGGGGAGCACGCGCCGACCACCATCCGGCTGCGGGCCGGTGACCGGACCGACCACGTCCACCTCACCGGAACGCCCGCGGCCGCCACGGCACGCATCGAAGACGGCGAACCGCGCAGCGTGACAGCGTCGTTGGACGGTGACCGGCTGATCGTCACGGTGGACGGCCTGCGCACCGAATACCTGACCGCCGTCGAGGACCACCGGCTGTGGCTGGCCGGTGCCGGCCGTACCACCGTCGTCGAGGACGTACGTGAGGCGCCGGTCCGCGCCGACGACGAACACAGTGGTGACGCCGAGATCGTCAGCCCGATGCCGGGATCCGTTGTCGCCGTGGGTGTCGAGGACGGGTCGACGGTGAGTAGTGGTGACGTCGTCGTCACCGTCGAGGCCATGAAGATGGAACACGCGTTGTCGTCGCCGGTCGACGGCACCGTGGAATTGCTTGTCGCCGTCGGCGATCAGGTCAAAGTGGGCCAGCCGCTGGCCCGGATTACCGCAGCAACCGAGGAGACCAAATGAGCGACTTCATTTCGACCGGCACCCTGCCGGACCACTACGCCGAGCTGGCCAAGACGGTCCGGGAATTCGCGCAGACGGTCGTCGCGCCGGTGGCCGCCCAGCACGACAAGGACCACACCTTCCCGTACAAGGTCATCGACGGCATGGCCGACATGGGCCTGTTCGGCCTGCCCTTCCCCGAGGAGTACGGCGGCATGGGCGGCGACTACTTCGCCCTGTGCCTGGCCTTGGAGGAACTCGGCAAGGTGGACCAGAGCGTCGCCATCACGCTGGAGGCGGGCGTCGGCCTGGGTGCCATGCCGGTGTACCGCTTCGGCACCGAGGCGCAGAAGCAGGAATGGCTGCCGCAGCTGGCCAGCGGAAAGGCCTTGGGCGCCTTCGGTTTGACCGAGGCCGGTGGCGGCAGCGATGCCGGCGCCACCAAGACGACCGCCAAGCTGGACGGCGACAGCTGGGTGATCAACGGCTCCAAGCAGTTCATCACCAACTCCGGCACCGACATCACCAAGCTCGTGACCGTCACTGCCGTGACCGGCGAACTGCCCGGTGGGCACAAGGAGATCTCGTCGATCCTGGTCCCGGTGCCGACGCCCGGCTTCACCGCTGAACCCGCCTACGACAAGGTCGGGTGGAACGCCTCGGACACCCACCCGCTGAGCTTCGACGACGTGCGCGTGCCGGCCGAGAACCTGCTCGGTGACCGCGGCCGCGGCTACGCCAACTTCCTGCGCATCCTCGACGAGGGCCGCATCGCCATCGCCGCGCTGTCGGTCGGTGTCGCGCAAGGCTGCGTCGACGAGTGCGTGAAGTACTCGAAGGAGCGGGAAGCGTTCGGCCGCAAGATCGGTGGCTACCAGGCCATCGCCTTCAAGATCGCCCGGATGGAGGCGCGCGCCCACGTCGCCCGCACCGCCTACTACGACGCCGCCGCACTGATGCTGGCGGGCAAGCCGTTCAAGAAGGCCGCCTGCATCGCCAAGATGATCGCCAGCGAGGCCGCGATGGACAACGCCCGCGACGCGACCCAGGTGTTCGGCGGCTACGGCTTCATGAACGAGTACCCGGTGGCCCGACACTACCGCGATTCGAAGATCCTCGAAATCGGTGAGGGCACAACGGAAGTTCAGCTGATGCTGATCGCGCGTGAGGCCGGGCTGTGACCGAGAAGCGGATCATCGAGCAGCGCGGGCTCTGGTACGAAGAGTTCCAGCCGGGCGTCATCTACCAGCACCGGCCCGGCCGCACCATCACCGAAGCCGACAACGTCCTGTTCACCACGCTGACGATGAACACGCAGGCGCTGCACCTGGACGCCGCGTTCTCCGACGCGTTGCCGCCGTTCCATGCGCGACTGGTGAATTCGATGTTCACGCTGTCCACGCTCGTCGGGCTGTCGGTCGCCCAGCTGACGCAGGGCACGATCGTCGGGAACCTCGGTTTCTCCGACATCGCGTTCCCCAGGCCGCTTTTCCACGGCGACACGCTGTACGCGGAGTCCGAGGTGGTCGAGAAGCGCGAGTCCATGAGCCGGCCGGGAGAGGGCATCGTCACGTTCGCCCACACCGGTCGCAACCAGCACGGTGACATCGTCGCCACCGCGACGCGCAAGACCATGGTGCGCAAGCGTCCCGCGGAGCAGTCGTCATGAGCCTGACGGCCCCGGGCCCCGGCTGGCTGTTCTGCCCGGCAGATCGTCCCGAGCGGTTCGAAAAGGCCGCCGCCGCAGCCGATGTGGTGATCCTCGATCTGGAAGACGGCTGCGCCGCGAAGGACCGGCCGGCGGCTCGCCAGGCGTTGATCGACACCCCGCTGGACCCGGCGCGCACGGTGGTGCGGCTGAACCCGTCGGACACTGCTGATCATCCGCTGGACCTGGAGGCGCTGGCGAAGACGCCGTACACCACGGTGATGCTCGCGAAAACCGAGTCCGCCGAACAGGTTCGGGCGCTCGCGCCGCTGGACGTGGTGGTGCTCGTGGAGACGCCGCTCGGGGCGCTCGCCGTCACCGAGACCGCCCGGGTCGACAACACGTACGCCGTCATGTGGGGCGCCGAGGACCTGTTCGCAGTGCTCGGCGGCACCGCCAACCGCTGGCCCGACGGCAGCTACCGCGACGTCGCCAAGCACGTCCGGTCGCAGTCGTTGTTGGCGGCCAAGGCTTTCGGCAAGCTCGCGCTGGATTCGGTGTACCTCGACATCAAGAACCTGGACGGCCTGCGGGCCGAGGTCGACGATGCCGTGGCCGTCGGCTTCGACGCCAAAGTGGCCATCCACCCGACCCAGGTCGCGGTCATCCGGGACGGCTACGCGCCGACCGAGAAGGAGATCGCCTGGGCGCGTGCGGTACTCGACGCCGCGACCCGCGAGCGCGGTGTGTTCCAGTACGACGGCCTCATGGTCGACATGCCGGTGCTCCGCCGGGCCGAGCGGATCATCGCCCTGGCGCAGTAGGAGCTTCTTCCCGCGAGCAGACGTAAAACTGTCCAATTCCAATGAAATTCGACAGTTTTGCGGCTGCTCGCGGTTAAAGATCTTCGACGCTGAGGATGCCGTCTTGCACGGCACGGGCGACGAGTTGGGCCTTGGTGGCCGCCGGCCGCCCCGCGGCGGCGTACTTGGCGCGGACACGTTGCAAGTGGGTCCGGACGGTGGTCGGGGCGAGATGTAGCCGCTTGGCGACGATGTCCTTGCTCTCGGTCTGGAACCAGGCCTTGAGCACTTCGCGTTCGCGCTGGGTGAGTCCGGGCCGGCCGGAGTCGGTGTCCGAGCAGATGGCCGCGGCCATGCGGGGGCCGACGTACGGCTCGTGGGTGCTGGCCGCGCGGATGGCCTCGATGAGGTGGCCCTGGCCTTCGCTCTTGGCCAGATAGGTGACCACCCCGATGGCCAGGCACCGCAGGATGACCTCGGCGTTCTCGAGGTGCGAGTAGACGATCACCGCGTGTCCCGCGTCCACGATGGCGGCGACCGCATCGAAATCAGGCTGGCGACTGCGCAGTTCGAGGTCCAGGATGACCGCGGCCAGCTGGTGGTCAGCCTTGGGGTAGACGGCCAGGAACGATTCGGCGTCGAGGTGGTCGGATGCGACGCGGATGGGTGGATCGGCCTGAGCGCACCATGCCGAGACGCCGGTGTGGATGACGTCGTGGTCATCGACAACGGCGATGGCCAGGGGCTCAGATCGGTTGGCCGGCGCGGACATGTTCGGTCGATCTTTCTGGGAGTGGGTGGCGCACGGTGATCCACACCGTGTCATCGAGGGTGGTCAGGTCGAATTCATCTTCGTCGTCGACACTGGATTTCGTCGGCAAATCGGCGTGCTGCGCGCGCTGACACATGACGCTGAGTTCGACTGCGGCCGATTCGGCCGTGACGGTGATGCGGGCCGGTGACGCGGCCGCCTGGAGAACCTGGTCGACGAGCCGGGCCAGTCGGCGGGCGGTGGGCACATCCATGGCCGGCAGCGTGCCCTGGACGTCCACGGAAATGGCGAGGCCGCGATTCTGGGCCGCGTCGATGCGTGGGCGTAATTCGCGGAGCAGGACGTGCTCGAAGCTCGCGGACTGGTCGAAAAGGGTACGCAGCCGCTGGTATTCGAGTTGTGCGCGGCGCCGCGTCTCGGCGTCGACCGGTTTTCCGTCCGCGAGGGTGCACAGCAGCGGCTGGATGGTGGCGGCGAGGTCCGCGTAGCGGCGGTCGTATTCCTCCTGCACGGCGTCGGCGATGTGTGCCGCGGCGGTCAGGCGCATGTGACTCTCGGTCTCGGCGGAAGCGGCTGCGGCAGAACGCCGGATCATGTCAGCTACGACCAGGGCGCACAGTTGGGCGACGAGCACACTCGCCGTGTCGTATCCCAGGTCGACGACGGTGTGGACCGACGGATTCCGGATGATCGCGTAGATGGCGGGAACGACCCAGCACCACACCAGAACGCCCACGGCGTAGCTGAGCCGCACGCTGAGCAGCAGCGGCAGCACACACCAGCCGATCGCGCCTTCGGCCCACTGCAACCGGGGGTCGAGGTCGTTGATCGGCATCGAGATCGACTGCACCAGAGCCACAATGACGAGCGCCATGATGCCGAAACGTGCCCGGGGATAGGTCCGGCCCATCACCCGGGGGATCGCCGACAGCGCCGCTGCCGTCGTCACGACGATGAGGGTCCATTGCAGATACGGGTACGCCGCGAACCTCAGGGATGCGGGCACCGTCACCAGCAGGTTCGCCAGCCCGTAGGCAACCAGCGCCAGTCCGTATCCCATGTGTGCCCGCTCGATGAGCCGCTCCGGGTCAGGCGCTGGGCCGGCATTGGCCGGTATTGCCGTGGGCCAACACAACTCGACCGTGGTGCCCTGCCCGGGCTGCGTGATGATCCCCGCGACGCCGCCGAGCTGCTGCATGCGGGCGATGATCGAGTCGGCGATGCCGTGTCCCCGCGTCGGTCGGGTGGGATCGAATCCGCGCCCGTCGTCGGTGATCTGGATTCGCCCGAGCTGCACGGTGATGGTGACCGCGGCGGCGCCGGAATGCCGGTCGACGTTGGTGAGGGCCTCGCGCGCGGCGGCCGCGATGGGCGCCGCCGTCGCCCCGTCCACCCACATCGCCGAGACACCGGCATAGCTCACGGGCGTCGTGGTGTGGGCGGCGTGATCACGCAGGGCGGCAACGAGATCGGCCGGCGGCGCGGGTGCGTGGGACGTCTCGGTGAACACGCGAAGGTCGCGGCGCGCCTGGGCGGCGACACGCTCGGGCGACAACGCGGCCCCGGTCCCCACCATCAGCAGGGTGGAGGCGACGGTGTCATGTAGCAGCCGCGTCTGCTCGCGGTCGTAATCGCGCACCGCGGCGTTGACTTTCTGGCGGAGCTCGACGGCGAGCCGCTCGGCGCGCGCCGCATCGACTTTCTCGGCCACGCGCACCGTCAAGATGCGGATCAACGTCGACGCCACCCACAGCAGGGCGAAGTAGTAGACGTTGACCCACTGGTCGGTGTCGTGCACACCGCCGACCGGCGCCGCGCCGGCCGCGACCGCGGCCACGACGCCCGCGGCCATCGCCGCGTTCAGTAGCGGTTCGAACACCGTGAAGCTCGCGATGGCCGTACCGCCGATCGCGATCGGCGCGCAGGTCGGCGGACACACCTGGTCGTCGGCTGCCGCGAGGGGGAGGACCAGGCAGGCGGCGATCGTGACGGCGTAGTCGATCGCGATGATGCGCGGCGTCGCGGAGCGGGTCAGCAGCCGGTACAGCGACCAGGCGCCCGCCAGGCCGGCGAAGGCGACGCCGGCCAGGCTGATGCGCCGCGCCGAGACCAGCACCACGGCGTACACCACCAATGCCCCGCCGTGCCGCATGAACAGGCTGATGAGCATCGTGTGCGCGAGGAAGTTGCGACGTGCTGCGCCTGTGCCGGTGTCGAACATGATGAGACTGACGTACGCGTGTGGTCAGGGGGCGGGCACGGATGACGCTCGGGCGACGTTGGGGCCGGCGCGGTTCGGACGTCTCATCGGTTTCTCGCTTCTGGCACTGCCACGTTGATGATGCGATGGTTTTAGCACGCGGCAACGACAGACTTCGGGCCGATTCGCGTGTCACCAGCGCAAATAACAATGAATTCATACGTTCGGGCTACAAGTTGGCCGTATTGCCGCCGACTGTGCCGGCCGGCCCGACACGTCTTCAGTCTGTTACCTGCGATAACCGCGGCCGGATGGCCTTCGAGCGCATAATGGCGGTGATGCCCCAGCACTGCGGCGAGCAGAGCGGATCATCCGACTGGTGCCACACCCCGGCATCGGCCGGCGACCCTCACCACCTGAGGGGTTGCCCTGGTCGCCACCGCGCTGAGCTTCTCGCGGACTGACGGCCGAACATGCCGTCACCGAAAGGAGGCGGTATGGCTGACGTGACGGTCCCCGGCCTGGACAACTGGGTGGACCTTGAACCCGTGCAACTCGTCGCGCCCGACGGCGCGGCCACCTCCGACGTGCGCTATCGCCGCGACCTGCCGCCCGAAACGCTGGGCTGGCTGTACGAGGAGATGGTTGTCACCCGCGACCTCGACGTCGAATTCGTGAATCTGCAGCGGCAGGGTGAACTCGCGCTGTTCGCCTCGTGCCGCGGCCAGGAAGCCGCACAGGTGGGCGCGGCAGCCTGTCTGCGCAAGACCGACTGGCTGTTCCCGCAGTACCGGGAACTCGGCGCCCTGCTGGTTCGCGGCATCACGCCGGCTCAGATCAGCGCGGTGTGGCGGGGCCGCTGGCACGGTGGCCTCGGATTCACCGAAAAACACTGTGCGCCATTGTCGATCGATATCGGCTCACATGGCCTGCACGCGGTCGGCGCGGCGATGGCGGCGCAGCGGCTCGGGGAGGACTCGGTGACCGTGGCGTTCATCGGCGACGGCGGCACGTCCGAAGGTGACATGCACGAAGCGCTCAACTTCGCGGCCGTCACGTCGGCGCCGTGTGTGTTCTTCGTCCAGAACAATCAGTGGGCCATCTCGGTACCGGTGCGCCATCAGCAGGCGGGACCGTCGATCGCGCACCGCGCCATCGGCTACGGCATGCCCGGCATCCGGGTCGACGGCAACGACGTGCTGGCCTGCTACGCGGTGATGTCCGAGGCGGCGCAGCGCGCCCGCGGGGGCGACGGGCCGACGCTGATCGAGGCCGTCACCTACCGGATGGGGCCGCACACCACGTCCGATGATCCGACCCGCTACCGCGACCCGGATGAGCTGAAGCACTGGGAGGCACGCGATCCCATCACGCGCTACCGGACGTACCTGGAGCAGACCGGGGTGTGGACGCCCCGGCTGCAGCAGCACGTCGAGAACCGCTCCCGGCGGCTCCGCGCCGAACTGCGCGAGACGGTGCTGACGGCGCCGGACTTCGACGTCGCGGACATGTTCGACAACGTCTACGCCGACATCACACCCGAGCTGGCCCGGCAGCGTGACGCGTTGCTGGCCGAATTGGATTGGGAGGGTTGACATGACGCAGCTCATCGAGCGACCGCCGTGGTCCGGCGACGCGGAGCCCGACGAGCCGGGACGGCCGGCGGGGAAAATCGCCGCGGTCACCACAGTGTCGATGGTGCAGGCCATCAACCGCGCGCTCCGTGACGCGATGGCGGCCGACGACCGGGTGCTGGTGTTCGGTGAGGACGTCGCACAGCTGGGCGGGGTCTTCCGCGTCACCGACGGCCTGCATGAAACCTTCGGGGAAGCAAGGTGTTTCGATACACCGCTGGCGGAGTCGGCCATCGTCGGCATCGCGATCGGCATGGCGATCCGTGGCCTGGTGCCGGTACCCGAGATTCAGTTCGACGGATTCGCGGCCCCGGCGTTCGACCAGATCGTCAGCCACCTCGCGAAGTACCGGATGCGTACCCATGGCGATGTCGACATGCCGGTGACCATCCGCATCCCGTCGTTCGGCGGTATCGGTGCGGTGGAACATCATTCGGAGTCGACCGAGTCGTACTGGCTGCACACCGCCGGGCTGAAGGTCGTCATCCCGTCGACGCCGTCGGACGCGTATTGGCTGCTGCGTGAGGCCATCTCGTCCCGTGACCCGGTGATCTTCCTGGAGCCCAAACGCCGGTACTGGACCAAGGGCGAGCTCGACACCGGTGTCCCCGCGTTGCCGATCGGTCGGGCCGCGGTGCGGCGCACCGGGCGCGACGTCACCGTCATCACGTACGGCTCGCTGGTCGACACCGCATTGGCCGCGGCGGATCTCGCGGACGGCCACGACCTGGAGGTCATCGACCTGCGGTCGCTGAACCCGCTCGACTTCGACACCGTCGCGGCGTCGATCCGCAAGACCGGACGCGCGGTGATCATGCACGAGGGGCCGCGCACCCTGGGGTTCGGCGCCGAACTGGCCGCCCGGATCTCCGAAGAACTCTTCTATGACCTGGAGGCACCCGTGTTGCGCGCCAACGGCTTTGACACGCCCTATCCGCCCGCCCGGCTGGAGAAGCTCTGGCTACCCGGTGTCGACCGCCTGCTCGACTGCGTGCACAAGGCGATGAGCCAGCCATGACCGCGGCACACGACTTCCTGGTCCCTGACCTGGGCGAGGGATTGGAAGACGCCACCATCACGTCGTGGGCCGTGGCGGTGGGAGACACCGTCGAACTCAATCAGGTGTTGTGCACCGTCGAGACCAACAAGGCGGCCGTGGAGATTCCCAGCCCGTACGCCGGCGTGGTGACCGAACTCGGTGGGACAGAAGGGCAGACGCTCGCGGTGGGTGCCGTGCTGGTCCGCATCGCCACCGACGCCCCGGCGGCGGCAGAACCCGCCGAGCCGAAAGTCGAAGAGCCGAAAGCTGGGCAGCCGCATGCTGACGAGCCGAAACGCAAACCCGTGCTCGTGGGGTACGGCGCGGACGCCGATCTCGATACCACCCGCCGCCGGCCCCGGGCCAAACCGCGGGTGCGCAAACTCGCGGCCGACCTGAACGTCGACTTGACCGGGGTGGCGCCGTCGGGCCCGAACGGCATCGTCACGCGCCAGGACGTGCTGGCCTCGGCGCACCAGACCGGCGACACCGACCTCGTTCCCGTCAGCGGCGTGCAGGCCGAGATGGCGCGCCGGATGTCGGTGTCACGCAAGGAGATACCGGACGCACACGCGTCGGTTCAGGTGGACTGCGCCGAGTTGCTCCGGGTACGCGACACCCTGGCCGGGGCCGACGCCACCGTCACGCCGTTCGTGCTGACGCTGCGGCTGCTGACCATCGCGCTGCGGCACCACCGAGAGTTCAACGCCACCTGGGTGCCCGCCGAACACGGCGCGAGCGTTCACCTCCACGAATCGGTGCACCTCGGCATCGGCGTCGCGACATCGCGTGGGCTGCTGGTGCCGGTGGTGCGGGACGCCGAGCGCCTCTCCACCCGGGACCTGGCCTGGGCGGTGGACGGGCTGATTCGCTCCGCCCGGGACGGCACGCTGAAACCCGTTGAACTGCACGGCTCGACGTTCACCGTGTCGAACTTCGGGGCGCTGGGCCTCGACGAGGGCGTCCCCGTCATCAACTATCCGGAGGCGGCGATCCTCGGGATGGGCACACTCAAACCCCGGGCCGTCGTGCGCGACGGCGAGGTGGTGGCACGGCCGACCATGACACTCACCTGCGCCTTCGACCACCGCATCGCCGACGGCGCCGGGGCGGCCGCTTTCCTCGGCGAACTGCGGGCGCTCATCGAGGCGCCCGAACTGGCGCTGCTCGACGCGTAGTGGTCAGCGCTGCTTGGCAGCGGCCAGTCGGGCGGCGAATTCCGGTGACTCGATCGACGCGGCCTGCGGGACGATCTCGATGTCGACCGCCTTCGCGTGCTGCTCCTTGTCCAGAACACCGGGATGGTCGGTCGCGCGCATCGATGCCTTGGTCGCCAACACCACCTCGCGGGGCGCCGCGGCGGGACCGGCGGCCAGTGCCAATGCCGCGGCGACGGGGTCGTCGGCAACCTCCAGCGCCAGGCCGTGCCGGACGGCGGCGTCGGCGTCGAACTTCATGCCGAACAACAGCGCCGCGCGCGCCGCCTGCGGGCCGATGGCGCGCTGCAGCATCCAGGTCGCGCCGCCGCCCGGGTGAATCCCGAGCTTCTGGAACCGTGGGTCGAAGACCGCTCCGGGTCCGGCGATCCGGACGTCGGCGGCGAGCGCGAGGTTGAGCCCCGCCCCGACGGCCGGGCCGTTCACCGCGGCGATGGTCGGCAGCGTGCAGTCGGCCACCGCGAGGAAGCCGTCGTAGATGACCCGCAGGCCGTTGACCGTCGCGGCACCGAGCGCGGTCAGGTCGGCGCCGGCGCAGAACGCCTTGCCGGCGCCGGTCACGACCACGGCGTGCACGCTGTGATCGGCCTCAGCGGCGTTGATCGCGGCCCGCAGGCCGGCGGACATCTCCGCGGTCACCGCGTTGCGGCGGTCGGGATCGTTCACCGTGATGAGTGCGACGCGGTCGATGACCTGCGTCAGTACGAGATCGGACACCACCTCAGCCTATGGCTTGTGTTTCGACTCACGTGAGTCAAAACCTTTACCCGAGGTCGTATCTGCGAAACAACTGTGTGATTCCTTTGGCTGTGCATGTTGAGAGGCGTTCGGAGTTCATGTTGAAGCGTTTTGCTGTGGTTGCTGCTGTGGGCATGTTGCTCCCGTTCGGGGCAGCGACCGCTGCGTACGCCGACCCCGCGCCCGCCGGTGACGAGGGCCCGCCGCCGGACACCGGCATCGTGGCCTCGGAAGAACCGGCGACGGTGACGACGCCCGACGGCTGGACGCTCACCGTGGTGGCCAAGAACGAGACCGAACTCCCCGTCGCACCGCTCACGACCGCGGTCAGCTCGCGTGAATACCTGGTGGGCGGCACGTTCACCGGGACGGTGACGGGCAAGGGCAAGACCACCCTCAACGGCGGCACACTCGAGGCCGGCTACCAGATCGGCTGCGGTATCGAGCTGGGCCAGGTGCGTCTGGTCGGGTCGATCGGTATCGCCACGTCGGGATCGACGCTGGCCGGCCTGCTGCCCACGGGCGTGAGCGTCCCGATGTCGGGCACCGTGGAAATCCACCCGAAGCCGGGCACCGTGACCCAGGTCCCCGTCGACAAGAAGTCCTTCAAGTCGGCCCCGGTGCGCATCACGCTCAAGGACACGCACGTCAAGGTCGACGGTTGCGTCGGCCAGTCGTTCCTGCGGTCCTACGCGGTGCTGACCAGCTCCACCACCGACACCGACGACATCGTCGCCTACTACGGCGTCACGAAGTCCGTCTGATCCGAGCCGCACGCCGTTTCGGCGCGCGGAGCACCCCCGACCGGGCACAATGCCCGGGTCCGTAGAAGGGGGAGCATGAGCGACGACGCCGAATCGCCGGCAATGCGGCAGCGCGTCGAAGACCGCTACCGGCAGCTGGCCGAGCTGCGCCAGCTGCGGCCCATCGTCGCCGTCGTGAACCGCTTCAACGAGATCGACGGCGGCACGCTGGGCACGGTGGTGTCGGTGCAGCTGTTCACCACGGTCATCCCGCTGGCGATCATCGGCTTCAGCTACCTCACCGGGTTCGCCGACAGCGCCAGCCCCGGCGTCGTGGTGAGCCGGCAGCTCGGTCTGGCGTCTCCGCTGACCGACCATGTCCGAGCCGCCTTCGGCCGGGCGTCGGGTCTCCGGTCCAACTGGACGTTCTTCGGCGTCGCGAGCTTCCTGGTGTGGGGCATCCCGATGTCGATGACCATCGCCGGCATCTTTGCCAAGGCCTGGCGCCGCGAACCGTTCGGCTGGGGCGGCAAGCTGTGGCGCGGGGTGACGTGGTTCGTCCTGTATCTGACGATGATCGGAGTGCGCGAACGGATCGCGTTCGGCGCTGAGCACCACGGGTGGAGCCAGATCCTGCTCTTCGCGGTGTCGCTGATCCCGGTCTGGATCTTCTGGACGATCACCCCCGCGCTCCTGGTTCGCGACGGCGGCCGCGCCTGGCGCGCGCTCTTGCTCGCGGGCTTGGCGGGCGTCGTCATCGAGGGCACCATCCTGCCGCTGGCGGCCCGGATGATCTTCCCGCCGCTGCTGCGCGGGTGGGATGACTTCGGGCCCATCGGCGTCGCGATGGCGCTGCTCACCTGGTGTGGGATCAGCGGCGCCGGCTGGGTGGTGACGGCGTGCGTCGGCGCGGTCTTGTGGGAGCGGACGGCACCGTCGCAGACGGTCATCGAGGCCGAGACGGACGCAGACGACGAGCTGGTGCGGCCGCACCAGCAAAAAGCGCCCCCGGCAGGAATCGAACCTGCGACCTAGAGATTAGAAGGCTCTTGCTCTATCCAACTGAGCTACGGAGGCAACGCGCTGGAAGTCTATCCCGACGCCTCCGCGCAGTGGCCATGGCAACAGCCGTATTGCCCGCGCTGTGTCCGGCGGCGGACTAGCGTTAGGGTCCAGCGCTGGGCAACGACGGAGGAGAGCGACAGCCATGAGCGACGTGCCGGACTTTGACACGGCCGGGTTGCCCGAAGAGTTGAGTGCAGTTGATCAGTTGATGCATCGCGGGGAGGCCAATCCGCGCACCCGGTCCGGCATCATGGGCGTCGAACTGCTGGACGTCACGCCCGATTGGGAGCGGTACCGCGCGGGGTTCGAGCAGGCGTCCCGCAAGGCCATCCGCCTGCGGCAGAAGGTCGTGATGCCGAGCCTGCCGACGGCGGCGGCGCGCTGGGTCGTCGACCCCGACTTCAATCTGGATTTCCACGTGCGGCGCGTGCGTGCGCCCGGTGCGGGAACGCTGCGTGAGGTCTTCGACTACGCCGAGCTGGCGCTGCAGTCGCCGCTCGATATCTCGCGGCCGCTGTGGACGGCGACGTTGGTCGAAGGGCTGGCGGGCGGCGGCGCCGCGAACATCGTGCACATGAGCCACGCCGTGACCGACGGTGTCGGCAGCATGGAGATGTTCGCGAACCTCTACGACCTCGAGCGCGATCCCGCGCCGCGGCCCTCGGCGCCGTTGCCGATCCCCGAAGACCTGTCGCCGAACGACCTTGCCCGCCAAGGCATCAACGCGTTGCCCAGAGGCATCGCCAACAACGTGCTCGACGTGACGCGCGGTGCGGCCGGGCTGCTCGGGCGCATGATGCGCGATCCGGCCGACGCCGTCGGCGGGGTCGTCGACTACGTCCGATCGAGCCGTCGGGTGATGACGCCCGCGGCGCCGCCGTCGCCGGTGCTGCGCCGCCGTGGTCTGGCGTCGCGCAGCGAGGCGATCGACATCAAGTTCAGCGATCTGCACAAGGCGTCCAAAGCCGCCGAGGGCTCCATCAACGATGCCTATCTCGCCGCGCTGTGCGGCGCGCTGCGCCTCTACCACGAGGCCAAGGGCATCCCGGTGGCGTCGCTGCCCATGGCGGTGCCGGTGAACGTGCGCTCCGACTCGGACCCCGCCGGTGGCAACAGGTTTGCGGGGGTGAACATCGCCGCGCCCATCGGCGTCGTCGACCCGCGCAAGCGCATCCAGAAGGTGCGCGCCCAGATGACCCGCAAGCGCGAGGAACGCGCCATCGAGGTGGTGGGCGTCGTCGCGCCGCTGCTGAACCTCGTGCCGGACCCCCTGCTGGAGTCCATGGCCGGCTCGGTGGTCAATTCCGACGTGCAGGCCAGCAACGTGCCCGGCCCGCCGATGGACACGTACATCGCCGGCGCAAAGGTGGTGCGGCACTACGGAATCGGGCCCCTGCCCGGTGTCGCGATGATGGCGGTGCTCATCTCGCGCAGCGGCTGGGTCACCATCAGCACCCGCTACGACCGGGCGTCGATCAACGATCCCGAGCTGTGGGCCCGCTGCCTGCTCGACGGATTCAACGAGGTGCTGGCCCTGGGTGGGGACGGCCGGGCCATTCCGGCGTCGTTCGCGCTGGCGGACGAACAGGCCGAGCCGGCAGTGAACGGGGGTGCCGCACAATGAGTTCGGACGACGACTACGCGGGCGAGTTCCGCAACGCCCGGCTGCCGGGCTCGGTGGCGGAGATTCTGGCCAGCCCCGAGGGGCCGGAGGTCGGCGCGTTCTTCGACATGGACGGCACCCTGGTGGCCGGGTTCACCGGTGTGATCATGACGCAGGACCGGTTGCGCCGCCGCCAGATGGGCGTCGGTGAATTCATCGGCATGGTGCAGGCCGCGGTGAACCACCAACTGGGACGAGCCGAGTTCGAGGACCTGATCGGCCGGGGCGCGCGGATGCTGAACGGCAACTCGCTCAGTGACCTCGACGAGCTGGGGGAGCGGCTGTTCATCCAGCACATCAAGAAGCGGATCTACCCCGAGATGCGCGAGCTCGTCCGCGCGCACCAGGCGCGCGGGCACACCGTCGTGCTGAGCTCGTCGGCGCTGACGGTCCAGGTCGAACCGGTGGCGAACTTCCTCGGTATCAAGAACGTGCTGTGCAACAAGTTCGAGACGGACGAGGACGGACTCATCACCGGTGAGGTGGTCAGGCCGGTGCTGTGGGGGCCCGGAAAGGCCAACGCCGCACAGCATTTCGCGGCGAACAACGGTGTCGATCTGGCGAAGAGCTACTTCTACGCCGACGGTGACGAAGACGTCGCCCTGATGTACCTGGTCGGCAATCCACGGCCCACCAATCCGGCTGCCAAGCTGGAATCCGTTGCCGCCAAGCGTGGTTGGCCGGTGCTGAAGTTCTCCAGTCGCAGTGGCAGCAGCCCCATCGCACAGCTGCGGACCTTCGCCGGTATCGCGTCGCTGGCCCCGGTCGCCGCCGGTGCTCTCGGCCTCGGTCTGTTGACCGGCAACCGGCGCACGGGCGTCAACTTCTTCACGTCGGCGTGGAGCAAGGCGTTGATGGCGACGCTCGGCATCGACCTGAACGTGCTCGGCGCGGAAAACCTGCGGGCGCAGCGGCCTGCGGTGTTCATCTTCAACCACCGCAACCAGGCCGACCCGATGATCGCCGGCGCGCTGGTGAGCGACAACTTCACCTCGGTGGGCAAGAAGGAGCTCGAGAGCAACCCGATCATGGGCACCATCGGCAAGGTGATGGACGCGGCGTTCATCGACCGCGATGATCCCGCGTCGGCCATCGAGAGCCTGCACAAGATGGAAGATCTTGCCCGTAAAGGCCTTTCGATCCTCATCGCACCCGAGGGCACTCGCCTGGACACCACCGAGGTCGGCGAGTTCAAGAAGGGCCCGTTCCGCATGGCCATGGCCGCCGGTATCCCTGTCGTGCCGATCGTGATCCGCAACGCGGAGGTGATCGCCGCGCGCGATTCGTCGACCTTCCACGCGGGCAAGGTCGACGTCGTCGTGTACCCGCCGATCTCGGTCGAGGACTGGACCCTGGAGGACCTGTCGGAGCGTATCGCGGAGGTGCGTCAGCTCTATCTCGACACCCTCCGAAAATGGCCACATGACAAGGTGCCCGACAACGCGCTGTACCACCGGACCGCGCCTGCAGCACAACCTGATTCGGGTGACGACAGCGGCGATGCGCCGCGCAGCGCCAAGGGCCGACGGTGAAACACACCGCTGACGACCTCGCCAGCTTCGACCCGACGGACGACGCCCTGGTGCTGACCGCCGTCGGCTCCGCTGCCGAATGGGACCTGCTCAACGACTGGCTGGCGCACCAACGCAAGCAGCACCCGGATACCCGCCTCGAGGTGCTCCGGCTGCCGACCGATGGCGAGCCCTCGCCCGGCACGCTGGCCCGCCTGGTGGAACTGCTCGGCGCCGATGAGGGCCGTTCGGTGGTACCCGTGCGGGTGTTCTGGGTGCCCGCGGGGCTGCCGACGCGCTCGAAGATCGTCGGGTTGATCTCCGGCCGCGACCGGTACCGGCCACCGGAGGTGCTGCAGCGCCGCATCCTGCGCAAGGACCCGCTGCGCGCCCGGGTGGTGGCCGGTGAGCCCGCCACCGTGGGGCAGTTGCGGCAGCAGTGGAAGGACACCACGACCGCCGAAAACCCAAGGGAATTCGCCCGTTTCGTCCTGCGCCGGGCGCAACTCGCCATCGAGCGGGTGGAGCTGCGGCTGCTCGGGCCCGAATACAAGTCACCCCGGCTGGTCAAGCCGGAGGTGCTGGCGTCGGCGCGGTTCCGGCAGGGCCTGGAGAAAATCCCCGGCGCGACGGTCGAGAAGGCCGGCGAGATGCTCGACGAGCTGTCGACGGGCTGGAGCCGCTTCTCCGTCGACTTCATCCCCAAGATCGGGCGCGCCATCTTCAGCCGCGGTTTCGACCCCAACGTGGACTACGACCGCGAGCAGGTCGAGGCCATGCGGCACGCGCTGGAGCTGCACCCCGCCGTCCTGCTGTTCTCGCACCGGTCGTACCTCGACGGCGTGATCGTGCCGGTCGCGATGCAGGAGAACCGCCTGCCGCCGGTGCACACGTTCGCCGGCATCAACCTGGCCTTCGGCCTGATGGGGCCGATCTTCCGGCACTCCGGCGTCATCTTCATCCGGCGCAACATCGCGGGCGACCCGCTCTACAAGTACGTGCTCAAGGAGTACGTCGGGTACATCGTGGAGAAGCGCTTCAACCTCAACTGGTCCATCGAGGGCACCCGCTCCCGGACCGGAAAGATGTTGCCGCCCAAGCTCGGTCTGCTCGCCTACGTCGCCGACGCCTACCTCGACGGCCGCAGCGAGGACATCCTGCTGCAGCCCGTCTCCATCAGTTTCGACCAGCTGCACGAGACGGCCGAGTACGCCGCCTACGCGCGCGGCGGCGAGAAGACGCCCGAAGGCCTGAGCTGGCTGTACCACTACATCAAGGCGCAGGGCGACCGGAACTTCGGCAAGATCTACGTGCGCTTCCCCGAAGCGGTGTCGATGCGCGAACAGCTGGGGCCACCTGACGGGCCGGTGGCCACCGACCCCGCGGCCAAGCGTCTCGCACTGCAGAAGATGGCGTTCGAGGTGGCCTGGCGCATCCTGCGAGCCACCCCGATCAACGCCACGGCGCTGGTGTCGGCGTTGCTGCTGACCACCCGCGGTCTGGCGCTGACGCTGGACCAGCTGCACCACACTCTGCAGGACGCGTTGGATTACCTTGAGCGCAAACAGATTCCGATGACCAACTCGGTGCTCCGGCTGCGTACCCCCGAGGGGGTCCGGGCCGCGCTCGACGCGATGTCCGGCGGGCACCCGGTGACCGCGGTGAACAGCGGCCGGCAGCCGGTCTGGTACATCGCGCCGCAGGACGAGCACGAGGCCGCGTTCTACCGCAACACCACCATCGACGCGTTCCTGGAGACCGCGATCGTCGAGCTGGCCATGGCGCATGCGGCCAAGGCGGAATCCGATCCGGTGGAGGCGTTCTGGTCGCAGGTGATGCGGCTGCGCGACCTGCTCAAGTTCGAGTTCTACTTCGCCGACTCGGCATCGTTCCGCGCCCACATCGTGGAGGAGATGTCGTGGCAGGCCAACTGCGAGCAGCAGCTGGCCGAGGGTGGCGAGGCCATCTACGCGATGCTGCGGGCCAAGCGCCCGATCATCGCCGGCGCGATGCTGCGGCCGTTCCTGGAGGCCTACGAACTGGTCGCCGACGTGTTGCGCGGTACGCCGCCCGACATCAGTGAGAAGGACCTGACGAAGCGGGCACTCGGTGTCGGCCGGCAGTACGTCGCACAGGGCCGGATTCGCAGCAACGAGTCGGTGTCGGCGCTGCTGTTCACGACGGCGCGGCAGGTGGTGGCCGACCAGAAGCTGCTCGAAGCGGCCCCTGATCTGGAGGAGCGGCGCACGGCGTTCCTCGCCGAACTGCGGGCGATCCTGGCGGACCTGGCGACAGTGGACTCGATCGGCTGGATCAAGTTCGACGTCCGGGAGCTGCAGCGGCGCAAGGCCAAGAAGGCCATCGACGTCATCGAGGCCGAGTAACCCGCCCCCGGGTTATCCACAGTTCGCGATTCATCCACAACCGGCGCCGTCCCGAGGGCGGCGCCGGTTCTTTTGTCGGTGCCTGACGGGTCAATGGACGCACAGGCCGACGAGAACGCCGGCAACACCGAAATGGATGGAGAAGCACATGTTCGAGACACCCATCACCGTCGTCGGGAACGTCGTCACCGATGTCGTGTCACGCCGCGCCGGCGAGACCAATCTTGTGACGTTCCGGGTGGCGAGCAATTCGCGGAAGAAGACCGACGACGGTTGGGAGCCGGGCAACTCGTTGTACGTGACAGTGAACTGCTGGGGCCGGGTGGCCGACGGGGTCGCGGGCCGGTTGTTCAAGGGCGACCCGGTGGTGGTCGTCGGCCACATCTTCACCAACGAGTACCTGGACAAGGAGGGCAACCGCCGGTCTTCGATGGAGGTGAAGGCGACGTCTGTCGGTCCGGACATGGGCCGGTGCCAGGTCAAGGTCGATCCCCGGCGGCCGAACCCGATCGAACTCGAGCCACCGCAGGTCGAGCCCGAGGCGGGCTCAGAGTCGCCCGATGCCGAGAATTCCGGCGCACTGGTGCTGTCGGCGTAGAAAATGCCGGGGCGCCTCACGAAGCCCGGCGCGGGGGGCGCCCCGACCGCGCCATCGGGCGATTTGGCGGCTTGCCTAGGATGGTCAGCGAGTTTTCGCGGGACCGCGCCCGACCCAGTGAGCCGGGGCGCGCGCTACGAGAACGCTACGACGAACAGCCAACGAAAGGCATGACGACGGCATGGCCGAATTCATCTACACGATGCGCAAAGTCCGCAAGGCGCACGGCGACAAGGTCATCCTCGACGACGTCACCCTGAACTTCCTGCCCGGCGCGAAGATCGGTGTCGTCGGCCCCAACGGCGCCGGTAAGTCCAGCGTCCTGAAGATCATGGCCGGCATCGACAAGGCGAACAACGGCGACGCCTTCCTGGCGCCCGGCGCCACGGTGGGCATCCTCATGCAGGAGCCCGAGCTCGACGAGACCAAGACCGTCCGGGAGAACGTAGAGGCCGGTGTCGCGGTCAAGGCCAAGCTCAACCGGTACAACGAGGTCGCCGAGCTGATGGCCACCGACTACACCGACGAGCTCATGGAAGAGATGGGCAAGCTCCAGGAGGAGCTCGACGCCGCCGATGCCTGGGACATCGACTCCCAGCTGGAGCAGGCCATGGACGCCCTGCGCTGCCCGCCGCCGGACGAGCCCGTCACCCACCTGTCCGGTGGTGAGCGCCGCCGCGTCGCCCTGTGCAAGCTGCTGCTGAGCAAGCCCGACCTGCTGCTGCTCGACGAGCCCACCAACCACCTGGACGCCGAGAGCGTGAACTGGCTGGAACAGCATCTCGCCGACTACAAGGGCGCGATCCTCGCCGTCACCCACGACCGGTACTTCCTGGACAACGTCGCCGAGTGGATCCTCGAGCTCGACCGCGGCCGCGCCTACCCGTACGAGGGCAACTACTCCACGTACCTGGAGAAGAAGGCCGAGCGTCTCGAGGTCCAGGGCAAGAAGGACCAGAAGCTGCAGAAGCGCCTCAAGGACGAGCTGGCCTGGGTGCGTTCGGGTGCCAAGGCTCGCCAGGCCAAGAACAAGGCCCGCCTCGGACGCTACGAGGAGATGGTCGCCGAGGCCGAGAAGACGCGGAAGCTCGACTTCGAGGAAATCCAGATTCCGACGCCGCCGCGTCTGGGCAACGTCGTGGTGGAGGTCGACAACCTGAAGAAGGGTTTCGACGATCGCGTCCTGATCGAGAACCTGTCCTTCACCCTGCCGCGTAACGGCATCGTCGGCGTCATCGGCCCGAACGGTGTGGGTAAGTCCACGCTCTTCAAGACCATCGTCGGTCTGGAGCAGCCGGACGCCGGCACCGTGAAGGTCGGCGAGACGGTCAAGCTGTCGTATGTCGACCAGAGCCGCGCGGGCATCGACCCGAAGAAGACGGTCTGGGAGGTCGTCTCCGACAAGCTCGACTACATCGAGGTCGGCCAGAACGAAATCCCGTCGCGGGCCTACGTGTCGGCGTTCGGCTTCAAGGGACCCGATCAGCAGAAGCCGGCCGGCGTGCTCTCCGGTGGTGAGCGCAACCGCCTGAACCTGGCACTGACCCTCAAAGAGGGCGGCAACCTGATCCTGCTCGACGAGCCGACCAACGACCTGGACGTCGAAACCCTGTCTTCGCTGGAGAACGCGCTCGAGCAGTTCCCCGGTTGCGCCGTGGTCATCAGCCACGACCGCTGGTTCCTCGACCGCACCTGCACCCACATCCTCGCGTGGGAAGGCGACGACGAGGACGAGGCCAAATGGTTCTGGTTCGAGGGCAACTTCGGTGCCTATGAAGAGAACAAAGTGGAACGACTTGGAATCGAAGCGGCGCGTCCGCACAGAGTGACCCACCGCAAGCTGACTCGCGACTAACGTCGCATCTACGTGCTCGGATCGGGGCACGTAGGTGCAACGTCAGGAGCAAGTCGGATGACGGAAAATCGGGGCGGACTCAGCAGCACGCGGTCCGCCGGCGCGGACGGTAACGCTGGTCTCGCACGGGCATACCTGCAGACCTACCGCGGCCCCAACGATGGCTCACCGGCCGACGGTGGGGTCACCGCCCCGATCGACGCGGCCCTGGCAACCCGGGTCTCCCCGGAGTTGCTGGCCGCGCACTATCGCCTCGGTCATCGCCGGTCGACGGGGGAGACGCTGGTCGCGATCTACCCCGCCGACGATCCGGGGCGTTTCGGTCCCGCGCTGCAGATCGTGACCGATCACAGCGCGCTGCTGATGGACTCGGTGATGGTGCTGCTGCACCGCATCGGCGTCGCCTACACCGCGATCATGAGTCCCGAGTTCCGGGTGCGGCGTGACTCGGCGGGTGAGGTCGTCGCGATGGGCCCGGCGGGTGACCCCAGCGCTCCGCCCGACGGCATCGACGAGACCTGGATCCATGTGCAGCTGGCGACCATGGGTGACGGCAAGGCCGTCGCCGAGGCGGCCGCCGTGCTGCCGCATGCCCTGACCGACACCCGTGCGGTGGAGCTCGATACGCCCGCGATGAACGCCGCGCTCGTCGGGCTGGCCAACGCGCTCGACGCCGACCACAACGGCCGGTTCCCCGGCTATGACCGGCGCGACGTCGCGGCCCTGCTGCGCTGGCTGGCCGACGGGCATTTCGTCCTGCTGGGCTACCAGCAGTGCACCATCGAGAACGGGCAGGCCCAGGTGGACCCGGCGACCCGGCTCGGCGTGGCCAAGCTGCGCACCGACGTGCTGCCACCGCTCGCCGGCGACGACGAACTGCTGGCGGTGGCCCAGGCCACCATGCCGAGTTACCTGCGCTACGGCGCCTACCCGTACATCGTGGTGGTCCGCGAGAGCGCGGGACCGAACGGGCCGGCGCGTGAGCACCGGTTCATCGGTCAGTTCACGGTGACCGCGGGCAACGCCAATGTGCTCGAGATTCCCCTGATCTCGCGGCGGGTCAACGAGGCGCTGGCGTTGTCCCAGGGAGATCCGAGCCGGCCCGGCCAGCTGATGCTGGACATCATCCAGACCGTGCCGCGGTCCGAGCTGTTCTCCTTGACCGCACGCGACCTCGTCGAGATGGGCAAGTCCGTCATCGACCTGGGGTCGCGGCGACGCGCGCTGCTGTTCCTGCGCGCCGACAAGCTGGCCCACTTCGTATCGTGCCTGGTGTACCTGCCGCGTGACCGCTACACCACCGATGTGCGGCTGGCCATGCAGGACATCCTGGTGCGCGAACTCGGCGGCGAGAGCATCGAGTACACCGCCCGGGTCAGTGAATCACCCTGGGCCGTCGTGCATTTCACCGTCCGGTTGGGCGAGACCGCGAGCCCCGCGACCATCGACACGTCGGCCGCCAACGAAACCCGCATCCAGGGCCTGCTGACCGAGGCCGCCCGGACCTGGGGCGACCGGCTGATCGGCGCCGTCACACCGGGCACCATCACCCGCGCCGAGGCCGAGCACTACGCGGTGGCGTTTCCCGAGGTATACAAGCAGGCCTTCACACCGACCGGTGCCATCGAGGGCATCAGCATCATCGACCAGTTGCAGGACGACAGCGTCAAACTGGTGCTGGACTATCCCGAAGCCGGGCCCGACGATGACGGCACCGCCCAACTCACGTGGTACCTGGCCGGCCGGTCGGCCTCGCTGAGTGAGCTGCTGCCGATGCTGCAGTCCATGGGCGTGGTGGTGCTGGAGGAGCAGCCGTTCAACGTCGTGCGCGCCGACGGTATGCCGGTGTGGATCTACCAGTTCAAGATTTCCCGGCACCACTCCACCGTCGACGCCCCGGAAGCCGAACGCGAAGTCATCGCCACCCGTTTCGCCGACGCGGTCACCGCCATCTGGCAGGGCAAGGTGGAGATCGACCGGTTCAAT
Source organism: Mycobacterium sp. UNC410CL29Cvi84 (assembly GCF_000686745.1). Classification (NCBI taxonomy): domain Bacteria; kingdom Bacillati; phylum Actinomycetota; class Actinomycetes; order Mycobacteriales; family Mycobacteriaceae; genus Mycobacterium; species Mycobacterium sp. UNC410CL29Cvi84. Next base: position 224,313 of record NZ_JMLM01000006.1, read on the forward strand.
GAGCTGGTGCTGGGCGCGGGACTGACCTGGCAGCAGGTGACGATCCTGCGGGCCTACGCGAAATACCTGCGGCAGGCCGGTTTTCCCTACAGCCAGTACCACATCGAGACGGTGCTGCGGGACAACCCGGCCACCGCGAAGTCGCTCGTCGATCTCTTCGAGGCGGTGTTCGACCCGACCGGGGCCGACGCGGCAGACCGTGCCCAAACCGCCGCGGCCGCCGTCGCCGCGGACATCGATGCCCTCGTGAGCCTGGACACCGACCGCGTGCTGCGGGCGTTCGCGGCGCTCGTGCAGGCCACGCTCCGCACCAACTACTACGTGACGGCGCCGGGCTCGGCGCGACAGCGAAACGCGTTGTCGTTCAAGCTCAATCCCCAGCTCATCGACGAATTGCCGCTGCCCAGGCCGAAATACGAGATCTTCGTGTACTCGCCGCGGGTCGAGGGCGTGCACCTGCGGTTCGGCAACGTGGCCCGCGGCGGCCTGCGCTGGTCGGACCGGCGGGAGGACTTCCGCACCGAGATCCTGGGCCTGGTCAAGGCGCAGGCGGTGAAGAACGCCGTCATCGTCCCCGTCGGCGCCAAGGGCGGCTTCGTGCTGAAGTCGCCGCCGGCGCCCACCGGTGACGCGGCCGCCGATCGCGATGCCCTGCGCAACGAGGGCGTCGCCTGCTACCGGCTGTTCATCGCGGGTCTGCTCGACGTCACCGACAACGTCGAGACGGCGACCGGCGCTGTGGTGCCGCCGCCGCAGGTGGTGCGTCGCGACGGCGACGACGCCTACCTGGTGGTTGCCGCCGACAAGGGCACCGCGACGTTCTCCGACATCGCGAACGATGTCGCCAAGTCGTACGGCTTCTGGCTGGGCGATGCGTTCGCGTCCGGCGGTTCGGTGGGCTACGACCACAAGGCGATGGGCATCACCGCCAAGGGCGCCTGGGAGTCGGTCAAGCGGCACTTCCGCGAGATGGGGCATGACACCCAGACGCAGGACTTCACCGTCGTCGGCGTCGGCGACATGAGCGGTGACGTGTTCGGCAACGGCATGTTGCTGTCCAAGCACATTCGCCTCGTGGCGGCCTTCGACCACCGGCACATCTTCCTGGACCCGAACCCCGATGCGGCCCGCTCGTGGATCGAACGCGACCGGATGTTCAAGCTGCCGAGGTCGAGTTGGGACGACTACGACAAATCGCTCATCAGCGAGGGCGGCGGCGTCTACAGCCGCGACCAGAAGTCGATCCCGATCAGCCCGCAGGTGCGGGCGGCGCTGGGCCTGGCGGCCGACGTCACCGAGCTGACCCCGCCGGCGTTGATGAAGTCGATCCTGCTGGCGCCTGTCGACCTGTTCTGGAACGGCGGTATCGGCACCTACATCAAGGCCGAGACCGAGTCGGATGCCGATGTCGGTGACCGCGCCAACGACGCCATCCGGGTCAACGGAAATCAGGTGCGCGCCAAGGTGGTCGGCGAGGGCGGCAACCTCGGTGTGACGCAGCGCGGCCGCATCGAATTCGATCTGGCCGGCGGCCACATCAACACCGACGCGATGGACAACTCGGCGGGTGTGGACTGCTCCGACCACGAGGTCAATATCAAGATTCTGGTCGACGCCCTGGTGACCTCGGGCAAGGTCGCGGCCGCCGAGCGCACCGACCTGCTGATGTCGATGACCGACGAGGTGGGCCGGCTCGTGCTGGCCGACAACATCTCTCAGAACGATCTGATGGGCACCAGCCGCGCCAACGCGGCCAGCCTGCTGCCGGTGCACGCCGCCCAGATTCGCAATCTGGCCGCCGAACGCGGCCTGAATCGTGAGCTGGAAGCGCTGCCGTCGGACAAGGAGATCCGCCGGCGGATGGAGACCGGGCTGGGGCTGACCTCACCGGAGCTGGCGACGCTGATGGCGCACGTCAAGCTGGCGCTCAAAGAGGATGTGCTGGGCAGCGACCTGCCCGATCAGGAGGTGTTCGCCGGACGACTGCCGGACTACTTCCCGGAGGAGCTGCGGGACCGGTTCGGCGCAGACATCCGGTCGCACCAGCTGCGCCGGGAGATCATCACCACGATGCTGGTGAACGACCTCGTCGACACCGCAGGCATCACCTACGCCTACCGGGTCGCCGAAGACGTCGGCGTGGGGCCGGTCGACGCGGTCCGCAGCTACGTCGCGGTGGACAAGATCTTCCGGGTCGGCGAGGTGTGGCGGAACATCCGGGCGGCCGGCCTGGCCGGTGTCCCGGTGGATGTCACCGACCGCATGACGCTGGATCTGCGCCGGCTGATCGACCGGGCCGGCCGCTGGCTGCTGAACTACCGGCCCCAGCCGCTGGCGGTCGGCGCCGAGGCCAACCGGTTCGCGGCGAAGGTCGCCGAGCTCACCCCGGAGATGGCGCAGTGGCTGCGTGGCGACGACAAGGCCATCGCCGAGACCGATGCGGCGCAGTTCGTGGCCGCGGGCGTCTCGAAGGAGCTGGCCTACATGGTGGCGACCGGGCTGTACCAGTACAGCCTGCTGGACGTCATCGACATCGCCGACATCGCCGAGCGTGAGCCCGCCGAGGTGGCCGACACGTACTTCGCGCTGACCGACAACCTGGGCATCGACAACCTGCTCACCGCGGTGTCGGAACTGAGCCGCAATGACCGCTGGCATTCGTTGGCGCGCTTGGCGATTCGCGATGACATCTACGGATCGATCCGGGCGCTGTGCATCGATGTGATGGCGGTCGGCGAACCCGACGAGACCGGTGAACAGAAGATTCACGAGTGGGCGTCGACGAACAGTTCGCGGGTCATGCGGGCCCGCCGGACCCTGACCGAGATTCTGGGCGACGAGGTGCGTGACCTGGCGACGCTGTCGGTGGCCGCGCGGCAACTGCGCAGCATGACCACGCGGACGACAGGAACGGGCAATCAGGGATGATGGGCGGGTGACAGAGCGATTCACGACGCCGGTGCCGGTGCGCTGGTCAGACATCGACATGTATCAGCATGTCAACCACGCCACCATGGTGACCATCCTCGAGGAGGCGCGGGTCCCGTTCCTCACCGAGCCCTTCGCCGAGGACGTCGCCACCACCGGCCTGCTGATCGCCGAGGTCAACGTGAAGTACAAGGACCAACTGCGCCTTGTCGATTCACCGCTGCAGGTGACCATCTGGACCAACCGGCTGCGTGCCTGCGACTTCACGCTGGGCTATGAGGTGCGGTCGGCGCAGGCCGACCCGGATTCCAAGCCCGCGGTGATCGGGGAGACCCAGCTGGCCACCTTCAACATCGAGCGACAGATGCTGGTGCGCATCGCCCCGCATCAGCGGGAGTACCTGCAGCGTTTCGCGCGATGAGCGCCTGCGCGAAGAACAGGGTGCACCGATGAGCGAGCGGGGCATCTGGCTCGCCGACGCCGCGCAGGCGCAGAACCTGGCCACCTTTGTCGAGCGCGTGCTGCGCCTCGACGAGGCGGCCGTGGTGCGGTTGCGGGCGCGCGGTGAGGGCGTCGTCGTTGCCTGGGCGGCAACAGGTTTCGAGGTGCTGGCCGCACGTGTGGTGAACGGGCGAGTGTCGCCATCCGATCTCAGCGCCGGGGCCGACGCGTTGAGCCGTGAGCTGCCCGGTTCGGGCCGCATCGATCCGGGTTTCGCGATGGACTCGGCGTGGCGTGGTGCGCTGCCGCCCGACGACGGCTTCAGCCACCTCGACGATGTGCCGGCGGCCGCGGTGCTTGAGCTGTTCCAGCGCGGCGTCGAATTGGCCCGGGAACACAGCGGCCCGCAGGGCCCGCCGCCGTCACTGCTGGACCAGGACGTCCTCACCGTCAGCTCCGGCGACATCGAGGTCGGCATCCCGATGCGTTGTGTATTCGCTTTGACCGCCATGGGTTTCGTGCCCGATCCGCTGCCGGAGAATGAGGTGGTCCGGGTTCGGGTGCATCCGACGTGGCTGCGCATCGACGCGCGGTTCGGGTCGGTGTACCGCCGCCGTGGTGGTCCGATCCTGCTGTCGCCCTAGGACCGAACCGGGCAAGCGCGAATCAGTGCTTGCGGACGACGTGCTCGGCTTTGCCGGGCTTCCACACCGTGATGTCGAGGTGCCCGTCCTCCACTTCGACCGCGGACGCCCCGACCAGGTCGGCGCGATAGCAGTGTTCGAACTCCTGGCCGCGGATGTCGAAGCCGGTCTGTTCGTACAGCGCCTCGGCGAACCGTCGATGAAGGGCCTTGTCCTGCACGTCCTCCACGACGCCCCAGAGTTTCGCATCGCCGTCGCCGACGTGGGTGTCGACGGTTGCGGTGTGCAGACAGAAGCGCGGGTCGCGGGCGAGGTCGTCGAATTTTGTGGTGTGCGGCATGCCCGAGATCCACAGTTCGTCTTCGAAGAACCGGGGCTCCATGGGGCTGATGCGGGGAAATCCGTCCGAGCGCAGCGTGCCCAGCATGCACAGGTTTCCGGTGGCGGTGTGTCGGCGGACGAAGGTGGTTGCGATTCGCGGTGCGACGTCCGCGAACTCTTTCCAACTGGTCATGTTTCCGACGGTAGTCCCGGTCAGTCGGGGATGGTCGCGTATGCCCGGACGGGGAAGGTGCCGAATCCTTCGATCCGCGGCGGGGCGGCGGTGAAGCGTGCACCCCGGGCCGGTAGCGCCGCCAGGTTGGTCAGGTGCTCGACGACGTGAATCCCGTTGCCCAAGAGCACGGTATGGATGGGCCGCCGTCCGGCGGCTGCCGGGCAGGCGTCGTCGATGTTGACCGAGTCGATCCCGACGAGAGCGACCCCACGGCTCACGAGGAGCTCGGCCGCGGCCTCGGACAGGAACGGTGCGTCGACGGCGTAGGCCTCGGTGCCGAAATGCCGGTCCCACCCGGTATCGATCAGTACCGCACAGCCGGCTTCGATGTCATCGGGCAGTTCGGCGGCATCGACGGCGCGTGCCGTGACGTCGCGACGGTGAACGACGATCGTGGGCAGGTCCACCAAGGTGTTCAGATCGAGGCCGGCCAGGTCGGCACCGTCCTCGTAGCGGTGAAACGGGGAGTCGAGGTAGGTGCCCGTGTTGCCGACCATCGTGATCGCGCCGATCGCGAACTCGGTGCCGGCGGCGTAGACGTCGCGGGACGCCGCACGGGTGAGGTGGTCGCTGATCGACGGTGCCGGCAGCCCGGGGTAGGTCACCAGCCCCGCACGAATCGTGTGGGACAGATCGACGAGCATCGCGACTCCGTTCAGATTGGCGGCGGCTGAGTGAAGAACTCTAGCCGCGTCAGCCCGCGGCCAGCGCGTCGTGCCATGGCTTGGTGTCGGTGATCTGGGTCAGTGCGGCGATCTTCCCGTCGCGAACGGTGATGTCGTGGGCGAACGCGGCCGTATAGCGGCGTCCGGTGGTCCGGCACCGCCCGCGGTAGTAGCCGAGCACGATGACCCGGTTCTCACCGGCGATGACGTATTCGTCTGGGTGCGGTGCTATTTCGTAGTGCTTGGACGCGCCGCCCCAGACATCGCGCAGCATCTGTTCGGGGCTGTGCACGGTGCCGCCGAGGCCGAACGGCATGCCCTCGCTGACCCGGCCGGTGAAGTCGGGATGCAGCAGTGCGGCCAAGGCGGTGCGGTCGTGTGTGCCGAAAGCGGCGTAGAGGCGCGTGGCGACCTCGGTTGCCGGGGTGGTGTCGGGTGTGGTCATCGGTCTTCCTCTCGATACTTTATTAGAGGGTTATCTCTAATAAAGTAGTAGAGCATAGTCTCTAGATCATGGGTAGACCTCCACAGCACACGGCCGACGATTTTCTGGACGCGGCCGCGCGCCTGTTCGTCGCCGGGGGAGCACGCGCGCTGACGATGAACGCGGTCGCGCGGGAGGTCGGGGCGCCGAGTGGGTCGATCTACCATCGCTTTCCCGACCGGGCCGCGTTGTTGGCCGCCTTGTGGCTGCGCACCACGGCGGGCTTTCAACGCGATTACCTGGACGTCCTCGGGGAACAACCGACGCCGGACACCGCCGTCGGTGCGGCCACGTGGCTGGTCGACTGGTGCCGCGATCATCTGCCGGCGGCCGTGGTGCTGCAGGCCGGCGTGCGGTCATTCGAGCCCGACGAATGGAGCGCGGCCGCCCGGACCGAACTGGCTGCCGCTGAAGACGATTCGCGGCGGCGCCTCGACAAAGCCGTGCGAACCCTGGCGAGACAAACCGGACGTCCCGCGGATCAGATCGCCTTCGCCCTCCTGGACCTGCCGTTGGCCGCGGTGCGGCGGCACCTGCTCGCGGGTGAGCCGCCACCGAAACGCGTCACCGTGCTCGTCAGGAGCATGGTGGGCCTCGTTCTGGGCGCGCCCGCCGACTAGCGCAGAGCGACCGTCAGACGCGAGCCATCGGCTCCGTGGAGGTCGTGGTGGTCGACGGTGCCAGCCGGTCGAGTAACGGACCGGCCAGCTTCTCGAGCAGATCGAACGAGAAGGGCTGTGTCATACGGCGATTGACGCCCGGTGCGAGGCGGTGCATGACATAGCCGAGCCACGCCTCGGCCCGCACGGGTACCACCGCGAGGTCGTAGCTGACCGCCCGCACCACGGCGCGCGCCACGAGGTCGGGGCTCATCGGCGAGAACGGCAGCTTTTCAGCGAACTCCTGAAGCTGCCTGGTGAGACGCTGGGCCTGCGCGACGAGCGCGGGGTCCACGCCGACGGTCACCGCGCGGTCGCCGATGTTCGTGTTGATGACGCCGGGGCAGATGGCACTGACCCCGATGCCGTACGGCTTGAGCTCGAGGCGCAGGCATTCGCTGAGCATCTTGACCCCCGCCTTGGACACCGAGTACGGCGCCATGACCGGTGTCGGCGTGAAGGCCGCCGCCGAGGCGATGTTGACGATGTGACCACCCCGGCCGCGTTCGGCCATCTGCGCACCGAACACCCGGCAGCCGTGCACCACGCCCATCAGGTTGACGCTCAGCTGCTTGTCCCAGTCCGCCGCGGACAGTTCGAGGAAAGGCCCACCGACGACGATGCCGGCGTTGTTGACGACGACGTCGGGCACCCCGTGCTCGGTGCGTACGTCATATGCGAAAGCCTCCCAGTCCTCCGGGTCGGTGACGTCCAGCCGGGCGGCCGAGGCGCGGCGGCCGGCGCCCTTGATCATGGCGGCGGTCGCTTGCGCCGAGTCGAGGTCGATGTCGGAGACCACCACGTGCGCAACACCTTTGGCGAAGCGGATCGCGGTGGCGCGCCCGATGCCGCTGCCGGCGCCGGTGACGACCACGAGCTGTGGGTCCAGGCTGTTGATCTTCATCCGGCTTCCTTCGCAGTGGCTGCTACTTCGTGGGCATTGGCGGTGCCGGGCCCGTACCGGTATACGTCGAGGTCGTAATGGCGGTTCTGCCAGTACATCTCGCCGTGCGTGGTCGGCCGGAAGGGGGAATCGCCGTGGTAGTCGATGTAGTACGTGTTGGACCCGGCGCAGGTCGGCGTGAACAGGACATTCCGCGCCTGCCGTCGGAGGCAGTACTGGAAATAGGCGTCGTGGACTTCGCGCCGGATCTCGACCTCCCGCGCGCCGCGGCGCTTGGCTTCGGCGATCGCGCGGCTCAGGTGGGCCGCGGTGGCCTCGATCATCCACAGGTACGACCCGAGCACGAAGCCGTAGGGGCCGGTGATCATGAACATGTTCGGGAAGCCGGGTACGGACACACCCTGATAAGCCTGAAAGCGATTGACCGCCCAGAACTCCGCGGCGTCGAGTCCGTCCCGGCCGACGACGGGGAACGGCGGTACCGAATCCCGTTCCCACAGTTTGAATCCGGTCGCGCAGATGAGGACGTCGACCTCGTGCTCGACGCCGTCGGCGGTCACCACGCCGGTGTCGGTGATGTGCTCGATGGCGTCGGTCACCAGGCTCACGTCGCTGCGGTTGAACGTCTTGAGGTAGTCGTTGGACATCGACGGGCGCTTGCAGCCCAGTCCGTAGCGGGGGATCAGTTTCTCCCGGACCGCCGGGTCGGTGATCTGGCTGCGCATCCACGCCCGCACGGGTGCCTCGGCGAGCTTGCGCGTCGCTTCGACCATCCAGCCCGGCCCGGTGAGCATGCCGCCCATCCCGATCTCGGTCGCGACGGTCCCGACGGCGCGCAGCGCCGACCGCACCTGGGCGACCTCGAGGACCGCGCGGGTGAGGCCGTGAATCTTGCTGTCGGGCTTGGGAAAAACCCAGATCGGTGTGCGCTGGAAGACCGTGAGGTGCGCCACCTTGTCGACGATCGCCGGCACCAGCTGCAGCGACGTCGCGCCCGTGCCGATGACCGCGACCCGCTTACCGGCCAACTCGACGTCGTGATCCCACAGTGCGGTGTGCATGAGAACCCCGCCGAAATCCTGCAGCCCGGGAATGTCCGGCAGCTTCGGCCGCTCGAGTCCACCGACCGCCATCACCACGTGACGGCCGGTCATCTCGGCGCCACCATCGAACGTCAAGCGCCACATGCTGGTCCGCTCGTCGAACGTCGCAGCGGTCACGGTCGTGTTCAGCCGCAGTTTGTCGCGCAGGCCGTACTTGTCGACCATGTCGTCGGCGTAGTCCCGCAACTCGCTGCCGGGTGCGAAGACCCGCGACCAGCCGCCGCGCTGCTCGTAGGAGAAGCTGTAGATCACGGACGGGATATCCACTGCCACACCGGGATAGGTGTTCGCGTGCCACGTGCCGCCGACGTGATCCCACTTGTCGACGATGACGAAGTCGTGGATCCCCTTGCGCTGGAGCGCGATACCGGCGCCGATGCCGCCGAACCCGGCGCCGACGATCACCACCTCGTGGTCGGGATCGTGTCGCTCCGCCGTTGCCGGCCGCGCAGCCTTCGCGCTTGTGGTCATGTCTGTGCCCGACTACCGGACGTAGCCGACGAGTTCGCCGTCGGCGCCGAACAAGTCGTGCTGCCAGCGGGCCAGGAGCTCCTCGGTGGGCACGTCGTCGGGGTGGAAGCCGGGCCGTAGATATTCGGCGATCTCCCCGAGGATGCCGCGCACCAGCGGCCCGCGGAAGACGCCGTAGGTCTGGCGGAGCACCGTGATCGGTCGCGGCCATGCCGTCGGGTCCAGCAGGATCGACAACGCCACCGCGGCGGTGACGACGGGGATGGTCAGGAAGTACATGAACCACATGACCGCGATGCGGGTGCGCTCGGAACCGCCCACCGACCGGTAGACGTCGAAGGCGACGGACTTGTGCTCCAGTTCCTCCATGGCGTGCCAGTTCAGCAAGCGCCAGACCTCGGGATCGCCTGGGATTGCCTGGATTTCGTCGTTCGACAGCACCCGTGCGCCCAGCACCGCGGTGTAGTGCTCGGCGGCGGCCGTCATCGCCAGGTGCACCTTCGCCGGGATCAGCTTCTCGATGCGGAGCACGACCTTCTGGCGCACGCTCGTCGGGGCGAACAGCAGGAACCGGACGAGGGGATAGCCCATGTCGGCGAGCTGGGTGTTCAACTTGCGGTGCTCCTGACCGTGCACGGACTCCTGGCCGATGAAGCCGGCGACCCGTCGCTTGAGATCGGGATCGGTGATCTGGTCGGAGAAGCGGCGAACGGAACGGATGAACGACTCCTCGCCGGGTGGGAAGGAACCGGACAACACCGCCAGCAGGTGGCTGAACACGATGTCGCCCTCGACGAAATGCCGGTGCAGCGGTTCGGGTTCCCCGAACCGGAACCGCATCCGGCGGACCTTGGGAAACGCGACCGCATGCGCGGTGATGGGGTCAGCACTCATGATCGATTCCTTCCGTTGTGCCGGCTATCTGAGGTGGTCGACGAGGACGCCCTCGGCGCCGAAGAGGGTGTCGCGCCACTGCTGGGCCAGTGCGCTCGTGTCGACGTCGTCCGGATGGAATCCGGGACGCAGGTAGACCGCGAGGTCGGGTAACAGGCCCTTGAATATCGGGCCGGTGAACAGTTCGTACGTCTCGCGTACCAGGCGGTCGGGCCGGCGCCGCGCCACGGGATCGGACCCGACCGAGACGGCGAGCGAGATGAGCGTCACCGGCAGCAGCAGGGCGCACGCCGCCACCATGACCGCGATGCGGGTGCGCTCGGTGCCGCCGACGGCGCGGTAGACGTCGAAGGCCACCGATTTGTGCTCGAGTTCTTCCAGCGCATGCCAATTCAGCAGATGCCACACCTCGGGATCGGCCGGGATCGCCTGCAGCTCGTCGCTCGAGAGCACCCGCTCGGCCAGCACCGCGGTGTAGTGCTCGGCGGCGGCCGTCAGCGCCAGATGGACATGCGCGGGCAACCGGTCTTCGAACCGAATCCGCTTGTCTTTGAAGGATTCTGAATCCCACCACGCGATGGGGTAGCCCATCGCGACCAGCTTCTCGTTGAGGTGCCGGTGCTCCTGCCCGTGCATGGACTCCTGGCCGATGAAGCCGGCGACCCGTTTCTTGAGGCCGGGATCGGTGATCCGGTCGGCGAATCGGCGGACCGACCGGATGAAGCCCTCCTCGCCGGGCGGAAATGCGCCCGAGAGACCGGCGACGAAATGGCTGAACACCATGTCGCCGGCGACGAAGTACTTCCGGCTCGCCTCCTCGGCGAATCGGAAGCGGATTCGCCGGGTCCGGGGATAGGGCGCCTGGGAGCTGGGCTCCGACGACGCCGTCGGGTGTTGCCTGCTGCGTACGGCCATGCCGCCAGCCTTTCCTCGAACAATCAGTAACTAGTACCGCGAGTTCTAGTAGTTCGAAGTTACGACGGCATGCGCCATTGCGCAAGGGTTTTGGATAACGACGTTTTCTGAGCTGCCCGTGTGCAGGTCAGGAGGACCGGCCGTGGCTCAGTCGGTGGTGCCGAACAACGCCATCTGCTCGTCGGGTGCGATGACGACACCGCGGGCAGCGGCCGCCGCTGACACCGCACCCCAGATCACGGGCGTCAACTGGGCGATGAGTTCGTCTTTGCCGATCGTCGGTTCGTTGAGCCAGCGCAGCACGCCGAGCGCCACGGAGCCGAGGATCGCGTCGGCCGTGTATTCGAGATGATCGCCGTCGCCGCCGTGGGCCCGCACCATCGCCGCGAGGACCTCGGTCATCGCGCTCGACAGGTTGCGGCCGTTCTCGAGCAGCTTGGTCCGGGAATGGTCGTCGCTGAAATGGGAGCCGACGACGAACCGAAAGAGGTTGGGGCGCTCGGCCACCAGGTCGACATAGCCGGTCAGCGCAGAACTCACCAGCTCCAGCGCCGTCGCGGTGACGTGGAAGCACGGCATCACGCGCTGCACGATCAGCTCCTGCATGCGCTCACCGACCGCGGCGAACAGCGTCTCCTTGTCGGTGAAGAAGCGATAGAGCTTCGGCCGCGGGACGCCGGCGGTTTTCACCACGTCGTCGATCGACAGGTCGGGCCCGTACTCGTCGATCGCCCGCAGGGTCGCCTCGATCAGGTCGGCCTTCACCGTCGCGCGGTGCGCCCGCCAGCGGTCGGCCCGCGCGTCACCGGTCGGTGCGGACATCCGCACCGCGACACGGGTGGCATCCACGGGCATGGGCTAATCGTAAGTCAGCCAGAGGGCCGTGTCGGGTGGGATTTGCCCGTTGGGCAGTGGCCCGCTGGCGAGCACCACCCGGCCGGCGGGGACGTCGACCGCGGTGCTGCCCGCATTCAGCAGGCATACCAACCCGTCCTCGCACCGGAATGCCAGCAGCTCCGGCGCGGTCGGCAGCCACCGCACCGAGCGGCCCAAAACTGTTCGGCCCCGGCGTAATTCGATGGCGCGCCGGAAGAGCGACAACGTCGAATCCGGTTCGTCGGTCTGCGCGGCGACGGTCAACGGCCCCCAGCCGTCGGGCATGGGGAGCCAGGTGTGCGCGGTCGCCGAGAACCCGTACGGCGCGCGGTCTCCGGACCAGGGCAGTGGCACCCGGCAGCCGTCGCGGCCCCGCTCGGTGTGGCCGGACCGTTCCCAGACGGGGTCCTGCAGGACGTCGTCGGGCAACTCGACGTTGGGTAGTCCGAGTTCTTCGCCGTTGTAGACGAACACCGCGCCCGGCAGTGCCAGCATCACCAGCGCCATCGCCCGGGCGCGCGAAAGTCCCTGTACGCCATCGCCGTAACGGGTGACCTCGCGTTCGACGTCGTGGTTGGACAGTGTCCAGGTGGGCGGTGAGTCGGCCAGTGCGGCGGCGGCCAGGGAATTCTCGATCGCCTCGCGGACGGCGGTCGCGGTGAAATCGGCTCGTACCAAACGGAAATTGAAGCCCAGATGCAGCTCGTCGGGCCGGAGGTACTTGGCGAAATCCTCGTTGTCGAAAACCCAGACCTCGCCGACGGTGGCCGCGTCGGGATAGTCGTCGAGCACCGTCCGGATGCCGCGGTGGATGGCGTGCACACCGTCGTTGTTGAACCGCGGATCGTCGGCCCGGCTGGCCAGCATGGTGCCGTTGGGGTCGGCCATGTCCGGCAGGTCGGCCGGTTTCGCCATCCCGTGCGCGACGTCGATCCGGAATCCGGCGACGCCGCGGTCCAGCCAGAACCGCAGCGTCCGTTCCAGATCCGCGGCGATCTCCGGGTTGTCCCAATTCAGGTCCGGCTGCGCGGCGTCGAACAGGTGCAGATACCACTGGCCGGGCCGGCCGTCGGGTTCGGTGACCCGGGTCCACGCCGGCCCGCCGAACACCGACGTCCAATTGTTGGGTGGCAGAACGCCGTCCGGCCCCCGTCCGTCGCGGAACAGATAGCGGTCCCGTTCGGGACTGCCGGGCGGTGACGTCAGCGCCGCCCGGAACCACGGATGCGCCGAGCTGGTGTGGTTGGGGACCAGGTCCATGGTGACCTTGATGCCCGCCGCATCGGCGGCGGCGATCAATCGATCGAGGGCCGCCATGCCGCCGAACAGGGGATCGACGTCACGCGGGTCGGCGACGTCGTACCCGTGATCGACCATGGGGGAGACCATCACCGGGTTGAGCCACAGCGCGTCGACGCCGAGTGCGCGCAGATGGTCCAGGTGCGCGGTCACGCCGTCGAGATCGCCGACACCGTCACCGTCGCTGTCGGCGAAAGAACGCGGGTAGAGCTGATAGAAGACCGCGCGTGACCACCACCGCGGATCTGCCATCAGAACGCCGAGTTGACCATGTGCTGGGCGGCCATGTCGAAGTAGTCGAGCAGCGCCTGCCGGTGCGCGTCGTCGATGGTCTCGGGCCCGATCGAGGCGAGCGCGCTGTGCATGCACCGCAGCCAGGCGTCGCGCTCGAGGTAGCCGATCCGGAACGGGGCGTGCCGCATCCGCAGCCGGGGGTGGCCCCGTTCCTGGCCGTAGGTGCGGGGGCCGCCCCAGTACTGCTCGAGGAACATCCGCAGGCGGTGCTCGGCGCCGTCGAGGTCGTCCTCCGGATACAGCGGGCGCAGGATTTCGTCGTCGCGGACCAGTTGGTAGAACCGCGACACCAGGAGCCCGAAGGTCTCCGCCCCACCGACTTCGTCGTAGAACGACCGCTGCGCCTCTGTCACGGTCGCCATTGTCCACGAGGACGCGATGACGCGTTCCATGCGGGACTCGTCACGCGAAGTTCATCGAATGGTCCAGCTAAGACGTCAGAATTCTCGTGCGTTGTCTGTCGATCCGTGGTGAACTGTCAGCACGGAGGACGTATGTCGCAACGGAGGAAGGTCCGCGGCCACAGACTTCACGGCGCCGCGGCGGGTTCGCCTGTGTCGAGCCCGGCACTGTCATCACCCCTGCACGCAGTCGAATCAAGTCCCACCGACGGTTCACTCTGGGGCCGCCGCCGCGTCCTGCTGCTGAATTCGACCTACGAACCGTTGACCGCGCTGCCCATGCGGCGCGCCGTGATCATGGTGCTGTGCGGCAAGGCCGATGTGGTGCACGCCGATCCGACCGGTCCGGTCATACACTCGGCGACCCGCGCGGTCGCCGTCCCGTCGGTCATCCGGCTGCGTAGTTATGTGCGGGTCCCATATCGGGCCCGCATTCCCATGACGCGGGCCGCGTTGATGCACCGGGACCGGTTCCGCTGTGCGTACTGCGGCGGCAAGGCCGACACCGTCGACCACGTCGTGCCGCGCAGCCGCGGTGGCGAGCACTCCTGGGAGAACTGCGTCGCGGCGTGCGGTCCGTGCAATCACCGCAAGGCCGACCGGCTGCTGACCGAACTCGGCTGGACCCTGCACGCGGTGCCGCTGCCGCCCAAAGGACAGCATTGGCGGCTGCTCTCGGCGGTCAAAGAGCTCGATCCGGCCTGGGTGCGGTACCTCGGCGAAGGCGCCGCCTGACATCCGCGGCCGGATTGCCCCTGTCCTCAGCGTGAGCGGTGTGCGTACTGATACGGTTTGCGCGTGAGCATTGCACTTACTCATTCGCTGCTCGGTGGCGTGCCGCTGGCGCTGCTGCTGGTGCTTGGCGCGCTGTTCTTGCTGCGCAAGAGTCCGCATCCGGACACCTACAAGATGACCGACAAGTGGACCCACGCCCCGATCCTGTGGGCGGCCGAGGAACCGGCGGATCACGGCCACGGTGGCCATGACTCGCACCTGACTGTGGGAGGTGGCGCAAGTGGCAAGTGGTAGCCAGACTGAGGTCGCAAACATCGATCCGGCCAACCTGCCGTACGGCTACGCCGTCACGTACAGCGGCCGTATCTCCGGCGTCACCGAGCCCGGTGAGCTGTCGGTGCACTACCCGTTCCCGGTCAAGGACCTGGTGTTCCTCGACGACGCCCTGAAGTACGGTTCGCGCGCCGCCGGCGCCCGCTTCGCCGTCTACATCGGCGACCTGGGTGCGGACACCGCCGCCACCGCGCGTGAGGTGCTGGCCACCGTGCCGACGCCGAACAACGCAGTGCTGCTGGCCGTCTCGCCGAACCAGAAGGCCATCGAGGTCGTCTACGGCGCCGAGGTCCGCGGTCGCGGTATCGAAGAGGCCGCTCCGCTGGGTGTCTCCGCGGCCGCGGCGTCGTTCAAGCAGGGCAACCTGATGGACGGCCTCATCAGCGCGGTCCGCGTGCTGAGCGCCGGCGTCTCGCCCGCCTGATTTCGTTCACTCTGCCGGGTGCGAACCACTGGTTCGCACCCGGCAGAGTGCTATCCGGGGTTCGGTTGACCTGGCGCCGAGAGTGTCGCGCACTCGCGCGAACGCGCCGTCGCCGCAGAATCAGCGTGGCGCGCAGCGGGTTCAGCGTGCGGCGGGGTAGCGCTTGCGCAGGCGGGCCTCATAGCCCGGCTGCAACGCGGTGCGGCTGATGTCGCCGTCGTAGTGCGCCAGCACGCGGGGATCCATCACCCGGCGCCACAACGGCGGGCAGATGGCCAGCAGCAGCATGGTGCCGTAACCGCCCGGCAGCTGCGGTGCCTCATCGGCATGGCACAGCGCCTGGTACCGACGCATGGGGTTGGCGTGGTGATCGGAGTGCCGCTGCAGGTGGAACAGGAAGACGTTGGCGATCACGGTGTTGCTGTTCCAGCTGTGCCCGGCGCGCACCCGCTCGTACCGGCCGTTGGGCAGTTTCTGCCGCCGCAGGCCGTAGTGCTCGAGGTAGTTGACGGTCTCCAGCAGGAAGATGCCGATCACGGCCTGGCCGAACAGCCACGGCAGGACGGCGACGCCGAACCAAGCCACCAGGATGACGAACAGGATGACGCTCAGCAGCCAGGCGTTGAGGACCTCGTTGTGCAGCGACCACTTGGACTTGTGCACGCGGGCGAGTCGCTCGGATTCCAGCTTCCAGGCCGACCGCAGGCTGCCGATGACCGATCGGGCGATGAAGGCATACAGGCTCTCGCCGAGGCGCGAGCTGGCCGGATCCTCCGGCGTCGCCACCCGCACATGGTGACCGCGGTTGTGCTCGACGAAGAAGTGGCCGTAGCAGGTCTGGGCCAGGGCGATCTTGGAGAGCCGGCGCTCGGACATGCCGCGCTTGTGGCCGAGTTCGTGGGCGGCGTTGATCGCGATACCGCCGACGGTGCCGACGGCGGCCATCAGGCCGAGCTTGTCGGCCAGCGACATGGTCACCCAGCCGCCGCCGGCCCACAGCCAGCAGGCGAAGATCAGCGACAGATACTGCGCCGGCAGGAAGAGGTGCGTGGCGAGCCGGTAGAACGGGTCGTCCTCCAGGCTGCGCAGGTCGCCGGGGGCTTGTTCGGCCTCGGGGCCGACGATGTGATCGAGCAGGGGAACCAGCCCGAACGTCAGCAGCGATCCGGTCCACCAGAACGCGTCCATGCCGGTGAGCCAGACCAGCAGCCACGACAGGCCGACCATTCCGGGGGTGATGGGACCCAGCAGCCACACGTAGCGCTTGGAATCGCGC
Source organism: Mycobacterium sp. UNC410CL29Cvi84 (assembly GCF_000686745.1). NCBI lineage: Bacteria > Bacillati > Actinomycetota > Actinomycetes > Mycobacteriales > Mycobacteriaceae > Mycobacterium > Mycobacterium sp. UNC410CL29Cvi84. The sequence continues at coordinate 240,615 of NZ_JMLM01000006.1, forward strand.
CATTTGGACTTGGCGGCGGGTGCGTCGGGCGCCTCGGGCGCGTGAGGTTGCGACGCCTCCTGGCCCGCGCGCAATGCCGACAACACCCCGTATTCGTACCCGCATTCGGCCGTTTGCGCAAATACAAGTCGGTTGCCAGAGCCAGTTCCTGTCCGTTTTCTCATCGTTATCCAGCAAATTGTTTGAGGCGTCAGCACTCAGGGGTATTCGGGATGGTCGCCCGGCCTCGGTCCCGACAGGTGGGCAGCTGTCGCCGGTTCGGCGTCATTGCCACCAAACTTGCAGGTAGAGTGCCGTACACGCATATGGGTGACGTACGACATACCGGGCGTCGTACGGGTTGGGCGACGCGGTGAGGGTCGGATCTCGCGCAGCGGCGGAAACTCAGCGGCATCGTGTAATTTTTGAGATGAATCCGTTATTCGGGAGCTGGTACGCGAGCGGCTTCGGGTTAGCTGGGCGGTTAGGCGGAAGGACGATCTTGGCAGTGATGCACGGCCGGCATCGACACGTCCGATGCTGGGGCGCGGCCGCGGCAGGTCACCGATGAGCCCGATCAGCCGGCGCCAGTTTCTCGGCGGCGCGGCGGTGGTGGGTGTCGCGGGGGCGGCCGGTATCGGGGCGCTCGTCGAAAGATCGCGCGACCGCACCGAGGCCCGGAAGCATTTCTCGGCCATCGTCATCGGTAGTGGTTACGGCGGGGGCGTCTCCGCGCTGCGGCTGGGGCAGGCCGGTGTCGAGACGCTGGTCATCGAACAGGGCCGGCTCTGGGACAAGCCCGACGACGACGGCAAGCGGTTCTCCAAGATGCTGCCCGCCGACACCCGCGCCGGGTGGTTCACGAAAATTCCGCCGAGCCTGGTCACCTCCTTCGGCGGCTTCACCGTCGAGCAGGTGGCCGAGCACGCGCCGTCGCCCCAGCCGATCCAGGCGGGCATCTGCCAGAAGGTGACGCACGGCGCCCACGACGTCTTCCGGGGCCTGGCCGTCGGTGGCGGCTCGATGATCAACGCCGGCATCGCCGCCATCCCGACGCCGCGCCAGGTCGCCAAGGCGTTCCCCGACATCGGCACCGACGAGTTCCTGCGCACCTATGTCGAACGCGCCAAGTCGTCGCTCAAGATCAGTTATCGCGACATGGCCTGGTTCGAGCAGACCCCGTGCTTCCAGTACGCGCGCGCCGGCCGCAAGTACGCGGCGGCGGCCGGCTACAAGGTCGACTACAACGGCAGCTCCTACTCGTTCGACTATCTGGTCAAGGAGGCGGCCGGTCAGGTGCCGCAGTCGTCGCTGGCGTTCGAGCAGCAGTTCGGCAGCAATTACGGCCGGTTCGGCAGCGTCGATCAGACCTACATCGCCGACGCGCTCAAGACCGGTCACGTCACGCTGCGGCCGCTGACCGAGGTCATCTCGATCCGCCAGGAGCGTTCGGGTGAGTTCGTGGTGTCCACCCGCGAGATCGACCGCTGGGGCAAAGAGCTGTCCAGGACCGAATTCGGTTGTGACCAGCTGTATCTGGCGGCCGGTGTGCTCGGCACCACCAAGCTCCTGCTGAAGGCGCGGGAGACCGGGGACCTGGCCCACCTCAACGATCAGATCGGCAAGGGCTACGGCAACAACGGTGACGTGATGGTCGGGCACAACCTGGCCAAGAGCGATCCGGCCGGCACCACACAGTCCCTCATGGGCATGATCAACATCGACGGTCGCGACGACCCGGACAACCCGGTGTACGCCAGCATGTTCTCCATGCCGCTGCCGGTGGAGACCTACCTGCTCGGGTACTACGTCATGGTCGACACCGGAGACCGGGCCGACATCACCTACGACCGCCAGTCCGACACCGCGACGATCCAGTGGACCGACGTCTTCGCGGCGAACAACGAGGCCAGGGCCAAACAGGTTTTCGACAAGATCCTGAAGGCCAACAAGGTCGACTACCGCAATGACCTGTTCAGTGGAAAAGTCTTCGCGCCCAACACCGTTCACCCGCTGGGTGGATGTGTACGGGGCAAGGCCACGGACGCGTTCGGGCGGGTGAACGGCCACCGCAACCTGTTCGTCAACGATGCGTCGCTGATGCCCGGGCACCTCGGCTGCAACCCGTACATGACCATCACCGCGCTCGCCGAGCGCAACATCGAAGGCATCCTGCAGGGCCGCACCTAGCTGGTGGCCAGGTGCGGCACCCGCAGTCGCGTCAGCTCACGTCGAAGGCGCGGGCGCGCAGCGAGCGCTCCACTCCCGCACGGCCTTCCAGCACCAGGCGGCGCAGGGCCGGCGGAATCTCCGGATCGGACAGGTACCGGTCGGCGGCGTCGAGGCCGGCCTGGCTGATGTCCCACGACGGGTACAGGCCGATGACCACGGTCTGGGCCACTTCGCTCGAGCGCCGCTCCCACACCCCGGAGATCGCCGCGAAGTAGCGGTCCCGGAACGGGTCCAGCAGCTCGGTCTGACCCGGCTGGACCAGACCGCCGACGATGGCACGCGTGGTGATGTTCGCCAGGGTGTCGTCCTCGATGACCTGTTGCCACGCAGCTTCTTTCACCGCGGCCTGCGGACGCGCGGCGCCGGCAGCAGCGGCACTGCGCTGACCGGCGGCCGTCGGATCCTGCGTGGCCTCGGCGTCGATGAACGGCGTCGGCGTGCCGTCCGCGTCGATGACGCCGGCACGCGCCAGCGCCGTCACGATGCGCCAGCGCAGATCGGTGTCGATCACCAGACCCGGCACGTTCACCGCGGCGGGCTCGTTGTCCAACAGCGTCGACAGCACCGCGATGTGGTTCGGCGCCAGCACCGACGTGCACAGCGCGTTGATGTAGGCCAGCTGGTGGTCCGATCCCGGCGACGAGTCCCGGGCCAGGTCCAGCAGCGCGTCACCCAAAGCGGGCCAACCGATTTCGGCGGCCCACGCCGGATCCGCGTAGGAGGTCAGCGCGGTCTGCGCCTGCAGCACCAGCCGCTGGGCGACGCCCACCTCGGACTCGGCGTGCAGCCCGCTCATCACCAGGGCGACGAACTCGCGGGCCTTCATCTCGGCCTCGCGCGTCATCTCCCAGGCCGCCGACCAGGCCAGCGTGCGGGGGAGCGGGTCGTCGATGTCGGCGATCCGGCTCAGCACCGTCTGCAGCGAGGCGGGATCGAGCCGCATCGAGCAGTAGGTCAGGTCGTCGTCGTTGACCAGGACCAGCTTGCCGCGCGAAACCCCCACCAGGACAGGGACATCCGTCACTGGGCCCTCGACGTCGAGCTCCTCGCGGTGCACCCGGACCAGCTTGCCGGAGCCGTCGTCGTCGTAGATGCCCACCGCGAGCCGGTGCACGCGCGTCTCACCCGCGCCGGGCGCGGCGCCGCTCTGGGTGATGGCGAACCGCGTGAAGGCACCGGCGCCGTCGACGTCGAAATCCGCCCGCAGGGTGTTCAGGCCCGTGGTCTTGAGCCACTGCTGGCCCCAGTCGGACAGGTCCCGGCCCGACGACTTCTCCAGCGCGCCAAGCAGATCGGCGAACGTGGCGTTGTCGTACGCGTGATCGCGGAAGTAGTCGCGCAGGCCCGACAGGAACGGTTCGAGCCCGACGTAGGCCACCAGCTGCTTGAGCACGCTGGCGCCCTTGGCGTAGGTGATGCCGTCGAAGTTCACCTCGACCGCGGCCAGGTCGGGGATGTCCGCGGCCACCGGGTGGGTGGACGGCAACTGGTCCTGCCGGTAGGCCCAGGACTTCTCGACATTCGCGAAGGTGGTCCAGGCCTGCTTGTACTCGGTGGCCTCGGCCTGGCACAGCACCGAGGCGAAGGTGGCGAAGGACTCGTTGAGCCACAGGTCATCCCACCACCGCATGGTGACCAGGTCACCGAACCACATGTGGGCCATCTCGTGCAGCACCGTCTCGGCACGCCGCTCGTACGAGTAGCGCGTGACCTTGGACCGGAAGACGTAATCCTCGAGGAACGTGACAGCGCCCGCGTTCTCCATGGCGCCCGCGTTGAACTCCGGCACGAACAGCTGGTCGTACTTGCCGAACGCGTACGGCGTCCCGAAGTTGTTGTGGTAGAAGGAGAATCCCTGCTTGGTCTCGGTGAACAGCCGCTCGGCATCCATGAATTCAGCGAGCGACGCGCGGCAGAAGATGCCCAGCGGAATGTCGCCGTGCTCGTCGCTGTAGACGTCGTCCCACCGGGCGTACGGCCCGGCGATCAGGGCCGCCAGGTACGTGCTCATCTTCGGGGTGGTGGCGAACGTGTGCTTGCCGTCCCCGGTAGCCGTGCCGGCCCCGTTCGAGATGACCTGCCAGTGCGCGGGTGCGGTCACCGACACGTCGAAGGTGGCCTTGAGGTCCGGCTGGTCGAAGCAGGCGAACATCCGCTTGGCGTCAGCGGTTTCGAACTGCGAGTAGAGGTAGACCTCACCATCGACGGGGTCGACGAAGCGGTGCAGTCCCTCACCGGTGTTGGAGTAGCGGCAGTCCGCGTCGACCACGACGACGTTCTGCTCGGCGAGCCCGGCCAGCGGCACGCCCGTCGATTCGTCGTACGCGGACACGTCGATGGGCTGCCCGTTGAGGGTCGCGCTGCGGATGGTGTCGGCTGCGATGTCGATGACGGTATTGGCGCCGGGGAGGGCGCTGAACGTCACCGTCGTGACGGACCGGAAGGTGCGCTCGCCGGGTGCGCCGGCACCGTCGGTGAGGTCGAGATCGATGCGGTAGTTGTCAACGGTCACCAGCGCGGCGCGCTCGGCGGCCTGGTCGCGGGTCAGGTTCGGAAGTGCCACGTCACCAACTTAGGGGACAACCGGTTGCCGTGACCGGGAACATAGGGACGCCGGGCATAGTTGTTGGCAACGAGATCTGTACCGACTCAGTAAGGACGAGCAATGGCCGACGCCACCGCCACGAAAGATCCAGCCGTCAAGAAGGATGTCGCGGGGTTCTGGTTCGACCCGCTGTGCCCGTGGGCCTGGATCACCTCCCGCTGGATTCTCGAGGTCCAGAAGGTCCGCGATATCGACATCGAGTTCCACGTCATGAGCCTGGCGGTGCTGAACGAGGGCCGCGACCTGCCGGAGCAGTACCAGGAAATGATGAAGAAGGCCTGGGGCCCGGTCCGCGTCGCCATCGCGGCGGAGGAAGCCGTCGGCTCCGAGGTGCTGGCGCCGCTGTACACCGCGATGGGCACCCGGATTCACAACCAGGGCAACAAGGATTTCGCTGTGGTCATCGCCGAGTCCCTCGAAGAGCTCGGCCTGCCGGCCGAGCTCGCGGAGGCAGCCACCAGCGACAAGTACGACGAGGCGCTGCGCAAGAGCCACCACGCCGGCATGGACGCCGTCGGCCCCGATGTGGGCACCCCGACCATCCACGTCAACGGCGTCGCGTTCTTCGGTCCGGTGCTGTCGCGCATCCCGCGCGGCGAAGAGGCCGGCAAGCTGTGGGACGCGTCGGTGATTTTCGCCTCGTACCCGCACTTCTGGGAGCTCAAGCGGTCCCGCAACGAGGCGCCTGAATTCGACTGACCGCAATCACCCGCTAGTCACGCTCACCTGGGTCGGCCCAGGTAATCTCGTCGGCGTTCCGCAAGGAACGTCTGGATGCGGTTACCGTGGCCAGAAACATCCGAAACATGAGCCACAACGATGCAACTGGTGGGGAGCGACGTGCCGACGGACAGTTTCGTCCTTCGACGTGCGGGTTTGAGTAGGATGCGCTGATGTCGCTGGAGACGGGCGCAACCTTCGCCGGGTACACCGTGCGCCGGTTGCTGGGCTCAGGGGGAATGGGCGATGTGTACCTCGTCCAGCACCCCCGGCTGCCCCGCCTCGACGCCATGAAGGTGCTCCGGGAAACCGCCTCCACCAACGACGAATTCCGCATCCGGTTCGAGCGCGAAGCCAACATCGCCGCGGGCCTGTGGCACCCGCACATCGTCGGCCTGCACGACCGCGGCGAGTTCGAGAGCCGGCTGTGGATCACCATGGACTACGTCGACGGCACCGATGCCGCGCAGCTGGTCAAGTACGAGTACCCGAACGGGCTGCCGCTGGAGCTCGTCGTCGACATCGTCAAGGCCATGAGCTCGGCGCTGGACTACGCGCACCAGCGCGGGCTGCTGCACCGCGACATCAAGCCGGCCAACATCCTGCTCAGCAACATCGACTCCGATGAACGGCGAATCCTGCTGAGCGACTTCGGCATCGCCAGGCAGATCGGTGAGGTGACGGGCCTGACGTCGGCCAACCTGGCGATCGGCACCGTCTCCTATTCGGCGCCCGAGCAGCTGATGGGCGGCGAGATCGACGGCCGCGCCGACCAGTACGCGCTGGCCGCTACGGCCTACCGGTTGCTCACCGGGCAGACGCCGTACCAGGACACCAACCAGATCGCGGTGATCAGCCAGCACCTCAGCGCGCCACCGCCCAAGGCCAGCGACCTCAAGCCGTGGCTCGAACCGCTCAACGATGTCCTGATCAAGGCCATGGGCAAGTCGCCCGAGGACCGCTTCGACTCCTGTACCAAGTTCGCGCGGGCCTTCGAGCGGCAGGCCGAACTGGTCACCGAGTCGCCCACGCTGAACCTGCGCACTGCCGAACTGAAGCTGCCGACCGTCACCCCGGTGGTGCCCGAGGCGAGTCCGGTGGTCCCCGAGGCGCCGGCCGCCCCGGAGGTGACGCCGCCGCCGGTCGCTCCGCCGCCGGTGCCACCGGTCGTGGTGGCCGAACCGGCGCCCGAGCCCGAACCCGAACCGGCGCCTGCCCCGGAGCCCGAGCCGGAGCCGGTCGCCCAGGAGCCCGTCGCGCGGCCCCCGGCTCCGGAACCGCCCGTGCCGCCGGTGCCGCCCGCGCCGCAACCGTCGAGCGAGCCGGTCTCGGAGCCGACGCCGCCGCCGGTGCCGCAGCGCGGTCCGGTCGGTCCGCCGCCGCTCGAGCCGAAACCGTTTCGGCCGGAACCGGATTCGTCACCGTCGGCGCCGCCGTACCGGCAACCGGTACCTCCGCCGCCACCGCCCCTGCCGCCGCAGCGGCCCGTCCGGCCGACTCACGAGACGGTGTCGCCGACAGTGGTGCTGCCGGTCATCCCCGCCGACCCGGCGGCGCACGCAGCCGGAGTCGGCCGTCCCAGTGCACCGCCGCCGTCGTACGCGCAGCTCGCGGCCGATATCGGCAAGACACAGCCGGGCCGTGCCCAGTCCTCGGGTGGCAAGACCAAGATCTGGGTGATCGGTGGCGCCATCGCCGCCGTCATCGTGGTGCTGATCGGTGTCGTCCTCCTGAATTCCGGTGACGACTCGAGTGGGTCCTCGGACGCCTCGGGCACCAGCACCCAGAGTTCCGGCGCGGACAAGCCGTCGTCGTCGCACAAGCCCGCGCCGCCGGTGCTGGTCGGTACGCCCGGCAACTACCAGACCATCGCGACCTACCTGAAGAGCAACAACATTCAGGAGGCGCTGGTGCACCGCAACGAGCCCGGCGCGCCGGTGGTGACGATGCCGATGCCGCCGGGCTGGGCCGACGCCGGGCCGCAGACGCCGGCTTTCGCGTACCAGTCGATCGTCTACAACGGCCCCAGCGCCGGCAATTACCGGCCCAGCGCCACGGCGCTGATCTCGCGCCTCGGCCCGAACGCCGACGCGCAGAAGATCCTCGACTTCGCGCCGGGTGAGCTCAACAACCTGCCGGGATTCACCCCGACCGACACCGGCACGCCCGGGACCGTCGACGGCCACAAGTCCTTCCAGATCGCCGGTTCCTGGAACTCCAACGGGGTGACCAAGCTCATCACCCAGAACACCGTCGTCATCCAGGACGGCACCGGGCTGTACGTCATGCAGATCAACATCGACGGCGTCGCCGATCAGGCCGAGATCATCAAGCAGATCACCGAAGCCATCGACCGCGACACCAAGATCGCCGCCGGCTGAGCCGGCGAGTGTGCCGGGCCGGCTGAGCCACTGATTCTGTCCCGGGCCGCTGTTCTGCCAGAATGTGCGCCATGCGCGTATATCTCGGAGCCGACCACGCCGGATACGAACTCAAGCAGGCCCTGCTCGACCATCTGACCGCGGCCGGCCACCAGGCCGTCGACTGCGGTGCCTTCGCCTACGACGCGGAGGACGACTACCCGGCGTTCTGCATCGACGCCGCCAAGCGCACCGTCGAGGACCCGGGCAGCCTGGGCATCGTCATCGGCGGCTCGGGCAACGGCGAGCAGATCGCGGCCAACAAGGTGCCGGGCGTGCGCTGTGCGCTGGCGTGGAGCGTCGAGACCGCGCAGCTGGCCCGCGAGCACAACAACGCGCAGGTGATGGGCATCGGTGGCCGTATGCACAGCACCGAAGAGGCCTTCGCCATCGTCGACGCCTTCCTGGCCGCCGAATGGTCGCAGGCCGAGCGGCACCAGCGCCGCATCGACATCCTGGCCGAGTACGAGAAGACGCACGTGGCACCTGAGGTTCCGGGCGCTCCCGCCTGATCGCAAGGCCTGACTCGTGCCGGAGGGACATACCCTCCACCGGCTGGCCCGCCTGCACCAGCAGCGTTTCGGGCGGGCGCCGGTGGTCGTCAGCAGTCCGCAGGGCCGGTTCGCCGATGCCGCGGCCGCGGTGAGCGGCCGGGTGCTGCGTAAGGCCGACGCCTGGGGCAAGCATCTGTTCCACCACTACGACGGTGGTGCGGTCGTGCACGTCCATCTCGGGCTGTACGGCACGTTCACCGAGCAGCCGCTGCCGATGACAGCGCCTGTCGGGCAGGTGCGCATGCGCATGGTCGGGGCCGAATTCGGGACCGACCTGCGCGGCCCGACGGTGTGTGAGCTGATCGACGAGGGCGGCGTCGACGATGTGGTGGCCCGGCTCGGTGCCGATCCGCTGCGCCGCGACGCCGACCCGGGATCGGCCTGGGCGCGAATCAGTAAGTCCCGCAGGTCAATCGGATCGATGCTGATGGACCAGACGGTGATCGCCGGGGTCGGCAACGTCTACCGCAGCGAGGTGCTGTACCGGCACCGGATCGACCCGCACCGTCCCGGCACGCAGCTGACCGAGGCCGAATTCGCCGAGCTGTGGACCGATCTCGTCGCTCTCATGAAGGTCGGGGTGCGCCGCGGCAAGATCGTCGTGGTGCGTCCGGAAGACGACCACGGTGCACCGTCCTACGCCGCCGACCGGCCGCGCACCTATGTGTACCGGCGGGCGGGCGAGGCGTGCCGCGTGTGCGGCGCCACCATCCGCACCGAGGTCATGGAGGGGCGAAACCTGTTCTGGTGCCCCGATTGTCAGGTGTGACGGCTAGTCGCCGCCACCGCCGCAGCCGCCACCGCAACCACCGCCACCGCAGCTGCTGCCGCCACCGCCGCAGCTGCTACCCGAGTCGCTGCTGCCGGAGTCCCAACTGCTGCTGCCGGCATCCCAACCGTTGTTGTCGTTCCAGCTGACGTCCTGGCCCTGGCCGGCGTCGAGGCCCTGCTGGTAACCCTGGTCGAATCCCGAGCCGTATCCGGACTCGAAACCCGATGCGCCGTAACTGACTCCGTGCATGCCGTCGAACAGTGCGTCGAACAACAGCACCGAGCCGACGCCCCACGCGCCGGCCACCAGTGCCGGCTTCCACCACGGCTCGGAGTACCAGCCCTCGGGCACCGGGCGCCCGGCGACCCGGCCGCCGGGGTAGTAGTTCGGCGTGGCGGCAGTCGGACCCGGTGAGGCCTGAATCTGCCTGCCGTCGAACTGGATTCGGCGATCTTCGGTGACCGAACCGGCACCGCGCTGGCCGGCCAGCTCCTGCAGCGGGGGACCGGGGTCGATGCCCATGGCGGTCCGCGCGGCCCGTACGTAGTACAGCCCTTCCATCGCGCTCTGTTTCGCGAAGGCCGCCTGCTGGGCGGTGGTGGCCTGTTCGATCTGCGACGCGGCGGCGTTGTAGCGCTCGGACGCGTCGGCCAGGGCCTGGCGCGAGGCGTCATCGGTGCCGGTCAGGTTGAACACCTGGCCGCCGAGCATCTCGATGACGCGCCGGGCATCGGCTTTCGCGTTGGCCAGCGCGGCCGCCTTGTTGGCCTTGCTCTGCCTGCTGAACAGGAAGAACCCAATGGCCGCGATGACGATCAGGATGAGCACGAACTCCATGGAGGCAGCTTACCGATGAGCGCCGCGACATAGATATGGACATTTGTGTCCGTATCTATTACGGTTGTCGTCATGAACCTGACATTCCACGTCTTCGACACCGAATGCGGTGTGCTGTCGACCGCACCCGGAATCGTCACCAGCTATCCCGGTGGCGACACCGCGGTCCGGGATCTGGAACCGCTCGGCGCGGGGCTGCGCCCGGTCGCCTGGAGCCATTGCGGCGCAATCGATTACGCCGCGGTCGGGCAGTGGGCGGCCTTTCACCGCAACCGATCGGCCGGTGCTCCGGTGCTGGTGGCGCCGTACCTGCCGTCGGCCCGCGGCGATCACGACCCGACCGACGACGCCCGCGTCGCCGCCCGGCTCACCGCCGCCACGGGCGTCGCGCACATCGTGACGGTGGACCCGCACTCGCCGGTCTGGGCCGACGAGGCCCGGCGCGGGGGAGCGGCCGTCACCGTCATCGAGGCCGTGGACCTGCTGGGGTGCGCCGCACACCACCCGGGCTGGGCGGGCGTCGTCGCACCCGACAAGGGGGCCCGCGACCGTGCCGGCCGGGTGGCATCCCGGTTGGGCGTGCCGCTGTATGTCGCTGGGAAGCAACGCAATCCGGCCAACGGCAAGCTGTCGGGATTCGTCGCTCCCGAGGGGCTGCCGGACCGTGGCCGACTGCTGGTGATCGACGACATCTGCGACGGCGGCGGCACGTTCGCCGGGCTGGCCGATGCCATCCGGGCAAGCCGGCCCGAGCTGGCGCTGCACCTGTGGGTCAGTCACGGCTGCTTCACCGGACGCTGGCGGGAGAACCTCGCCGGCTACGCCTCCGTCACCAGCACCGACTCCCGCGCCACGCCCGACGGCGTGCACGTCCAACCGCTGGAACCGTTCATCGTCCGCGCTCTGACCGCATTGACCTAGGGGACTTTCATCATGACCTTCGAAACAACCACCACCTACCGGCCGGAAACCATTGCGGCCCTGGACGTCCTGATGGACACCGACGCCTACAAACTGGACCACCGCCGCCAGTACCCGGCCGGCACCGAGTACGTCTACTCCAACCTGACGGCCCGCGGCAGCCGGATCCCCGGCGTGCGCTGGACGGCGTTCTTCGGCCTGCAGGCGTACCTGCGGGACCTGAACCAGCGGTGGAGCGCCTTCTTCGCCGCCGACGTCGACGAGGTGTGCCGGGCCTACGTGGACCGGGTCACCCAGGTGCTGGGCCCCAATGACGTTGGCGCCGAACACATCCGCCAGCTGCACGCGTATGGTCGCCTGCCGCTGCGGGTGCGCGCGCTGCCGGAGGGGACCATCGTCCCGGTCGGCGTCCCGTACCTGACCGTCGAGAACACCGCGCCGGAATTCTTCTGGCTGACCAACTACATCGAGACCGAGATGTCGGCCGCGCTGTGGCAGCCCATCACGTCGGCGACCACCGCGTGGCGCAACCGGGCGCTGCTGGACGCCCGGGCGCGGGACACCGGCGCCGACTCGGCCGCCGTCGACTGGCAGGGGCACGACTTCTCCTTCCGGGGCATGGCCGGCAGTGCGGCCGCCGCCGCGTCGGGAGCCGCGCACCTGTTGGCGTTCACCGGCACCGACTGCCTGCCCGCACTGGGCTGGATCGACAGGAATTACCCGGGCTCACCCGAGGACACCGTGATCGGCGGCAGTGTGCCCGCCACCGAGCACAGCGTCATGTGCGCGGGCACCCAGGACGACGAAGTCGCCACGTTCGCGCGGCTGCTGGGCCTGTATCCGACCGGCATCGTGTCGATCGTCAGCGACACCTGGGACCTGTGGCACGTCTGCACCGGCATCCTGCCGACGCTGAAAGACACGATCACCGCGCGCGACGGCAAGGTGGTGATCCGCCCGGACAGCGGTGACCCCGAACGCATCCTGTGCGGCGACCCGCAGGCCCCGGCCGGAAGCCCCGCGCACAAGGGTGTGGTGAACCTGCTGTGGGAGGTGTTCGGCGGCACGGTCAACGCGGCCGGCTACCGGGAACTGGATCCGCACATCGGCGTAATCTACGGCGACTCGATCACCCACGACCGGGCCGACGCCATCACCGCCAACCTGATGGCCCAGGGCTATGTGTCCACCACTCCGGTGCTGGGATTCGGTTCGTACACATACCAGTACGTCACGCGCGACACCTTCTCCATCGCGATGAAAGCCACCTGGGTGCAGGTCGACGGTCGCGGCCGGGACATCGCCAAGGCGCCGGTCACCGACCCGGGCAAGCGCAGCGCCCGGGGCCGGTTGGCCGTCATCCGCGACCAACGGGGTCGCCTGACACTGGTTCAGGGCGCGGCCGGTGTCATCGGGACGACGGACGCCATGCGGACGGTGTTCGAGGACGGCGTCATCGTCAACCCGGTGACCTTCGCGCAGGTGCGCGCTACCGTGCGACGTGATTGGGCGGCATACGCCGCCGGCGAGGAGGACGCCCGTCATGGCTGAGTCGCTGGCCACCTGGCTGAGCGTCGACGTCTTCGCGATGAGCCCCGGCGACGAGCCGGGGCTCATCCTCGCGCGGCGGCAACGCGAACCGCACCAGGGCGACTGGGCACTACCCGGGGTGGTGCTCGATGCGGCCAACGGAGAGACGGTCGCCGCGGCGGCATACCGCGCGCTCCGGGACCGGGCCGGCGCCGAGCCGATCGACGGACCGCCGACGGTGGCCCTCGTCGTGTCCGACCCACAGCGCGACGAGCGCGGGCACACCGTCTCGCTGGTGAACGTGATGCGCGCACATCCCGGCGACGACGCCCTGGTGGTGCGTGACGGTGACCCCGTGCCGCCGCTGCCGTTCGGCCACAACGCCATGATCAGGGACACCGCGGCCACGGTGTCGCAGCGACTGCTGACGGACCCCGCGACCGTCGCGGCGATGTTCGGCGCCGGCTGCACGGCCGGGGAGGTCTGCGCGCTGACGACGCTGCTGTTCCACCTGTCCGGCGGCACGGGAGCCGAGCCGATTCCGCTGGCCGCGATGCGGCGCCGACTGGAACGGGCGCCACTGTTCACCGCTGCCGGCAGCCGGCCCGCGCACACCCGGCCGGTGACGGTGTTCCGGGCCGCCAGGTAAACGTCTACTGCGTAAACGCTGGCAAATTGCTGGGGTAGGTGGATCGGCGCGGCGCGAGGTACGCACGTTACGTTCCTGTGAACACGTCACCGACCTGGGAAAATGGTTTCACTATGAGTCGCGACCTGCTGATTTACGGGATACGCTCCCGGCACCCTGCTGGGAGGAGATCGACTTATGGCAGACGCAGAGACCGAACCGGTGGCAAACGCCCACACCGCATCGGCACCGACGGGTTGGTTCACCACCGACACCGGCAAGGTGCTGATAATCGGGGGCGGTGCCGTCCTCATCCTGCTGATCCTGTTGGGAATCGGGTCGCTTGCCGGATTCGAAATCCCGCCACCCGCGCCGGAGCCACCGGCCGCCCCGACCAGTTCCACCACGTCGGCTCCCGCCGCCACGTCGTCGGCCTCGACGACCACCACACCGGCACCCTCGCCTGCGCCGGCACCGGTCCCCGCACCGACGACGACCGCGCCCGCGAGCCCCGCGCCCGCGCCACCGACCCGTCCCTCGACGGCGACGACCCAGGCTCCGACGACCTACACGCCGCCGCCCGCCCGGCAGTACACGCCGCCGGCCAGCGCTCCCGAGCCCCCGCCCGCCGCGTCACCGTCGGCGACCGCGACCGCGACGGCGAGCTCGGAAGCCCCCGCAGCGCCCAATCCGCCGCAGTTCAACGTCATTCGCACGACCAACGGCGTGGCGCGGCCGATTCCGGGTAACGGCTAGCAGGGCGACCCGAGCGCGTACACAAAACTGCACGGCCGTTAATGTCGTTGGAGTGTCACAGCAACTTCCCAGTTCCACGGTGTCCCCGTCGTGGCAGAAGCGGTTCGATTTCTTCAACACCTACGGCCTGCCGAACTCGACGCCCGAGTCGAAGGCGGCCTACAAGGCGCTGACGTTCATGGAGCGGGTGAAGCTGACCTCGAACATCCTGGCGTTCCTGTTCGGCCCCATCTACTTCTTCGTCAAGGGCATGTGGCGCAAGGGGCTGACGCTGCTCGGGATCTTCGTCGCGGTCGAGGTGGTGCTCGTCGTTCTCAACGTGTCGGATTCCCTGGCACGTGCCATCGGATTCGGTCTTGCCGCCATCGGTATGTCGACCGCGAATTACGCGTACTACCTGCACGTGGTGCGGGGTAGTCAGTCCTGGAACCTGTTCGAGGGACACGGCCGGCAGCGCTAGCTGTCGGCGAGCCCCAACCGCTTCAGCTGTCGCGGGCTCAGCGCGGTGCGCCGGACGTCGCCGTCGTACATGGCGAGGACGCGCGGATCCATCACGCGGCGCCACAGCATCGGAACGAGGCTGAGGACCAGCATCGCCGTGTAATTGCTCGGCAGCTGCGGCGCATCCTCGGCGTGCCGGATCACCTGGTAGCGGTGCGACGGGTCGATGTGGTGGTCGGAGTGCCGCTGCAGATGCAGCAGGAACACGTTCATGATCACGGTGTTGCTGTTCCAGCTGTGCGTGGGGCGCAGTCGCTCGTAGCGGCCCGACGGTAGTTTCTGCCGCCGCAGCCCGTAGTGCGACAGGTAGTTCATGGCCTCCAGCAGGAAGATGCCGATGAGCGCCTGGCCGAACAGCCACGGCAGGACCACGGGCCGGAACCACAGGGCCAACCCGGCGAACAAGATGACGCTCAACAGCCACGCGTTGAGGATGTCGTTGCGTACGTTCCAGCGTGAACGGCCTTGGCGGTCAAGGCGTTTGGTCTCGATTCGCCACGCCGAGCGGGTGCTGCCGACGACCGAGCGCACGACGAAGAAGTACACGTTCTCACCGAAGCGGGCGCTGGCCGGGTCCTCGGGTGTCGCGACGCGGACATGGTGTCCGCGGTTGTGTTCGACGTAGAACTGGCCGTACCAACTCTGGGCGAGCGCCAGCTTGCTCAGCCACCGTTCGGCGCGGTCGCGCCGGTGTCCCAGTTCGTGCGCCGCGTTGTTGGCGATGCCGCCGGACAGGCCGACCGCGACCATCAGCCCCAGCTTGTCGGTGAACGTCAACGTCACCCAGCCGCCACCGGCCCACACCCAGCAGCCGAAAGCCAGTGCGAGGTACTGCGTGGGCAGGAACATGTGGGTGGCGAACCGGTAGAACTTGTCCTGCTGCAGCTCGGCCAGGATGCGGTCGGGCGCACGATCGCCCTTCTCCCGCCCCAGTAGATGATCAGCGGCCGGCCCCGCCACCAGGATCACGAAGAGTGCCGTCCACCAGAAGACGTGCAGGCGGGTGGTCCACACCAGGAGCCAGGACAGCGTCACCGCACCGGGAGCGGACGGAACCAGCAGCCACAGGTATCTCTTCGGGTCCCGCCACGTGCCCGCAGCAACCTCGGAACCCACGTCGACAGCCCGCCGGTTTCGGCGGTCCGATGGGGTGGTCGACGTGGTCATCGAGCATTTATACCGCCGTCCCCATGAAGTCTCGACTCGGATGGAAAAACTATTTGCCAGAACGTCCAATATTTCTGGTCAAATGGGCTTTGAACTGCAGATTGATGCCCAGAATCACATGCGAACCCGCATTGCGGCGATTTGTATGAAATTGTCAGGAAACTCCCAGAATATGACAGAATTACCGCACCGATGGAAGCAATTTATTGGCCACTCGGTCAATAATGATTGCGGAGCATCGGGCAAATTCCCTTTCCGGGAGACGTAGCGCTGTTGCCCGTTTCCCGGGCGGCGCGGTCCGGGCGAGACGCCGGACGCCTGAAAACGCACCCCAAAACAAAAGGACCGGCCTGGTCAGGCCGGTCCTATGGAGCGGGCGACGGGAATCGAACCCGCGTAGCTAGTTTGGAAGACTAGGGCTCTACCATTGAGCTACGCCCGCGTGCACTGCTGCGATCACAGTACCGGCAGACAGTACCGGGACAGCGGCCGCCAATCCAATTGATGGTGTCGCGTGTCTAGGACGTAGTATCTCGACCGCGGTAATGCGACCGCGACGAGGCACGGGGTGTAGCGCAGCTTGGTAGCGCATCCGCTTTGGGAGCGGAAGGCCGCAGGTTCAAATCCTGTCACCCCGACCACCGACTGATGGCAAGTATCAAAAAACAAGGAGTAACGCTGTGAAGAGCACCGTGGAGCAGTTGAGCCCCACCCGGGTTCGCATCAACGTGGAGGTGCCCTTCACCGAGCTTCAACCCGAGTTCGACCAGGCCTACAAGGAGCTGGCCAAGCAGGTCCGCCTGCCCGGCTTCCGTCCCGGCAAGGCGCCGGCCAAGCTGCTCGAGGCACGCATCGGCCGCGGCGCGGTGCTGGAGCAGGTCGTCAACAGCGCCATCCCGGCCCGCTACGGCGAGGCCGTCACCGCCCAGGACGTGAAGCCGCTGGGCCAGCCGGAGATCGACATCACCAAGCTCGAGGACAACGACGAGCTCGTCTTCACCGCCGAGGTCGACGTCCGCCCGGAGATCGCCCTCCCGGACCTGAAGGCCATCAAGATCACCGTCGACCCGATCGTCATCAACGACGACGAGGTCGACGCCGAACTGCAGAACCTGCGCGCCCGCTTCGGCACCCTGACGGGTGTTGAGCGCGCGGCCGCCGACGGCGACTTCGTCTCGCTCGACCTGTCGGCCACCGTCGACGGTGAGGACGTGCCGGAAGCCAAGACCGAGGGCCTGTCGCACCAGATCGGTTCCGGTCAGCTGATCGAGGGCCTCGACGAGGCCATCATCGGCCTGAAGGCCGGCGAGTCCAAGGAATTCCCGACCACGCTGGCCGCCGGCGAGCACGCCGGTAAGGAAGCCCAGGTCACCGTCACCGTCAAGTCGGTCAAGGAGCGCGAGCTGCCGGAGCCGGACGACGACTTCGCCCAGCTGGCCAGCGAGTTCGACACCATCGACGAGCTGAAGGAGAGCCTGGTCACCCAGGTTCGCCGGGTGAAGCAGATCGGCCAGGCCGAGCAGATTCGCGACAAGGCCGTCGAGACCCTGCTGGAGCAGATCGAGGTGCCGCTGCCCGAGGCCATCGTCCAGGCGACCGTCGACGAGACCGTCCACAACGCGATCCACGGACTCGACCACGACGAGGCCAAGTTCGAGGAGCAGCTCAAGGAGCAGGGCAGCAGCCGCGAAGAGTTCGACGCGGACACCCGCACCAACGCCGAGAAGGCCGTCAAGACGCAGCTGCTGATGGACGCCATCGCCGATGAGCTGGACGTCAAGGTCGGCCAGGGCGACCTGATGGAGCGCATCGCTCTGATGGCCCGCCAGTACGGCATCGAGCCGCAGCAGCTGATCCAGATCCTGCAGCAGAACAACCAGCTGCCGTCCATGTTCGCCGACATCCGTCGCGGCATGACCATCGCCGCTGTGGTCTCCGGTGCGACCGTCACCGACACCGACGGCAACGCGGTCGACACCGCGGAGTTCTTCGGCCCGGCCGGCGACGCCGCTGAGGCCGAGGTCGCCGAGGCCGGCGACGAGGCCGAAGCGCCCGCCGCCGACGAGCCCGAGGCCGAGGACGAGAAGCCCGCCAAGGCCAAGAAGGCGAAGGCTGAGGCCAAGGACGAGAAGCCGGCCAAGGAAAAGAAGGCCAAGAAGGCCGCCAAGGATTCGAAGGACGAGGACTGAGTCCTCGAACTCTGATCGTGGTACAGGTGCCGCAGGTGTCTTCACTGATGCCTGCGGCACCGTCCGCTCTCCGGCGACTGTGACGCTGTGAGCGAACTAGACCGCGTCGGGGACTCGCGGCCGTCGGCCGTTGGTTAGTGTCGTGTGAACGAACTCGAGAAAGCAGGTATCCAGTCGTGACTGACATGCGTTCAAGCGCACCGGGGCTCAACCTCACGGACTCGGTCTATGAGCGTTTGCTTGCCGAGCGCATCATCTTCCTGGGCTCGCAGGTCGACGACGACATCGCCAACCGGCTGTGCGCCCAGATCCTGCTGCTGACGGCCGAAGATCCGTCCAAGGACATTCACATGTACATCAACTCGCCGGGTGGCTCGATCAGCGCCGGCATGGCGATCTTCGACACCATGGAGTTGTCGGAGTGCGACATCGCCACCTACGCGATGGGCATGGCCGCGTCGATGGGTGAGTTCCTGCTGGCCGCCGGCACCAAGGGCAAGCGCCACGCGCTGCCGCACGCCCGCGTCCTGATGCACCAGCCGCTCGGTGGCGTCACCGGTAGCGCGGCGGACATCGCGATCCAGGCCGAGCAGTTCCACGTCATCAAGAAGGAGATGTTCCGGCTCAACGCCCAATTCACGGGCAAGAGCATCGAGCAGATCGAGGCGGACTCCGACCGCGACCGCTGGTTCACCGCGCAGGAAGCGCTGGAATACGGCTTCGTCGACCACATCATCACCCGTGCAAACCTCAACGGCGGCAAGGGAGCCTCGAAGTGATCTCCAAGCATCTCAACCCGGAGCTGGCTCCGCAGGCGCGTTACATCCTGCCGCAGTTCAGCGAGCGCACCCACCTGGGTGAGCGCATCGTCGACCCCTACGCCAAGCTGTTCGACGAGCGCATCATCTTCCTGGGCGCCCAGGTCGACGACGTGTCGGCCAACGACGTGATGGCCCAGCTGCTGGTGCTCGAGTCGCAGGACCCCGATCGCGACATCACGATGTACATCAACTCGCCGGGTGGCTCGTTCACCTCGCTGATGGCCATCTACGACACCATGCAGTACGTCCGCGCCGACATCCAGACGGTCTGCCTCGGCCAGGCCGCCTCGGCCGCCGCGGTCCTGCTGGCCGCCGGTACGCCGGGCAAGCGCATGGCGCTGCCGAACGCCCGCGTGCTGATCCACCAGCCGTCGCTCGGTGGCGTCATCCAGGGTCAGTTCTCCGACCTGGAAATCCAGGCCGCCGAGATCGAGCGCATGCGGAGCCTCATGGAGGAGACGCTGGCGCGGCACACCGGCAAGGAAGCCGCTGTCATCCGCAAGGACACCGACCGCGACAAGATCCTCACCGCGACCGCCGCCAAGGACTACGGGATCATCGACACGGTCCTCGAGTACCGGAAGCTCTCGGCCCAGAAGGCCTGAGTCCCACAACGTGCAGCGGCCGTCAGCCTGTCCGGGCTGGCGGCCGCTGACGTTTATGCCTGATGCGCCGCCGGTTCGCTCAGGCTTTGTCGGGCTTGCCCTTCGGGGCGGAGGATGACGTGTCTGACTTGGGCTTCTTGTTCTTGGATGCACCGTGTTGTGTTGCGGATGAACTCGATGGATCGCTACGGGGAGGCGCTTGCCGTCCCGGCTTGGGCGAGGTCTGAGGGTCCGCTGTGGGCAGTGTCGGATCCGGGCCCTCGGGCGTTCCGAGTGCCGTCGCGGGTGTGGTCTTGCCGGCTCTGGTGTTCGCGGGAGTAGTTCGCGCATTCGCCGGGGCCGGCGGTGCGCGGTGCGTCGTATCGGCCGTCGGGTCGGCGATGGTGTCTGTCGATGCACCCGGTGTCGGGGCCGACAGGGGATTCACTGTGGCAACCGGGGCGGGCGTGACGGCTGCGGTCGCCGCCAACGGCAACACGGCTCTGATGGTGTTGAACACGGCAAGGCCGATCACGAAGGGTGCGACAACGACGGCCCCCAGGATCATCGCCGGTACGGCCAGCTGCGGTACGGCCTGAAAAATGGGGAACTGCTGCAGGAATCCCGCGGCGATGAGCGCCGAGACGAAGAAGACTCCGACCGCGCTCAAGGCGATCGTGGCGGGGATAGCTGAGATGGCGGCGACAATCTGATCCGGGGTCGGAAGTGGCGGCAGGCTCGGCAGGCTGAGCGCGGCCGTGGGTGTGGGTACGACGGCGGCGGTCGGGCTCGGTGCGGCCATGGTGCCGGCCGAGGTCGGCGTCGGCGTCGGCTTCGGATGGACAACCGCGAACTGCTGTTGCAGATCGCGCTGTACGGAGTTCAGAACCGTTGACAGCGAAGTGAATTGGACCACCGTCACACCTGCTTGCCCGGTGGCGGCCGTGGCCGGCGCCGCGATGAGCGGATGTGTCACCTGAGCCGCGGCCAGGATGCCGACGGTGATGGTGGCGCACCCGACGCGGTGGACGTTCGAGATGTGGTGTGCGGTCATGGCTGCCTCCTCGGGTGGATGTCGGCGGGCGCCCTCAGCGCGGACCGTTCCTGTAATTGTCGTGTGCGTCAATGACTGCTGTCTTCAGTCGATCGCCGTATTTGGCACCAAGAATCCGCCAAGGCGCCCACCGCACCCTGTGACGTGACCACGATCCCGGCCATTCGAACAGGACCTGCCATGAACCGACACTCCCGCCGCACCGCCGCCGCCCTGGCCACGGCCGCCCTGGCCGTGTCCCTGGCGGTCGGATTGCCCTTGGCCCAAGCGAACCCCACTCCCGATGCCGCGATGCCGGTGCCGTGGAACCAGGTCGGTGACGGCTGGACGCTGGCCACCTGGAACCCGGTGGCCGGACGTCGCCCGGGCGAGCGGCCCGCGCCCGACGAGGCGCCGCCCGCGAAAGCCGCCGACACGCTGTTCCTGATCGACCCGGCGGGGCACCGGTACGCCATCACGGCATTCGAGCCGAACGACAAGGGCTGGAAGCCGCATCTGCTGGACTGGTCGGGTGACGGCGGTCGGGCATTGTTCTCGATGGGTGACGACACCGTCATCGTGGTCGATCTGCACACCGGCAACCAGACGTCCTTCCCGACGCGCGCCTCCGCCCGTTTCAGCCGCCCGAACGGCCAGGCGATCGTGCTGTCGAGCAGCAGTCAGGACCAACCGAGCACCTTGCAACGCGTCGACCTCGCCGGCAACGTGCAGCTGACCTACCCGACCGAGAACCTCGCCGGCGCCGGTCGATTCGGCGGCGACTACCTGGAAACACCCGACGGCACGACGCTCGTGCTGTCGACGGCCAACCGGGGCAACGACGCGGCACCGCGAACGGACAACAGCTTCGTGCTCATGGGCAACGACGGCACCGTCGGGCGGGTGCTGCCGGTACCGATGCCCGGCGCCGTCTGCCGGACCACACGATGGCTGGCGCCAACGGATTTCGTCGCCAGTTGCACCGCGCAGAAGTCCGCCGGAAGCCAGCTGTGGAAGGTGCCGATCGACGGCTCGGCGCCGACCGCGCTCACCGCCGTCAACAACGCGAAGAACGAACCGGGATTCGACGGCGACTACGGCGATATCGACGCCTGGCAGTTGCCCAGCGGCACCTTCGTGCAGTCGCTCGGTGCTTGCGGCGTCATCTTCCTCTCCCGCGTGACCGCTGACGGGCATACGCAGCGGGTCAAGGTGCCGGGTGCGGGTGACAAGATCGACGTCGTCGGGGCGTCCGGCGACTCGTTGATCCTGAAGTCGACGAGCGGCTGCAGCCCGTCGACGGCGCTGATGTCCTACGACCCCGCCGCGAATTCCACCAAGGTCCTGCTCGGCCCCACCGTGAACGACGGCCGCGTCGTCGACGCCATGACATTCGCGGAGGGCTACCGGTCATGAGGCGGTTCGCGTCCGCACTGGTGGCCGTCGCTGCCGCGGCGACCCTGTCGCCGGCCGCGCACGCTGACGACCAGGTGACCACCGAGGCCTGCGGCTGGGTGCACCCCGACGAAGCCGCGGTCTTTCTCGACGGTCCGGCGACGGCCGAACCGATCCGGACCCAACTGCCCGAATTGTCTTGTGCCTACCGGGCATTCGACGAGCCACTGGGGCGGCGCAGCCTGGAATCCGATGTCCGGTTCGCCGATGCGTTCCCGTGGGACGCCGCAACGACATTCCGCCAGGTGGCCGAGTGGCCCAGGGCCACCGCGGTCGACGGCGTGGGCGTCAAGGCGGTCTGCACGTACGAACCGAATGTCACGCCGCCGTCGACGACGCTCACGGTGCTGTTGACGGGCGAACGGATCTATCGCGTCACGGGCAGCTACGTGTGGCGCTGCGAAACGCTGAAGACGTTCGCCGAACTGGCAATAGCCCGCATCGGCCGATAGCACCCGATACCCTCGGCCCATGCGGCCGACCGGAATCGATTTCGGTGTTCTGGGCACGCTGCGGATGGCCGTCGACGACCGCGTCGTCTCACTGGGCGCACCCAAGCAGCGCGCGGTGTTCGCGATGCTGCTGCTGGGCCGCGGCCGCCCGGTGTCGGTGGATGCGTTGATCGACGCGGTGTGGGAGCAGTCACCGGCCGCGGCCGCCCGCACCGCGCTGCACTCCTACATCTCCAACCTCCGAAAGATCTTGGCGGAGTCCGGAATGCCGCGGGAGGCCCTGGCCGCCGCCCCGCCCGGATACCGGCTCGACGTGGCGGAGGACGCAACCGACCTGGGGCGCTTCGAGAAGGAGAAGCTCGCTGGGTTGCGCGCGGCGGCCGCCGGTCAGTTCCCGTCCGCGGCGGTACACCTGTCGGCAGCCCTGGCTCAGTGGCGGGGACCGGTCCTCGGCGATCTGTCCGACTTCGCTTTCGTCGACGCCGTCGCCGCCGCTCTGGTCGACGAGCGCATCTCCGTGGAGACCGCGCGTGCGGAAGCTGAAATCGCCTGTGGCCAGGCAGCTCTGGTGATCGGCCCGCTGGAGACCCTGGTCGCCGAACACCCCTACCGCGAACCCCTGTGGGCGCAGTTGATCACTGCCTACTACAGCTGTGGGCGGCAGGCGGACGCGCTCGACGCGTTCCGGCGCGTGAAGTCGATCCTGGCCGAGGACCTCGGTATCGATCCCGGCTCGGCGATAAGTGCCCTGCAGCAACGCATTCTGCGTCAGGAACCACTCGACGTTCAGGGCACCGCGCAGGCGACGGCGGTGCACACCATCGGCCGGCTCCGCTCGGGCTCCACCCGGTCGACGGCGTCCAGGGCGGGCCTGCGCGACGCGTCCGGGCAGTGGTTTGCCCTGCGCGCGATGGCGACCCGGATCGGTCGCCTGGCCGACAACGACATCGTGCTCGACGCGGCAGACGTCAGCCGGCACCACGCCGTCATCGTCGATGCGGGCACCGGGCCGGTGATGGTGGACCTGCGTTCGGCCAACGGCGTGTACGTGCAGGGCACGCGGATCGAGGCCAACACCAATCTGTTCGACGGCGACCGCATCCGCATCGGCGCACATGAATTCACCCTCGAGCTCGGGTAGGAGCACACCAAGAATCTGCCAAGGGCAGCGGCGAACCATGAGCGCATGAGGATTTCGGTTGTCGCCCTGGCCGCGGCGGTGACGTTCCTGAGCGTCGCGCCGGCCGCGTCCGCTCAGCAGACGTGTGGTGCCCTGGGCGGGACGCCCGACGCCACCGGCATCTGCCGGATCCATGAGGTCGGCACCGGGTATGACCGGACCGTCGCCTTCCCGGTCGACTATCCCGACCAGCAAGCGGTCGCGGACTTCCTGGCCCAGGACCGCGCCGGTTTCGTCGGCTGGGTGGACGAGTTCGGCCGCGGCCGGGTGTACACCGAGACCGTGACGCCGACGGTGTACCGCTCGGCGCGGACCCAGAGCCTGGTGCTCAAGATCGTCGACCCGACGGGCCTGGCCCACGAAGGCCACCCCGACATCCGGTACCGGACCTTCACCTACGGAAATGGCGGGCCGATCACCATCGACTCGCTTTTCGGGCCGGGCTCCGATCCGGCGGCGATTCTCACGCCGGTGGTGCAGCGTGCGTTGAAGGCGCGTAACGCCGCGCTGATCGAACCGGACCGTGGCTCGTACCGGAACTTCGCGCTCACCGACGAGGCCGTCACCTTCTTTTTCGGCGAAAGCCAGCTCGCGGGCAACGGTGGCCCCCTCACGGTGGCGGTCCCGGTGGATGAGCTGGGCGGTCGGCTCCAGGGATAGGCCGGACGGGCTGCGTTCTTGCGCTGGCCGCGAAACGCGTCGGCAGCTTCGATGTGCACACGGTAGGGTTGCGGATAGGTGAACAGCCCTGATCAGAGGCTTGCCGAGCCAACGCCACGCGGCGCCGGAAAGACACGCCAGAATCACGGTCAGCGCGCCGAGGGGTGGCAAGCCACCGATCGGGCTATGTTCTCCTGCACACGGATAAATACCACCGGAGCGATTCGGCCCTTTCGGTCGCACCGCAACGGAGCGAACGGGTAGCGTCGGGATCACACCCGGAATAACCCACTATCTGGTGTAACGACTGACGGCGACCGGAGAAAGTAGGGCCTCACCCCATGGCGCGCATCGGAGACGGCGGTGACCTGCTGAAGTGCTCGTTTTGCGGAAAGAGCCAGAAGCAGGTCAAGAAGCTGATTGCTGGACCTGGCGTCTACATCTGCGACGAGTGCATCGACCTCTGCAACGAGATCATCGAAGAGGAGCTGGCCGACGCCGACGACGTCAAGCTCGATGAGCTGCCCAAGCCCCAGGAGATCCGGGACTTCCTCGAGGGCTACGTCATCGGCCAGGACAACGCCAAGAAGACGCTCGCCGTGGCCGTCTACAACCACTACAAGCGCATCCAGGCGCAGGAGAAGTCGCGTGACTCCCGGGGTGAGCCGGTCGAGCTCGCCAAGTCGAACATCCTGATGCTCGGGCCGACCGGTTGCGGCAAGACCTACCTGGCGCAGACCCTCGCCAAGATGCTCAACGTGCCGTTCGCCATCGCTGACGCGACCGCGCTGACCGAGGCCGGCTACGTCGGCGAGGACGTCGAGAACATCCTGCTGAAGCTGATCCAGGCCGCCGACTACGACGTCAAGCGCGCCGAGACCGGCATCATCTACATCGACGAGGTCGACAAGATCGCCCGCAAGAGCGAGAACCCGTCGATCACCCGCGACGTGTCCGGTGAGGGCGTGCAGCAGGCCCTGCTGAAAATCCTCGAGGGGACGCAGGCTTCGGTGCCGCCGCAGGGCGGTCGCAAGCACCCGCACCAGGAATTCATCCAGATCGACACCACCAACGTGCTGTTCATCGTGGCCGGCGCGTTCGCGGGCCTCGAGAAGATCGTGTCCGACCGGGTCGGCAAGCGCGGTCTGGGCTTCGGCGCCGAGGTGCACTCCAAGGCCGAGATCGACACCCAGGACCACTTCGCCGAGGTGCTGCCCGAGGACCTGATCAAGTTCGGCCTGATCCCCGAGTTCATCGGCCGCCTCCCGGTCGTGGCGTCGGTGACCAACCTGGACAAGGAATCGCTCGTGTCGATCCTGTCCAAGCCGAAGAACGCCCTCGTCAAGCAGTACGTCCGGCTCTTCGAGATGGACGGGGTGGAGCTCGAGTTCACCGACGACGCCCTCGACGCGATCGCCGACCAGGCCATTCACCGCGGAACCGGCGCCCGTGGCCTGCGCGCCATCATGGAAGAGGTCCTGCAGCCGGTGATGTTCGACATCCCGAGCCGCGACGACGTCGCCAAGGTGGTCGTGACCAAGGAAACCGTGCAGGACAACGTGCTGCCGACCATCGTGCCGCGCAAGGCGCCCCGCTCGGAGCGCCGCGACAAGAGCGCATAGGCCTCACCACAGGGAAAGCCCCCGCTCCGGCGGGGGCTTTCCCATTGGGTCTATTGGCCGCTGGGGCCGGGAGAGTCGCTACCTGACCACGCGGTCGGGCCGGGTGTAGACGTTCATCGATTCGTTGCGCAGGAAGGCCACGAGGGTGAGCCCGGCCTGGCTCGCCAGGTCGACCGCCAACGAGGACGGCGCGGACACCGCGGCGAGCACCGGAATGCCCGCCATGACGGCCTTCTGCGTCAGTTCGAACGACGCCCGGCCGCTGACCAGGAGGACGGTGCCCGTCAGCGGAACTCGGCCCTGCTCGAGCGCCCAGCCGATCACCTTGTCCACGGCGTTGTGCCGGCCGATGTCCTCGCGGGCCACGAACATCTCACCGTCGGCGCTGAACAGCGCGGCAGCGTGCAGCCCGCCGGTGCTGTTGAACACCTTCTGGGCCTGGCGCAGCTGCTGGGGCAGCGCCGACAGGGTGGCATTGGTGACGGTGGTCGGATCGTCGCCGGGGGAGTAGTGGCTGACGGTCCGGACGGCGTCGATGGACGCCTTGCCGCACACGCCGCACGACGAGGTGGTGTAGAAGTTGCGTGTCACGTCGACCGACGGCGGCGGGACGTGCGGTGCCAGCATCACGTCGAGCACGTTGTAGGTGTTGGTGCCGTCGTCGGTGGCGCCGCGGCAGTAGGCGACGCGGGCGATGTCGTCGCGCCGGGCGATGACGCCCTCGGTGAGCAGAAACCCTTGGGCCAGTTCGACATCCGAGCCCGGTGTCCGCATGGTGACGGTGAGGGGAGTGCCGTTGACCCGGATCTCCAGCGGTTCCTCGACGGCCAATGTCTCCGGCCGTGACACCGACCCACCCGAGGTGACGTGTTCAGCCCGCCGGCGCGCGGTTACCCGACCCATGGCTGGTCCGATCCCCCCTCGCTGCGCTCGACCCCTGGGACAAGCCTAATCACCACTGCCTTGGATACCGGCGTGTTCGACTTCCGGGCAGTGTGGTCCAACGGGATCAACGGATTGGTCTCCGGGTAGTAGGCCGCGGCATTGCCCGCGGGTGTCGAATAGGGCACCACCAGAAAGTCTTTCGCGCGGCGCTCGTGGCCGTCGAATTCGGAGACCAGATCGACCCGGCTGCCCTCACGCAGGCCGAGGGCAGCGATGTCGGAGGGGTTGACGAACACCACGCGCCGGCCGCCCTTGACGCCGCGGTAGCGGTCGTCCAGGCCGTAGATGGTGGTGTTGTACTGGTCGTGGCTGCGCAGGGTCTGGAGCACCAGCCTGCCCTCGGGTACCGGCACCCATTCGACGGGCTCGACCGAGAAGTTGGCTTTGCCTGTGTGCGTGGGGAATTCGCGGGAATCCCGGGGCGGGTGGGGTAGCTGGAAGCCGTCCGGCTGACGGACGCGGGTGTTGTAGTCGGCACATCCGGGAACGACGTCGGCGATGGCGTCGCGGATGCCGTCGTAGTCGGCGTTGAAGGATTCCCACGGCACCGGGTGTGCCGGCCCGAGCAGGGTCCGGGCCAGCTGGCAGACGATCGCGACCTCGCTGCGCACCTGGTCGCTGGGTGGGGTCAGCCCACCGCGCGACAGGTGCACCATCGACATCGAATCCTCCACCGACACCACCTGCTTGCCACCGGCCTGGAAGTCCTTGTCGGTGCGACCGAGGGTGGGCAGGATCAGGGCGGTGCGGCCGTGAATGACGTGGCTGCGGTTGAGCTTCGTCGAAATCTGTACCGTCAGAGCGCAATTGCGCATCGCCGCGGCGGTGACGTCGGTGTCGGGGGTGGCCGAGACGAAGTTGCCGCCCATTCCGATGAAGACCTTGGCGTGCCCGTCGCGCATGGCCCGGATCCCGTCGACGGTGTCGTGACCGTGCTTGCGCGGGGAGGTGATGCCGAACCGGGCGTCCAGCGCGGCCAGGAATTCTTCGGGCATCTTCTCCCAGATGCCCATGGTCCGGTCGCCCTGCACGTTGGAGTGGCCGCGCACGGGACACACGCCCGCGCCGGGCTTTCCGATCATGCCCCGCAGGAGCAGCAGGTTGGTGGCCTCACCGATGGTGGCGACCGCGTGCTTCTGCTGGGTCAGGCCCATCGCCCAGCAGATGATGGTGCGCTCCGAGCGGATCAACGCATCGGCGACCCGCTGCAACTGGTCGCGGCTGATGCCACTGGCCGCGGTGACGGTGTCCAGATCGACTGCGCGGGTTCGGGATTCGTAGTCGTCGAAGCCGGCGCAGTGCCGCTCGATGAAGTCGCGGTCCACCACGGTCCCCGGCGCCCGGTCCTCGGCTTCCAGCAGCAGCCGGCCCAGGCCGGCGAACAGCGCCATGTCGCCGCCGATGCGGATCTGCACGAACTCGTCGGCGATGGGCACCCCGTGGCCGACGACGCCGTGCACCTTCTGCGGATCCTTGAACCGCATCAGCCCGGCCTCGGGGAGGGGGTTGATCGCAATGATCTTGGCGCCGCCGGCTTTCGCCTTCTCCAGCACCGACAGCATGCGCGGGTGGTTGGTGCCCGGGTTCTGCCCGGCGATGACGATGCAGTCGGCGTGGATGACGTCGTCGACGGTGACCGAGCCCTTGCCGATGCCGATCGACTCGACCAGCGCGGTGCCCGACGACTCGTGGCACATGTTGGAGCAGTCCGGCAGGTTGTTGGTGCCGAAACTGCGCGCGAGCAGTTGGTACAGGAACGCGGCCTCGTTGCTGGTGCGGCCGGAGGTGTAGAACAGCGCTTCGTCGGGGCTGCCGAGGGCATTGAGTTCGCCGGCGATCAGCGCGTAGGCGTCGTCCCAGCCGATCGGGCGGTAATGCGTGTCGCCGGGCGCCAGCACCATCGGATGCGTGAGGCGGCCCTGCTGGGACAGCCAGTATTCGGGCTGCTCGGCAAGTTCGGCGACCGAATGCCGCGCGAAGAATTCCGGGGTGACGCGCCGCCGCGTCGCCTCCTCGGCCACGGCTTTGGCGCCGTTCTCACAGAACTCGGCCAGCTTGCGTCCGCCGTGTTCCTCCGGCCACGCGCAGCCGGGGCAGTCGAAGCCGTGCCGCTGATTGATCCTGGTCAGCGTCTCCGCGGTGCGTAGCGGCCCCATCTGCTCGATGGTGCGGCGCATGCTGACCATCACGGCCTTGACGCCGGCGGCCTCGTGCTTCGCCCCGGTGACCGCTACGTCGTGTTCGTCGTAGGAGGCATCGACGTCGTTGTCGCTGACAGTGGTCATCTGCCCAATCTAATCCTCACGATCGGCCTGATCAGGCCGAGAGACGGCGTTCCTGATCGGCATTTCAGATGCACCGATAGGCGGCACCTATCACCGGTGCAGGCGACGGCCGGGCAGGGAAACGCGGCGATACGGAATAGATACCCCATGGGGTATATTGATATACCTGTAGGGGTATAGCGCACCGTGGCGCTGTCCCACTGGGAGAAAGAAGATCGACGATGATCCTGCAGCAGTACTACCTGGACTGTCTGTCGCACGCGTCTTACCTGATCGGTGACGAAACCACCGGCCGCGCAGTGGTTGTGGACCCGCAGCGTGACGTCGCCGGATACGTCGCCGATGCCGCAGCGCAGGGACTGACCATCGAATTGGTCATCGAGACCCACTTTCATGCGGACTTCCTCTCCGGTCATCTCGAGCTGGCCGAGGCCACCGGCGCGAAGATCGTCTACTCGGCGGTCGCCGAGACCGAGTTCGAGTCGATGGGCGTCGCCGACGGTGAGCGGTACTCGCTGGGCGACGTGACGCTGGAGTTCCGTCATACCCCCGGCCACACGCCCGAGTCGATGAGCGTGGTGGTCTACGCGCACGCCGATGACGAGGTGCCCTACGGCGTCCTGACCGGCGACACGCTGTTCATCGGCGACGTCGGCCGCCCCGACCTGTTGGCGTCCATCGGCTTCACGCGAGAAGAGTTGGCGGACAAGCTCTATGACTCGTTGCACACCAAGCTGATGACGCTGCCCGACGCCACCCGGGTGTACCCCGCACACGGCGCGGGCTCGGCGTGCGGCAAGAACCTGTCGACGGACCTGTGGTCGACGATCGGTGATCAGAAGGCGACGAACTACGCACTGCGCGCCGCCGACAAGGCGACGTTCCTGAATCTGGTCACCGAGGGCCAACCGCCCGCGCCCGGCTACTTCGCCTACGACGCGATTCTCAACCGGAAGGACCGGGAACTGTTGGACGAGGCCGAGATGCCGGCCGCGCTGACCTACGACCAGGCACGCGCGGCGATCGACGCCGGCGCCGTTCTGGTGGACGGCCGCGGCCCGGAAGACTTCGCGCAGGGACATCTGCGTGGTGCGGTCAACATCGGACTGGCGGGCCGCTACGCCGAGTTCGCCGGATCGGTTCTGCCGTCCGACGTCGACGTCGTCCTGTTCACCGAGCCGGGGCAGGAACTGGAGGGCAAGAACCGGCTCGCCCGAATCGGTTTCGACCGCGTCATCGGCTACGTGGCCGACCCGTACCGGGTGCTGATCGAGCACCGGGACGACGTCCAGGTGGCATCGCGCCTGACCGCCAAGGCATTTGGCGACCGGGTGGCCACGGTGCCGAACCTGCAGATCGTCGACGTGCGCAATCCGGGGGAGGTCGAGTCCGGAGCCATCCCGAACGCCGTCAGCATCCCGGTGGGTCAACTGCCCGCCCGGCTGGGGGAGTTGGACCCCACCAAGCCGACGGTCGTGTACTGCGCCGGCGGCTACCGGTCATCGGTTGCGGCAAGTCTGCTGCGGCGCAACGGATGCCGCGACGTGAGCGACATCCTGGGCGGATACGGCGCCTGGGCGGAGGCCACCCGGAACAGCTGACTACGACCGTCGCCGTCTGAAGAAGCGCCCTGCCGTTCCGCTCGAGGAGAGTGAAGTTCCGTGGATATCGTTGTCGCCCTTGGCCTGGGCGCCGTCATCGGCGCCCTGCTGGGCCTGCTCGGCGGCGGCGGGTCGATCCTCGCGGTGCCGGCCCTGGTCTACGTGCTGGGGCTCGGCATCGAGCGGGCGATTCCGATGTCGCTGTTGGTCGTCGGCATCGCCTCGGCGGTGGGCGCGCTGCCGAAGATTCGGGCCGGCCACGTCCAATGGCGGTTGGCCGCCGTGTTCTCGGCGGCGGGTATCCCGGCGACCTTCATTGGCAGTGCCATCGGCCGCCACCTGCCGCAGCCGGTGCTCCTCGTCGGCTTCGCCGCGGTCATGGTGCTGGCCGGAATCCGGATGCTGCAGGACAACGGCGGCACCGGTACCGCCTGCAGAGTCGGTGATTCCGGCATCAATTGGCGCCGCTGTGCCTCCAGATCGATTCCTGCGGGCTTCCTCGTCGGGCTGCTCACCGGACTCTTCGGCGTCGGCGGCGGCTTTCTGATCATTCCGGCGCTCGTGTTGATGCTCGGGGTGGAGATGCCCATCGCGATCGGTACCTCGCTGCTCATCATCGTCGCGAACTCGTTGGCGGGCCTGCTGTCCCACCTCAGCGGCACCAGCATCGACTGGACCATCGCCGCGGCGTTCGTCGGTACCGCGATCGTCGGTTCGCTGTTCGCCGGGCACCTGGGCACCCGGCTCGACACCCGGCGGCTGCAGCGCTGGTTCGCCTACCTGGTCTTCGCGGTCGCGGCGTATGTGCTCATCGACACGGCCGCCGTGAGCTTCTTGTGACGTGACCAGCGGTGTCCGCAAATCTTCACCAGACCGACATGTCGGCGCCCCGTCGCGTGACGTGCACAGTTGCCCAGCTTCTGGACAATGGCCGTATGGATACCGATACCGGCCGTGGTACGCCGGGTCGCCGCGCCTGGGCCGACCCGCTGGCGTTGGGGTTCCAGGCACACCGGCAGCTGATGCTGCTTCGCCTGCGGTGGCACGGCCGCCGTCTGGACACCCGTCCAGACGGGCAACCGGACTGACGCCTAATCGCTTGTGCCGCCGGATGTTTCCGATGCGGCCGAGTGCTAGCGCGGACCGCTACCGATCGGTAACCGCGTTCTTAGGAATTCCACCTGCCGGAACGTGATGAAAGCCACATTTTGACAGGTGTCAAGCGGCCGCAATCGATTTGACGTGCGCATTTGTGGGGTCGCCACACCGCCTTCAATGGCGCGTCCTGGCGAGTGCACCCTAAGAGAAGTGCAATAATCGGTACTAGCAGTGACATCAAAATTTTGGCGGGCGCCGGGCTGGCGATCGTGAGCACCGTTCTGCGGCGTCTCCGAACAGTGCGACGGACGGTCGAAACAGAGTGTGAAAGGCAGGCGTCGTGGGTCTCAACGACGACGACAACGGCACCGGCGCCGGGAGTGGCGCAGCCTCGCGGCAGAAGCTCGAGAAGGTCGTCATCCGCTTCGCCGGTGACTCCGGTGACGGTATGCAGCTGACCGGTGACCGGTTCACTTCGGAAGCCGCGCTCTTCGGCAATGACCTTGCGACGCAGCCGAATTACCCCGCCGAGATCCGCGCACCACAGGGCACCCTGCCCGGTGTGTCGTCGTTCCAGATCCAGATCGCGGATTACGACATCCTCACCGCCGGTGACCGCCCCGACGTGCTGGTCGCGATGAACCCGGCCGCACTCAAGGCCAACGTCGCCGACCTGCCCCGCGGCGGCATGATCATCGCCAACTCCGACGAGTTCACCAAGCGCAACCTGGCCAAGGTCGGGTACGAGGAGAACCCGCTCGAGAACGACGAGCTGTCCGAGTTCGTGGTCATCCCGGTGGCGATGACCACGCTGACCCTGGCCGCCGTCGAGGCCATCGGCGCGACCAAGAAGGACGGTCAGCGCGCCAAGAACATGTTCGGGCTCGGCCTGCTGTCCTGGATGTACGGCCGCGAGCTGGAGCACAGCGAGGCCTTCATCCGCGAGAAGTTCGCCCGCAAGCCCGAGATCGCCGAGGCCAACGTGCTGGCGCTCAAGGCCGGCTGGAACTACGGCGAGACGACCGAGGCCTTCGGCACCACCTACGAGGTGGCACCGGCCAAGCTCAAGTCCGGTGAATACCGCCAGATCTCGGGCAATACTGCCATGGCGTACGGCATCGTCGCCGCCGGTCAGTTGGGCGACATCCAGGTGGTGCTCGGCACCTACCCGATCACCCCGGCCAGCGACATCCTGCACGAGCTGTCCAAGCACAAGAACTTCAACGTCCTGACCTTCCAGGCCGAGGACGAGATCGCCGGTATCGGCGCGGCCATCGGTGCGTCGTACGGCGGCGCGCTCGGCGTGACCAGCACGTCGGGCCCCGGTGTCTCGCTGAAGTCCGAGGCCATCGGCCTCGCGGTGATGACCGAGCTGCCGCTCATCGTCATCGACGTGCAGCGCGGTGGCCCGTCCACGGGTCTGCCGACCAAGACCGAGCAGGCCGACCTGCTGCAGGCGCTCTACGGCCGCAACGGCGAATCGCCCGTCGCGGTGCTGGCGCCCGCCTCCCCGTCGGACTGCTTCGACATCGCGGTCGAGGCCGTGCGGATCGCCATCGCGTACCACACGCCGGTGATCATCCTGTCCGACGGCGCGATCGCCAACGGCTCCGAGCCGTGGCGTATCCCGGACATCGCGAGCTACCCGGCCATCGAGCACACGTTCGCCAAGTCGGGCGAGCCGTTCCAGCCGTACGCGCGTGACCCCGAGACGCTGGGCCGCCAGTTCGCCATCCCGGGTACCGCCGGCCTGGAGCACCGCATCGGCGGTCTCGAGGCGGCCAACGGCTCCGGCAACATCTCCTACGAGCCCAAGAACCACGACCTCATGGTCCGGTTGCGCCAGCTCAAGATCGACGGCATCAAGGTGCCCGACCTCGAGGTCGACGACCCGAGCGGCGAAGCCGAGCTGCTGATGCTCGGTTGGGGCAGCTCGTACGGCCCCATCGGCGAAGCGTGCCGCCGCGCCCGGCGCAACGGCGTCAAGGTTGCCCACGCGCAGCTGCGCCACCTCAACCCGTTCCCGGCGAACCTCGAAGAGGTCCTGCGCAAGTACGACAAGGTCGTCGTGCCCGAGATGAACCTCGGCCAGCTGGCGCTGCTGCTGCGCGGCAAGTACCTGGTCGACGTCCAGTCGGTGACCAAGGTCGAGGGCATGGCATTCCTGGCCGACGAGGTCGAGGGCATCATCAGCGCGGCGCTGGACGGATCGTTGCGCGAGAAGGAAACTGACAAGGCCAAGTTCGCACGGTTGGCAGCCGCCACCGTGGAAACCGGTGTGGGAGCAAACGCATGACGGATCTGATCGGTGCTGATCTGGGCCTGACCGAAGCCCTCAGCAAGACTGCCCTGGTTCCGACCACGGACCAGCCGCAGAAGGGCAAGGACTTCACCAGCGACCAGGAGGTGCGCTGGTGCCCGGGTTGCGGTGACTACGTCATCCTCAACACCATCCGCAACTTCCTGCCGGAGCTGGGCCTGCGCCGCGAGAACATCGCGTTCATCAGCGGCATCGGCTGCTCGAGCCGGTTCCCGTACTACCTGGAGACCTACGGGTTCCACTCGATCCACGGTCGTGCCCCGACCATCGCCACCGGTCTGGCGCTCGCCCGTCCGGACCTGTCGGTGTGGGTCGTCACCGGTGACGGTGACTCGCTGTCGATCGGTGGTAACCACCTGATCCACGCGCTGCGCCGCAACATCAACATCACGATCCTGCTGTTCAACAACCGGATCTACGGTCTGACCAAGGGCCAGTACTCGCCGACCTCCGAGGTCGGCAAGGTCACCAAGTCGACCCCGATGGGCTCCCTGGACCAGCCGTTCAACCCCGTGTCGCTGGCCCTCGGTGCCGAGGCGACGTTCGTCGGCCGCGCGCTGGACTCCGATCGCAAGGGTCTGACCGAGGTGCTCAAAGCCGCGGCCCAGCACCGCGGTGCCGCCATCGTCGAGATTCTGCAGGACTGCCCGATCTTCAACGACGGCTCCTTCGACGCGCTGCGCAAGGAAGGCGCCGAGGAGCGCCTGATCAACCTGCAGCACGGCCAGCCGATCACCTTCGGCGCGGAGAACGAGTACTGCGTGACCAAGTCCGGCTACGGACTGGAGATCGGGAAGACCGCCGACGTCGATCCGTCGGACATCGTGGTGCACAACGCTCACCTCGACGACCCGGCCTACGCCTTCGCGCTGTCGCGCCTGTCGGAGCAGAACCTCGAGCACACCGTGATGGGTATCTTCCGTCAGGTGAACCGGCCGACGTACGACGACGAAGCGCGGGCTCAGATCGCCTCGGCGCGGGAATCCAAGGCGCACGACACCGCCGCTCTGCAATCCTTGCTGCGTGGCAAGGACACTTGGACAGTCGACGAGTAACAACGCATTGACCGAAGACGCCCCGCTGGCCGCAGTTGTATTGGCCGGCGGGGCGTCTCGTCGTATGGGGCGCGACAAGGCCACCGTGCGGTTCCGCGGGCCGGCGGGGGAGATCACGTTCGTGGAGCAGGCGGTGGCGACGCTGCGAACCCGCTGCCAGGCGGTGTTCGTCATCGCCGCCCGTGGCCAGGGGCTGCCTGACCTGGACGCGGAAGTGTTGCGCGACGCGACTCCCGGCGTGGGACCACTGCTGGCCACCGCTCGTGGTCTGCGCGCGGCGGCCGACGCCGGATACTCGCGCGCCTTCGTGTGCGCCGTGGACATGCCGTATCTGACGACGGAGCTGATCGACGAGCTGGCCGAGTACGCGGCACGTGTCGACGCCGACGTGGTGTTGCCCTGGGACGGGCGGGATCACTACCTGGCGGGTATCTACCGGACCGCGCTGGCCACCCGGGCCGACGAGCTGGTGGCCCACGGGCGGCGCAGCATGCGGGCCCTGGTCGACACCTCCGACACCCAGCGCGTGGTGATGGACCGGCAGCGGGCGCTCGTCAACGTCAACAGCCCGGACGATTTCGTCTGACCTGTCAGCAAAGGTTGACCGCCGGGCAGTGCATTCTTGCATTTCTCGCTGTTCTTCGAATTCGGACTTCTTACAATTCCGCCATATGTGCCGAATTCTCGAATTAGTCGACACAATTCCGTGCAATTGTCCGCTCCGGCACGCCGTGAATTCGAAAGATGTTGCCGCGCAGTAGGTTTGAGTCGTCATGCGGGCCGGTTGATGGTTAACGCCGCTCGAACAGTGCACATCGGGTGCATGAAAAGTGCTGATTGGCGGCGGTGTCGAGCGGCCCTATGAAGTCCAACCGGGTTTGACGCGTACGTCGGCAGCGAACTGCGGCTCCGGCGCAACCGGATTTCACCGGGCGACACGCCGGAGGTTTAACGCGGACACTGCAGAAATGTGCCGCTGACCTGCGACAACTGTGACTCGTGTGAATGGAATTCTGTGTGCCAGGCCACAATTTCATGGTGACCTCTATCACGAAATGTTGCCGAACTGTGATTTGTTAGCGGGGCTTTATATAACGCGTGACCTGCTTATGTTCCTCTCAGGTTCGGCCGTGATCTGCCTGTTATCTGGCTGGGATGGGTTCGACATTGCCCGGCGAATCCTTGCTACGGTCCTCGTGCTGCTCCAAGAGAGCAAATAACTGAAAAACCATGAACCTGCGTGTGAGCGGGATCGCGGTGGGACCAGAGCAGATGGCCTGGTGCCCGTAGTGTCCGCCGGCTTCGAGCCCGGACCGATCAAGCCGCCCCCGCTGTCGTGTCTGACCGAGACGGCACGATCCAGCCCCCTAACGCCTGCCCGGCAGGCAGCAGTTCGCACCGCCTATGCGCGGGCGATGTTTGGCGCGCGCTCGGCGAGAGGAACAACGTGAAGAACATCCGCACAACGCTTGGACTGGTTGCCGTTGCTGGGGCAGTTGCTGTGGCCCCGATGGTCATCGGTACCGGTACCGCGAATGCGGACGGCGGCCACAACTGGGACGCCGTTGCAGCCTGTGAGTCTGGTGGCAACTGGGCGATCAACACCGGCAACGGTTACTACGGTGGGCTGCAGTTCAACCTCGGCACCTGGCGTGCCAACGGCGGCTCGGGCATGCCCCACACCGCCAGCAAGGACGAGCAGATTCGAGTCGCCGAGAACGTCGCCGCCCGTCAGGGCATGGGCGCTTGGCCGGTCTGCGGCCGTCGGGGCTAATTCCCGAAGGCTCAGAGCGCCTCAAACGCTCGAACGAGACAAACAGAGGGTGTCGGACCACACGGTCCGACACCCTCTGTCATTGTCACGGCCGTTGTCCCGGGCGGCCAGGGGTGATCCGTCACTTGATGAAACTATGGGGTATGGCGACGCACGACATCGCGACCGGCCTCGGCACCCTGCGGGTCCACGTCAGTGGTTCTGGCGACCCGATTCTCCTGATGCCCAGTCTGTTGACCGACCACACGCTGTACGCGGCGCAGGTGGCCCACTTCTCTACGAGCTACACCACGATCGCCGTCGACCCGCCGGGGCAGGGGCGCAGCGAGCCGCTGCGCAGTGCCTTCACCTTCGAGGCCAGCGCCCGGGCGTACCTCGACGTCCTGGACGCGCTTGGCCTGCCGTGGGCGCACCTCGTCGGCAATTCGTGGGGCGCCATGATCGGCGGCACGATGTCGGCGACATTCCCCGAGCGGGTCGGGTGTGCGGTGCTGCTCAACGGCACGGCGTCCGAGGGTCCCCGCTGGGACCGCCTGCAGCTCGCGCTGGCGGCCCGGATGACCCGGCTGGCCGGGCGCCCACTCTTCGTGCGGTCGACGGTCGTGCCGCGCTTCCTCGGGAAGACCACGCGGCGGCAGCGGCCCGACCTGGTCGACGGACTGGTGACGATGATCAGGCGCAACGATGCCCGGTCCGCCAGCTTCGCGGTGGAGAGCATCGTGGTCAGGCGGCCCGATCAGCATGCGCTGTTCGGCCACATCGCCGTCCCGACCCTGGTGGTGGCGGGCCGTGAGGACGCGAGTTTCCCGGTCGCCGAAGTACGCCGGATGGCCGAGGCGATTCCGGGCTCGGAGCTGGTGGTCCTGGATCGGATCGGCCACCTGGCCGCCTATGAGGCGCCCGACACCGTCAATGCCCTCATCGACGACTTCCTCGACCGCCACCGCAGGCAATAATCGCGCGAGGTGGCGCGCCGTCATGTGCTAACAACGAAGTCATGGCCCTGACACCGTTCGACGACCTGGATACGTACTTCTCTCTGCCCCGGGTGTCCGGGCTCGCGGTCTCGCCCGACGGCCGCCGCGTCGTCACGATGATCAGCGAGCTGAACGCCAAGGGCGCCGAATTCATCACCGCGGCTTGGGAACTCGACCCCGACGGTCAGCGCGAGGCGCGCCGGCTGACGTACGGAGCCAAGGGGGAGTCCCAGCCGGCGTTCACCGCGGCCGGTGACCTGCTGTTCGTCGCGGCGCGCCCCACCGACACCGACGATGAACCGCCGGCGGCGTTGTGGCGACTGCCCGCCAACGGAGGTGAGGCACAACGGATTCTGGAGCTGGCGGGCGGCGTCAGTGGTGTGCACGCGGCCCACTCAGCCGACGTCGTGGTGGTGACGGCGCCGATGCTCCCGTCGGCCGGCACGCCCGACGATGACAAGCGGCTGCGCACCCTCCGCAAGGACAAGAAGGTGTCGGCGATCCTGCACACCGGATACCCGGTGCGGCACTGGGACCACGACCTGGGCCCGGATCACTCGCACCTGCTCCGTGTCGAATCCGGTGCGGCCCAAGACATCACGCCGCAGCCGGGGATGGCGCTGAACGAGGCCACCGTCGACATCAGCGCGGACGGCAGCTTCGCCGTCGCGTCCTGGGAGCTCCCCGCGCCGGGGGCCGCGCTGCGCAGCGTCCTGGTCCGCATCGACATCGGCACGGGGGAGCGCACCGTCATCGCCGACGACCCGGCCGCCGACCTGGGGCACCCGGCGATCTCGCCCGACGGCACCACCGTCGCGTACCTGCGGGAGACGCACTCGACGCCGGAGCAGGCGCCGCGGATCACCCTGTGCCGCCAGGTCTTCGGTGCCGATCCGGTCGAGCTCACCGCCCACTGGGACCGCTGGCCGGCATCGGTGACCTGGTCTCACGACGGGTCGACCCTGCTGGTCACCGCGGACGACAACGGCCGGGCGCCGATCTTCGCCGTCGACCCGTCGAGCGGCGCGGTCACCCGGTTGACGTACGACGACTTCGCGTACGGCGAGGTGCGGCCCGTCGCCGGTGGCGCGCTGTATGCCCTGCGCAGCAGCTACCTGAGCCCGCCGCATCCGGTCCGGGTCGACGGCGACGGGTCCGTCACCGTGCTCCCGAGTGTCGAATTTCCCGAATTACCAGGCGAATTGGTCGAGCTGACGGCAACCGCGGACGACGGTACGCCCGTTCGTTCCTGGCTGACACTGCCGGCCGGCGATGCCCCCGCGCCGCTGCTGCTGTGGGTGCACGGCGGTCCGCTGGGCAGCTGGAACACGTGGCACTGGCGGTGGAATCCCTGGCTGCTCACCGCGCTCGGCTACGCCGTACTGATGCCGGACCCGGCGCTGTCCACCGGATACGGTCAGGACTTCATCCAACGCGGCTGGGGTGCTTGGGGTTTCGCGCCGTACACCGACCTGATGGCCGCTGTCGACGCGGCGTGCGCGCACCCGCGCATCGACAGCAGCCGGATCGCCGCGATGGGTGGCTCGTTCGGCGGCTACATGGCCAACTGGATCGCCGGGCACACCGACCG
Source organism: Mycobacterium sp. UNC410CL29Cvi84 (assembly GCF_000686745.1). Classification (NCBI taxonomy): domain Bacteria; kingdom Bacillati; phylum Actinomycetota; class Actinomycetes; order Mycobacteriales; family Mycobacteriaceae; genus Mycobacterium; species Mycobacterium sp. UNC410CL29Cvi84. The sequence continues at coordinate 279,879 of NZ_JMLM01000006.1, forward strand.
GTTCGCCGCCATCGTCACGCACGCCAGCCTGTGGGCGCTGGATCAGTTCGGGCCGACGACCGACGGCGCCTACTGGTGGGCCCGCGAGATGACACCCGAGATGGCCGAACGCAATTCACCGCACCGCCATGTCGAGAACATCACGACCCCGATGCTGGTGATCCACGGTGACAAGGACTATCGCGTCCCGATCGGTGAAGGCCTGCGGTTGTGGAACGACCTGCTGACCCGGTCGGGGCTCCCGGCCGACGACGCCGGCACCACCGCGCACCGCTACCTGTACTACCCGTCCGAAGGGCACTGGATCGCCGCGCCGCAGCACGCCAAGATCTGGTACCAGGTGGTGGCGGCATTCCTGTCCGAGCACGTGCGCAAGGAACACGTCGACCTGCCGGAGACCCTCGGTTAGGTTTGCAGCATGACCGCACCGCAGCGCGAATTCGACATCGTTCTCTATGGCGCCACCGGCTTCGTCGGGAAGCTGACCGCCCAATACCTGGCCGAGAATGGAGGACAGGCGCGGATAGCGCTGGCGGGCCGGTCGATGGACAAACTGGCCGCGGTCCGCGACTCGCTCGGCGCGGCCGGGCAGGGCTGGGGCCTGATCCAGGCCGACGCCTCGTCGCAGCACACCCTCGATGCCATGGCCGAGCGGACCCAGGTGGTGGTCACCACGGTCGGGCCGTACCTCAAATACGGGCTGCCGCTCGTGGCGGCGTGCGCCGCGGCCGGTACCGACTACGCCGACCTCACCGGCGAGAGCCTGTTCATCCGGGAGAGCATCGACCTGTTCCACAAGCAGGCCGCCGACACGGGCGCCCGCATCGTGCACTCGTGCGGATTCGATTCCATCCCTTCGGATCTCACCGTCTACGCGCTGTTCAAGGCCGCCCAGGCGGACGGCGCCGGCGAGCTCACCGACACCGACTACGTGCTCCGCGGATTCTCCGGCGGGGTGTCGGGCGGCACCGTCGCCTCGATGCTCGAGCTGTTCACGCGGACGTCCGGTGACGAGGAACTGCGCCGGACCATGATGGATCCGTACACGTTGACCACCGATCGCGGCGCCGAGCCCGACCTCGGCCACCAGACCGACACCCCGTGGCGCCGGGGCCGGGACATCGCCCCCGAACTCGCCGGCACGTGGACCGGTGCCTTCGTCATGGCGGTCGCCAACACCCGCATCGTGCGGCGCAGCAACGCGCTGCTGGACTGGGAGTACGGGCGCCGGTTGCGGTACGCGGAGCACATGAGCCTGGGGTCGTCGCCCATCGCGCCGGTGGCCTCGGCGCTGGGCACCGCGGCCAACGCGGCCGTCATGAACGTCGGCAGCCGCTTCTTCAACAAGCTGCCCCGTGGTCTCATCGACCGCGTCGTGCCGAAGCCCGGGACCGGGCCCAGCGAGCGTGCGCGCGACAAGGGCTACTACCGCGTCGAGACGTACACCCGCACCACCAGCGGCGCCCGGTACCGCTCGGTCATGGCGCAGCAGGGTGACCCGGGCTACAAGGCGACCGCGGTGCTGCTGGGCGAGAGCGGGCTGGCGCTGGCCCTCGACCGCGATCGGCTCTCGGACCTCAAGGGCGTCCTGACCCCGGCCGCGGCCATGGGCGATGTGTTGATCACCCGGCTGCCGGCCGCCGGCGTCACCTTCGAAACCGAGGCGCTGGGGCGCTGATTCGCGCAGCAAGCGCCGAAGTGCTGTGCCACGCCGCCGACCCGGCTAGTGTCGGCGGCGAGGCGCTTCACACACATCGGTGACGAGGGGAACATGCCATGGCTGGTCTTGACGAACTGCTCAATCAGATTCCGACACAAGAGATTGCGGCCAAGCTCGGCGCTGATGAAGGGGAGGTGAACAGCGCCGTACAACAGCTGGTGCCGCTGCTGCTGGGCGGTGTGCAGCAGACCGCGCAGGACCACCCCGATACCGCGGCCGGCCTCGAAAGCGAAGCCGCCGACCATGCGGCGAGCGGGCTGCTCGACGGGGGCGTGACGGTCGACCAGGTCAACCAGGACCAGGGCGCCGACGCCATCGCGAAGATCTTCGGCGGCAATGACAGCGGCCAGGTCGCGTCGGCGCTGGCCGGTGGTGGCGCGGGCAACAGTGAGCTGATCCAGAAGCTGCTGCCGATCCTGGCGCCCATCGTGCTGGCCTACATCGGCAAGCAGCTCACCGGCGGTGGTGGCGCGGCGTCGACGCCTGCGGCATCCGGCGGCGGCGGACTCGGTGACGTGCTGGGCAACATCCTCGGTGGCGCGCTCAGCGGTAACAAGGCGGGCAGCAACGCGAACTCCGGGGACAACCCGCTCGGCAGCATCCTGGGCAGCGTCCTCGGCGGTGGCGGCAACCAGGGCGCCGGCGGCGTGCTCGGCAGTGTCCTGGGCGGGTTGTTCGGCAACAAGAAGTAGCCCCCGAGGGGCAGTTTTATGTCAGCTCACCGGGTTTACCTAGAATTGGCCGGTGACTGCCAGCGATACACCTGATCCCGCGACCGTGACTGCGGCCGATGCTCTGCCCAAAACGTGGGATCCGAGCGCGGTAGAAGCTGACATGTACCAGGGCTGGGTCGACGCCGGATACTTCACCGCCGACCCGACCAGCGACAAGCCGCCGTACTCCATCGTGCTGCCGCCGCCGAACGTCACCGGCAGCCTGCACATGGGCCACGCGCTCGACCACACCCTGATGGACGCGCTCACCCGCCGGAAGCGCATGCAGGGTTACGAGGTGCTGTGGCTGCCCGGCATGGACCACGCCGGTATCGCCACGCAGACCCTGGTCGAGAAGCAGCTCGCCGCCGAGGGCAAGACCAAGGAGGACTTCGGCCGCGAGGGCTTCGTGGAGAAGGTCTGGGAGTGGAAGCGCGAGTCCGGCGGCACCATCGGTGGCCAGATGCGCCGCCTGGGTGACGGCGTCGACTGGAGCCGCGACCGCTTCACCATGGACGAGGGCCTGTCGCGCGCCGTCCGCACCATCTTCAAGCGGCTTTTCGACGCCGGCCTGATCTACCGCGCCGAGCGGCTGGTCAACTGGTCGCCGGTGCTGGAGACCGCGATCTCCGACCTCGAGGTCAAGTACGACGACGTCGAGGGCGAGCTGGTCTCGTTCCGGTACGGCTCGATGAACGACGCCGAGCCGCACCTGGTCGTGGCAACCACGCGACTCGAGACGATGCTCGGTGACACCGCCATCGCGGTGCACCCCGACGACGAGCGCTACCGCGCACTGGTCGGCAAGACCCTGCCGCACCCGTTCCTGGACCGCGACATCATCATCGTGGCCGACACGCACGTCGACCCCGAATTCGGCACGGGCGCAGTCAAAGTCACGCCGGCCCACGACCCGAACGACTTCGAGATCGGCCTACGGCACAACCTCGCGATGCCGACGATCATGGACACCAAGGGCGCCATCGCCGGTACCGGAACCGAGTTCGACGGCATGGACCGCTTCGAGGCCCGCGTCAAGGTGCGCGAGAAGCTGGCCGCCGAGGGCCGCATCGTCGCCGAGAAGCGGCCGTACCTGCACAGCGTCGGGCACTCCGAGCGCAGCGGTGAGGCCATCGAGCCGCGGCTGTCCATGCAGTGGTGGGTCAAGGTGGAATCGCTGGCCAAGGCTGCCGGTGACGCAGTCCGTAACGGCGACACCGTGATTCACCCGACCAGCCTGGAACCCCGCTGGTTCGCCTGGGTCGACGACATGCACGACTGGTGTATCTCCCGTCAGCTCTGGTGGGGCCACCGCATCCCGATCTGGCACGGCCCCGACGGCGAGACCGTCTGCGTCGGCCCGGACGAGGAGCCGCCCGCAGGCTGGGAGCAGGACCCCGACGTGCTCGACACGTGGTTCTCCTCGGCGCTGTGGCCGTTCTCGACCATGGGTTGGCCGGACAAGACGCCGGAGCTCGAGAAGTTCTATCCGACAACGGTTCTCGTCACGGGCTACGACATCCTGTTCTTCTGGGTGGCCCGCATGATGATGTTCGGCACGTTCGTCGCCGACGACCCGGTGCTCGACGGGGCCAAGGTGCCTTTTGAGAACGTCTTCCTACACGGGCTGATCCGCGATCAGTTCGGCCAGAAGATGAGCAAGTCCAAGGGCAACGGCATCGACCCGCTGGACTGGGTCGAGATGTTCGGCGCCGACGCGCTGCGCTTCACACTGGCTCGCGGCGCCAGCCCCGGCGGCGATCTGTCCATCGGTGAGGACCATGCCCGCGCGTCGCGCAACTTCGCGACGAAGCTGTTCAACGCAACGCGTTTCGCGATGATGAACGGTGCGGCGCCGGCCGCGCTGCCGGCTGCCGCTGAACTCACCGACGCCGACCGCTGGATTCTGGGCCGGCTCGAAGAGGTCCGCGCCGAGGTGGACAGCACGCTGGAGCGCTACGAGTTCAGCCGCGCGTGTGAGGCGCTGTACCACTTCGCCTGGGACGAGTTCTGTGACTGGTACCTGGAGCTCGCGAAAGCCCAACTGTTCGAAGGTGGTTCGCGCGCCGAACACACCAAGGCAGTCCTGGCCGCCGTGCTCGACGTGCTGCTCAAGCTGCTGCACCCAGTCATGCCGTTCGTCACCGAGGCGCTGTGGAAGTCGCTGACCGGTGGTGAGTCGGTCGTCATCGCCGAGTGGCCGCAGGCATCGGGTGTCGCGCTGGACCAGGTGTCCGCGCAGCGGATCACCGACATGCAGAAGCTGATCACCGAGGTCCGCCGGTTCCGAAGTGACCAGGGCCTCAACGACCGGCAGAAGGTGCCCGCGCGCCTGGTGGGCATCAGCGAGGCCGACCTGGATGCCCAGGTGGCCGCCGTGACGTCCCTGGCGTGGCTGACCGAGCCGGCCGACGGCTTCAACCCCTCGGCAGCAGTGGAGGTCCGGCTGTCCAAGGGCACCGTCGTCGTCGAGGTGGACACCTCGGGCACCGTCGACGTCGCCGCCGAGCGGCGCCGGCTCGAGAAGGACTTGGCCGCCGCGCAGAAGGAACTCGCCCAGACCGCAGGCAAATTGGGCAACGAGGCATTCCTCGCGAAGGCGCCGGAGGATGTGGTCGCCAAGATCAAGGCCCGCCAGCAGCTGGCCACCGAAGAGGTCGACCGGATCAATTCCCGGCTGGCGAGCCTGCCGTCCGCATGAGCGCCCCCACACCCGACGAGATCGCCGAACTGCTGCAGGTCGAGTACCTGCTCGACCAGCGGTGGCCGGAGACGAAGATCGAGCCGAGCACCGTCCGGATCGAGGCGCTGCTGGAGATGCTCGGTTCGCCGCAGCGCGGCTACCCGAGCATCCACGTGGCCGGCACCAACGGCAAGACGTCGGTCACCCGGATGATCGACGCGCTGCTGACGGCGTTCTCGCGGCGCACCGGCCGGACGACGAGCCCGCACCTGCAGGCCGCCACCGAACGCATCGCGATCGACGGAAAGCCCATCAGCCCAGCGCAATACGTCGCCACCTATACCGAGATCGAGCCGTTCGTCGAGATCGTCGACCGGCAGTCGGAAGCGGGTGAGCTGGGTGAGCCCGGCCCCAAGATGAGCAAGTTCGAGGTGCTCACCGCCATGGCGTTCGCGGCCTTCGCCGATGCGCCGGTGGACGTCGCGGTTGTCGAGACCGGCCTGGGCGGACGTTGGGATGCCACCAACGTCGTCGACGCCCCGGTCGCGGTGATCACACCGATCGGCTTGGACCACACCGATTATCTCGGCGACACCATCGCCGCGATCGCGGGGGAGAAGGCCGGCATCATCGCCCGCCAGCAGCCCGACCTGGTGCCCGCCGGCACCGACCCCAGCACCGTCGCGGTGATCGCCCGCCAGCCCGCCGAAGCCATGGAAGTGCTGATGGCACAGGCGGTTACGGCCGACGCCGCTGTGGCGCGGGAGGACTCCGAGTTCGCCGTCCGCGGCCGGCAGGTCGCCGTCGGTGGGCAGCTGCTGGAACTGCAGGGCCTCGGTGGCGTCTACACCGACATCTTCCTGCCGCTGCACGGCGAGCACCAGGCGCACAACGCCGTCCTGGCGCTGGCCGCTGTCGAGGCGTTCTTCGGCGCCGGGGCCGACCGTCAGCTCGACGTCGAAACCGTGCGCCAGGGGTTCGCCTCGGTGTCCACACCCGGCCGGCTGGAGCGGATGCGCAGCGCCCCAACGGTATTCATCGACGCCGCGCACAACCCGGCCGGCGCCGCCGCACTCGCTGACGCGCTGCAGACGGAGTTCGAGTTCCGGTTCCTGGTCGGTGTCATCTCGGTCATGGCCGACAAGGACGTGGCCGGCATCCTGGCCGCGCTCGAGCCGGCGTTCGATCTGGTGGTGGTGACCCACAACGGGTCGCCGCGCGCCATGGACACCGAGACGCTGGCGTCCCTGGCGGAGGAGACCTTCGGACCAGAGCGCGTCATCACCGCGCCGAACCTGCCCGACGCCATCGAGGCGGCGACGGCGCTGGTGGAGGAGTCGGGCAACGACTACGGCTCGTCGGACGGCTTCTCCGGCTCGGGCATGGTGATCACCGGCTCGGTCGTGACGGCCGGTGCGGCCCGCACCTTGTTCGGAAAGGACCCGGCATGACGGCCCCGAACCAGCCCGACCCCTGGAAGAGCTTCCGTGGCGTGATGGCCGGGACCCTGATCCTCGAAGTCATCGTGGTGCTGCTGGCGCTGCCGGTGGTGTCGGTGTTCCACGGTGGCCTGACGCCGCTCAGCAGCGGCTACCTCATCGGCATGGCGGTCGTACTGGCCCTGTTGTCGGGGATGCAGGGCCGGCCGTGGGCACTCTGGGTCAACATCGGCATGCAGTTCGTGCTGATCCTGGGCGCGTTCATCGACGTCACCATCGGCATCGTCGGCATCATCTTCCTGCTCGTCTGGGTCCTGATCGCGTACCTGCGGTCCGAGGTCAAGCGGCGCCAGGACCGCGGCCTGCTGCCCGGCCAGCAGTGAGTTCCGCCCGAATCGTTCGATTCGGTTACTGACTAGTACGCTGTCCGCCGTGACTGAGCAGACCCTTGTTTTGATCAAGCCCGACGGCGTCAAGCGCAACCTGATCGGCGAAATCATCAGCCGGATCGAGCGCAAGGGCCTGACCTTCGCTGCGCTGGAGCTGAAGACCGTCAGCGTGGAGCTGGCGACCAAGCACTACGCCGAGCACGAGGGCAAGCCTTTCTTCGGTGACCTGCTGGAATTCATCACCTCCGGCCCGGTTGTGGCCGCCATCGTCGAGGGCCCGCGTGCCGTCGCCGCGTTCCGGCAGATCGCCGGCGGCACCGACCCGGTGGAGAAGGCCGCGACCGGCACCATCCGTGGTGACCTGGCCCTGATCACCCAGGACAACCTTGTGCACGGCTCGGATTCGCCGGAGTCCGCGGCCCGTGAAATCGCCCTGTGGTTTCCCGCCGGCTGAGCCGGCAATTGGCCCGGTAACTGACACTGTGGTCCGCCGGTAGCTGAGCTACCGGCGGCACCTCGTCGGAGATTGGCCGGCGATGTGGGATACTGGCCTACGGGTGACCTGCTTCATACCAGGAGCGGACGCCCGGATGAAGACTTAGACGACGCGACCACCCGGAGAAATCCGGGTGCGGCGCCGACCGTCCAGCCATCATTCAGCCAGGCACCGAGGGCTCCCCGTGGGCCGCTAGGTGCGAGACCACAACAATCTCGGGAGAAGTTCCCCGAGCCAATACAAGAAGCCCTCGCGTGGCCGCGTCGCAGGACGCGCCCGGGGGCTTGAGGAGAATACGTGGCCGACGATGCCCAACTTGAAGACCGATCCGAAGACGCCGGCAGTGCAGCGGAGCCGATAGAGCTCCCGGAGCGCCTGCGGATTTTCTCGCTCGCCCGGATCCTCGGGACGACCAGCAAGAAGATCACCGAGACGCTCGCCGAGGTCGACGGTAGGCCCCGCAACCCGGCTTCCACGGTGACCCGTGCCGAGGCCGAGCGCGTCCGTGACCTGCTGGGACTCGGTGGCGAAGCGACGCAGGACCCGGCACCCGCCGCACCGGCGGAGGCCGCCGAGCCGGCAGCCGAAGTGCTGGTCGAGGTCGTCAGCGAAACCTCTGAAGTGACCGCCGAGGTCGCCGTCGAAGCCGTCGACGTCGCCGAAGCCGCTGTCGAGATCGCCCGCGAGGCGGCCGATGCCGGTGCCGCGGAGCCCGACGAAGACGAGCCCGAGTCGCGCCTGCTGCTCGAGACGGTCCCGGCGCCCGCCGCTGAGCCCGCCGACTACCTGCCGCTGTTCGTGGCGCCGCAGCCCGTGACGTTCCGGCCGCCGGCCGAGCCCGACGACTTCGCTGACGACGACACCGCCGACGAGGCGGCCGACGCCGCCGACGAGGGTGGCGAGGACGGCACCGACGAAGACGGTGAGCGGCCCGCCAACCGGCGCCGTCGTCGTGGTCGCCGGGGACGTGGCCGCGGCCGGGGTGAACAGAGCAGCGACGACGCGACCGACGGTGACGCCGAAGGTGAGACGCAGGACGCGTCGGCCGAGGGCGACGAGGACACCGACGGCGAGGCCGACGAGGACGCCGGTGACGACGACGCGAACGCGTCGGACGGTGCCAGCCGTCGTCGCCGTCGTCGCCGCCGCCGCAAGTCGGGCGGTGCCGGTGGTGACGATGCCGATGGCGAGGCCGGTTCGCCGGACGACCCGCCCAACACCGTCGTCCACGAGCGCGCCCCGCGCGCCAAGTCGGACAACAACGAAATCCAGGGCATCACCGGGTCCACCCGGTTGGAGGCCAAGCGGCAGCGCCGTCGCGACGGCCGTGACGCGGGCCGCCGGCGTCCGCCGATCCTGAGCGAGGCCGAGTTCCTGGCCCGCCGCGAAGCCGTCGAGCGCGTGATGGTGGTGCGCGACAAGATCCGCACCGAGCCGCCGCACGAAGGTGCCCGGTACACCCAGATCGCCGTGCTGGAAGACGGCGTCGTCGTCGAGCACTTCGTCACGTCCGCGGCGTCGGCCAGCCTGGTCGGCAACATCTACCTCGGCATCGTGCAGAACGTGCTGCCCTCGATGGAGGCGGCATTCGTCGACATCGGCCGCGGCCGCAACGGTGTGCTCTACGCCGGTGAGGTCAACTGGGAGGCCGCCGGCCTCGGCGGCAACAACCGCAAGATCGAGCAGGCGCTCAAGCCCGGCGACTACGTCGTCGTCCAGGTCAGCAAGGACCCGGTCGGGCACAAGGGCGCCCGCCTCACCACGCAGATTTCGCTGGCCGGTCGCTACCTGGTGTACGTGCCCGGGGCCTCGTCGACCGGGATCAGCCGCAAGCTGCCCGACACCGAGCGGCAGCGCCTGAAGGAAATCCTCAAGGAGGTCGTGCCTGCCGACGCCGGTGTGATCATCCGCACCGCGTCCGAGGGCGTGAAGGAAGAGGACATCCGCTCGGACGTCAATCGGCTGCAGGAACGCTGGAACCAGATCGACACCGAGGCCACAACTATCAAGGCCAAGGCCGCCGGCGCCGCAGTGGCGCTGTACGAAGAGCCCGACGTCCTGGTCAAGGTCATCCGCGACCTGTTCAACGAGGATTTCTCCAAGCTCGTGGTGTCAGGTGACGAGGCCTGGAACACCATCAACGGCTACGTGAGTTCCGTTGCGCCCGAACTGCTTTCGCGTATGTCGCAGTACGAGCCCGCCGGTGGGCCCACGGGTCCGGACGTGTTCTCGGTGTACCGCATCGACGAGCAGCTGGCGAAGGCGATGGATCGCAAGGTGTGGCTGCCCTCGGGCGGCACCCTGGTGATCGACCGCACCGAGGCCATGACCGTCGTCGACGTCAACACCGGCAAGTTCACCGGCTCGGGCGGCAACCTGGAGCAGACGGTCACCCGCAACAACCTCGAAGCGGCCGAGGAGATCGTCCGTCAGCTACGGCTGCGGGACATCGGCGGCATCATCGTCATCGACTTCATCGACATGGTGCTCGAATCCAACCGTGACCTGGTGCTGCGCCGCCTCACCGAGGCGCTGGCCCGGGACCGGACCCGCCACCAGGTGTCCGAGGTCACCTCACTCGGACTGGTGCAGCTGACCCGCAAGCGTCTCGGCACCGGCCTGATCGAGGCGTTCTCCACGACTTGTTCGCACTGCGCGGGCCGCGGCATCGTGCTGCACGGCGATCCGGTGGACACCGCATCGGCGAACGGCCGCAAGGCCGAGGCCGCCGGCGGTGCCGGTGGTGGCGGTGGCCGGCGCAGCAAGCGCGCCAAGAAGGCCGCGCCGCGCGCCGAGGAGACTCCGGTGGCCAAGGTGCCGCCGCACCCGCAGGGCGAGCACCCGATGTTCAAGGCCATGGCGGCCGCGAACGGCAAGCACGAGGACGAACTCGACGACGAAGACGTCACCGAGGACACCGAGGGCCTGGTCGATGAAGCGGCCGACAGCGATGCCGTCGAGTCCACCGAGGTGCTGACCGAGCTGGACACCGACGAAGACGTCGAAGACGACGAGGACGCCGACGAGTCCGAAGACGACGAGGACGCCGAGGACGACGAACTCGAAGTCGAGCTCGACGAGGATTTCGAGGACAGCGACGACGACAACGACGAGCTGGACCTCGACGACGACACCGACGACGACGAAGACGACTCGGACGACGACGACTCGGATGAGGACGACGAAGACGAGGACGACGACGAAGACGACGACGAGGACGAGGACGATCAGCCCGCTGAACCGGCCGTCGCCCGGGCTCCCGTCGTCCGGCAGCGGCGCCGCGCCGCGGCCCGTCCCGCCGGTCCGCCGGTCGGAGGTGTCGATGGCTGATGCCGTGAGGGTCCACGCGGTTTGACCCTCGAATAACTGGTCACGTACCCTTGACCAGTTGTCGCCTGGCCGACACCGGCGACAGTGTGTGCCTACCGGCCCCGCACCACAGACCCGCGCTCGCAGCCTTCGGGTGGCGCGCGCCCCGCAGTAGACGAAACGAAGAACAGAGGAACACCAACGATGGCAGCCGATAACGCCACGTACGCAATCGTCAAGACTGGTGGCAAGCAGTACAAGGTTGCCGTCGGTGACGTGGTCAAGATCGAGAAGCTCGACGCTGAGCAGGGCGCCTCGGTGTCGCTGCCCGTCGCTCTCGTGGTCGAGGGTGCGAAGGTCACCACCAGCGCCGACGCGCTGGCCAAGGTCGCTGTCACCGGTGAGGTGCTCGAGCACACCAAGGGCCCGAAGATCCGTATCCACAAGTTCAAGAACAAGACCGGCTACCACAAGCGCCAGGGCCACCGTCAGCAGCTGACGGTCGTCAAGGTCACCGGCATCAAGTAAGTAAGGGAGCGAACAGACATGGCACATAAAAAGGGCGCGTCCAGCTCTCGTAACGGTCGCGATTCAGCCGCCCAGCGGCTCGGCGTCAAGCGCTTCGGCGGCCAGGTCGTCAAGGCCGGCGAGATCCTCGTCCGTCAGCGCGGCACCCACTTCCACCCGGGCGTGAATGTCGGTCGCGGTGGCGACGACACCCTGTTCGCCACGGCCGCCGGCTCGGTGCTCTTCGGCTCCAAGCGTGGTCGCAAGACGGTCAACATCGTCCCGGTCGAGGCTTAACCTTTTCCCACGAGGTGTGAAGCTGCCACGAGGTTTCGCCTCGTGGCAGCTTTTCTTTTTCTTGAGGGAGAGGACGTCAGATGGCACCCCGGTTCGTTGACCGTGTGGTGATCCACGCGCGCGCCGGCAACGGCGGCAATGGCTGTGCATCGGTACACCGCGAGAAGTTCAAGCCGCTCGGTGGGCCGGACGGCGGCAACGGCGGCAAGGGCGGCAGCATCGTCCTGGTCGTCGACCCGCAGGTGCACACCTTGCTGGACTTCCACTTCCGCCCGCACGTCGACGCACCCTCCGGCAAGCCCGGCGCCGGCAGTAATCGGGACGGGGCCGCGGGCGCCGATCTCGAGGTCCACGTGCCCGACGGCACCGTCGTGCTCGATGACCAGGGCCGCATGCTGGCCGACCTGGTGGGTGCCGGTACCCGCTTCGAGGCCGCCGCCGGTGGCCGCGGCGGGCTGGGCAACGCCGCACTGGCCTCGCGGGCCCGCAAGGCGCCCGGCTTCGCGCTGCTGGGGGAGAAGGGCGAGATCCGGGATCTCACCCTCGAACTCAAGACGGTCGCCGATGTGGGCCTCGTCGGTTTCCCGTCGGCCGGTAAATCCTCTCTGGTGTCGGCCATCTCGGCCGCCAAGCCGAAGATCGCGGACTACCCGTTCACCACACTCGTGCCCAACCTCGGTGTGGTCTCGGCGGGCGACAACACGTTCACCGTCGCCGACGTCCCCGGCCTGATCCCCGGCGCCTCGGAAGGCCGCGGCCTCGGCCTGGACTTCCTGCGGCACATCGAACGCTGCGCCGTGCTGGTGCATGTGGTGGACTGCGCGACCCTGGAGCCGGGGCGTGACCCGATCTCCGACATCGAGGCGCTCGAGGCCGAGCTGGCCGCGTATACGCCGACGCTGCAAGGGGATTCGACGCTGGGCGACCTGGCAGAGCGTCCCCGTGCGGTGCTGCTCAACAAGATCGACGTGCCCGACGCCCGCGAACTCGCCGACTTCGTGAAGGAAGAGGTGGCGGCCAAGTACGGCTGGCCCGTCTACGAAATCTCGACCGTCAGCCGAGATGGCCTGCGCCCCTTGACCTTTGCCCTGTGGGACATGGTCGCGGCGTACCGCGCCGCACAGCCCGTGGTGGCCCCGCGCCGTCCGATCATCCGGCCCGTCGCGGTCAACGAGACCGGCTTCACCGTCGAATCGGACGGTTCGGGCGGCTTCATCGTGCGCGGTACCCGGCCGGAACGCTGGATTGCCCAGACGGCCTTCGACAACGACGAGGCGGTCGGTTACCTCGGTGACCGCCTGGCGCGCCTGGGTGTCGAGGACGAACTGCTCAAGAAGGGTGCCCGCGCGGGCTGCGCGGTGACCATCGGCGACGTCACCTTCGACTGGGAGCCGCAGACGCCTGCGGGTGTCGACATGCAGATGTCCGGTCGCGGCACCGACATTCGCCTGGAGCAGACCGACCGCGTCGGGGCCGCGGAACGCAAGGCGGCCCGCAAGGAGCGTCGTCGGTCGGCGGAGGACACCGAGGACGACCTGTGACGCAGGGCTCCGGCACGGTCTCGGCGCATCGCGAGGCCGTGCGCACCGCGCGCAGCGTCGTCGTCAAGATCGGCACCACGGCGCTCACCGCGCCCAACGGCATGTTCGACGCCAATCGGCTGGCCACGCTGGCCGACGCCATCGAGAAGCGGATGAAGGCCGGTTCGGACGTCGTGATCGTGTCGTCCGGCGCCATCGCCGCCGGCATCGAGCCGCTCGGCCTGAGCCGGCGCCCGACGGACCTGGCCACCAAGCAGGCCGCGGCCAGCGTGGGGCAGGTGGCCCTCGTCAACTCGTGGAGTGCGGCGTTCGGCCGGTACGACCGGACCGTCGGGCAGGTACTGCTGACCGCCCACGACATCGCCCAGCGCGCGCAGCACAACAACGCGCAGCGCACGCTGGACCGGCTGCGGGCGCTGCACGCGGTCGCGATCGTCAACGAGAACGACACAGTGGCCACCAACGAAATCCGGTTCGGTGACAACGACCGGCTGTCGGCCCTGGTGGCCCAGCTGGTCGGGGCCGACGCGCTGATCCTGCTGAGTGACATCGACGGGCTGTACGACTCCGACCCCCGCAAGGGCAATGCGCGCTTCATCCCCGAGGTCGCCGCGTCGGGTGACCTCGACGGCGTGTCTGCGACCGGGGGCAGCCACCTGGGCACCGGCGGCATGGCCTCCAAGCTGTCGTCGGCGCTGCTGGCCGCCGATGCCGGTGTGCCGGTCCTGCTCGCGGCCGCCAGCGACGCGGCTGCCGCACTGACCGACGCCTCGGTGGGCACGGTCTTCGCGGCGCGCCCCGAGCGCATGTCGGCGCGCCGGTTCTGGGTGCGCTACGCGGCGGAGACGACGGGGACCCTGACGCTGGACGCCGGTGCGGTGCGGGCGGTCGTCGGGCAAAGAAAATCTTTGCTTCCCGCCGGGATCACCGCGGTCGCCGGACGCTTCCATGGCGGCGACGTCGTCGAGTTGCATGGCCCCGACGGCACCGCGGTGGCGCGGGGCGTCGTCGCGTACGACGATTCCGAGCTCGCGGGCATCATCGGCCGGTCCACCCCCGAACTGCCCGTCGAGCTGCGCCGACCCGCCGTGCACGCCGATGACCTGGTAGCAATTTGACGTCGACTTTGTGTGTATTTGGCTAGAATCGACGCCTCGTTCGGTGTTTTCCCTGCTGGAGAAGGCCTACCCATTAAATTAGGGTTATGCTGCCTTCGACACCTGACGCAGCAAACAGAATTGAGGGGGCGATGGCGAGACAGTCCGTGCTGGCGGTCGGCGCGCATCCCGATGACATCGAACTGGGCTGCGGCGGTGCGCTGGCAAAGCATGTCGCGGCCGGCGACCGGGTCACGATGTTGGTGGTGACCCGCGGCGAGGAGGGGCCCGGCGACTCGCAGGAGCGGGTGCGCGAGCAGCTCCGCGCGGTGGAGGTGCTCGGGGTCCACGAACTGCTGTGGGGCCAGGGTTTCGGCGACTGCCGCGTTTCGCTGCAGGAGTTCGAGCTGGTTCACCTGATCGAAGACGCCATCGAAAAGTCCTCTGCCACAATCGTTTACACCCACACGGCCAACGACAGTCATCAGGACCACCGGGTGGTCTCCCGCTGTACCCTCGGTGCGGCGCGCTGGGTGTCGTCGATCATGACGTACGGCGGACCGTCGGCCATCGGTTTCAATCCGACGGCGTTCGTCGATATCTCCGATTCGCTGGACAAGAAGATCGAAGCCCTGATGTCGCACGTGTCGCAGGCCGAGGCCAGCGAGAAGGTCAGTGCCTCGTGGGTGCGCAGTTCCGCTGAGCACTACGGCTTCCTGTGCCGCCGGGCGTTCGCCGAGGGTTTCGAACCGGCCCGACTGGTCGTCGATTTCTGACCCTGTGCCGACCGTTCTCATTGTCGGTGCCGGCCCGACCGGGCTGGGCGCTGCCGTCCGGCTGACCGAACTCGGGATCGACCACGTGGTGGTGGACGCCGGCGATCAAGTCGGCGGCATGGCCACGTCGGTGCGCGACGCACACGGTTTCACCTGGGATCTCGGCGGCCACGTGCTGCACAGCCACTTCGCGGAGTTCGACCGTGCGGTCGACGCCTCGGGCGTCAAGATGAACGACGTCGCCCGCAACGGCTGGGTGTGGCTCGACGGCAGCGGGCCGCAGAGTCTGGTGCCCACGCCCATCCAGCAGCAACTCGACGCGATGCCGACCGACCTGTACCCGGACGCACCGCTGCACAACCTCGCCGATTATTACCGCAACAATTTCGGTGGCAAACTTTTTGACGAATTTTTCGGGCCCTACAACTACAAGATGTGGACGGCCCCGCTCGAGCACATCGACCACGAATGGACGTCGTTGCGCAGCGGCAGCGCCGCGCCGAACGTGCCGCGCCTCGGCTTGGCCGGCTCGGCGACGGCCCCCGCGGGCAGTTTCCCGTATCCGATCGGCGGCACCGGGGCGCTGTGGCAGGGCGTGCACGACCGGCTGCTGGCGCCCGGGACGGTGCGGCTCGGCACCCGCGTCGTCGACGTCGATGTGGCCGGGCGGGTCGCTACGCTCGACGACGGCTCGACCGTCGCGTACGACCACTGCGTCAGCTCGGCGCCGCTGACGACGGCCTGGGGCTGGCTCGGTGGCGCCGGAGCGCAGGGGACGGCCGAGCGAAATACCTTGTGCGCCAGTCGTATCTACGCGGTCGGATTGGGTTACCGGGGTGCGGCGCCCGAGGCGTTGGCCGACAAGACCTGGCTGTACTGCCCGGACCTGGGCGTGCCGTGGTACCGGGCCACGATGCTGAACAACTACGACCCCGCCAACGCCGGCGACGGCCGCTGGAACGTGCTGTGCGAGGTGCCGCAGCTGCCCGGACAGGCACTGACCGCCGACGATGCGGTGCGGCGCACCGAGGAATCACTGCGGGCGCTGGGGGCCGAGTCGGACAACGTGGTGAGCCGGTTCGTGCAGGAGGTCCCGATGGGTTATCCGGTGCCGACCCTGGGTCGTGACGACATCGTGCGGACCGTCGACGAGCGGCTGCGTGCGCACGGCTTCTACAGCCGCGGCCGGTTCGGCGGGTGGCGCTACGAGTCGTCGAACCAGGACTACGGCTACATGCAGGGCCGGGAGGCCGTGGACAACGCGTTGTCCGGTACGCCGGAGGACGTCTACTGGCACCCGGACAGGTTCTGAGCGGCCAATTCGCCGGCCAGTAGCGCGAGGATTTCCGAACAGCCACTCTCGATCTTCACCGTCGCCAGGTCGTCGCCGCGGGTGGTGCCGCGGTTGATGATGGCGACGGGCTTGCCGGCGGCGGCCGCGTACCGGACGAAGCGGTAGCCCGAGTACACCGTCAACGACGATCCCGCGACCAGCAGCGCGTCGGCCGCGTCGACCATGCCGTACGCCTGTTGCACGCGGTCTTTCGGCACGCTGTCGCCGAAGTACACGATGTCGGGTTTGAGGATGCCGCCGCAGCGCGGACAGTCCAGGTACCGGAATGTCGCGGTGTCCTCGACCGTGGCGTCGGCGTCGGGGGCCACGCCGATACTGCCGACCTCGGCCCGTTCGGTGAACCCGGGATTGAGCCGTTCCAGTTCGACGGCCAGCGCGGCCCGGGTCATGGTGTGCCTGCAGCTCAGGCAGACGACCTGCGCGTAGGTGCCGTGCAGGTTCACCACGGTCCGGGAGCCGGCCTTGGTGTGCAGTAGGTCGACGTTCTGGGTGATGACGCCGGTGACCAGGCCCGCGCGTTCCAGGGCGGCCACGGCGCGGTGGCCGGCGTTGGGCCGGCGGGCGGCCATGTGCCGCCAGCCGATGTGGTTGCGGGCCCAGTACCGCTGCCGGAAGGCCGGCCCGGACAGGAACTGCTGGATGGTCATCGGATTGCTCGGCGGCGAGTCCGGTCCGCGATAGTCCGGGATGCCCGAATCGGTGGAGATACCGGCGCCGGTCAGCACGGCGAGACGCCGGTCGGCCAGCAGATTGACCAGTTCAGGAGCCTGCACGTCATCGAGGGTAGGCCGTCCGCGGGGTGACGCGACGTGACGGCGCCACAATCGGGCACCGGAGCGATGCGACAATCAGATGGTGGACTTCTATTCTGCCTACCGGCACGGATTCGTCCGCGTCGCCGCGTGCACGCACCACACCGCGCTCGCGGACCCGGCGGCCAACGCCGCGTCGGTGCTGCGCCTGGCCCGCGAATGCCACGACGACGCCGTCGCGCTGGCGGTGTTCCCGGAACTGACCCTCTCGGGGTACTCGATCGAGGACATCCTGCTGTCGGACACGCTGCTCGAGTCGGTGACCGAGGCGCTGGCCTCGATCGTCGAGGCATCGGTCGAGCTGCTGCCGGTTCTGGTGGTGGGCGCGCCGCTGCGGCACCGGCACCGGATCTACAACACCGCGGTGGTCATCCACCGTGGCTCCATCCTTGGCGTGGTGCCCAAGTCGTACCTGCCGACCTACCGCGAGTTCTACGAATCGCGTCAGGTCGCGGCCGGTGACGATGTCGAAGGCACCATCCGGCTGGGCGGCGTCGACGTGCCGTTCGGCCCCGACCTGCTGTTCGCCGCCGACGATCTGCCGAACTTCGTGCTGCACGTGGAGATCTGCGAGGACATGTGGGTGCCGGTGCCGCCGAGTGCGACGGCCGCGCTGGCCGGTGCGACGGTGCTGGCCAATCTGTCGGGCAGCCCGATCACGATCGGCCGGGCCGACGACCGCAAGCTGCTGGCCCGCTCTGCGTCGTCGCGATGCCTGGCGGCGTACGTCTATGCCGCCGCGGGGGAGGGCGAGTCGACGACGGATCTGGCCTGGGACGGCCAGACCATGATTTACGAAAACGGTGTGCTGCTGGCCGAATCCGAGCGCTTTCCACGCGGCGAGCGACGCTCGGTCGCCGATGTCGACACCGAACTGCTGGCCGCCGAGCGGCTGCGGATGGGCACGTTCGACGACAACCGCCGCACGTTCGCTGACCGGACCTCCGACTTCCGGCGTATCGGATTCACACTGTCGCCGCCCGCGGGCGACATCGGCCTGCGCCGCGAGATCGAGCGGTTCCCGTTCGTGCCGTCGGATCCGCAACGGCTGCAACAGGATTGCTACGAGGCGTACAACATTCAGGTGTCCGGTCTGGAGCAGCGGCTGCGGGCGCTGAACTTTCCGACCGTGGTGATCGGGGTGTCCGGCGGGCTGGATTCCACGCACGCGCTGATCGTTGCGGCCAAGGCGATGGACCGCGAGGGTCGGCCGCGCAGCGACATCCTGGCCTTCACCATGCCGGGTTTCGCGACCGGCGACCACACCAAGAACAACGCCACCGCACTGGCCAAGGCGCTCGGAGTCACGTTCTCCGAGTTGGACATTCGGGACACCGCGCGGCTGATGCTCACCGAGATGGGACACCCGTTCGCGCGCGGTGAGGCCGTCTACGACGTGACGTTCGAGAACGTGCAAGCCGGGTTGCGGACCGACTTCCTGTTCCGGCTGGCCAACCAGCGCGGCGGCATCGTGCTGGGCACGGGCGACCTGTCCGAGCTCGGCCTGGGCTGGTCCACGTATGGCGTCGGCGACCAGATGTCGCACTACAACGTCAACGGCGGGGTGCCGAAAACCTTGATCCAGCACCTGATCCGGTGGGTGATCTCCTCGGGGCAGTTCAACGACGATGTCAACGATGTGTTGCAGTCGGTGCTGGACACCGAGATCACGCCCGAACTTGTTCCGGCGGCCGACGGTGAGGCAGTGCAGAGCAGTCAGGCCAAGGTGGGACCGTATGCACTGCAGGACTTTTCGCTCTTTCAGGTGTTGCGCTACGGCTTCCGGCCGTCGAAGATCGCGTTCCTGTCCTGGCATGCGTGGCGCGACGCCGACGCTGGTGACTGGCCGGCAGGTTTCCCCGATGACGAGCACGTGGCCTACTCACTGGCCGACATCCGGCACTGGCTGAAAGTCTTCGTCCAGCGGTTCTACTCGTTCAGCCAGTTCAAGCGGTCGGCGCTGCCGAACGGCCCGAAGGTGTCAGCGGGCGGCGCGTTGTCCCCGCGCGGGGACTGGCGGGCGCCGTCGGACATGTCGGCGCGCATCTGGCTCGACGAGATCGACCGCAACGTGCCGGAGGCCTGACCGGGCCGGCCGCTTCTGACGCCCATCCGGACGTCAGAACGGTGGCGAGCTGTCGCCGTCGATGAGTTGTTGGGCGAGTTGGAGTTTGGCTTCGGCGGTCGACTCCGACTCCAGGAGCTCGGTCCAGTTGAGTTTGCGCTCGTTCCGGGTACGTCGAGCGCGGTCGTCGATGCGGGTGCGCCGGCGGGTGGGCATCATGAGGTCGCGACCGGGTTGATCGCTGGTGGTCGCCGTAGCCGATGGTGGCGGTGCTGTGGTAGGGAAGTGCCTGTCGGGAAACAGGATTCGGCTACCGGGCACGGTCGTGTAGGTATGCCCGGTGGGTGCGGTCCACACGATGGTGCCGTCCGGGTTCTGGCGGGTGTGCCATCCGGTCGCGCCGGTGTAGAACGTTTTGACCAGGTGATGCTTGCGGCACTTCGGGCTCAGATTGCCGGGATGCGTGGCTCCGGCCGGCCAGGGGATGGTGTGGTCGAGGTCGGCGTCTACGGCGGGGCGGTCGCAGCCGGGGTGCATGCAGGTGATGTCCCGCATCCGCACGTAGTGGTCGAGCGTGGTCGACGGCCGGTATTGCGGTTGCCCGTCGGCCGGAACCTGCGGCGTGGTAACCGTTTTCACGGTGGCGCCGCGGGCGGCGAGGTCTGCCACGACCACCGCGGGGATCACAGGCCCGCCAGATAAATATCCGACCGCGGCCTGGTCGACGACAGGCTCGGGCTCAGGCAGAGGCGCGAGTGCCTCGGTGACCGGGGTGTCTGCCGTCACCGGCGGTTTGGCCTCCGGCGCGTCGAGCAGTGGGTCGCTGACCGGTTGTGGCGCAGCGCCAGTCAGGACATGAATGACGACTGCCGCGGCGCGCGGATCGGTACTGGCCGCGGGGCAGTCGGGATTGCCGCAGTGGCAGGGCAGTCGATCGCCGCGGACGGCCAGGATGCCCAACGCGTCGGCGCGGCGCTGGGCGAGGCTGCGGGGATCGTCGTCGCAGACCTCGTAGGCCATGGCGGTGAGGGTGCGCTTGAGCAGTTCGGCGTCGGTGGCCAGTAACAGACCCCAGACGGACGTGACGCCTGCGGGGTCACCCGGCTTGCCGAACTCGACATCGCGACCGCGGACGGCGTTACGGGTACGACGCACCGCGGCTGGGTCGAACTTCTCGATCCAGCTGTCGATCTGCCGGATCGTGTCAGCTTTCGACAACGGACCCCACTCGCGCGCGCTGCCGGCCATGGCGGTGTCGATGAGGGCGAGCGTTGCGGGGTCTTGCACGAGCTCGGTATGCCAGCAGATCAGGGTGACCAACGGAAGTGATAGGTCCCCACGCGCCAGCAGGGCGCCGACGTGTGGGAGCCGGTCGCGCAGTGCGAGTCCGAGGTGCATCTGACTGGCAGCTTGCCAGCGATTGATCGTCAGGGCCGCGCCGATCTCGCACGCCGCGGCGTCCCAGCCGTCGCACGCCCACAGGTCGCGGTCTTCGTGGTCGATGCAGCGGCGGTGGGTGAGTTCGGCGATGGCACCCAGTCGGCGGGCGGCACTCTGGGCTTCGGTCCGTGTAGCGCTGGTCATCGTGTCGACCAGGGAAGCGTCGTCGGCTTCCCCGGTTTCGATCGCCAGCGCTTCGTGCATATGTTCGATTTTAGTGATCTCAACCGCTTCAAACTACGTGGCAGGCGCAGATTGTGGATGAATCGCGTTCTGTGGATAACTTGCCGCCGCGCTCAGGCGGCGGCGAGCACGTTCGGCTCATCAAGGTCGTCGTCGGTCCGGCGCTGAGACCGCGCGGCCGCGTGCACCACCAGCGCGAAGGCGACGGTGATCGGGATGACCGGGCCGTCCATGCCGCCGGCGAGAACGGCGTCGGCCGTCGTGAAGGCCGGCGGCACGATCTGCGCGTACAAGCTGGCCGCGGTCGGGGCCGCGGCGAATCCCCACAGCAGCCAGCGCCACTGCCGTTCGCGCGCCACATCGCCCGCGGCGCGGGCCCGGAACACCCCACTTGCGGCGATTGCGATGCTGATCCAGGCCGGTACCAGGTGAAAGAGCGCGAGGCTGTGCGGTATCGCGGCGGGCAGCCGGAGGATCAGCGCGGCGTATGTCACCGAGCCGGCAATGGCCAGTGCGAGGGCGAAGAAGTACACGCGGCGTGGGGTGGATGCGGCAACCGCGTCCACCTTCGGATGCTGCGCGAGCATGAACGCGAACACCGCGCTGCCGGGCGCGGCGACACCGAGGACGATGGAGCCCACACCGATGTTGGTCAGCAGATCGTGCTGCGGGATCAGTGGCTGGATGCCGATCCAGATCACGCGCAGCAACGGCGCCGTCATCATCAGGGCGATGCCGTAGGTCATCCAGGCCTGGTGCGTGATCACGTCGCGGCGGCGGATCGCGTAGACCGCGTACCACGCGCTACCGAGTGTGCCGATTGCCAAGGCGCGCAACTGGGTTTCGAATGCCGGGCCGATGAAGTGCTGGGCCGGCGGCGTGAAGTACAGGAACACCAACGCGGTCAGCATGCTGACGGACATCAGTGCCAGATAGCTGCGGCCGATCCAGCGATGTACCGCCGGCCGGCGGGTGCGCAGCCGCGACGAGAACTGAAACAGCCCCAGCGTCAAGGCAAGTCCGGCCAATGTGGTGTGCACCATGAGGACCACGCGATGCTCGGCGTAGGCGCCGTGGCGCACGGATTCGACGGATCCGTCACCGACCGCGTAGGTGCGGCCGTTGATGACGGAGTTGACGCTGTCCTGCCAGCGTGACAAGCCGGGCGCGAACAGCGGCCAGGCGTAGTTGAGTGCGAGCGGCACGTAGAAGGCGGCGATGGCGACCGTGAGCACGAAGAATCGCCGCGACACCGCGATTCCCTTGTGGCCGTCCATTTGAACGTCAGATTCTAGGGCCACACCCGGTCACCTTGCAGTATTTGCTGAAGCAGTACCGTCGCGCGGCTTTCGGGGTGTTCAGAGCCTGTCCATCTCGCGAGCCATGCACGCCTGCTCCAGATAGCTGTGATACGCCGCGCGCGACGCCGGTTCCGCCGCCGCGGGGGTGGACAGCCACCGCATGGCGGCCGAGATGACGGACTCGGCTTCGGTCCACCAGCGGGTCAGTGCCGGGTGAGTGGTCGCCATGCGGAAGTGCGTTGTGGCGGTGGGGGTTTGGTTCATCGGAGTCCTCCTTGTCGAGTAGTGACTCCTACTGTCTCGCCAGGCGGCGGGCATTCCATCGGCCGTGATGCGTACTTCGCAAAGGTGCACGCCGACGGCGTCATCTACGCCATGTGCGCATACGTACGCACCGCTGCTGAGTTGTCGCGCGCAGAGTTGCCCGATGGCGGTCGGTGGGTGCCGGAACGGGGCGAAGCGTCACCACGCCGACTGATGCCCGAGGCGTCCGGCCGAGGCGTTGCTGCTAGCGGCTATGCCGGAGCGGCGGCGCGCACAGACAACTCGCTCAGGAAGCCGCCCGCCACGACTGATCGACGCGGTCGAACGCGATGGGCAATGTGAGCGGTCCGCTCAGACCTACCAACGGCTTCCACGGGACCGGCCCGGTCACGCGGGCATTGGGCATGCGCTGAGTCATGAGGGCGAGCGCTTCGGCCAGCTCCATCTTGGCCAGGTGCACGCCGAGGCAGTAGTGCATCCCGGCACCGAAGGTCTGCATCGCCGGGGCGCCCGCGCGGGTGATGTCGAGTCGGTCCGGATCGGCGTACACGGCGGGGTCGCGGTTCGCCGCGCCGGTGTTCACTTGCAGGAAAGTTCCTGCGGGGAACAGCATTCCAGCGAGTTCGACATCCTCGCGGGCCATTCGGAGAGAGCTGATCACGATCGGGGAGTGCCGCGTGGTCTCTTCGACGGCGCGGTCGGCCATATCGGGGTGCGCCCCCAGGAGGGCCCACTGGTCGGGGTGCTCGCACAGCACCTGTACCGAAGCGGAGACCTGGTTGCGGGTGGTGTCGGTGCCGGCCGCCAGCAGGCCGGTGGACAGCATGCGCAGTTCGTCGGCACTGAGCCGGTCACCGTCCTCCTCGGCGCGGATGAGATCTGAGATCAGATCGTCGGTGAGGTTGTCGCGGCGACGGGCGACCATGTCGTCGATGTATCCGTCGAGCGCGTCCCATGCGGTCAGGATCGCGGTCTCGTGCTCGGCGACGTGCCAGTCGAAGGCCTGCATGAAGTCGTCGACCCAGGCCGACAGTTGCGCCCAGTCCTCGGCCGGGGCGCCGAGCAGCGCACAGATGACCGGGGTCGGGTACTGCCGGGCGATGTCGCTCACCACATCGCAGTGCCCGCGGGCCACCTGGCGATCGATCAGGTCGCTGACGACGTCGACGACCGTGGTGCGCAATCGCTCGATCGCGCGGCGACTGAAGGCCGTGGCCACCAGCCGGCGCAGACGGGTGTGCTCGGGGCCGTCGATGCTGATGATCGATGCGCTGACCCGATCCCACACCGGGCCCGACGTGATGCCCTGAGCCACGAGGAACATGCCCTGGGGAATCCGGAATCGCGGATCCCGCAGCACCTCGTGCGCCAGGTCGTAGGTCAGCACCTCTGGCCCGTGCGGCCCCATCGCGATCGGCGACTGCGCACGCGCCGGCCCGAGGATCGCCTGCGCTTCGTCGGGGCTTTGCGCGTCCGAGTAATCGATGGCCGGAAGCGTGACGTCGAAGACGCTCGGAATACCGCTGGCGATGGTCATGCATCGACTATCCGGCGCTGCGGCCGGCAGATCATCCGCTAAGTGGCGTATATCTGCGCGTCAGTTTGGCGTGTCGTCTTCCAGCGCGTCCTCGATGACCTCGTCCCGCGGTGCGCAATCGCCGGCACCGGGGGTCAGTGTGGCAAGGGCACCGGCGGTCACGGCGCGCCGGAGGGCATGTGCGGGGTCTGCGGTCCAGCCCGCGGCCAGGACGCCCGCGAAGACGTCGCCCGCGCCCGTGGTGTCGAGCGCTTCCACCTCGGGTGCGGGGACATGCGTCTCGCCGTCGGGCGTGCGGTGCTCCGCGCCGTCGGCGCCGCGCGTGATCACCAGATGCGCGACGGGCCAACGCCATTGGGCGGCTTCGGTTTCATTGACGATCACCACGTCGGTGACGGCCGCCAGCGCGGCGAGCGCGTGCGGATCGGTGCCGGCGGGAGAAGCGTTGAGCACGACGGTGGCGCCGCTGTCCTTGGCCAGCCGCGCCGCCGCCAGCGCCGTGGCCGGCGGGATTTCCAGCTGTAGCAACAGCACATCGCAGTCGGCGACCACCGCGCGAACGTGTGCGGAGTCCAGGGTCAGGTGCCCATTGGCACCTGGCGCCACCACGATCATGTTCTCGGCATTCTCGCCGACCATGATCGCCGCGGTGCCGCTCGGGACCGGGAGGCTGACCGTCCCGACCAGGCCGACGCCGTTGTCCTGCAAGTGCTTTCGCAGTGCCGCCCCGGTGGCGTCGGCCCCGAGCGCGGCGACGAGCTGGACGTCGGCACCCGCGCGGGCCGCGGCGACGGCCTGATTCCCGCCCTTGCCGCCGGGCTCTGAATGCAATGACGACGCCAGTACCGTCTGTCCCGGTCCCGGCAGGTCTGCGAGACCGAACACCAGATCCATGTTCACGCTGCCCACGACAGTGATGCGAGTCACCGGGCCACCGTAGCCCCGACCGGCCTGAACCGCGGATACCTCGTTACCCTGGGTTAATGAGTGTGCACGCAGCTACGGACACCGATCTGCGCCAGCAGGTGCATGACGCCGCCCGGAGGGCCCGCGTCGCGTCGCGCGTGCTGGCCACGCTGACCACCGAAGCCAAGAACCGCGCGCTGCACGCCGCGGCCGATGCCGTGCTCGCCGCCGCGGACGTGGTCCTCGCCGCCAACTCCGAGGACATCGACGCCGCGCGCGCTGGCGGCACTGCCGAGGCGATGATCGACCGCCTGGCCCTGAACCCGCAGCGCCTCGACGGGATCGCCGCCGGATTGCGGCAGGTCGCCGGGCTGCCGGACCCCGTGGGACAGGTGCTGCGCGGCAGCACGCTGCCCAACGGCCTGCAGATTCGTCAGCAGCGGGTGCCGCTCGGCGTGGTCGGCATGGTCTACGAGAGCCGGCCCAACGTGACGGTCGATGCCTTCGGCCTGGCGCTGAAGTCCGGCAACGCGGCGCTGCTGCGCGGCAGCTCGTCGGCGGCCCGGTCGAATGCGGCTCTGGTCACCGCACTGCGGGCGGCGCTGGCCGCCGAGGACCTGCCCGAGGATGCCGTGCAGCTCCTGCCCAGCGAGGACCGCGCCAGCGTCACCCACCTGATCCAGGCCCGTGGGCTGGTCGACGTGGTGATCCCGCGCGGCGGCGCCGGCCTGATCGACGCCGTGGTGCGCGACGCCACCGTGCCGACCATCGAGACCGGTGTCGGCAACTGCCACGTCTACGTTCACGAAGCCGCCGATCTCGACATGGCCGAGAGCATCCTGCTGAACTCCAAGACCCGCCGTCCCAGCGTGTGCAACTCGGCCGAGACGCTGCTGGTGGACCGGGCCATCGCCGACACCGCGCTGCCCCGGCTGGTGACCGCCCTGCAGGACGCCGGGGTGACGGTGCACCTGGACCCGAGCGAGGACGAATTGCGCGCCGAGTTCCTGTCACTGGATATCGCGGTAGCCGTCGTCGACGGGGTCGACGGGGCCATCGCGCACGTCAACGAGTACGGCACCGGCCACACCGAATCGATTGTCACCACCAATCTTGCTGCGGCCCAGCGGTTCTCCGAACAGGTGGATGCCGCCGCGGTGATGGTCAACGCGTCGACGGCCTTTACCGACGGTGAGCAGTTCGGCTTCGGCGCCGAGATCGGCATCTCGACCCAGAAGCTGCACGCACGCGGTCCGATGGGGCTGCCGGAACTGACCTCCACCAAGTGGATCGTGTGGGGCGACGGCCAGACCCGGCCCGTGTAGGAGGAGAAGAACTTGAGTACACCCGCTCGTTCGGTGCCGTTGTTCGCGGACATCGATGACGTCGCCAAGCGACTCGCCGAAACCGGATACCTGCCCGACACCGCAACGGCCACAGCGGTTTTCCTGGCCGACCGGCTGGGTAAGCCGCTGCTGATCGAAGGACCGGCGGGCGTCGGTAAGACCGAACTGGCCCGGGCCATCGCCCAGTGCACGGGTTCGGAGCTGGTGCGGCTGCAGTGCTACGAGGGCGTCGACGAGGCCCGCGCGCTGTACGAGTGGAACCACGCCAAGCAGATCCTGCGGATTCAGTCCGGCCAGCAGTCGGGCGACTGGGACCAGACCAAGATGGACGTGTTCAGCGAGGAGTTCCTGCTGAGCCGGCCGCTGCTGACGGCCATCCGCCGCACCGAGCCCACCGTGCTGCTGATCGACGAGACCGACAAGGCCGACATCGAGATCGAAGGCCTGCTGCTGGAAATCCTGTCCGACTTCGCCGTCACCGTGCCGGAACTCGGCACCATCAAGGCGCAGCAGACTCCGCTGGTGGTGCTGACGTCGAACGCCACCCGTGAGCTGTCCGAGGCGCTCAAGCGTCGCTGCCTGTTCCTGCACATCGATTTCCCCGACCCGGATCTGGAGCGGCGCATCCTGCTGTCCCGGGTGCCCGAGCTGCCGGAGAAAATCGCCGACGAGCTGGTCCGGATCATCGGAGTGCTGCGCGGCATGCAGCTCAAGAAGCTGCCGTCGGTCGCCGAGACCATCGACTGGGGCCGCACGGTGCTGGCGCTGGGCATGGACACCCTCGACGACGCGATGATCGCGGCCACGCTGGGCGTGGTGCTCAAGCACCAGTCCGATCAGCAGCGCGCTGCCGGTGAGCTGAAGCTGAACTAGGGAAGCTGCCATGGCCGTCGCACGAACCCCACCGCAACCGCTTGCCCCGCAAGGCATTCCAGGCCATCTCGTGGGGTTCGTCGAAGCCCTGCGCAAGGTGGGCATCAACGTCGGGCCGTCGGAGACGGTCGACGCCGGCCGGGTGATGGCCACCTTGGGGCTGGGTGACCGCATGGTGCTCCGCGAGGGCCTGGCGTGCGCGGTATTGCGCCGGCCCGACCATCGCGAGACCTACAACGCGCTGTTCGACCTGTGGTTCCCCGCAGCCATGGGGGACCGGGCCGTGTTGGAACTCGACGACGACGAGGATCCGGAGAACCGGCCCGACCGGATCCCGCCCGAGGACGTCGAGGGCATGCGCTCGGCACTCATCGACCTGCTGTCCGACGCCGACATGGCGAACCTCGACGACCGCCTGATGGCGATGATCGCGCAGATCGTCGACGCCTACGGCAAGTACAACTCGAGCCGCGGCCCGTCGTACTCCTCATATCAGGCCCTCAAGGCCATGGGCCTGGACCAGCTCGAGGGCAAGCTCCTGGCCGGCCTGTTGGCGCCGTACGGCGACGAGCCCACGCCCACGCAGGAGCAGATCGCCAAAGCGATTGCCGCCAAACGTATTTCGCAACTGCGACACATGGTCGAGTCGGAGACGAAGCGGCGCACCGCCGAGCAGATCGGCCGCGACCACGTGCAGACCTACGGCATCCCGCAGCTGGCCGAGAACGTCGAATTCCTCAGGGCGTCAGGCGATCAGCTGCGGCAGATGCGCAATGTCGTCGCGCCGCTGGCCCGTACGCTGGCCACCCGCCTGGCTGCGCGTCGCCGTCGCTCCCACGCCGGCCAGATCGACCTGCGCAAGACGCTGCGCAAGTCGATGTCGACGGGCGGCGTGCCCATCGACGTCGTCCTCAAGAAGCCGCACCCGGCCCGTCCCGAGCTGGTGGTGCTGTGCGACGTGTCCGGCTCCGTCGCCGGCTTCAGCCACTTCACCCTGATGCTGGTGCACGCGCTGCGTCAGCAGTTCTCGCGGGTGCGCGTCTTCGCCTTCATCGACACCACCGACGAGGTCACCGAACTGTTCGGGCCGGACGCCGACCTGGCCGTCGCGGTGCAGAAGATCACCCGCGAGGCGGCCGTCTACACCCGGGACGGGCACTCGGACTACGGCCACGCGTTCGTCTCGTTCCTGGACAAGTGGCCCAACGCGCTCTCGCCGCGCACGGCGCTGCTGGTCCTCGGCGACGGCCGCAACAACTACCGCAACCCGCAGGCCGACCTGCTGGCGCACATGGTGGGCGCCAGCAAGCACGCGCACTGGCTCAACCCCGAGCCCAAGCACCTGTGGGGCAGCGGCGACTCGGCGACGGCCAAGTACCAGGACGTCATCACCATGCACGAATGCCGGTCCGCCAAGCAGCTCGCCTCGGTGATCGACAACCTGCTGCCGGTCTAGCCGGCGAGGTCCTGCCCCCAAGTTGGCTCCGAACACTGCCGTAAGCTGGCCAATCGTGACTCGACGCAGGCTGGGAGTGATGGGTGGGACGTTCGATCCCATCCACCATGGACACCTCGTCGCGGCCAGTGAGGTGGCCGACCTGTTCCAGCTCGACGAAGTGGTGTTCGTCCCCACCGGGCAGCCCTGGCAGAAGCGCGATCGGCACGTCACCGCCGCCGAGGACCGGTACCTGATGACGGTCATCGCGACGGCCGCCAACCCGCGGTTCTCGGTCAGCCGCGTCGACATCGACCGCGGCGGCCCCACCTACACCAAGGACACCCTGCGGGACCTGGCCCGGCAGAACCCCGACACCGACCTGTTCTTCATCACCGGCGCCGATGCGCTGGCCTCGATCCTGTCCTGGCAGAACTGGGAGGAGCTGTTCTCCACGGCCCGGTTCATCGGGGTCAGCCGGCCCGGCTACGAGCTGGACGGGAAACACATCGAGGCGGCGCAGAAAGAACTGCCGGCCGACGCCCTGACCCTCGTCGAGGTGCCTGCGCTGGCCATCTCGTCGAGCGACTGCCGTCGCCGCGCCCAGGCCAACCGGCCCATCTGGTACCTGGTGCCCGACGGCGTCGTCCAATACGTATCCAAACGTGGGCTCTATCAAGCCACGAACAAGCAGGAGAGTTCATGACCGCCACCCCCGAAGCCCTCAGCATGGCGACGGTCGCCGCCCGCGCGGCGTCCGCCAAGCTGGGCGAGAACATCAGCGTCATCGACGTCTCGGATCAGTTGGTCATCACCGACTACTTCGTCATCGCTTCGGCGTCCAACGACCGCCAGGTCAACGCCATCGTCGACGAGGTCGAGGAGAAGATGCGCTGGGCGGGCCACAAGCCGGCCCGTCGCGAGGGCGCCCGCGAGGGCCGCTGGGTGCTGCTCGACTACGTGGACATCGTGGTGCACATCCAGCACCAGGAGGAGCGCGAGTACTACGCGCTGGACCGGCTGTGGCGGGACTGTCCCGCCGTCGAGGTCGACCTGGACGGCGAGCTGCCGGTGAACCCCGACGGAGACGACGCGTCCGACGAGGACGGCGAGTGAGGAACCGCCGCCTCCTGCTGCTGCGTCACGGTCAGACGGAGTACAACGCCACCAGCCGGATGCAGGGCCAGCTCGACACCGACCTCAGTGATCTGGGCCGGGCGCAGGCGGTGGCGGCGGCCGAGGTGCTGGCCAAGCGTCAGCCTCTGGTGATCGTGTCGTCCGATCTGCGTCGGGCCCTCGACACCGCGACGACGCTGGGGGACCAGGCCGGCATGCCGGTGTCGATCGACGAGCGGCTGCGCGAGACGCACCTGGGGGACTGGCAGGGCCTGACCCATCACGAGGTCGACGACATTGCGCCCGGCGCGCGGCTGGCCTGGCGTGACGATGCCCGCTGGGCGCCGCACAACGGCGAGAGCCGGGTGGACGTGGCGAACCGCGCCCTTCCGGTGGTTCAGGAGCAGCTGCGCAATCTGCCCGAATGGGGTGTCGACGAGGTCGACCGCCCCGTGGTGCTCGTCGCGCACGGCGGGCTGATCGCCGCGCTGACCGCGGCCCTGCTGGAGCTGCCGGTAGACAACTGGCCGATCCTCGGCGGCATGGGCAACGCCAGCTGGGTGCAGCTGTCGGGGCACAGTGCGGGTCTGGCCGACGACGATCCGGTGAAGTGGCGGCTGGATGTGTGGAACGCCTCGGCTCAGGTGGCGAACGATGTCCTCTGATACCCCGGCCGCGCCGAAGAAGCCCGTTCTTCTCGTCTTCTGCGACTCGCTGTCCTACTACGGACCCACCGGCGGCCTGCCGTCCGACGATCCGCGTATCTGGCCCAACATCGTTGCGTCCCAACTCGGTTGGGACCTGGAGCTGATCGGCCGCATCGGCTGGACCTGCCGCGACGTGTGGTGGGCCGCGACGCAGGATCCGCGGTCGTGGGCGGCGCTGCCGAAGGCCGGCGCGGTGATCTTCGCGACGTGCGGCATGGACTCGTTGCCGTCACCGTTGCCGACGGCGCTGCGGGAACTGATCCGCTATGTGCGGCCGCCGTGGCTGCGCCGCATCGTGCGGGACGGCTACGGCTGGTTGCAGCCGCGGCTGTCGCCGCTCGCCCGGCCCGCGCTGCCGGCACACCTGACGGTCGAATATCTCGAAGAGACGCGCGGGGCAATCGATTTCAACCGCCCCGGCATTCCGTTTGTCGCGACCATCCCGTCGGTGCACATCGCGGAGACCTACGGCAGTTCGCACCGGTGGCGCGACGCCACCGTCGCGGCAATCACCGATTGGGCTGACGCGAAGCAGATTCCGATCGTCGACCTCAAGGCCGCCGTCGGTGACGAGGTGATGTCCGGCCGCGCCAATCCGGACGGCATCCACTGGAACTTCGAGGCGCACCGTGCCGTCGCCGAACTCATGCTCAAGGGGCTGGCCGAGGCCGGTGTGGTGTCGCAGCGGACCGACGACTAGCGATGGCAGTGGTGGTGGTCACCGACTCGTCGGCTCGGCTTGACCCGGATGAGTTGAAGCGCTGGGACATTCGCGTCGTGCCGCTGCACGTACTGCAGGACGGCACCGATTACCAGGACGGGATCGACCCGATTCCGCAGGACATCCAGGACCGGTCGCACGTGTCCACCTCGGGTGCGGCGCCCGCGGATCTGACCGACGTCTACAAGCAGGCGCTGGCCGACAGCGGGGGCGACGGCGTCGTGGCGGTGCATCTGTCGGCCGGCCTGTCGAGCACGTTCAGTTCCGCCGCGGCCGTGGGACGCGAGCTGGGTTCAGCTGTGCGCGTGGTCAATTCGCGCTCGGCGGCGATGGGCGTCGGGTTCGTCGCCCTGGCCGCGGCCCGGGCCGCGGCGGCCGGCGCCGACCTGGATGCCGTTGAGGCGCAGGCGCGTGCGGAATCGGGGCGGCAGCACGGTTTCATCGTCGTGCACCGGCTGGACAACCTGCGCCGTAGTGGCCGCATCGGGACCGCCGCCTCCTGGCTCGGTACCGCGTTGTCGCTGAAACCGTTGCTGCAGTTGGACATCGACGGCCGGCTGGTGCTCGATCAGCGGATTCGGACCGTGGCCAAGGCGCATGCCGCGATGATCGAGCGGGTGGTCGCGCTGGTCGGCGACCGGCCCGCAGCGATCGCCGTACACCACGTCGACAACCACGACGACGCCGCGCAGATCGGCGCCGCCCTGACTTCCCTTCTGCCCCAGGTCGATTCACTCGTGGTGACCGACATGGGGCCGGTGCTCGCGGTGCACGTCGGCTCGGGGGCCGTCGGCGTGATCGTCAATACGTAGGAGTAGCTGCCCCGTCACTCTCCGGAAGCTCTTCCGGAGATTCGGCCACAACTACGCGGGTGGCCGCGCGCCGATGGCCGGATTTCGAGTACCCGTCTACTCGCGATCCGGCGTCGCTGTGGTCGCACTCTGAAATCCCCAGCGGCACTCCATCGCCGCGAACCCGGATTGAAAGGTGACGACGATGAGCCACACACTGAACCTCGGCTGGACCCACGCCCTGCCGTTTCACGCACCGACCGTGCCCCAGTGGATTACCAGCATGGAGCGCACCGTCGGCCAGGTCATGCATCGGCTGACCGACGAGCACCACCCCGCGCACCCTGTCTACGAGACGCATTTCGACTTCATCGAAGACGCCCTGATGGCGCGCGAAATGTACCGGCTGTGAACGCTTTTGGACTAGCCGGCGAACCGGCCGGTGACCGGCGGCAGATCTTTGAGCGTCAGGATGCCCGGTGCGGCGGCCACCACCGCAGGTACTGCGTTGGTGGCCGGCAGCGCGGTGTAGATCATGCCGAGACCGTTGAGGCTCACCTCGCTCCAGTCCTTCGACGGCAGGCAGTAGACCACCGTGCGCATGTTGGGCACGCCGAACACCTGGATCACGTGACCGTGCGCCACGGGCTTCGGCGGGGTGACGTGCTCGCCCATGATCCAGTTGAAGCCGACGCTGACGACGTTCTTGTCGCCGACCCAACCGCGGTGGTAGCCGTAGACGCTGGCGACCGTGCCCTTGGGGATCTGCATGAACCCGAGGTCGGAATCCTCGGTCGCCGGCGTGAAGGTGACGTCGAAGGTGATCCGGTCCAGCTTGGCGCCGATGGCGTCGGCCATCATCGCGGCTGACTCGGCGAACACCTCGCTCTCCAGGCGCACGCTCTCGGCCAGGCCCGGTGTCTCAGGGTCCTTGCCGAAACCCATCGCGGCCATGGTGCCGGCCGATTCGTAGACGCCGCAGTCGACCGACTCGGTGATGCGGATTTCGTCGACGCTCTCGCATGCGCTGGACAGCACCATGCCCATCACGTTCGTCAGGCCGGGGTGAGCGCCGCTGCCGAAGATCGTGGAATTGCCTGCCTCGCAGGCTTTCTGGATGCGCGCCAGGTCGTCGGGGGACTGCTTGCCGCCCGTGATCCAGGCCGCGGTGGAACAGACGTTGATGCCGGACTCGAGCAGCCGGACCAGCTCGTCGACGCTGGGCCAGATCGGGTTGTAGCAGCAGGCTTCGGGCTTGAGAGCCACCAGCTCTTCGATGTCGTTGGTGGCCTTGATGCCAGTGGGTTCGGGCCAGCCGGCCAGTTCGGCGGCGTCCACCCCGACCTTCTCGGCGCCGTACGCGTAGACGCCGACCAATTCCATGTCGTCACGGGCGATGATGGCGTGCAGGGATCGCTTGCCGATGTTGCCGGTGGTCCACTGGATGACGCGGAGCGGGCGGTCGGTGGTCATGGAGGCCTCCTCGTTGGGGCTGTGCTTTCGCTAGACACTATGCCGCAGGTGTCTACCCGGCTTGGAGGGTTCCGGTGGTTGGACGATTCAGCTAACGTCCGCGGTCAGCTCAGATACGTCAGCTGCCAGTCAATCGCCTGAATATGCCGCGTGCTGCGGCGGCCAGTCCAGCGGCCAAGCTGGTACGCAAGGAGCCCTCGCCGCTGCGCGGATTCCACATCAGCGTCGCTCCAGAATCGGCCAGATGATTCATGCCGAGCAGGTCGCTCTTCGCGTCGTCGGATGCGATGCACATGCGTCCACGGCTCTGAACCGTGCGCAGCTTTCCCGCGTGATCTTCCACGAAAAATTCCGCACTAATTCCCTCGACGACGAGCCCAAAACGTTTGCCATCGGCCCCTAATGCATGAGCACCGTGCACTGGACGGTACCCGAACTGCTCACCGATGCAATTGCGTACGGTAGTGAGGTCTGCTCCCGAGTCGACGAGCCATAAAACGTCAGCTGCAAGGTCGCCTACGTGCGAACCCGGATCGGGTCTTGGACGTCCGACCACGCGGCCGTGCTGTTGGGGGCGCAACCGACCTTTGAGCGTCAATGAACTAGCCTCTCGCGTTCCTCTGGCGCGGTTGGTCCCTGGAGGCCGACGCCAGGGACATACTCGAAGTAGATGGGTCGGTCCTCGGGGCTGGTCAGATTGAGAAGTTCTTTGGCACTGTTGGCGACAAGCCGCCGATCATCGACGAATCCAACGACACGACCCGGCAGATCGGCCTCGACTGCGAGACGATTCATGTCGTACAGTTCGCGGCTGGCCATGAGGCGGTCGCGTTCATGTGGAAACAACCGGTTGTCCGCTACCAGGCTGTCCAACCAGGACTGGAACGCCTCGGCACTCATGCGCCTTCCGCTTTCGTGTCGCCCGATGGTGCTGGCCGCCCAGCACTCGATTTCCAGTCGATCTTGATAGCCGTGAAATAGATGATTGCAGCGCCTATCCCTAAGACGAAAAGCCCGACCCACCCCGTATTGATCTCCAGCGAATTGTTTTCGCCGTAATGGAGTGCGAAGGCGACATCGCCCGTGATCCCGTCTTTGATCATGATGCAGCCCCAAATTCCAATGGCGATTCCCGCGACTGCACCGATCACTCCACGTATGACTTCTCCCCACACCGCGGGACCGCCGGGGCTCCCCGGTCCTTCGTACGTGATGCTCTCGACATGGCCGATTTCGGATGGCGCTCCGGGTTCCGGCTCGCCGTCGGGTGTGGGAACCTCGGGATTCGTGCTCATCTGTCCTCCATCTCGCGTGGCCGCAACCCATGGTCTCCCGTCGGATACCTGAGGCAGGTCTATTTTCCTCTCGCTTGCGCTTTGGTAAGAGCAAATGGCATAACACGCTCACGCCTCATAACCGGCCGTTTGGTCAGTGCTTTGGGGTCGATTCTGCGCTTCGGATCGCTTGCGTCGGTCGACGGCACTCGGTACATCCGGTATCCATTCCAGTCAAACAATGACTCCGACCCTGAAGAGGTTCGAGCCGATCCAGATGGTCCGCCCGTGAGTCTGGATCACTGTGCAGCCCTGATTATCGAGAGCTTTAGCAACGCACCAGTAGTCGTGTGGCCACCGGACCGGACTTGACCGTTGATACTCCATTCCCTGGAGTTGGCTGATTACGGGTGTCCACGCCCGTTGCGTCTTTTGTTGGATTCACTGGATGTCGTGCCGTGCCTGCCATAGACGTCACGAAGATAATCGTGACAACGCCGTATATAGCCCTTACGACGTTTGCTAGTTAGTCGATATAGACAATCAGGGTCGTGCCTTGGCTATTCACGCCTGAGCAACGCTTCGCTCCCGGCCAGATGTTGGTCGCCGCCGGCACGCACGTCATCAGGTACGACTGGTGGGTGACCGGGCTGTAGGCGATAACGCTCTGGCCTGGTTGGGAATACCACGATAAGCGAACGCTGTCTGCGAAAGCG
The DNA here is from genome assembly GCF_000686745.1 of Mycobacterium sp. UNC410CL29Cvi84. Classification (NCBI taxonomy): domain Bacteria; kingdom Bacillati; phylum Actinomycetota; class Actinomycetes; order Mycobacteriales; family Mycobacteriaceae; genus Mycobacterium; species Mycobacterium sp. UNC410CL29Cvi84. The sequence goes on from NZ_JMLM01000006.1 coordinate 315,160, forward strand.
CAGCTTGTTTCATCAGAGGCAACGCCACTGGTACCTGAAGGACAGATTTTGAAATTCTCGACGGGTCCTGCTGCCTGTGGCGGCGGCAGAACGACTGTCTGAGGTGGCGGCGGAGCCGCGGTGGGAACAGGCGCTTGCGCCGGCAGATCCTGGGCAGCGAACAGAAATGCGCCGGGGGCGGTCTCCCACACGAGCTTGTCACCGTCGGCTGTGACGTCAATCGGCACATCGTGGGTCTTCCCGCGCGAGGTTGTCACCGTGGCAATGCCCTTGTATTCGTTGCCCGCTTTGTTGGCCAGGTCGACGTGAGTCACCTTGAGGTGCAGAGGTGAAAGGTCTGGATCAGTGTCAAGCTTGGACTGCATTGCCGACTGCACTCCCGCGGCGACCTCGTTGGCCCGAGACACTTTCGGCTCGGGCGTCGTAGTCGACGTGATCATTGGCGCTGCGTTCGTACGTTCCCCAGTTGGGCGCGTCACCACGAATACCGCAGAGCCGATTGCGATAACGACGGCCAGACCCAATCCCACCCAGACCGGCCACTGGCGATGCGTTTGCTGTTGTGTCGGTGGGGGCTCTGGGTACTCCTGGGGCGCCGTCGGCGGTCCCGGCTGAATGGCGCCTTCCCATTGAGTGCCATCCCAGTAGCGGGCACCCTGACCGCCCAATGGATCGGGGTACCAACCTGGCTCAGTCACCATGGCCGTCGCCCATACGTCGGGACCCCCGCCTCATCACCGGATCGTAGCGCTTTCCTGAGAGTCTCCTGATGGAATCCACTGCAGCTGATGCATGGCGATCGCGGTGCACATCAACGGCGCCCGCGACGCGCCGCGCGCAGAGCCAAGACGGGGGATTACGTTAAGGGCGTCGAAGTGCTCTCAGTAGCGTGACCGGCTCACGGAATTCATCAAGTACGAGAGTCTCTGACTCGTAGCTGAGCAGGAGTCCTTGTCACCCATGCCAAATCCGGTCGTGTTCGGCGTGGGTCGACAGATACGCGCCCGGCTGGAAATGCGTGTCGTAGAACCCGAGGTCGATGTGTTGTGCCTGAAGGTAATTCATGACGTGCACGGTGGGTACGGTGCCGGGAAACTTGCCGAACGTGTCGTCGATGTATTGCGCGGCGATGGTGAGCAAGGTGATGAACTGCTCGTCGTGCCCGGCCGCGGCCGAACGCACGGCCCGCGAATCCCGCCACGGGCCTGGGGTGTCCGGGTGAAAAGGCCCGCCGGGGCCGAATTTTCGGTCGGCGAAGGCGCGCACCGCAGCCGCGATGTCCGGGTGGTGCGGGCGGCTGTACGTTTCGAAAACTCCGGCCAGCCCCGTCGGATTGGGCAGTGCCCACCGTTCGTCGGTTTGCACGTTGAATCCCAGGCCGGGAACATCCGGATCGCCGGACGCGCCGAGGATGGTGAGCCGGTCGATACCGTCGAACGTCCAACCGCCCAGGCCCAGCGCCCCGAGTAGTAGGTGCCCGTTGTAGACGCTCGTCATCAACTCGGCGGTGGCTTCCGTGAGCGAGTACTGCTCGACGAAGGTCAGCGGGAACGGGTCGTCGTCCCGGTGCGCCAGACCCGTGGCGGCCTCCTTCAATCCCGGGATCGGCCGGTTGTTGACGTCGTCATAGATCAGGTAGCCGTTCTGCAGGAAGAACGCCAGATTGGCCAAGAGATGCTGTGCGATGTCGGCGACCGGGATGACCAGCAGCGAGCCGGGGTGATTGGCGATCCACGTGTTGTGGCCTTCGAGGTACGGCTCCGACCGTGGAATGTGGATGCGATCGGTGGAGATCTGGCGATAGGACGACACCGTCGCGGCCAGCCAGTCGTCGATGTCGACCACGCCGTCATTGACCGGCACTGTCGGTGCGGTGTCTCGAGACGAGAGGAAGTAGGTGCCCGAATCGTCGGTGAAGAAGAACTCGACGATCTCGAATCCCGCGGCCGACGGGAACGTGCGACCTGATGCCGACCCGCTGTAGTTCGGGAACGCCGGTGCGTATCCGGGATGGTGACTGATCCCGAAATGCCAGCCGGTGACCCCGGTTACCGTTGCCAGGATCAGTGCGCGTTCGACCTCATCGAGTGGCTCGACGTCCCGGGTACTGGTGTAGGCCAACGGTCCCGATGGGATGGAGCCGCCGACGGGGAAGCGCCGAGACCGCCTGCCCTGGATCGCGCTCAACAGCGGGAAGCTCGCGGCCGCGGCCAGCGCTTCGCGTTGCTGTGCGGTCAAACTCAAACGTGGCGAAGGTATTTGGGTCGTCATGGTCACCCCGACTCTAGGGCTCGCGGCGCGTGTCGGCCCACAGTTCGGCGCACGGCGATGCCAATTTTGGCGGCGATCGACCCTGGTTGGGATCGAAGCCGCCCCCTTTTATCCACAGAACGCGATTGATCCACAGGCCGCGCGTTGGGCGGCCGTTTGGCGCCGTTCCGGTCGGACGCGGTGCTTAACGTCGCGGGCATGGTCACTCAGACACCGGTCGATCGGGTGCAGCGGCGGCTTACCGCACAGCCCGGGGACGCGACGGAACCCGACGGAGAATCCGACCCGAACGACGACACCTCGTTGTCACGCTGGTTGCCCGACGCCATGCCTGGCAAGTCCGGGTGGCTCGCGACGGTACGTGCCGACCCCGGGCGTGCGGGGGTCATCGCGCTCGCAGTGGTCGGCGTGATCGCGGTCCTGGTGACCGTGATCGCCGTACTTGGTGATGACAAGCCGCCGGTGACGGCGGCGAAACTGCCTCCCGTGCAGATGGTTTCGTCCTCCGCGCCTGGGTCGCCCACGCCGGCTGCCAAGGCCGAGGACGTCGTGGTCAGCGTGGCGGGCCTGGTTCACAAACCGGGGCTGGTGACCCTGCCTGCCGGTGCCCGCATCGCCGACGCGGTCACCGCGGCCGGGGGAGCGCTGGCCGGCGCTGACCTCGTCGGGCTGAACATGGCCCGCAAGGTTGCCGACGGGGAGCAGATTCTGGTCGGCATCACCGCGCCGCTGGGTGCGCCCGCGGTGATGCGTAGTTCAGCGGGCGCGACGTCGGGGCCGCCGGAGAAGGGGCCGCCCGGCGACGGAAAGGGCAGCGGTGCACAAGGACCCGTTGATCTGAACACCGCGACGGAGGAGCAGCTCGACGGTCTGCCCGGCATCGGCCCCGTCATGGCGAAAGCGATCGTGGCGTGGCGCGGCGCCAACGGCCGGTTCGCGAGTGTCGACCAGTTGGGCGAGGTCGACGGCATCGGGCCGGGCCGGCTGGAGAAACTGCGTGCCCTGGTCAAGGTGTGACGAGCAGTCCCGCGCCGGACGTCCCCGGCATCGACCTGCGGCTGGTGCCGGCCGCCGTGACGTGCTGGACGGTGACGGCGGCCGGCGTGTGGTGGGGGCCGTGGGCGGCGCTGGCGGCGGTGGTGGTCGCGGTGGCGGGCACCGTGGGAGTCGGGTTGTGGATGGGCTCGGTGCGCTGGCCCGCGGTGCTCGCGGTGGCGGCGGTGGGGACGGCATTCGCGATCGTCGCGACGGTGCGGGTACACGCGGTCGACACCCATCCGTTGGCGGCGCGGTTCGGCACGACGGTGACGGTGACCGTCACGCCGTCGGAGTCCCCGAAGACCATCCAGGGCGGCCGCCTCATGTTCGCGGCATCGTTGCAGAGGCTGCAGGATGCCGAATCATCCGGACGTGTCATGGTTTTCGCGCCGGCCCTCGGGTATTCGGAGGTCGGCGTGGGCCGCCCGATGGCGTTCCGGGCACGGGTCACCCGGCCCAAGCGGCGCGATCTGTCGGTGGCGGTGCTGGCCGCGGTGGGCGCGCCCCGGTACGGGACCGCCTCGACCGGACAGCGCGCGGCGGCACACGTGCGGGCCGAATTCGGCGAGGCCGCTCGTCTGGCGTTGCCGCCCGATCAGGCTGCGATGCTCCCGGGACTGGTGCTCGGCGACGTGTCGGCGGTCGAGTCGGATACGACGGCCGCGTTCCGCCGGGCGGGGTTGACGCATCTGACCGCGGTGTCGGGCGCGAATGTGACCATCGTGTGCGGCGCGGTGCTCCTCAGCGCGGCGTTGGTGGGTCCGCGGATCGCAGTGGCGCTGGCGGCGGTCACGCTGTTCGTGTTCGTCGTCATCGTGCAGCCCTCACCGAGCGTATTACGGGCCGCGGCAATGGGTTCGGTGATGTTGATGGGCATGCTGGTGCTTCGGCGGCGGCAGGCCATTCCCGCGTTGTCGGCCAGCGTGCTGGTGCTCATGGTGATCTCGCCGGCGCTCGCGGTCGATGCCGGCTTCGCGCTGTCGGTGGTGGCGACGGCGGGGCTGGTGGTCATCGCACCGGGGTGGTCGCGCCGACTGGTCGGCCGCGGCTGGCCGAAACCGCTCGCCGATGCCGTGTGCGTCGCGGTTGCCGCGCAACTGGTGACGGCGCCGTTGGTGGCGGCGATCTCGGGCAGTCTGAGTCTGGTTGCGGTGGCAGCCAATCTCCTTGTCGCTCCGGTCATTCCGCCCATCACGATCCTTGGCACCGCGGCTGCGGCGGTGGCGTGGTGCTGGCCGGCTGCGGCGCAGCTGTTGATCCGGTTCACCGGGCCCGAACTCTGGTGGCTGCTGCACGTGGCGCGGTGGAGTGCCGCGGTTCCGGGAGCGGCGGTCAGCGTTCCGTCAGGCTGGGGTGGCGCGCTGCTGCTTGGCGCGATGACAGTCGGTGGCGCGCTGCTGCTGGCCGTGTGGCGCCGGCGACGAGGAAATGCGATCCGGCCATGAACTCGCGCGTCGCGTAGCAGAATTATTGACGTGAATGAAGATCCTGCCGGGTCCGTGGCAGCGGCGGTTGCGGCGCTGGAAGCGGCCGGTGTCGGGACCCTGATCGGCACCGTGGTCAACGCCGCGGGCCTGACCCAGGTCAAGGTGGTTCCGCTGAACCGGGTGGCGGTCTTCGCCGAGCATGGGCTCGGTACCAGCCCGACGTGGCATGTCTTCGCGATCGACCAGACCGGCATCGTGGTGAGCGATGAGATCGGTGTGGTCGGAGACCGGCTGGTCCGCGTCGACCTGACGGGGCTGGCTCTCCTGGGCGACGGGCTCGCCTGGGCGCCCGGTGCGTTCTTCACTCAGGACGGCAACCCGGATCCCTACTGCAGTCGCGCTGTGCTGCAACGGGTTACGCTGCGATTGGCCGCGGCCGGGCTGACGGCCACTGTCGGGCACGAGGTGGAGTTCGTGCTCGTCGGCCCCGACGGCGCGCAGCTGCCGGCCAATCTGTGGGCGCAGTATGGGCTGGCCGGTGTGCTCGAATTCGAGGGCTTCGTCCGGGACGTGATGGACGCGGCCGCCGCGGCGGGGGTGTCAATCGAACAGTTTCATCCCGAGTACGGGGCCAACCAATTCGAATTCTCGCTGAAACCACGCGATCCGGTGGCCGCCGCGGACCAGCTGGTGCTCGCGCGCGTCATCATCAGCCGCGTCGCCCGCCGCCACGGCCTGCGCGTCAGCCTGTCTCCGGTGCCGTTCGCCGGCAGTGTGGGTTCCGGTGCGCATCAACACTTTTCACTGAGTCGTGACGGTGTGCCGGTGTTCTCCGGTGGCTCAGGAGAGCACGGTATGACCGGTGCCGGAGAGTCGGCCATCGCGGGGTTGCTAGCCGGTCTGCCTGACGCGCAGGGCGTGCTGTGTGGCTCGATCGTGTCCGGGTTGCGAATCCAGCCGGGAAGTTGGTCCGGCGCCAACGTCTGCTGGGGCACCGAGAACCGGGAGGCCGCCATCCGCTTCGTCAGCGCTGCGTCCGGAAATCCATACGGCGCCAACGTCGAGGTCAAGATCGTCGACCCGTCGGCCAATCCGTACCTGGCGTCGGCGACCATCCTCGGCCTGGCGCTCGACGGCATCACCCGGGCACTGCCGCTGCCGCCCGAGGTCAGCGTCGACCCCGGATCCCTGACCGAAGCCCAGCGCGAGCACGCCGGCGTGGTGACGCTGCCGGCGAAGCAGACTGAGGTGCTCGATGCGCTGCGGCACAGCGTTGTGGTCCGCGACATCCTCGGGGACGCACCGGTCGACGCCGTGCTGGGCGTGCGCGGCTACGAGCAGCAGAACTACGGCGGCCTTTCCGACGCCGAACTGGCCGAGAAGTTCCGTTTGGCTTGGAGTGTGTGAGTGCGTGCGAGGGCGTGTCTGCCCGACGTGAAACGATCAACGGGTGAGTGGATCGACCGAGGCGTTGCATCTGGTGCTGGGCGACGAGGAACTGCTGGTCGAGCGGGCGGTGGCGGAGGTACTGCGGAACGCGCGCAAACAGGCCGGCAACGACAACGTGCCGGTCGACCGGCTGCGGGCCGGTGATGTGTCCACCAGCGAGCTCGCCGAGCTGCTGAGCCCGTCGCTGTTCGCCGAGGAACGCGTGGTGGTCCTGGAGTCTGCCGCCGAAGCCGGCAAGGACGCTGTCGCCCTCATCGCCGACGCGGCAGCGGACCTACCGGGCGGCACCATGCTCGTCGTCGTCCACTCCGGTGGTGGCCGGGCGAAGGCGCTGGCCGATCAGCTGAAAAAGCTAGGCGCCGAGGTGCATCCGTGCGCGAAGATCACCAAGGCCGCCGAGCGTGCCGACTTCGTCCGCAAGGAATTCCGGTCGTTGAAGGTGAAGGTCGGCGACGACGCCATCAATGCCGTGCTCGACTCGGTCGGGTCCGACATCCGCGAACTGGCGGCGGCGTGCTCGCAGCTGGTGGCCGACACGGGCGGTCAGATCGATGCGGCGGCCGTGCGGCGCTACCACTCCGGCAAGGCGGAGGTGAACGGCTTCGACATCGCGGACAAGGCGGTTTCGGGTGACGTCAGCGGCGTCGCCGAGGCGTTGCGCTGGGCGATGGCCGGCGGGGTGCCGCACGTGGTGCTGGCCGATGCGCTGGCCGAGGCCGTGCATTCGATTGCGCGGGTCGGTGGCCAGTCCGGCGATCCCTACCGGTTGGCGGGGGAGTTGGGGATGCCGCCGTGGCGCGTGCAGAAGGCACAGAAGCAGGCGCGGCGCTGGAATCGGGACACCGTGGCCGAGGCGCTGCGGGTGGTCGCCGCGCTGAACGCCGACGTCAAGGGTGTCGCGGCCAATGCCGACTACGCGCTGGAGTCGGCGGTGCGGCGCGTCGCCGAGCTGGCCGACAGCTAGCCCGGACACAACAAAACCGCGGCCCGGTGAACGGGCCGCGGTTTCGCGAAAACTACCGGCTCAGATCAGAGCTTGTTGAAGGCCAGGGTCAGCGCCGACTTCTTGTTGGCGGCCTGGTTCTTGTGGATGACACCCTTGGTGGCGGCCTTGTCCAGCTTGCGGTTGGTGGCGACGAGCAGCTCGCCGGCCTTTTCCTTCTCGCCCGCCTCGACGGCCTCACGGAATCCGCGGATGGCCGTACGCAGCGCCGACTTCACCGACTGGTTGCGCAGACGTGCACGCTCGTTGGTGCGGATGCGCTTTTCCTGCGACTTGATGTTGGCCACGCGTGTCGTTCCTTCTAAATCTCAATTTGGGCATGCACGGGGACGAGCATGCTCGGTCTTAAGTCTGCGCTCTTCGCCCGTCAACGGGCAGCGACTGTTCAGGTTACCAGCGTCCATGCGAAATCCCCAAAGCGCGGCATGCGCGCACTGGCCGGCGACGACCCCGAGCATATCTGTGAATGCGAAGTTGCCCTGCCGAAACTGCCAGGTTGATGCAGCATGTCTGCCATGAGCCCACGGACATCGCACAGTGGTCCCGCGCGGACGCGGCCGACCTCCCCAGGGAATCGCTACGACGGTGTGTTCGACGGCTACGACGACGTCGACAGCTATGCCGCCGCGTTCGACGAGATGTTCGACGCCCAAGGTGTCGTCCGCGGTCTCTACAAGGGCGTCTTCGCCGAGTTGGCGCCGTCGGACACGTCCGAGCTGGCGGCCCGGTCCGAGGCGCTCGGCCGCGCGTTCACCGACCAGGGCATCACGTTCTCGCTGTCCGGCCAGGAGCGGCCGTTTCCGCTGGACCTGGTGCCCCGGGTCATCTCGGCCGCCGAGTGGTCGAAGCTGGAAAAGGGCATCAAGCAGCGGGTCAAGGCGCTCGAGATGTACCTCGACGACGTCTATGGCGACCAGGAGATCCTGCGTGACGGGGTGATCCCGCGCCGGCTGGTGACCTCGTGCGAGCACTTCCACCGCGAGGCCGCCGGCATCGTCCCGCCCAACGGTGTCCGCATCCACGTCGCAGGCATCGACCTGATCCGCGACGACAAGGGCGACTTCCGGGTTCTCGAGGACAACCTGCGCTCGCCGTCCGGGGTGTCCTACGTGATGGAGAACCGGCGCACCATGGCCCGCGTCTTCCCCAACCTCTTCGCGACGCACCGGGTGCGGGCGGTCGGTGACTACTCGTCGCACCTGCTGCGGGCGCTGCGCAACGCGGCGGCGTCGAACGAGGCCGACCCGACTGTGGTGGTCCTCACCCCGGGTGTCTACAACTCGGCCTACTTCGAGCACTCGCTGCTGGCCCGGCAGATGGGCGTCGAGCTGGTCGAGGGCCGCGACCTGTTCTGTCGCGACAACGTCGTCTACATGCGGACCACCGAGGGCGAGCGCCAGGTGGACGTCATCTACCGCCGCATCGACGACATGTTCCTCGACCCCATGCAGTTCCGGCCCGACACCGTGCTCGGCGTCGCCGGCCTGCTCAACGCGGCCCGCGCGGGCAACGTCGTCATCTCCAGCGCGGTGGGCAACGGCGTCGGTGACGACAAGCTCGTCTACACCTACGTGCCGACCATCATCGAGTACTACCTGGGCGAGAAGCCCCTGCTGGCGAACGTCGACACCTACCGCTGTTGGCTCGAGGACGAATGCGAGGAAGTGCTCGACCGCGTCCGCGAGCTGGTCATCAAGCCCGTCGAGGGCTCGGGCGGCTACGGCATCGTCTTCGGCCCGGACGCCTCCGAGAAGGAGATCGCGGCGATCTCGAAGAAGGTCCGCTCCGACCCGCGCGGGTGGATCGCCCAGCCCGTCGTGCAGCTGTCGACGGTGCCGACGCGCATCGGCGACAAGCTGGCACCCCGGCACGTCGATCTGCGGCCGTTCGCGGTCAACGACGGTGACGACGTGTGGGTGCTGCCCGGCGGCCTGACCCGCGTCGCCCTGCCGGAGGGCTCGCTGGTGGTCAACTCGAGCCAAGGTGGCGGCTCGAAGGACACCTGGGTGCTGGCGTCGCGGGCGTCGACCGCCACGCACGAACTCGCCGCAGCCGAAGTCGTCCGCTCCCTGCCGTCCGCCGGCCAGGCCGCCGACGAGGGGCCGCCGCAGCAGGCCGTCCAAACTGCCCATCAACAGCAGCAGCAACAGCAACAGGCGGTGATGTACTGATGTTGGCGCGCAACGCGGAATCGCTGTACTGGATCGGTCGCTACGTCGAGCGGGCCGATGACACCGCCCGCATCCTCGACGTCACCGTGCACCAGTTGTTGGAGGACTCGAGCGTCGACCCCGACCTGGCGTCGCGAACGTTGTTGCGGGTCCTCGGGATCGAGCCGCCGGCGGCGCCGCTCGACATGTGGTCGCTGACCGACCTGGTCGCGTTCGGCCGCGGTGACGGGCAGAACTCGATCGTCGAGTCGATCTCGGCGGCCCGCGAAAACGCCCGCGGTGCACGCGAAGTCACGTCCACCGAGATGTGGGAGTGCCTCAACACCACCTACAACGCCCTGGCCGAGCGGGAGCGGGCCGCCAGAAGGCTTGGGCCGCACGAGTTCCTGAGCTTCGTGGAAGGCCGCGCGGCGATGTTCGCCGGCCTGGCCGACTCGACGCTGTCGCGCGACGACGGCTACCGCTTCATGATGCTGGGCCGGGCGATCGAGCGTGTCGACATGACGGTGCGCCTGCTGCTGGCCCGTGTCGGTGACAGTGCGTCGTCGCCCGCGTGGGTGACGGTGCTGCGTTCGGCCGGTGCCCACGACACCTACCTGCGGACCTACCGCGGCGTCCTGGACGCCGGCCGGGTCGTCGAATTCATGTTGCTGGACAGGCTCTTTCCGCGATCGGTGTTCTACTCGCTGCGACTGGCCGAGCGGCATCTGGACGAGCTGCACAACCGGCCGCATGACCGCATCGGTGCCACCGGTGAGGCGCAGCGCCTCCTGGGCCGGGCGCGCAGTGAGCTGGAATTCCTGCAGCCGGGCCTGCTGCTGGACTCCCTCGAGGACCGTCTGGCGGGTCTGCAACGCAGCTGCCGGGAAATCGGAGAAGCATTGGCGCTGGAGTACTTTCACGCGGCGCCGTGGGTCGCGTGGACGGACGCGGGCCACCCGGTGTCGGTTATCGAAGAAGGTGAGATCTGATATGTGGCGGCTCAGAGTTGTCCATGCCACCGGGTATGCCTACAAGTCGCCGGTGACGGCGTCGTTCAACGAGGCCCGGCTGACGCCGCGCTCGGACTCGCGGCAGAACGTCGTCCTCAACCGCGTCGAGACCACCCCGGCCACCCGCTCGTACCGGTACATCGACTACTGGGGTACCGCGGTGACGGCCTTCGATCTCCACGCACCGCACACCGAGTTGGAGGTGACGTCGTCCTCGGTCGTCGAGACCGACAAGGGCGAAATGCCCGCGGAACTGGTCACGTGGGACGACCTGGCAGGCGCCGGCGTGCGGGACCGGTTCGACGAACTGCTCGTCCCGACCAGGTACACGCCGGTGAGCAAGCGGCTGCAGCGCGTCGGCCAGCGGATCATGAAGTACTACGACCCGCAGGAAGCCGTGATCGCCGCGGCGAACTGGGTCAACACCGAATTGGACTACGTGCCGGGCACCACGGGTGTGCACTCGTCCGGGCTGGACGCGCTGCGTGAGGGCAAGGGCGTCTGTCAGGACTTCGCGCACCTGACGCTGATCCTGCTGCGCGGCATGGGGATTCCGGCCCGGTACGTGTCGGGCTATCTGCACCCGCAGCGCCGGGCGGAGGTCGGCGACACCATCGAAGGCCAGAGCCACGCCTGGGTGCAGGCCTGGACCGGCGGTTGGTGGGACTACGACCCGACCAACGACGTCGAGATCAACGAGCAGTACGTGACCGTCGCGGTGGGGCGGGACTACGCGGACGTCACCCCGCTGAAGGGCATCTACTCGGGCGAGGGCTCCACCGACCTGGACGTCGTCGTGGAAATCACCCGGCTCGCTTGACTTTCGCTTCGCACTCTCCGTCGCCGACTACCATGGATGTGAGGTGGATCACGATCGGAGGCGGGCGATGCGGATCGCGGACGTACTGAGCAACAAGGGTGCCGCGGTAGCGACCATCGCCCCCGAGACCACGGTGTCCCAACTTCTGGCGAGCCTCGCGGCGCTGAACATCGGTGCCATGGTGGTGGTCGGGGCCGACGGATTGGCCGGCATCGTGTCCGAGCGCGACGTCGTGCGCGAGCTGCACAAGCGCGGCGGCGGCCTACTGGGCCAGCCGGTTTCGGAGATCATGACGACCGTCCTCGCGACGTGCACGCCGCGCGACACCGTCGACCACCTCGTGGTGCTGATGACCCAGAACCGGGTGCGCCACGTGCCCGTCATCGACGACGGCCGGCTGGCCGGCATCGTCAGCATCGGCGACATCGTCAAGACCCGGATGGAAGAGCTCGAGACCGAGCAGCAGCACCTGCAGGACTACATCACCCAGGGTGGCTAGCGCCCGTCACCACTTCCGCGAGCGGCCGTGTCTGTACGGCGACACGCCGGTTGTGGCGGGCAATCTCGGGCCGCTCACCGGCGGCGAGCGGGCGCGAATTCTCGGCGGCGCCTGCACCGGCGTGACGATTCACGGCAAGCTGGGCGGCATGCGTGAAATTCAGACCCGGGCGGCCACTCGTTCCGACATCGGCGGCTTGTCGCACACCCTTGCCCGTGCATTCGCCGACGACCCGGTGATGACGTGGATGCTGCCCGACGATGGGCTGCGCCGCCGCCGGCTGCCGCGCCTGTTCACGGCGCTCACCAAGTACCAGCATTTGGGCCACGGTGGCGTCGAGGTGGCCTTGTCGGCGGACGGCATCGGGGCCGCGGCGTTGTGGGATCCCCCGGGCAAGTGGCAGCAGACGCGCGGCGCCGAGCTGCGGGCCGTGCCCATGATGCTGCTGACGTTCGGCACCGCGGTGCTGCGCGGCCAGGCGGCCGCGGAGTTGATGAAGAAGCACCACCCGGAGGAGCCGCATTGGTATCTCGCGGTGATCGGCAGCGACCCGACCGTGCGCGGTGGTGGTTTCGGGCAGGCGCTGATGAAGTCGCGCCTGGACCGCGTTGATGCGGAACACGCGCCCGCCTACTTGGAGTCGAGCAACCCGGTGAACGTGCCGTATTACGAGCGGTTCGGTTTCGAGGTCACGGGCGAGATGGTGCTGCCGAACGGCGGGCCGAGCCTGATTCCGATGTGGCGTCCGGCGCGCTGAGCGCACTCAACGCACGCTCGTCGGGCGCGAGCGGCCTCTGAGTGCACGCCTGAAACGGCGTGTCGCCGTACAGACACGGCCGCTCGCGGGAAAGGGCCTAGCGCCAGGAGTAACTGGCGCGGAGGCGGGCGGCGATGATCTCGAACTTCTCGCGGTCGAGGATCGCGCCTTCGCGGCGGATGCCTTCCTCCGGCACGTCGAGCACGCGGTCGAGGCGCACCCAGCTGGCGCGTCCCTCGTAGTCCCAGCTGCCCGAGCCGATGCCCACCCAGTCGGCGTCGCCCTGGTGGCGGTCCTGGCTGGACAGCATCAGCCCCAGCAAGGTGCTGCGGTCGCGGCCCACGACGAGCACCGGGCGGTCCTTGCCGCGCGTCGGGTCGTCTTCGTAGACGACCCAGGTCCACACGATCTCGCCCGGGTCGGCCTGGCCGTCCAGGTCGGGGGCGTAGACGATGCGACGGGCGCGGTGCGCGGTGGGGACGATGGTCTCGGTGATCGGGCGCCCGGCGGTGATGGCGGCCTGGGTTTCCGTCGGGACGGCGCCGAGCGCCGTGAGGCCCACCTCGATGCCGAACCGAATGCCCTGCTGGATGGTCCGCGACAGCCCGTCGGGCTGCTGCAAGGTGCGGATGAGTTTGGGCGCCTCGTTGAACACCAGTTGTTCCGCCAGACGCTGGAACGTCCTCCACTGCGACGCCATGGCATCGAGCATAGGTGAGTTTCCGGGCCGCGATTTAGTCGCCGGGGTCCTCGCTAGATACCCTGGTAGCCGCGCGTGATACGCGCAGACCCATCGTCACCAGGAGATTCCCATCAGCAGTTTCGCCGACAAGACGTTCACTGCGCCGGCGCAGATTCGGAACTTCTGCATCATCGCCCATATCGACCACGGCAAGTCCACCCTGGCCGACCGCATGCTGCAGCTCACCGGCGTCGTCGACGACCGGTCGATGCGCGCGCAGTACCTGGACCGCATGGACATCGAGCGTGAGCGCGGCATCACGATCAAGGCGCAGAACGTCCGGCTGCCCTGGAAGGTCGGTGACGAGGAGTTCGTCCTGCATTTAATTGACACGCCTGGGCATGTTGATTTCACCTACGAGGTGTCGCGCGCGCTGGAGGCCTGTGAGGGCGCCGTGCTGCTGGTCGACGCCGCGCAGGGCATCGAGGCCCAGACGCTGGCCAACCTGTACCTGGCGCTGGACCGCGATCTGACGATCATCCCGGTGCTCAACAAGATCGACCTCCCGGCCGCCGACCCGGACCGCTACGCGGGTGAGATCGCGCACATCATCGGCTGCGAGCCGTCCGAGGTGCTGCGGGTGTCCGGCAAGACCGGTGAAGGCGTCAAGGAGCTGCTCGACGCCGTCGTCCGCCAGATCCCGGCGCCGACCGGTGATCCGGATGCGCCGACCCGCGCCATGATCTTCGACTCGGTCTACGACATCTACCGCGGCGTGGTGACCTACGTTCGCGTGGTGGACGGCAAGATCGTCCCCCGCGAGAAGATCGCGATGATGTCGACCGGCGCGACGCACGAACTGCTCGAGGTCGGCATCGTGTCGCCCGAGCCCAAGGCCTCCGAGGGCCTCGGCGTCGGCGAGGTGGGTTACCTCATCACCGGTGTGAAGGACGTTCGCCAGTCCAAGGTCGGTGACACCGTGACCACGGCCCGCAAGGGCGCCACCGAGGCGCTGACGGGCTACCGCGAGCCCAAGCCGATGGTCTACTCGGGTCTGTACCCGGTCGACGGGTCGGACTACCCGAACCTGCGCGACGCCCTCGACAAGCTGCAGCTCAACGACGCCGCGCTGACCTACGAGCCGGAAACCTCTGTTGCCCTTGGCTTCGGCTTCCGCTGCGGCTTCCTGGGGCTGCTGCACATGGAGATCACCCGCGAGCGCCTCGAGCGCGAGTTCAACCTGGACCTGATCTCCACGTCGCCCAACGTGGTCTACCGGGTGGTCAAGGACGACAACACCGAGATGGTCGTCACCAACCCGTCGGACTGGCCGGAAGGCAAGGTGCGCAGCGTCTTCGAGCCCGTGGTGAAGACGACGGTTATCGCGCCCAGCGAGTTCATCGGCACCATCATGGAGCTCTGTCAGTCCCGCCGCGGTGAACTGCAGGGCATGGACTACCTGTCCCCGGAGCGCGTCGAGCTGCGCTACACCATGCCGCTCGGCGAGATCATCTTCGACTTCTTCGACTCGCTGAAGTCCCGCACGCGCGGCTACGCGTCGCTGGACTACGAAGAGGCCGGCGAGCAGGAAGCCGATCTGGTGAAGGTCGACATCCTGCTGCAGGGCGAGGCCGTCGACGCGTTCAGCGCCATCGTGCACAAGGATTCGGCGTCGGCGTACGGCAACAAGATGACGACCAAGCTCAAGGAGCTGATCCCGCGCCAGCAGTTCGAGGTTCCGGTGCAGGCTGCCATCGGCTCGAGAATCATTGCGCGCGAGAACATCCGGGCCATCCGCAAGGACGTGCTCTCCAAGTGCTACGGCGGTGACATCACCCGTAAGCGCAAGCTGCTCGAGAAGCAGAAGGAGGGCAAGAAGCGCATGAAAACCATTGGCCGGGTGGAAGTTCCGCAGGAGGCCTTCGTGGCCGCGCTGTCCACCGACGCGGCGAGCGACAAGCCCAAGAAGTAGGGATTTGTGCACGATTTTCCGCGGTGACCGCGGAAAATCGTGCACAAATCGCGCGTCAGACGACCCGCAGCACGGCTTTGCCGGCGATCTTGCGCCCCAGCAGGGCCTGCGCGGCCTCGGCGATGTTCTCCCACGAGTCCCGCAGTCCGATCTGCGGATCGATCTCACAATCGGCCAGCAGCGTCAGCAGGTAATCCAGGTCGGCGCGGAACGGCGCGCGGACGGTGAAGGGCTCCAAGCGTTTCCGGTTACCGATGCGCCGCTCCGCCTCGAAGTTGATCGTGGTGGGTTCATTGGAAGCCATCCCGATGGACTGCAGCGAGCCGCCGTCGGACACGAGGCTGAAGGCCTGCGCCAACAGCTTTCCGCCGACGTTGTCGAGGACGCCGAAGACCGGATCGGTCACCGCATCGAGTCCGACCACCACTTCGGCCGCGCCCAATTCCCGCAGACCCTCGCCGCGGGGTGCACTGCCGACGGCGGCCACCACATGGGCGCCCGCGCGCGCAGCCAGTTGCACCGCGAACCGGCCGACCCCGCCGGACGCGCCGGTGATCAAGACCCGTCGGCCGACGACCGGGCCCAGAGCGCGCAGGGCCTGCAGTGCGGTCACTCCGGCCACCGGCAGAGCCGCGGCATCCTCGAACTCGACGAACTCGGGCAGTTCCGACAGATTGTCGGTCGAGACGACGCGTCGCTCGGCCCAGCCGGCCTCGCCGGCGAATCCGACGACCCGAGCTCCGACCGAAGGCCCGGAGCCGTCGGCCGCGGCTTGCACCACCACGCCGGCGCTGTCCCAGCCCGGGACTTCGCCCGGACGGCGCATCTGGTCGATGAAGTGGAGCTCGCCGAAATTCAATGCGAACGCGTGTACTGCGATCACAGCCTGAGACTCGGTGGCTACGGGTTCGGCGACGTCGTCGAACCGAAGATTGGCGGGAGCGTCGGGGGCGTAGACGAGAGCGCGCATGAACGGGCCAACCCCGTACGTTATTCCCGTATTCCCGGTATTCGGACGCGGTGGCCCAGCGGGCGGTGTACTCGTTGCCGAATCCTGTACCGCCGCAACGACAAACGACCGGATGATCGCTCGGGTTTGTTCCCATTTCATCGTTCTGAGCGCAACGCTATCTACCGGGCGCATCGAGTCGTAGCTTGCACGGTGTGTCGAAAGAACTTCACCTTCTGGCCTTCGGCAACACCCGTTCTGCCGGTCCGTGGCGGCATCCCGAGGCGGACAACAGCACCGCGGGTGTGCGGCGCCGGCTCATCAAGCACGCACAGCTGGCGGAAGCGGGTACATTCGACGCACTGTTCTTCGCCGACGGGCTGAACTACGGGCCACCGGCCACCTGGGCCTACAAGATTCCCGAAGATTTCGAACCGCTCACCGCTGCGGCCGCGCTGTCGTCGGTGACCGACCACATCGGTCTGGTGGTCACCGGCTCGGCGACCCTGCAGCATCCTTTCCACCTGGCGCGGCAACTGCTTTCGCTCGATCACCTCAGTGGTGGACGGGCCGGCTGGAATCTGGTGACCAGCTTCGCTCGCGCGGCGGCGGACAATTTCAGCGCGCGGGGCGTCGTCGATCACGACGAGCGCTACGCGATCGCCGAAGAAGCGCTCGATGTGGTTCGCAAGCTCTGGGACGGCTGGGGTGAGGACACGATCATCGAGGACCGGGCCGAGGGAGTGTTCCACGATGTCAACACGATTCGTGCGGCAGACCATCACGGCAAGTACTTCGATGTGACGGGCCCGCTGGGTGCGTCGCGCTCCGCGCAGGGCCAGCCGGTGATCTTCCAGGCCGGAGCATCAACCACCGGAAGGACTTTCGCCGCCCAGCACGCCGAGGTCATCTTCACCAGTCACGGCAATCGCGGCCGGGCGCAGGAGTTCTATCGGCAAATCCACCAGGGGGCACGGAGTCTCGGCCGCGCGGCGCCGCCGCTGATCACGCCATCCTTCCGCTACGTCATCGGCTCGACCGAGGATGAAGCGCGCCGTGCTGAACGGGACGAGTACGAGTACTTCAGTCCCGAGTACCAGGCGGCCTGGCTGCTCGAGGTCGAGGTCGACGTTGTCGGCGCCGACCTCGACGGTCCCGTGCCCGCCTCGGCGTTCCCCGAATCGACGCAGACGCACCAGACTGCGCTGGCCGGATATCGCGCGCTGGCTGCGGAAAGCCCGACGGTGCGCGACTTCCTGTATCGCACCGTCAACGGCTGGGGTGCCGGCGTCGTCGGCACCCCGGAACGCATCGCCGACGAACTCGAGGCGTGGTTCAGCGAGGGCGCCGCAGACGGTTTCGTCCTCCGCGACTCGGGGCTGCCCGGTCAGGTCGAGTTGTTCGTCGATCAGGTGGTTCCGGTGCTACGTAAGCGCGGCCTGTTCCGCCACGAGTACGCGGGCACGACCTTGCGATCGCATCTCGGGCTGGAGGTCCCCGCTCGTGCCCCGTCTCTCGCTGAGCCGGGTGTCCGATGACGGAGCCTTTCGTTCTCGCCGGTTTCACCATGTCGACGGTGTCGCACGGCAACTTCGGTATGTGGCGTCACCCGCAGGACCGGACGTCCCGGTACACCGACCTCCGGTACTGGGTGGAACTCGCGCAGCTCTTGGAGGCCGGCGGCTTCGACCTGCTCTTCATCGCCGACGCGGTCGGCCAACTCGATGTCTTCGGTGGCAGCGCGCAGGCGGCACTCACCGGCGCGGTGCAGACACCGGTCACCGACCCGTTGCTCGCCGTCTCGGCGATGGCGGCCGCCACCGAGCATCTCGGCTTCGGCATCACGGTGTCCACCACGTACGAGAGTCCGTATCTGCTGGCGCGCAAGTTCAGTACGCTCGACCACCTCACCGGCGGACGGATCGGGTGGAACATCGTCACCTCGCTGCTGGACAGCGCCGCCCGCAACATCATCGGACGCGACCGGCAGATTCCGCACGATGAGCGGTACGCGATGGCGCAAGAATTCCTCGAGGTCACCTACAAGCTGTGGGAAGGTTCCTGGGAACCCGACGCGATACTGCGCGACCGCGACCGCGGCGTCTACACCGACGCCGACAAGGTGCACCCCATCGGGCATCACGGCCGCTACTTCAGCGTGCCGGGTGCGCATCTGGTCGAACCGTCCCCGCAGCGCACTCCCGTGTTGTTCCAGGCCGGAACATCCTCGGCGGGAAGGGAATTCGCGGCGCGCAATGCCGAGCTGGTGTTCGCCAGCGATCCCCGGCCGGAGGTGTTGCGCGCCAACATCGCCGATATCCGGCGCCGCGCAGTGCAATACGGGCGGCGTCCGGACGCCATCAAGTTTCTGACCTCGGTCGAGATCGTCACCGACAGTACCGATGCCGCCGCGCGGGCGAAGGCGGACGAACTGGCGCGTTACCACGATCTCGAAGCCGGTCTGGTGCTGTTGTCGGCGCTGTCGGGTGTCGACTGGTCCGGCTACGGGGTGGACCGGCCGATCGAGCAGTTCGACACCGACGCGAGCCGGTCGATCCTGGCCGCCGTGGCCGATCCCGATGCGCGCCAGCGTCTTACGTTGCGTGACTATGCCGGTGGGCTCGGCGGATTCGGTGGCGCGCTGTTCGTCGGATCCGGGCGCACCGTCGCCGACGACCTGGAAAGTTACGCGGAGCGCGCGGGCGTCGACGGCTTCAACATCTCGTATCACATCACCCCTGGCAGCTTCGTCGATGTCGCCGAACACCTGATCCCCGAGCTGCGCCGGCGTGGGCGAGCGCGGGAGGCCGGTTCTTCGGAGACGTTGCGACAGCGGATTTTCGGCGGCGCGTCCGCGCTGCTGCCCGACGATCATCCCGGTACCGCGTTCCGGCACCAAAGAATCCCGTCGATTTGATCGCTGCCGTATCGACCGTGACTGAGGGAAAGTGAATATCACGTAATAGATCGGTAAATACCTGTGCGGCAAAGCATTACGCGATACGCAGGGTGGAAAGGCAGGCAAGGTGTCCGCACCGAATCGCGTAGAACTGGCCGGTCGCGCACTGGCCTCCGCGCAAGGCCATGGGTTACAGAAGGACGCGCTGGGATTCTGGGGCGTCTTCGCGCAGGGCCTGGCGGCCGCCGCACCCAGTGTGGCGCTGGCGTCGGTGCCCTTCTCTCTTTTTGTGGCCGCCGGCAGCGGTGCCACCTGGGCGGTACTCGTCGGCTTGACCATCACCGTGCTGATCGCCACCACCATCAGCTTCCAGGCCAGGCGCACCGTGTCGTCCGGCTCACTGGGCACCTACACCGGTAACGGGCTCGGCCCGGGATTCGCCTACACCGCCGGTTTCAGCCTGCTGATCGGATACATCGGCTTCGCCACCACCGGCACCCTGGGCGGCGTCGTCTACCTCGACTCGTTCCTGGAATCCATCGGATTGGGTTCGCAGGCAACGTGGTTCCGGCTGTTGCTGGTTGTGGTCATCGTCGGCGTCGCGACGTACCTGCCGTTCCGCGGTGCGTCCATCGCAGCCAAGTACGAGTTGGTCTTCGAGCTGATCGCCATCGCGTCGATTCTGGTGATCATCGTCGCCTCGTATGTCGGTTATGGATTCCGCGTCGACTGGGAGCAGTGGAACCCGGCACACCTGGGCAGCAGTACCACCTTCATCGCCGCGGTATCCGCCGTCGGTTCATACGCCGGCTTCGAGAGTGTCGCCTCGCTCGGCGCGGAAGCCAAAGACGCACACCGCAATATCGCCCGCTCCTTATTGCGGGTGGTGCTGCTGCTGGGTGTGCTCTACGTCGTGTCGACCTACCCGCAGATCCTGCACTTCAACTCGATCGACGGTGACAAGGCGATCCTGCCGCAGCTCGCGGATTCCACCGGCGTGCACTGGGTGAACCAGGTCGTCAGCGGAACTGTGGCGATCGCGTTCATCGTGTTCGTCACCGCCGTGACCACCGCCGCGGCGCGGTCGCTGTTCACCTTCGCCCACGAGGGTGCGCTGCCGGCCGCGTTGACCAAGGTGCATCCCAAGTACAAGACGCCGTGGGTCGGCATCGCCTTCATCGGCGTGCTGTCCTTCGTCTTCTCGGTGGTGGCCACCGTGAGCTCGGCCGGCCGCGTGGTGTTCGACGTCTACGGCGGTTACGTCTCCAACTGGGGCTTTCTGATCAGCTACCTGCTGGTCGTCGTCGCAACACCCATCTGGCTGTACAAGATTCGGGCCCTCACCCCGGTGCGGCTGGCCGTGTCCGTGGCCGCGACGCTGGCCATCGGGTATGTCATCTTCAGCAATTTCTATCCGGCGCCGAAGTTCCCGTTCAACATCCTGCCGCTCATCTATGCGGGCATCCTGCTGGCCGGGCTGGCCTGGTACTGGTACCTCAAGCGTGCCAAGCCCGAGGTGGCGCGGCGGATCGGGAGCATTCAGACCCTGTCTGAAACCGAGCAGCAGCGGCTGATCGACGAAGGCATCCTCGAAGTGCTCGATCACCGGGCCGAGCAGTCGAATGCCGATGAGGACCGTGAGCCGGACCGAGACAAGGAGCCGGTGGCGCCGTGACACTGGAAGCAGAACGCCGCGTCACAAGCTGGACGGTGACACCCGCGACGCCGATCGATCATCCACAGATCGCCGATTTCCTGGCCACCACTGTCGGTATCGGTGGACGCAAGTTCGCGGCCGATTCCCGTGATATCGCCGAACAATTCGACGACGCCCTACCCGACGCGCTACTGGTGGTGCACGACGAAACGCAGCGCGTCCGGGGCTACGCGGCATTGCACGAGCCGCACGGGCAGGCCCCGGAGTTCCTGGCGGACTTCGTCTTCGACCCGGCGACCGCGGACGACGTCGTCGACGCCACTGTCGAGGCGGTAGTCGCCCGGTTCCAACGGGAAGCCGCCGTGATCCCGAAAGCGTTCCTGCGCAGTTTCATCGGGCCCACGCAGCAGACCGCCCTCGATACGCTGATCCGACTCGGCGCCACCGAGGAAGGCCGCTTCATTCGGACCCGCAAGGCCCTCGACGACGAGGACGCCGAGTACCTGCAGGCCCTGACGCTGCCCGGGCTCACGTTGCTGAGCTGGCCGGAGGTCATCGAGCGATGCCTGACCGAACAGGTGCGCAGTCTGCAGTTCGACACGTTCCTCGAGCACTTCGGCAACATGTCCAAGACGCCGGAGAGCTTCGCCCATCACATCGAGAGTCGTGCTTTCACACCGGATTTCAGCAACGCGGTGGTCAACGAAGCGGGCGAGGTGGTCGGGTATGTGCTGGGCTCGACCTACACCCACCTGATCGGCGACGCCGAGGAGCGCAGCGCGCACACCGATTACATCGGCGTACGCGCAGACCAACGCAAGCGCGGAATCGGTGAATTCCTGCTGCGCAAGATCTGGCTGGCGGCGCTGCGCCGCGGCCTGTCGATCGCGTCGCTGGGCACCGATATCAACAACGCGAGCAAGGCACATCTGCTGTATGCCCGACTGGGATATGTCGCGGTCGAACACCAGTCCGCGTACCGCATCGACTCCGAAGGATTCGCGAAATGAGTTCCGCCACAAACTATCTGCAGCCTGCGACCGCCGATCTCGACGACCTACGGGCGCACTTCGCGCCGGTCTTCGCCAAGATCGCCGAGGCGAATCTGAACCGCGAACGCACGCGGACCTTTCCGCACGAGCAGGTGAGCCTGCTCAACGAAGCGGCGTTCGGCACGTTGCGAATCCCGGTGGACCGCGGCGGTTTCGGGGCCTCACTGCAGCAGGTCTTCCTGCTGCTCGCCGACCTCGGTGAGGCCGATGCCAACGTCGCGCACATCTGGCGCAACCATCTGGCCTTCGTCGAGGACCGGCTGAATGCGCCGGTATCCGATACCAATGACATCTGGATCAACCGGTTCCGGGCCGGCGAGTTCGTCGGCGGCGGCTGGACGGAAGCCAACAACGTCACGCTCGCCAACCTGGTCTCCACCGTCACCACCGAAGGGGACCACTACCGGGTGACGGGTACGAAATTCTATGCCACGGGCAGTCTTTACGCGGACTGGCTCGATGTGCTCGGCCGCGGTGATGACGGCGAACTGCTCACCGCGCTGGTGCGCGCCGACGGTCCCGGGGTCACCCTGGTCGACGACTGGGACGGTTTCGGCCAGCGCACCACGGCCAGCGGGACCGCCCGCTATGAGCGGGTGCGGGCCGAACGCGGCGACGTGTTTCCGGCCGCCGAACGGTTCGCCTATCAGGGCCACTTCTACCAGATCGCGATGTTGTCGGTGCTGACCGGAATCACGAGGGCGGCGCTGCGGGACGGCTCGGCGGCTCTGGTCGGTCGTAAGCGCAACTATCCGCAGGGCCTGACCGAGGTGCCCGCGCAGGACGCGCAGTTGCTGGCCGTCATCGGTGAGGTGTCCGCCGATGCGTTCGCGGCGGAAGCCGCGCTTGCCAAGGCCGGCGAGGCGTTGGACCGGATCGCCGGAGACGACGACGACGCGCGACGGCGGCTGATCGCGGCCGAGGTGGCCGTGTCCCAGGCGCAGCTGGTGATCATCGCGGCGGCCCTGCGCGCCACCACGACGATCTTCGATGCGCTCGGTGCGTCCGGGGTGTCCGAAGAGCGTGGCCTGGACCGGCATTGGCGCAACGCCCGCACGCTGGCCTCGCACAACCCGCGGGTGTACAAGGCGCGCATCCTCGGCGATCACCTGATCAACGGCACCGACCCGGTGCCGGACTTCGCCGCGCTCGGGCGTGGGGGACAAGGCAATTAGGCGGTCGGCGCCGTCGGGTCAGACCGCGTGACGCGGCCCGGCTGAGCGATGGTGCGGGTGTAGTCCCGGGATCATCATCGGCACCTCGGCGCGGTAGTCCTGGTACGGGGCTCCGAGGCCGGCGACCAGGTCGTGCTCCTCGAGCTGGATCGCGATCAGGATGTACCCGGTGGTGGCGAGCGAGAACAGCAGATGTCCCGCCGTCATCATCGGGGTGGCCCAGAACGCGATGATGAAGCCGACCATGATCGGGTGCCGCACCACGCGATAGAACATCGTGGTCCGGAAAGGCAAGTCCCGGTAGGGTTCTCCGCGCCACGCCAGATACACCTGGCGCAGCCCGAACAGATCGACGTGGCTGATCATGAACGTCGACATCAGCACGATCGCCCAGCCCACCCAGAACAGGGTGAGCAGCACGTAGCGCCCGGCCGGTGCGGTGACGTGCCAGACGACCTGTGGCATGGTCCGCCATTGCCAGTACAACAAGCCCAGCAGCAAGCTCGACATCAGCACGTAGGTGCTGCGCTCGATGGATTGCGGCACGACGCGCGTCCACATCCGTTTGAACGCCGGCCGTGCCATCACGCTGTGTTGCACCGCGAACAGACCGAGCAGGATCAGGTTGACCACCACGGCCTCGCCGATCGACGCGGCGATGCCGTGGTCGACGGTGCGGGGCACCACCACATTGCCCACGAAGCCGACGGCATAGAGGAACGAGGCCAGGAACACCGCGTAACACAGCACGCCGTAACCAAGTGTCAGATAGCGCTTCATCCTGTCCTCCGATTCTCGGAATGATCCGGCGACGACGTCCGCACCGGTCGACTCGTATGCAGCGTCGGGGACGGCCCTAGGCGCGGCCTTGATGTCGGGAACGATTGGGCCCAACGAGAGGGGAGAGGCCGGCAGACCGCCGGTCCGTGACGTCACACCTGGTGCCGCGGCCCCTGGTCACTCTTCCAATATATTCCTGGCCGGAGATACGCGAAAACCCCCAGTTTTCCGCGGAAAACTGGGGGTTTTCGTGACTGCTCGTGAGGGTTAGGGCGAGCCCTCCGCGATGCGGCGGACCGCGTCGATGAACACGTCGATCTCCTCGAACGTGTTGTAGAACGCGAACGACGGACGCACCGTCGCCTCGAGTCCCAGGCGCCGCAGGATGGGCTGGGCGCAGTGATGCCCGGCCCGCACCGCGATACCTTCGGCGTTGAGCGCCTTGCCGACCTCGAGTGGCTCGTGCCCGGCCAACACGAAGGACAGCACGCTCGCCTTCTCGTCGGCCGTGCCGACCAGCCGCACTCCCGGGATGGCCGCCAACCGCGGGGTGGCATACTCCAGCAGAGCGTGCTCGTAGGCCGCAATCCGTTCGATACCAACACGTTCCACGTAGCGGATCGCCTCGCCGAGGCCGACCGCGTCGGCGATGTTGCCCGTGCCGGCCTCGAACTTGTTGGGCGGTCCCTGGAACACCGAACGCTCCAGCGTCACGTCGGCGATCATGTTGCCGCCGCCCTGCCACGGCGGGGTCTCGGCAAGCACGTCCTCGCGGCCGTACAGCACGCCGATGCCCGTCGGCCCGTAGATCTTGTGTCCGGAGAACACGAAGAAATCCGCGCCGAGTTCGGCCACGTCGATCGGGACGTGCGGGATGGACTGCGCCCCGTCGATCAGCACCCTGGCCCCGTAGCGGTGGCCCAGCTCGACGATCGTCTTGACCGGCGTCACCGTGCCCAGCGCATTCGAAACCTGCGTGGCCGCAACCAGTTTCGTCCGCGGACCCAGCAGGTCCTCGAACTCGCTGAGCAGCAGGTTGCCGGCGTCGTCGACCGGCGCGACCTTGATGACCGCGCCCGTCTGCTTCGCGATCAGCTGCCACGGAACGATATTGGCGTGATGCTCCAGGTGGGTGATGACGATCTCGTCACCCGGGCCCAGGTGCTTGCCACCCCACGCGTACGCCACCAGGTTGATGGCCTCGGTCGTGCCGCGGACGAAGATGATCTCTTCGGTCTTCGACGCGCCGATGAACCTCCGGACCGCCTCGCGGGCATCCTCGTAGGCATCCGTGGCCCGCGCCGCCAGCTCATGCGCGGCCCGGTGGATGTTCGAGTTCTCGTGGGCGTAGAAGTACGCCAGCCGGTCGATGACCGACTGCGGCTTCTGCGTGGTGGCCGCGTTGTCGAACCAGATCAGCGGCTTGCCGTTGACCGTCTCCTTGAGGATCGGGAAATCGGCCCTGATCGCGTTGACGTCGAAGACCTCGTGGTCGTCCGGCACCACCGGAACCGGTTCGGCAGCAACGGATTCCGTGGGTGACTGCAGGAAGTAGTAACTCCCGGCATCCTCCGACGGTGGCGGAGCGCCCGTCCAGTTCAGCTCCGGCACCGTCGGGACGGTGCCCGGCCAGGTCGGCGCGGAGCCGCGCGGGGCGACAGGGGCGCTCGGCGGCGCAGCCAGCACCCCCGGCACCGTCGGGACCAGACCCGACGGCACCGCGAACGCCTCCAGCCCGCCGAACGGCGCGACCGGGCTCACCGCGTTACCCCGCGGCGCGACCGGCGCCGTCCCCGGCGGGATGCCCTCCGGCCCGGGCGAGGTCGGTGCCGGCGCGAACAGCTCCGGCACCGATACGAACTCGCCCGGCGTGCCCGGATGCGCCAGACCGGCCGCGGTGGCGGCCGCCGACGTCGCGGTGGTCGCATCCGGAGCCACCCCGCGCGGTGCCACCTGAGTGGTCACCGGCGGACTGTCCGGACCGGGCCGCAGGCTCGTGGCGTAGATCTGGCTGGCCAGTGCCGAGAGATGGGCCTCGCTCAGTGCCGTCTGTTCGCTCCCGCTCAGTGGCAGATCACTTGTACTCATGGAAGTGGTCCACTCCGACGTCCTCGAGGACCGCCAGCGCATCGTCGGTGAGCACCGCCAGCGACGAGTAGAGCGTGACCAGGTACGACGCGATGGCCGACCGGTTGATGCCGGTGAAGCGCACCGACAGGCCCGGGGCCTGCTCGCCGACCAGACCAGGCTGGAACAGGCCGACCACGCCCTGACGCTCCTCGCCGGTGCGGACCAGGATGAACTTGGTCTTCCCGTCCACGACCGGCACTTTGTCCGACGGGATGATCGGGATGCCGCGCCAGGTGATGAACTGGGCGCCGAACAGGCTGACGACTGGTGGCGGCACGCCACGACGGGTGGCTTCCCTGCCGAACGCCGCCACACCGAGCGGGTTGGTCAGGAAGAACGCGGGGGTCTTCCACACCTTGGTGATCAGCGAGTCCAGATCGTCGGGGGTCGGGGTGCCGCGCAGCGTCTGGATGGTCTGCTCGGGGGTGACCTGCGACAGCAACCCGTACTCCGGGTTGTTGATCAGCTCAGACTCCTGGCGTTCCTTGATGGTCTCGATGGTCAGCCGCAGCTGCTGGGCCACCTGGTCGTGCGGGCTGGAGTAGAGGTCCGACACCCGGGTGTGCACGTCGAGCAGCGTCGAGATGGAGCGCAGCGTGTACTCGCGCGGGCTGGTCTCGTAGTCGACGTACGTCTCCGGCAGCGGATCCTCGTTGCCCGAGCCCTGCTCGGCGGCGATGGCGACCTGCTCGGGGTTGACGACGCGGTTGACGCGGTAGATACCCGCCTCGACCGGAACCCAGCTCAGCAGGTGCAGGAGGAATCGCGGGGTGATGGTCGACAGCTGGGGAACTGTCTTGGTGGCATTGGCTAGCTGCCTTGCGGCGAGATCGCCGAGGGCCTGCGATTCGTTCTGCGCAGACGTCATGGGGGGCTACCTCCGACGGGTTGGTGTTTGGGGATGCGGCGGCCACGATACGGCTTTATGGGTGCTCTGACAGGGTTAGCGCGCACGGCGACCGAAACCTGTTCGATTATGGCCCCTGTGACCAATTCGGTCGTGGCTTTTCTGCGCGAGTGCCGTATGGTAGGCGGCATGACCCACGACGGATCGCTGCGCATGCCCATGCGGCGCTGCTTCGTCGTGCCGTGTTGTTGTTGTTGATTTTCTGACGCCGGCCCTCTGCGTTCTGCCCGCCCTTCTTCTGGCGGAGCACCTGAACGCGCTGTTCACAGCCTCCAGAAAGCAACACCG
Organism: Mycobacterium sp. UNC410CL29Cvi84; assembly: GCF_000686745.1. Taxonomy (NCBI): domain Bacteria; kingdom Bacillati; phylum Actinomycetota; class Actinomycetes; order Mycobacteriales; family Mycobacteriaceae; genus Mycobacterium; species Mycobacterium sp. UNC410CL29Cvi84. Next base: position 342,078 of record NZ_JMLM01000006.1, read on the forward strand.
CAATGCCTTCCTCTCTGCTCTCAGCCACCCGCACCTCCGTCGCGGTCCGCCGGACCGTGCGCCGGGACGCCGAGATCACCCGGATGACCCGCTACCGCGGCGGCACGTACTCGCCGACCGTCGACACCGTGGTGTTCACCGATGGGACGACCGCACGCACCGACCTGATCCGGCTGAACCCGAACATCGACGCGTACTCGGTGGACTTCCAGGGCGTGGCCCCGACCCGGCCGTCGCAGTACCGGCCGGCGAACTGGTCGGCGGTTCCCAACGTGGCGGCGCGCGCCTTCGAGGCCGAGGTGGACTGGATCATCCGCAACTCGTACCCCACGCTGGGCACCGTCGAGTTGAGCCGCCGGGTACGTGGAGCCGGCCACCTGAGTGGTGACGCGCACCTGGCCGAGCACGAGGCCATCGCCGCGACGCAGGCTGCGATCTGGCATTTCACCAACGGCATGCGCCTCGACAACCGTCCCCTCAACGTGCCGGTCGCGGTCACTCGGGAACCGGGCGCGATCACCTTCGAGTTCGACGGCGAACCCCAATTGGGCAGCTACACGGTCGAACTGACAAGTGACGCCGCCGTCTCGCTGGTGCTGCAGAAATCGGTCGACGGGACGACGTGGCGCGATGTCGCCGCGTCGGGGCTCAACGTCGCGGCCGGTTACGGACGCCACCGCCGCGGCATCGGCGTCGGGGCCACCGCGTCGGACAGCCGCCCGGGCCGCCAGCACCGCGGGTACCGCTTCTACCGCCTTCAGGTGCTTGCCGACAGCGGGGCATTCGTCGACATCGAAGACGTGAGCTTCACCCTCGACGGATCCGGCAACTACCGCAACGCCGAACGCGTCGTCGCGCTGTACAACCACCTCGTGGCCGGTGCCGAGGCGGCCCGGAGCCTGACGGTGGTGCCACGGCTGATCGCCGACCGCGCGGTGGTCGGCGACGTCGTCGGACCCTTCCGGTTCGAGGCCACCGATGCGGCCGCGCTCACTGCGGTGGGCGGCACCCTCGTCGACGCGGCGGGCGAGCCGATCAGCACCCCCGTGGTCCCGGGCAGTGACATCTACCTGCGTCCGCTGCCGGGTGCCCGTCGGGTGACCGTCACCGCGAGTGTGCCTGCGGCACCGAACGGTTTCGGCGGCCGGGTCATCACCGGGGTGGCGCACGACAGCAGCCTGACGCCCGTCGCGCTCGCGGTGCCGACGCCGACCGTCATCGACTTCGAGCTCACCTTCTAGTCCCGCCTAGCCGCGGGATTTGTGCACGATTTTCCGCGCGGTCCGCGGAAAATCGTGCACAAATCGCTCACTACATCGGGGCGTTGGCGGGCTGGAACACCCCGCTGCTGTCGGCTTCCTCTTCGGCGCGGATGACGTGCACGACGGCGTTGATGAGCGCCAGGTGGGTGAACGCCTGCGGGAAGTTGCCCAGGTGCCGGCCGGTGCGCGGCTCGATCTCCTCGGCGTACAGGTGCAGCGGGCTGGCGAACGAGAGCAGTTTCTCGCACAGGTGCCGGGCCCGGCTCACCTCGCCGATCTCGACGAGCGCAGACACCAGCCAGAACGAGCAGATGGTGAAAGTGCCTTCCTCGCCAGACAATCCGTCGTCGGTCTCCTCGGTGCGGTAGCGCAGCACCAGGCCTTCCTCGGTGAGCTCTTCGGCGATGGCCATCACCGTCGCGCGCACCCGAGGGTCGTCGGCCGGCAGGAACCGGGTGAGGATCGCCAGCAGCAGTGAGGCATCGAGGGCGTCGTCGCCGTACCGCTGGGTCAGCACGCCGCGCTTGTCGACACCGTGGGCCAGGACGTCGGCCTTGATCTCGTCGGCGATCTTGCGCCACTGCTGCGCGTAGGACTTTTCCCCTTGCAGCTCAGCCAGTTTCGAGCCGCGGTCCAATGCCACCCAGCACATGATCTTGCTGGAGGTGAAGTGCTGCGGTTCGCCGCGCACCTCCCAGATCCCGCGGTCGGGTTCCTTCCAGTGCTTGATCGCTTCTTCCACTTGGTTTTTCAGCACCGGCCACAGCATCTCGGGAATCTGCTCGCGAGATTTCGCGTGCAGGTACACCGAGTCGAGCATCGTGCCCCAGATGTCGTGCTGCATCTGGTTGTAGGCGCCGTTGCCGATGCGGACCGGCCGCGAGTAGTCGTAGCCGGACAGGTGATGCAGTTCCTCTTCGACGAGGCTGCGTTCGCCGCCGACGCCGTACATCACCTGAAGGGGATGGCGCTCACCGTTGTTGGCGCCGGAGACGTCGGCGATGAACGAGAAGAAGTCGTCGGCCTCGCGGTCCAGTCCCAGGGTGTACAGGCCCCACAGCGCGAACGTGGAGTCGCGGATCCACGAATACCGGTAGTCCCAGTTCCGTTCGCCCTGAGGCGTTTCCGGCAGCGACGTGGTGCTCGCGGCCAGCAGCGCGCCGGTCGGGGAGTACGTCAGGCCCTTGAGCGTCAGCGCGCTGCGCTGCAGGTACGACCGCCACGGGTGGTCGGGGAAGTCGCCGACGTTGATCCACTGCCGCCACGCCTCGCTGGTCTTCCACATCTTGTCGGAGGCCTCGTCGAACGTCTGCGGCGCCGGGTGCTTGGACCACGACAGCGCGACGAAAACCTTGTCGCCCTCGGTGAGCCGGGTCCGGGCCCGCGCCTCGTGGCCCTCCAGACCGATCCGCAGGTTGGTGGTCAGGCGCAGCGTCGGGTGCGCCTCCGGGTTCTTGCCGGCCCGCGCGATCGCCTCGCCGTAGGCCGCGGCCGAGTACTCCCACGTCGCGCTCTCGCGGTGGTAGTCGAACGACGGCTCACAGCTCATGACGAACTCGACGGTGCCGCTGACACAGCGGACGGTACGCAGCAGGATGTGCTCGGCGTCCCAGTCCATCGGGGTGCGACGGTGTGTGCGCGAACGGGTTTCGATGTCGTGCCACGGCCCCATCACGAGGGCGTCGCGCACGATGGCCCAGCCCGTGTGCGTCTGCCACGTGGTCTCCAGGATCAACGAGCCCGGCAGGTACCGCCGCGCCGACGGCACCGTCACGCCGTAGGGCGCCAGCCGGAAGTGGCCGGCGCCGCGGTCCAGGATCGAGCCGAAGACGCTGGGGGAGTCTGGGCGCGGCACGCACATCCACTCCACCGAGCCCGCAGACGAGATCAGGCAGGTGTTCTCGCAGTCGGACAGGAAGGCGTAGTCCGCGATCGGCGGGAACGGCGTGCGGACGGCCGTCGAGATCGCACCGCCCGTCAGTGAATCGTCACCCGCGGCGGCGAGGTGAGGAATCCCGTGGCCGTTCGCCAGGATGTGGCCTGGGTCGCTCGATTCGTCCGACTTGTCCGTGTGTGGCAGCACCATTCGCACATCATCGACTGCATCTGCGGTTGCCGTCCACCGAACGCCCTCACGGGGGCCTGCCGGATTCGGCCCAGCGCGATTCGAAAGGGCGCACACCGTAGGGTGGGAATCGATGAACGGCATTCTGAATTGGTGGGACGGCGTCGAGCTGTGGCTGTCCGGTCTGTCGTTCGTGGTGCAGACGATCATCGTGATGCCCGTGGTGCTGGCGCTGGCATATGGCCTGGCAGTGCTGCTCGACGTGGCGCTGGGCTACTCCATCACGCTGCTGCACCGGGCCCGCCACGTCGAGGAGGACGCACTGTGAACGGACTGCCGCAGTCCCGGGTGACGCTGATTCTGGTGCTGCTGGTGGTGCTGGTCATTGTCACGTGGCTGTTGACTCGCTGAGCAGTTGCTACCAGCCGACCTCTGATATTCTTCCCGCCATGCACGCAGCGTCCGGCACAACCGAGGGCCACATCCTGGCTCTCATTGCCGTGGGTACCCGCGCTGTTGCTGACGTCGCCTGTTGTCGCTGACCCGTTTCCGTCCGCGGTTTCTGGGATCGGCGTTGGCTTCTGCTATGCCCACGTGCTGATCAATCACCCTTGCCGTGTGACGGGTAATCCATCCGTAAACCAGCAAGGAAGGTCCATCAATGCACAAGATCATCAAGAACTGGCGGCCCGCCACCGCGGTCGCTGCCGTCGTGGCCAGCACCACGGTGCTCGCCGCTTGCGGTGGCGGCGCGAGTGACACCGCCGGTGGTGGCGGTGCACAGTCGGGTGCCAACACCACCCTGACCCTGGTGGGCTACGCCGTGCCGGAGCCGGGCTGGAGCAAGATCATCCCGGCGTTCGCCGCCACCCCTGAGGGCAAGGGCGTCGCCGTCACCACGTCCTACGGCGCCTCGGGTGACCAGTCGCGCAAGGTCGAATCCGGTGCCCCCGCCGACATCGTCAACTTCTCGGTCGAGCCCGATGTCACCCGCCTGGTGAAGGCCGGCAAGGTCAGCAAGGACTGGAACGCCGACGCCACCAAGGGCATCCCGTTCGGTTCGGTGGTGTCGCTGGTCGTGCGCAAGGGCAACCCCAAGGGCATCAAGGACTGGGACGACCTGCTCAAGCCGGGCGTCGAGGTCGTCACCCCGAGCCCGCTGAGCTCGGGTTCGGCCAAGTGGAACCTGCTGGCGCCGTACGCCGCGAAGAGCAACGGCGGCAAGGATGCCCAGGCCGGCATCGACTACATCCGGCAGCTGGTCGTCGAGCACGTCAAGACCCGTCCGGGTTCGGGCCGGGAAGCCACCGACCTGTTCCTGCACGGCACCGGTGACGTGCTGATCAGCTACGAGAACGAAGCCATCAACGTCGAGCGGCAGGGCAAGGACGTCGAGCACGTCAACCCGGCTCAGACCTTCAAGATCGAGAACCCGGTGGCTGTCTTGAACACAAGCCAGCACCAGGACAAGGCCAACGCGCTGAAGAACTTCCTCTACACCGCGGAGGGACAGAAGCTGTGGGCGCAGGCCGGGTTCCGTCCCGTCGATCCTGCCGTCGCCGCCGATTTCGCCAAGGACTTCCCGACCCCGGAGAAGCTGTGGACCATCGCTGACCTCGGTGGATGGAAGACCGTCGATCCGGCGTTGTTCGACAAGGAGAACGGCAGCATCACCAAGATCTACAAGCAGGCCACTGGATGACATCCGCAACCACGTTTGACGGCACCCCGGCCCGGCCCGAGCCCACCAGCAATGGTGGCTCGGCCGGGCCGGGGTCCGGCGTACGGCACGCATTCGGCACCACGTCGTTGCGGGTGGGGGCCGCGAGCATCTGGCTCTCCGTCATCGTGCTGCTGCCGCTCGCCGCGATCCTGGTCCAATCCGCTCGTGGCGGCTGGGGCTACTTCTGGTCCGCGGTCACATCGAATTCAGCAATCGCCTCGTTTCGTGTGACGCTCGAGGTCTCGGCGGCCGTCGCGCTCATCAACCTGGTCTTCGGGCTGTTGGTGGCGTGGGTGCTGACGCGGGACGACTTCGTCGGTAAGCGACTGGTGGACGCGGTCATCGACCTGCCGTTCGCGCTGCCGACCATCGTGGCCAGCCTCGTCATGCTGGCGCTCTACGGTCCGGCCAGCCCCGTCAACCTGCATCTGCAGCACACCAAGTGGGGCATCGGCGTCGCGCTGCTGTTCGTCACGCTGCCGTTCGTCGTGCGGTCGGTGCAGCCGGTGCTGCTCGAACTGGACCAGCAGACCGAAGAAGCGGCCGCCTCGTTGGGCGCCAACAACTTCGTCATCTTCACCAATGTGGTGCTGCCGGCCCTGCTGCCGTCGCTGCTGTCGGGTGCGGGCCTGGCCTTCTCCCGCGCGATCGGCGAATTCGGTTCGGTGGTGCTGATCGGCGGCGCGGTGCCCGGCGAGACCGAGGTGTCGTCGCAGTGGATCCGTACCCTGATCGAGAACGACGACCGTACCGGTGCCGCTGCGATCTCGATTGTGCTGCTGGTGATTTCATTCCTGGTGCTGTTCGTGTTGCGGGTCGTCGGATCGCGGGCGGCCAAGCGTGAGGAGCTGGCTCCATGACCCTCTCGCCGCTGGTTCGCTACCTGGCCCGGTACGTGGCGCTGGCCTACATCACGGTGCTCGTCATCGTGCCCGTCGGCCTGATCTTGTGGCGCACGTTCCAGCCCGGCCTGGGAGAGTTCTTCACCCAGATCACCACGCCGGCAGCCATTTCCGCGCTGCAGCTGTCGTTGCTCGTCGTCGCCATCGTGGTGCCGCTCAACGTGCTGTTCGGCGTGCCGACCGCACTGGTGTTGGCCCGCAACCGGTTCCGCGGCAAGAGCGTGCTGCAGGCGGTCATCGACCTGCCGTTCGCGGTGTCGCCCGTCGTCGTCGGTGTGGCCCTGATCCTGCTGTGGGGCTCGGCCGGCCTGCTCGGCTTCGTCGAGAACAGCTGGGGACTCAAGATCATCTTCGGCTTCCCGGGCATCGTGCTCGCCAGCATCTTCGTCACCGTGCCGTTCGTCATCCGCGAGGTCGAACCGGTGCTGCACGAGCTCGGCACCGACCAGGAAGAGGCGGCCTCCACCCTGGGTGCGCAGTGGTGGCAGACGTTCTGGCGGATCACGCTGCCGTCCATCCGCTGGGGCCTGACCTACGGCATCGTGCTCACCGTTGCCCGCACGCTGGGGGAGTACGGCGCCGTCATCATGGTGTCCTCCAATCTGCCCGGCCAGTCCCAGACCCTCACCCTGCTGGTCTCGGACCGGTACAGCCGCGGCGCCGAATACGGCGCCTATGCCGTGTCGACTCTGTTGATGGCGGTCGCGGTGATCGTGCTGATCGTGCAGGTAATCCTCGACGCCCGGCGTGTCCGGGCGGCACAATAGCTTTTCGATAGGAAGAAACCGATCATGAGTGACGAGCAGAAGCAGGGCAGCCCTCCCGCCATCACGGTGCGCGGTGCCAACAAGCACTACGGCGACTTCGCGGCCCTCGACAACATCGACTTCGACGTGCCCGAGGGCTCGCTGACCGCACTGCTGGGCCCCAGCGGGTCGGGCAAGTCCACGCTGTTGCGGGCCATCGCCGGCCTCGACACCCCGGACACCGGCACCATCACCATCAAGGGCAACGACGTCACCGGGGTGCCGCCACAGCGGCGCGGCATCGGGTTCGTCTTCCAGCACTACGCGGCGTTCAAGCACCTCACCGTGCGCGAGAACGTCGCGTTCGGCCTGAAAATCCGTAAGAAGCCCAAGGCCGAGATCCAGGAAAAGGTCGACAGCCTGCTCGAGGTCGTGGGCCTCGCCGGTTTCCAGACGCGCTACCCCAGCCAGCTCTCCGGCGGCCAGCGTCAGCGCATGGCACTCGCTCGCGCCCTCGCGGTCGATCCCCAGGTGCTCCTGCTCGACGAGCCGTTCGGCGCCCTCGACGCCAAGGTGCGTGACGACCTGCGCACGTGGCTGCGCCGCCTGCACGACGAGGTGCACGTGACCACCGTGCTCGTCACCCACGACCAGGCCGAGGCGCTCGACGTCGCCGACCGGATCGCGGTGCTGAACAAGGGTCGCATCGAGCAGGTCGGGTCGCCGACCGAGGTTTACGACAGCCCGGCCAACCCGTTCGTGATGTCGTTCCTCGGCGCCGTCTCGACCATCAACGGCACGCTGGTGCGCCCCCACGACATTCGCGTGGGCCGCAACCCCGACATGGCCATTTCCCAGGCCGACGACGATGTCGCCGCCACCGGCGTGCTGCGGGCCAAGGTCGACCGCGTCGTCGTCCTCGGCTTCGAGGTTCGTGTCGAGCTGACGACCGCGGCAGACCACACGCCGTTCACCGCCCAGATCACGCGCGGTGACGCCGAAGCGCTGCAGCTCCTGGAGGGCGACACCGTGTACGTCCGGGCCACCCGCATCCCGCCGATCGCGGGGCAGACGCAAGAAGCCGAGGCGGTCCTCGCCCGGGCCTGAATCGCATCCCGTTCGCACCGCGGCCGGGCGACCAGACGATCTGGTTGCCCGGCCGCGGTGTTTTGCGTTGGGGCGGTAACCAGGGCGTAGAAGTGCGAGTGGCGTTGACCCTGGTTTCAGGGTCAACGCCACTCGTGCCGTATGTCAGGCGTACGTCAGATGTACATCGCGGGGTCGATGTAGGTCGTCGGGTCGACGGCGGGCTCGCGCTGTTTCTCGGTGCGCGGGCGCACGATCGCCGGAATGCCAGTGGCGATGGAGTCCGCCGGAACATCGTGTGTCACAACGGCATTCGCGCCGATGGCCGAGTCGTCGCCGACGAGGATGGGGCCGAGCACCTTGGCGCCCGCGCCGACCGTCACCCGGTTGCCGATGGTCGGGTGACGCTTGCCCTTGTTGAGGCTGCGGCCACCCAGCGTCACGCCGTGGTAGACCATGACGTCGTCGCCGATCTCGGTGGTCTCGCCGATCACGACGCCCATGCCGTGGTCGATGAAGAACCGCCGCCCGATGGTCGCGCCCGGATGAATCTCGATGCCGGTGAAGAACCGCGTCACCTGAGCCAGCACCCGCGCCGGCCCGCGCCCGGCCGGCCGGGCCCACAGCCGATGGGCCAGCCGGTGCGACCAGATGGCGTGCAGGCCGGAGTACACGAGTGCGTTCTCGAAGTCGCCACGTCCCGCCGGATCATGGCTGCGTGCGTTGTCCAGGTCCTCACGGAGGGTGGAGAGCAGCGTCATCCCTATCTAATTCCTGTCGCTTCGCTCGCCCGGGTCAGTCCCGGATGTGCTCGTACAGCGCCGTGGAGACGTACCGCTCGCCGAAGTCGGGGATGACCACCACGATGAGCTTGCCGTCGTTCTCGGGGCGCTTGGCGAGCTGCAGGGCCGCCCAGACGTTGGCACCCGCCGAGATGCCGCCGAGGATGCCCTCCTGCGTGCCCAGCTGCCGCGCCACCTCGATGGCGTCCGGGAAGGAGACGTCGATGATCTCGTCGTACACGGCGCGGTCCAGCACCTCGGGGATGAAGTTCGCGCCGATGCCCTGAATCTTGTGTGGTCCGGCCTGGCCGCCGGTGAGGATGGGGGAGTCCACCGGCTCGACGCCGACGATCTTCACGTCGGGCTTACGGGACTTGAGGACGTGCCCGACGCCGGTGAGGGTGCCGCCGGTGCCGATTCCGGCGACGAAGATGTCGACCGCGCCGTCGGTGTCGGCCCAGACCTCCTCGGCCGTGGTCTTCTCGTGGATGGCGGGGTTGGCCGGGTTGGCGAACTGATCGGCGGCGACGGAGTTCGGGGTCTCGGCGAGAATCTGCTTGGCCTTGGCGACGGCGCCGGCCATGCCCTCGGCACCCGGGGTCAGGACGATCTCGGCGCCGTATGCGCGCAGCATCACACGTCGTTCGAGCGACATGGTCTCCGGCATGGTCAGGATGACCCGGTAGCCGCGTGCCGCGCCGACGAGGGCCAGCGCGATGCCGGTGTTGCCGCTCGTGGCCTCCACGATGGTGCCACCAGGCTTGAGTTCACCGGACTGCTCCGCGGCGTCGACGATCGCCACACCGATACGGTCCTTGACGCTGTTCGCCGGGTTGTAGAACTCCAGCTTCGCGACGACCTGCGCGCCGGCACCGTCGGTCAACCGGTTGAGCCGGACCAGCGGCGTGCGCCCGACCAATTCGGTGACATTGGCGTAGATCTTGCCCATCGGTGACCTCTCGTCGGCGCTAGCTTTGGTGAAATTGTGGTGCCCGCGCAGGCACCTGCCGAATCTGCTGAATGGCGGGTGTCCCGTCAAGGGTTTCATTCATCACAAAATCTATCTGTTTGCGACAACGCGCGAGCCCTGGGTGGGTATTTCAGACCTCGATGCGCGAGCCCAGGATCACCGTGCGGTCGAGGGGCAGCCGGAAGTAGGCCGCGGCGTCGGACGTGATGTAGGACGTGCCGATGAAAAGCTTTGTCCGCCAAGGGGCCATCGACGGCTCTTTGGCCATCACCAGATCGACCTTCGACAGGAAATACGTGGCACCGGCGAGATCCAGCGGCCCTTCGGTCTGGGCCGAGTCGAGCAGCGCCAAGGCTGCCGGTACGTCGGGCCGGTCCATGTATCCGTAGGTGGCGGTGACGTGGATGATGCCGTCGTCGCGGTGGCCCAGATCGTCGACCGCCAACCGGGCGCCGTCGGCGATCCTCGGCACCGTCGCCGTCTCCAGGGACAGCACCACGACGTGCTCGTGCAGCATCCGGTTGTATTTCACATTGGCGCGCATCGCCAGCGGCGCGGTCTCGATGCCGCGGTTGAGGAACACCGCGGTGCCCGGTACGCGGGTCAGCGGGGGCTCGCTGGTGACGATCGATTCCACGAACTGGCGCAGTGGGCCTTCGACGGCGTCGCGCGCCCGGGTGACCACGGCGCGGCCGTCCTGCCACGTCGTCATCACGGTGAACGCGATCAATCCGATCAGCAACGGCAGCCAGGCGCCGTGCACGAGCTTGGTGAGATTGGCGGCGAGGAACAACACGTCGACGGTGAGCAGCGGGGCCCCGATCGCGACCACGGACCACAGCGGCCAGTTCCACCTGGCGCGTGCGATGTTGAGGAACAGCAGGGTCGTGATGGTGATGGTCCCGGTCACCGCCATGCCATAGGCGTAGCCCAGCGCGGCGGAGCTGCGGAAGGCGAAGACCAGGGTCAGCACCGCGATCAGCAGCATGCTGTTGATCCAGGGCACGTAGATCTGGCCCATCGTGGACGCTGACGTGTGCAGGATCCGCAGCCGGGGCAGGTACCCGAGGTGCGCGGCCTGGGCCGCCACGGAGAACGCTCCGGTGATCACCGCCTGCGACGCGATCACCGTGGCCGCCGTCGCGAGCAGGACCATCGGTAGCCGGCCCCACTCGGGCGTCAGCAGGAAGAACGGGGCGTCGTGGACGGAGGGGTTCTGCAGCAGCAGCGCGCCCTGCCCGAAGTAGCTCAGCATGCACGCCGGGAACACCAGCAGCAGCCAGGCGAACGTGATCGGCTTGCGGCCGAAATGGCCCATGTCGGCGTACAGCGCCTCGGCGCCGGTCACGGACAGCACCACGGCGGCCAGCGCGAAGAACGCGATGTGGAAATGGCCGGCCATGAATCCCAGCGCGTACAGCGGATTCAGGGCGCGCAGGATCTCGGGCTCTCTGATGATTCCGCCGACCCCGCATGCGCCGATCACCGTGAACCACGCGACCATCACCGGACCGAAGAACTTGCCGACGACGGCGGTGCCGCGGTGCTGCACGCTGAACAACGCGATGATGATCACCGCGGTGATCGGCACGACCCAGTCCGCGAGGCCTGGGTCGACGGTTTTGGAGCCTTCGACGGCCGACAGCACCGAGATGGCCGGGGTGATCATCGAGTCACCGAAAAACAGCGCAGCACCGAGGATTCCGAGCGCGGCGAGGAAGGCCGCGGTGCGCCTGCCGAGCTTGTCCGACGACTGCTTCACCAGGGTGATCAGCGCCATGACGCCGCCCTCGCCGTCGTTGTCGGCCCGCATGACCAGGCTGACGTACGTGATGGTGACGATCAGCATCACCGACCAGAACACCAGGGAGACGACGCCATAGATGTTGTCGTGGCTGATCGGCACCGGATGCGGGTCATCGGGATTGAACAGCGTCTGCATGGTGTAGATCGGGCTGGTGCCGATGTCGCCGAAGACGACGCCCAGTGCACTGATGGCCAGGCCCGCTCCCAGCCCCTTCCGACCGGTGTCGGGGTGTGTGCCCACGCGCGGTGTCTCCTTCGTCCGGATCGTTGGCCGACCGTCCGGATCGTAGGCGACGTAGCCGTGGAGTGTGATCAGGTTCGAACCGCGCCCGACGGCGGGTTGCGCCGGTTGACACGTCGGCACACCAGCAGAACCGACGCCGGCAACGCCATCATGGACAGCAATTGCAGCAGCTCAGACATCGGTGGTCCCGAAAATTCGCATGAGGCCGAGTCAACCGGCGCTGTCGGCGCGGTGCCACGATCTATACGCAATCCATACGGTGCGGGCCGCGGTCTTGCCGGGATTCGGACGGATTCGGGTTACGCGGCGCGCGGTACGGCGGCGACCTCGTCGAAACGATCCAGCACGGTCTCGGCGACGAGCCGGTGGGCGCCCAGCGGCTGGGCCATCGGAACTCCGTGTGCGGCAGCGAATTCGGCGACCCGGTCGGTGATCGTGCCGTGGGCCAGGAACCAGGGCGCGATGACCAGACGTGTCGCACCCTGATCCCGCAGCAGCTCGGCGGCTTCGGCCAGGTTGGCGTGCGGGCCGGTGGCGAATGCCGTCGTGGCCTGCCAGTGGGTGCCCGCGACCAGTCCCGTGGCCACGGTGCCGGTGCGTGCGTTGGCGGCAGCCGACGACGACCCGACGGCCGTCACCAGGACGCCGATGCCGGCGTCCAGCCGGGACACCCCGGAGTGGGCGAGCCGCTGGCTCAGCACGTGGATCAGCCGGTCGTCCTCGCCGAGCACTGGCGCCAGTTTGATGGCCTGCCGCACCGCCGGATTGGCGTCGGCGATCATCGCGGGGATGTCGACACGCGCGTGGTAGGCGTCGGCCAGCAGTAGCGGCACCACGACGCCGTCGGCAGGGGAGTCGACCAGCACGTCTCGCAGATTCGGCGAATTCTGTTCGCAGAACGCCACTTTGACGTCGACATCATGACGCAGTGCCGCGACGATACGGGCCACCTCGCGGGCGTTCGCCGCAGACCGCGGATCGGCACTGCCGTGCGCGGTGAGGATCAGTTGCACAGGAATCTCAGGACGCGTGCAGACCGCACTCGGTCTTGGCCAGACCGGCCCAGCGACCGCTGCGGGGGTCAGCGCCCTCGGCCGGCTTCTGGGTGCACGGTGCGCAGCCGATGGACGGATAGCCTTCGTCCACAAGCGGATTCACCAGAATGCCGTTGGCTTCGATGTACGCCTGCATGTCGTCATCGCTCCACGCGGCGATCGGGTTGACCTTCACCAGGCCGAACGCCTCGTCGAAACTGATCAGCGGGGCGTTGGCGCGCGTCGGCGCCTCGACGCGGCGGATGCCCGTCACCCACGCCGAGTAGCCCTTGAGCGCCTTGGACAGCGGCTGCACCTTACGCAGGTTGCAGCACCGGGCGGCATCGCTGGCGAACAGGTCCTTGCCGACCAGTTCGTCCTGCTGGGCGACGGTCTGCTCGGGCGTCACATTGACGATGTTCACGCCGTAGACGGCCTCGACGGCGTCGCGGGTACCGATGGTCTCGGCGAAGTGGTAGCCGGTGTCCAGGAACAGCACGTCGACGCCGGGATGCACCTTGGCCGCCATCTCGACCAGGACGGCGTCCTGCATGTTGGAGGCCACGACGTACTGGCCCGAGAAATTCTCCTCGACCCAGCGCAGCAGTTCCTCAGCAGTGGCGTCGGCCAGTTCGGCAGCGCCGCGCGCTGCCAGTTCCCGTAGGTCAGTTTCCGAAACGTCCGTCATATCAGCGGTCACCTCAAGTCAGCTTCGTCGGCCCGAACGGCCCACTGGGCAAAACGCTCTCCGGCCTCACGTTGTTTCACGAAGTTGCGCACGACACGATCGATGTAGTCGCCGAGCTCGGTGGCCAGCACCTTGTGCTGACGCAGCTTGCGCCCGAATCCGCTGTCCAGGCCCAGGCTGCCGCCCAGGTGCACCTGGAAGCCCTCCTCGGGACCGTTGCCGTCGTCGATCATCTGGCCCTTGAAGCCGATGTCGGCGATCTGGATACGGGCGCACGAGTTGGGGCAGCCGTTGAGGTTGATGGTGACCGGCACGTCGAGCTGCGAATTCAGGTCGGCGAGCCGCTGCTCGAGCTCCGGAACCAGCGACTGTGCCCGCACCCGGGTCTCGGCGAACGACAGCTTGCAGTACTCGATACCGGTGCAGGCCATCAGGTTCTTGCGCCAGTGCGACGGGCGGGTCTGCAGGCCCAGCGCATCCAGGCCGGCGATCAGTTCCTCGACCTTGTCGTCGGGCACGTCGAGGATGATCAGCTTCTGGTACGGGGTCAGGCGGATCCGGTCGGAGCCGGCGGCCTCGGCCAGGTCGGCGACCTTGGTCAGGATGGTGCCCGACGAGCGGCCGGCGATGGCCGCGACGCCGACGGCGTTCAGGCCGTTCTTCAGCTTCTGCACGCCGACGTGGTCGATGGTGTGCGGCACCTGCTCCGGCGCCGGGCCGTCGATGAGCTTGCGGCCGAGGTATTCGGTCTCGAGAACGTCGCGGAACTTCTCGACACCCCAGTCCTTGATCAAGAACTTCAGACGGGCCTTGGAACGCAGGCGGCGGTAGCCGTAGTCACGGAAGACCTTGGTGATGCCCTCCCAGACGTCGGGCACCTCGGCGAGCGGCACCCAGGCGCCCAGGCGCTGCGCCAGCATCGGGTTGGTGGACAGGCCGCCGCCGACCCAGACGTCCAGGCCGGGGCCGTGCTCTGGGTGGTTGACGCCGATGAAGGCGATGTCGTTGATCTCGTGCGCGACGTCCTGCAGACCCGAGATGGCGGTCTTGTACTTACGCGGCAGGTTGGAGAACTCCGGGTTGCCGACGTAGCGGCTGACGATCTCGTCGACGGCCCAGCTCGGGTCGAGCACCTCGTTGAGGGCCTCACCGGACAGCGGGCCACCGAGCACGACGCGCGGGCAGTCGCCGCACGCCTCGGTCGTCTGCAGGCCGACCGATTCGAGGCGGCGCCAGATCTCCGGCACGTCCTCGACGCGGATCCAGTGGTACTGGATGTTCTCGCGGTCGGTGATGTCGGCGCTGTCGCGCGCGAACTCGACGGAGATTTCGCCGATGGTCCGCAGTGCCGCGCTGGTCAGCGCGCCGCCGTCGCAGCGCACCCGCATCATGAAGTAGGGGGCCTCGAGCATGTCGGCGTTGTCGTCGCCGGTGTAGGTGCCGTCGTAGCCCTGCTCGCGCTGGGTGTACAGACCCATCCAGCGGTACCGCCCGCGGAGATCGTCCTTGCTGATCGACTCGAAGCCCTGCTTGGAGTGGACGTCGATGATGCGCTGCCGCACGTTGAGGGCGTCGTCCTCCTGCTTGAACACCTCGTTGGGGTTCAGCGGTTCACGATTGCCCAGCGCCCACTGGCCTTCGTCGCGGGTCTTGGCGGGTTTTGCTGTTGTCACGGGGTGGTTTCCTTCGCGCAAGAGCAGGCGTTGGATCACGCGTACGCCGGGGGCTGTCCGGCACTGCCGATCCTGTGCCGGCTGAAAGATTCTGGTGGTCAGAACTAGGGCATCAAGGCAGCATCAAGGCAGACAGCAACAGCTGCATACGCGCTTGAAGTCGACATGCCGCCGCATTACCAATGCGGAACCGAGGGCGCGGTTGAGGCTGGCGGACACCCGGCCATTCTGCCACGAACAGGACATTCGGCCTAACCGGGCCAGGTTCGAAATCATCGCGAGCAAAATGGTGCCCCGGCCACGCACATTGCCCCCTGATCGCGCGATGGGACACTGGTTGCCATGACCGACGCCCACATCAGCGCTACCGGGCCGTTCGGCATCTACATCCACGTGCCGTTCTGTGCGACCCGCTGCGGCTACTGCGACTTCAACACCTACACCGCCAGTGAGCTGGGCGGAGCCAGTCCCGAGGGCTGGCTGACGGCGCTGCGCACCGAGCTCGCGATGGCCGGTGCCCAGGTGGAGTTGCCGGTCGACACGGTGTTCGTCGGCGGCGGTACGCCGTCGCTGCTGGGTGGTTCGGGGCTGCGGGCCGTGCTCGACGCGGTGCGGGACAATTTCCGGCTCAGCCCCGGCGCCGAGGTGACCACCGAGTCCAATCCGGAGTCGACGTCGCCTGAGTTCTTCGCCGCATTGCTGGATGCCGGCTACACGCGGGTTTCCCTGGGCATGCAGTCGACGGCGCCGCACGTGCTGGCGGCACTCGATCGCACCCACTCGGCAGGCCGCGCCCCGGCGGCGGCGCGGGAGGCGCTGGCGGCCGGGTTCGCGCACGTCAACCTGGACCTCATCTACGGGACGCCGGGGGAGTCCGACGACGATCTGCGCCGGTCCGCGGATGCGGCGATCGAAGCCGGTGTCGACCACGTCTCGGCGTACGCGCTGATCGTCGAGGACGGCACCGCGCTGGCCCGCAAGGTCCGGCGCGGCGAGATCCCGGCACCCGACGACGACGTGCTCGCGACCCGCTACGAGCTGCTGGACACACACCTGAGCCGGGCCGGACTGGACTGGTACGAAGTGTCGAACTGGAGCCGTCCGGGCGGTGAGTGCCGGCACAACCTCGGCTACTGGGACGGCGGCCAGTGGTGGGGCGCCGGGCCGGGTGCGCACGGTTTCGTCGGGGCCCGGCGTTGGTGGAATGTCAAGCACCCCAACGCTTATGCCGAGGCGCTGGCCGCGGGCAGGTTGCCGGTCGCGGACTTCGAGGAGTTGGACGACGCCACCCGGCACGTCGAGGACGTCATGTTGCGGTTGCGGCTGCGCAGTGGTTTGCCGGTCGCCGTGCTCACCGCGGCCGAACGGGACCGCGCCGAGGGTGCGGTGGCCGACGGTCTCGTGGCGGTCACCGACGAACGTCTGGTGCTGACCGAGTCCGGCCGGCTGCTGGCCGACGCCGTGGTGCGCACCGTCCTGGACTGAATCACCGGGCTGAACCCAGCGGGCGGGTCCTCGCATCCCACAACCAGTCGCTATGGTTAGGCAAACCTTAGTCTACGGGTGGAGTGGGTATTCCGATGACCGACGCAGAACCGTCGCCGCGTGCGCAGCTCAAAGCGGCGAAGCTCGCGGCAGCGCAGGACCGCGCGGCGCTCAAGGAGCTGCTGGCGCCGGTACGCGGCCGCACCGCGCTGGCCCAGTTGCTGCAGCTGATCGCGGCAGCAGCGACCGTGGTGCCGTTCATCGGCATCGTCGAGCTGGGCCGGTATCTGCTGGCCGGCGGTTCGATCGAGGCAGCCCGGGTGTGGACGATCGTCGCGGTCTTCATCGGCGGCGGCCTCGGCCTGCGCACCCTGGCCGGCGGCCTGGCGCTGACGCTCACCCACCACGCCGACGTCCAGCTACAGGGCGAGCTGCGCCGCCGGTTGGTGACCACGCTCGGACGGCTGCCGCTGGGCTGGTTCGGCGCGACGTCCTCCGGCGAGGTGCGCAAGGCCGTCCAGCATGATGTCGGCGAACTGCACCACCTGGTGGCGCACGCCGCGGTCGAGAAGACCGGCGCGCTGGCCACGCCGGCGTTCGGCCTGGCGTACTGCTGGTACCTGGACTGGCGGCTGGGGCTGCTGGCCATCGGCACCATTCCGATCTACCTCGTCGTCTACAGCGTCCTGATGCGCGGTGCAATGGCTCGCATGGCGCAGATGAACGAGGGCATCGCGCAGATCAGCGCGACCATCGTCGAGTTCATCGCCGGGGTCTCGGTCGTCAAGACGTTCGGGGAAACCGGCAAGGCGCACAAGCGATTTGCCGACGCCGCCGATGAATTCAACGACGGCTTCGCCGGATTCGTCGGGCCCATGGTGCGGCTGCGCGCGGTGTCGTCGGTGTTCGTCGAGGCGCCGGTGGTGCTGCTGGTGAACCTCGCCGGCGGGCTGTGGTTCATCCGCAGCGGCTGGGTGACGCCCATCGAGGTGCTGGGGTCGACGCTCGTCGCCGTCACCATCCCCACCGCGGTGCTGGCCGTCGGGTACTCCGCCGCCGCGAGCCGCCAGGCGGTCGCCGCTGCCGGCCGGCTGACGGCGTTGTTGTCCGCCCCCGCATTGCCGGTCGCCGAGAACCCGCAAGTGCCGCAGGGTAATTCGGTCAGCTTCTCGGGCGTCGAATTCTCGTACGACGGCACCAACACGGTGCTGCACGACATTTCGCTCGACCTGCCCGCCGGCAGCATCACCGCGTTGGTCGGCCCGTCCGGCAGCGGCAAGTCGACGCTCGCGACGCTCGTGCCGCGCTTCCACGACGTCACCGCCGGCGAGGTGCGTATCGGGGGCGTGGACGTCCGCCAGATCGACCCCGCGGTGCTGTACCGGCACGTCGGTTTCGTCCTGCAGGACGTGCAGCTGCTGGGCATGAGTGTGGGCGACAACATCCGCCTGGGCCGTGCCGATGCCGACGACGACGCGGTGCACGCCGCCGCGCGCGCCGCACACATCCACGACCGGATCCTGGCCCTGCCCAAGGGGTATGACTCGGTGGTCGGGGAGGACGCGCACTTCTCCGGCGGCGAGGCGCAGCGCATCAGCATCGCCCGCGCGCTGCTCGCCGACACCCCGATCCTCGTGCTCGACGAGGCCACGGCATTCGCCGACCCCGACTCCGAGGCACAGATCCAGGCCGCGCTGTCGACCCTGATCGAGGGCCGCACCGTGCTGGTGATCGCCCACCGCTTGGGGTCGATCGTCGGCGCCGACAACATCGTCGTCCTGCGGGACGGGCGCATCGTCGAACAGGGGCGCCACGACGAATTGCTCTCCCGGGAAGGTGTTTTCGCGCGCATGTGGCAGACCTACACGGCCACCGGTGAACTGGAGGCGGTGCGATGACGATGATCAACGGGTTCCTGCGAATCCTCGGCCCGGAGCGCGGGCGGATGTACAGCTTCCTGGCCTGGGCCGTCGGTTACGGCCTGCTGCACGGTCTTTCGATGACGCTGCTGGTGCCGATCTCGCTGGCATTGTTCGACGGTGACTTCGGTGCGGCGGTCCGCTGGCTCGTCGTGCTGGCGGCGGTGGTGCTGCTCAGCGCCGTCGCGCACTATGTGCAGGCCGCGCAGTCGATGCGGATGGCCCTGACCACCATGCGGCTGCTGCACCACCGGCTCGGCGACCACATGGTCACGCTGCCGTTGGGCTGGTTCACCCGGGAGCGGGTCGGCCAGGTATCCCAGATCGCGGTCAAGGGCACGACTTTCGTCGGTACGAGCAGCGCGCACCTGGTGACGCCGTTGGTGGTCAACACCACCAGTGCGCTGACCGTCGTGGTCGGCCTGTTCGTCTTCGACTGGCGGATCGGCGTCGCCGCATTGGCCGGTGGGGTGGTCCTGATCCTGGCGACCCGGGCGTCCGCCGCGTTGATCGCGTCGGCCGAGGCGCGCACGCACGCCGCCGAGATCGAGGTGAACTCCCGGGTCATCGAATTCGCGCGCTGCCAGCCGGTGCTGCGCGCGTTCGGCCGGACCGGGACCGAATTCGATCCGCTGACCGGCGCGCTGGCCGAGCAGGAGCAGGTCGGCAAGCGGGCGTTGTGGGCCTCGGTGGCGGGCATGATCCTGAGCGGTGTCGGCGTGCAGGCGGTGCTGGGCGGACTCATCACGGTGGGCGTCTGGCTGGCCGTCGGCGGCGAGATCAACCCGGTGACGCTGGTGGCCATCCTCGGTCTGGCAGCGCGGTTCACCTCGCCGCTGTCGGAACTGGCCGAGTATGGCTCCGCGATGCGGATGGCCGGCGCGGAACTGGATCGGATCACGTCGGTGCTCGACACTCCGGCGCTCCCGGAACCGGCTGCACCGCAATCGGTCTCGACGCCCGGGCAGGTTGAACTGGACGGCGTCGCCTTCAGTTATCCGGGGCGTCGCGTGCTCGAGGACGTCAGCTTCGTCGCGGCGCCGGGCACCATGACGGCGCTGGTCGGCCCCTCGGGCTCGGGCAAGACCACCATCACCCGCCTGCTCGCGCGCTTCTACGACGTCGACGCCGGTGTGGTCCGCGTCGGTGGCGTCGATGTCCGGGACCAGAGCACCGCGGAGCTGATGGCCCAGCTGTCCCTGGTGTTCCAGGACGTGTACCTGTTCGACGAAACCCTGTGGGAGAACGTGCGGATCGGTGCGCCGGCCGCGTCCGATGACGACATCCGGGAAGCCGCCCGCACCGCCGGCCTGCAGTCCGTCGTGGACCGGCTGCCTGCCGGTTGGCAGACGCGGGTCGGTGAGGGCGGTTCGGCGCTGTCCGGCGGTGAACGCCAGCGCGTCTCGATCGCGCGCGCATTGCTGAAAAACGCTCCGGTGGTGCTGTTCGACGAGGCCACCAGCGCACTGGACCCCGAGAACGAACGCCACGTCGCGGCGTCCATCCGCGAACTGGCGGACCGCAGCACCGTCATCGTGATCGCGCACAAGCTGTCGACGGTCACCGCCGCCGACAACATCGTCGTGCTGTCCGACCGTGGCACGGTGGACGACAGCGGCACCCATGACCAGCTGATGGCGCGCGGTGGCCGCTACGCCGACTTCTGGGCGCAGCGGACGTCGGTCAGTGGGTGGACCGTCGCGACGCGGGAGGCGAAAGCCGGCGCTGGGTCCTGAATCACAGGGGCGGGCAGTGTTTTTTGGGTGAGGTTAGGCTAAATTAACTTTCGTGACTGCTGAAGCTATAGACGCGGCGTCGGTGACGCGCATTGCTTTGCCCGCCGACGTCGTCCCGGCCGATCTGATCGCGCAACTCGCAGCCGAACTTCCGGAGCGCTCCGGCGCCGACTATGTCGGCTACGAGC
Organism: Mycobacterium sp. UNC410CL29Cvi84; assembly: GCF_000686745.1. Lineage (NCBI taxonomy): Bacteria > Bacillati > Actinomycetota > Actinomycetes > Mycobacteriales > Mycobacteriaceae > Mycobacterium > Mycobacterium sp. UNC410CL29Cvi84. The sequence goes on from NZ_JMLM01000006.1 coordinate 362,387, forward strand.
ACTCGGGCGAGTGGGTGCTGGCCATCGGAGTGCGCACCGCCATCGAATTCGACAGCGACGAACTGCGGATCATCGACGCCGGCGGCGCAGTCGCCCGCCAGGCGTGGAGCGGCCGGCCCGGCGAGGTGCTCGGCGACGCCGTCGACCGCCTGCTCCTGGAGACGGACCGGCTCTTCGGTTGGGTCGCTTTCGAATTCGGCGCTTACCGCTACGGGCTGCAGCAGCGCCTGCCGGCGGGGACCCCGCTGGCGCGGGTCTTCGGCGCACAGACGCAGGTGGTCGTCACCGACGGCGAGGTGTGCGTGTCGGGCGACGCGGACATCGTGGCCGAGACGCTGAATCGTCTGCTGCAGTCGGGTATCCCGGCGGCCGGTGACACCCGCGCCGTCGATGTGAGCGTGGACGGCAGTGACTACCCGTCGCGGGTAGCCGCCGCCGTCGCCGAGATCGTGGCGGGCGACTACCAGAAGGTGATCCTGTCGCGCCGGTTCGAGGTGCCGTTCGCGGTCGACTTCCCGGCCACGTACCGGGTGGGCCGGGCGAACAACACCCCGGTGCGGTCATTCCTGTTGCGGCTGGGCGGGATTCGCGCGCTGGGCTTCAGCCCGGAGCTCGTCGCCGCGGTGCGTGCCGACGGCACCGTGATCACCGAGCCGCTGGCCGGCACCCGCGCCTTCGGCCGCGGCGCGGATCACGATCGGGCTGCCCGCGCCGACCTGGAATCGAACTCGAAAGAGATTGTCGAGCATGCGATTTCGGTCCGCAGCTCGCAGGAGGAGATCGCCGAGGTGGCCAAGCCGGGCACCACGGTCGTCAGCAACTTCATGACGGTGCGTGAGCGCGGCAGCGTGCAGCACCTGGGCTCGACGGTGTCCGGCGAGCTGTCGGACCAGATGAACCGCATGCATGCGCTGGAGGCACTCTTCCCGGCGGTGACCGCCTCCGGCATCCCGAAGGCCGAGAGCGTCGACGCCATCATGCGACTCGACGAGTCGCCACGCGGCCTCTATTCCGGCGCGGTCGTGATGTTCAGCGCCGACGGCGGCATGGACGCGGCGCTGACGCTGCGCTCGGCCTACGAGGCCGACGGCCGGACCTGGTTGCGCGCCGGCGCCGGCATCATCGCCGAGTCGACTCCGGACCGCGAGTTCGAGGAGACCTGCGAGAAGCTGACGACGCTCGCGCCGTATCTGGTGCCGCGCGCCTGAGTCAGAAGTCGAGGCCGGGCGGGACTTCGGCGGGTGGTTCGCCACCGGCTTCGCTGAACGCGTGCAGCGCGCGGACCATCCCCATGCGCTCACGCGGCGCCATGGCCTCGACGATCCGGGCGATCTCGGCACGGCGGCGTGCGCTCACGGTGTCCACGATGGCGCGTCCCCGGCGGGTCAGTTCCACGGCGATTTCGCGGCGGGAAGCCGGGTTCTGGTGGCGTTCGATCAGACCGGCGGTGACCAGGCGCTCGCTCATCCGGCCGATGGTCGAGGGCTGTACGTCGAGTTGAGCGGCGAGGGTCGTCAGATTGGTTGCGCCGTGTGCCGCCAGGATCGCCAGAACCCGAAGCTGGGGGACCGTCAACGTGTCGTCGACGACGGCGACCGCGCGGGCCGTGATGTCCAGGAGCAGGCGCGATGCCGTCACGAGAGCGTCGGTGATCGCGTCGACCGACGGCTCGGCGACGGTTCTCGGTTGGATGGACACCGCGGTTCCTCCTCGTTGATTAGAGGTAATTTACCAGCTCGCTAATTTTGAAGCCGTTACCAAACGGTGACCTGCGGGGTATGGTGCACCGGTGGACAAGCCCGGGTTAGCTACTGCGACGCGCGCACGGCGCCGCTGGTCGGTGGCTCTGGCGGCGCTCGTCATGCCGGCCGCGGCGTTCGTCACCGCGGGCACCGCGACGCAGGCGGTCACGACCGCCAGTGACGTGGATGTCTGCTGCGCGCAGGTCGTCCTGGCCGAGCGGGCCGCTTCGCATCCGGGGTCGCTGATCGTCGCCGAGGCCGCCGAGAGTTCTCGCGCCATGGTGCGCACCATCGCTTTGCCGGTGGGCGTCGCCGCCGAGCGCGGCCTGCAGGTCGACACCATTCTCGCCGAACGGGCCGTCAGTGCCACGTTCCCGGAGATCCACACCATGACCGGCGTCCGCCCGGACTCGCTGCGCTGGCATCCCGAAGGCCTGGCGCTGGACGTGATGGTGCCTGACTACGGGTCGTCGGCCGGCAAGGCGCTCGGGGACCGCATCCTGCGGTACGTGCTGGCCAACGCCGGGCGGTTCGACCTGAACCATGTGATCTGGCGGCAGGCGATCTACTTCCCGGACGGCACCGCGCACCGGATGCCGGACTACGGCGGCCCCGACGCCAATCACTACACGCACGTACACATCTCGACCAACGGCGGCGGCTACCCGACGGGCAACGAGTCCTACGTCTTGTCCGCCTCCGGGCCGACGTTGGTCAAGGGTTCATCGGCGCCGACCGTGACGTTCGTCAGCGCGCACTGAGTTCGACCCGCACTGAGCCGGGCCCCGGCGAGCGCACCGATGAAGAGCGCCAACAACATCCAGCCCGCGCTCGTGCCCAGCCCGTTCTTGGCCATCACCAGTAGTGCCACCCCGGCCGCGCAGACCAGCACACCGGCCACCGTCGACGCGCGCCCCGTCGCCCGGACGCGCGCGTCCCACCAGCGCAGCGGATTGTGCTCGAGCGGGGACAGCAACAGGAACATGACCGTCATCACCACGGCGAAGACCAGCGCGCGGATCGCGATGTTGCGCCAGAAGTATGGGGCTGCCGGATCGTAGGCGTCCAGGCCCACGGCATGCAGGCTGAACGTCGCGACGGCGATGGCCGCGATGTGCCACAGGTACAACGTCATCGCCCCGCTGTTGCCCACCACGATCAGGTACCAGATGCGGGGACGCTCGGCCCACCGGCGGACCGCACCGGCGCAGGCGATGAACAGACTGGACATCCAGACGCATTGCAGGGCAAGCAGCAGTGTGGGCGGGGTGACGTTCGACATCCGTTCGGTGCCGGTGACCACCAGTGACACGTCGTAGGGACCGTACCTGGCAACCAGCACCTGGACGGCCAGGGTGCCGACGGCCACGACCAACGCCGGCTTGGGTGCGGTGAGCCGGTGCGCGTACGCCGCGCCGATGACCATCGGAATCAGCCAGACCACAATCAGATTCGCCGCGCCGGCTTCCAGCATGTGCGTGCTGATCCGGGCCCAGTCGCCGAACGCCGCGGCCGCCATGAGGGCCGCGACGACCAGTGCGGCCGACCGCGCCGAGCGCAAGCGGGCCAAGGCGGGGACGAACGCCAGCACGATCAGATAGGTGCCGAGGAACCACAGCAGTGCGACGGCCTCGTTGCCCAGGGCCGCGGCCGACTCGGCACCCATGGTGAACCGCACCACGATCAGGGCGACGGTCCAGGCGCCCAGGTACCACAGCGCCGGCCGGCAGAGGCGTTGCGCCCGGGTGAAAAGCCAGGTGCCCCAGGGTGTCCCGTCGCGCCAGCTGTGAATACCCGCCGCGGCTCCGGCGAAGAAGAACAACGGCATGACCTGGAGTACCCAGGTGGCCGGCTGCAGGCTGGGTACTGCGCCCAGGGTGTTGCCGATCTGGACGCCGTCGGCGGTGATGGTGGCAAGCAACAACGCGCAGTGACCGAACATCACGACCAGCAGCGCACCGAGGCGCGCCACGTCGATGCTGCGGTCGCGGTCGGGCGCGGTGCCGTCGATCACGGCGTGGAAGTCGGGCAACAATCTCGGCATGAGCTGATGATGCCCGAGTGCCGGGCGGCGCGGATGAGTGTGACTACTCAGACCCGCCGGCGACCACCGCGACGTCGGCGGCACCGTCATGCTGCCCGACGAACCGGCGAATGCGGGCCACCGCGAACACGATGCACAGCACCACGAGTGTGGGTCCGGTCGCGACGATGACGAACTGCGAGATGTCGACCGGGTAGTTGAAGATCATGTACAGCGCGAAGACGGGATAGAAGCCGCAGAGCAGCCCGAGCCCGACGCACAGCTGCGTGTGCAGCCGGTGCCAGTCCTGGATGCTCTGCTCGGTCCAGCCGCGTTCGGGCAGGGCCGGCTCGGCGAGCGCGGGGGAGATGACGCCGGCCATCTTCTTCGAATTCGGTTTGCGCAGCAGCCCGCTGATGGCGAACGACCACACCAGCAGTGACATGGGGACGAGCTCGAGGGCCTGCACGATGCGCGGGTTCTTGGTGGTCAGCGCGATGATCAGCGAGCACGCGGCGCCGACGATCACCACGACGTTCGCGGGCTCGACCTTGCGCTTGCGCACCATGGTCAGCGCGCCCTGCGCGGCCGCGGTGATGATGGCCCCGACCAACGCGAGGTACGGCTCGAAGTCGAACACACGCAGCACGTAGTACGCGATCAGCGGCGGAATGGTGTTGATCGCCGTGTTGACGATGTACTCGCGCAGGGTCTTCGGGGTATCGGACATGGAAGCTGGCTCCTAGCGGGGGTCGGTTTATCCCGCGAGCAGACGTAAAACTGACGATATCTGGCGAAATTCGACAGTTTTGAGTCTGCTCGCGAGGGATTTCATGGTCAGGCGGATGTGGCGGCCGCGATGGCCCGGGTGATGGCCTTCTTGTCGACCTTGCCGACCGCGGTCAGCGGCAGCGACGGCTGTGCGACCAGGGTGTCGGGCCGGCTGTGGACCGCGACACCGCGGCTGTCGAGGTAGCCGTTGAGGTCGCTGAGGCTGACGGCCGGCCCGCTGAAAACGACCACGGCACAAATCTTTTCACCGAGGTACGGGTCGGGCAGCGGGACGGCGGCCGCGGCCCGGATCGACGGGTGCGTGAGCAGATGTTCCTCGAGATCGAGCGCCGAGATGGTCTCCCCGCCCCGGTGGATGACGTCCTTGATGCGTCCGGTGACCTCGAGGTAGCCGTCGGCCCTGCGGCGCACGCGGTCCCCGCTGCGGTAGAAGCCGTCGGGGCTGAACGACCGCTCGTTGTCGGACGGCGCCCGGTAATAGCCGTTGAGGGTGTACGGCCCGCGTACCAGCAGTTCACCCTCGCCGCCGACCGGCACGTCGGCGCCCTCGTCGTCGACGATGCGCACTTCGTCGTCGGGGCACAGCGGTGCACCCTGGGTGTGGTCGAGCAGTTCGGGGTCGTCGCCGGGGCGGGTGTAGTTGATCAGCCCTTCGGCCATGCCGAAAACCTGTTGCAGGCCGGGTGTCAGCGCGGCGCGGGCGGCCGCCGCGTCCGGTGCGGACAGCTTGGCACCGCCGACCTGGAGCAGTCGCAACGTGGTGGGGCGCTGGGGCTCCCAGTCGCAGGCCAGCGTCCACAGGGTGGCCAGAGCGGGCACCAGAGCGCAGACGGTGACGCGGTGCCGGGCGATGGTGGCGAACGCGGACTCCGGGCTGGGGTCGGTGGTGAAGACCGTGGTGGCGCCGACGGACATCGCACCCAGCATCCCCGGGCACGACAGCGGGAAGTTGTGCGCAGCCGGCAGCACCGTCAGATACACGTCGTCACCGGTCATTTCGCACACCGCGGCGCTGGCGGTGGCGTTGTAGTAGTAGTCGTCGTGGGTGCGGGGGATCAGCTTCGGCGCCCCGGTGGTGCCGCCGGAGACCAGGAGCAGGGCGGGTTCCGCGGTGTTGATGGCTGGCGCGGCTGCCGGAGCGTGGCCGAAAAGGGAAGTCCAGCTGGTGAATTCGCCGGCGTCACCGTTGACGACCACGTGCCGCAGGCGTGGGTGTTCGGCAACCAGCTCGCGCGCCATATCGCGATAGTCGAAGCCGCCGAAGCGGTCGGCGATGACGAGGGCGACAGCGCCGCTGACCGTGGCGAAATGACCGAGTTCGGCGCGGCGATGAGCGGGTAGGCACATGACGGGCACCGCACCCGCGCGCAGCAGTCCGAACAGGGCGATGGCGAAGTCCGCGGTGTTGGGCATTTGCAGCAGTACCCGGTCGCCGGTTTCGATGCCGAGAGCGGCGAAGCCGGCGGCCGCTTCCGAGGCCAGCTGATCGAGTTTGGCAAACGTGTGTGACGCCGATGGGTCGACGACGGCGACGCGGTCCGGCCACTGGCGTGCGCCGTCGGACAACAGGCTGTCCAGTGGTTTACCGACCCAGTAGCCCGCCTCGCGGTAGCGCTCGGCGCGGTCGTGCGGGAACGGGACGAATCCGTTCAGCAAATACTGGTCGGCCTCGGTGGAGACAGTGGTGCGCGTCACGGCGGATCCCTCGGGGTAGGCATGGAGGTAGCGGCAATATAGGGTAGCCTAATCAAAATTAGGACAGCCTGTCTTTAACGTGTTCGGGAGGGTTTTGTGGGCGTCGTGGCAGTGAATTCGCAGGCCATCCGCGAGGAGGTTGCCGAACTGCTGGGTGCCCGTGCCGACACCCTCGACCCGGGTGCCGACCTGATCAGCCAGGGCCTGGATTCGATCCGCATGATGTCGCTCGCCGGGCGCTGGCGGAAGCAGGGCATCGACATCGACTTCGCCGCCCTGGCCGCCGAGCCGACCATCGCGGCCTGGTCCGAACTGCTGTCCGCGGCGGGCGGCCTGCAGCGAGCCGAAACCTCGGCACCGCAGGATGATTCGGAACACGACCAGCCGTTCGGCCTGGCTCCGATGCAGCACGCCATGTGGATCGGCCGGGAAGACGACCAGCAATTGGGTGGCGTCGCCGGGCACCTCTATGTCGAATTCGACGGCCACGGCGTCGATGTCGAACGATTGACTGCCGCCGCAACGGCGTTGGCGGCGCGGCACCCCATGCTGCGCGTGCAGTTCCTCGCCGACGGCACGCAGCGCATCAAGGCGCTCGACGGCGACTTCCCGGTGACGGTCACCGACCTGCGGGACCTGCCGGCAGATCAGATCGCCGAGCAGCTGGCCGCCACTCAACGCCGCAAGGCGCATCAGCAGTTGACCGACCAGGTCTTCGAACTGAGCCTGACCCTGCTCCCGGATGGCAAGACCCGCCTGCACGTCGACCTGGACATGCAGGCCGCCGACGCCATGAGTTACCGCACCCTAATGGCCGATCTCGCGGCCCTGTACCGCGGTGTCGAGCTGGCTCCGCTGGCTTACACGTACCGCGAATACCGCATGGCCACAACGCAATCGGCGCAGGAGCCCAATCCGCGGGCCGATGCGGATCGGCAGTGGTGGGGCGAGCGGCTCCCGGAACTGCCCGACCCGCCGCGTCTGCCGCTGGTCCCGGTCGCCGAGCAGAACGACCCGCGGCACGCCACCCGGCGCTGGCACTGGCTGGCCCCCGACGTCCGGGACGCGCTGTATGCGGCGGCCCGCCGGCGCGGTATCACGCCCGCGATGGCCCTGGCCGCGTCCTTCTCCGATGCCCTGGCCTGCTGGTCGGCCGGGCAGCGCTTCCTGCTGAACGTGCCGCTGTTCGGGCGCGACCAGCGGCACGCCGACGTCGACCGCCTGGTGGGCGACTTCACGTCGTCACTGCTGCTCGACGTCGACCTCACCGATGCGGCCACCGCGACGGCGCGTTGCGGGGTCCTGCAGGACGCATTCCGCAGCGCCGCAGCGCATTCCGAGTACTCCGGCCTCGAGGTGCTACGCGACCTGAGCCGGCACCGCGGCACCCAGGTGCTGGCTCCCGTGGTGTTCACCAGTGCCCTCGGCCTCGGTGAACTGTTCGGCTCTGCCGTGCTCGAGACGTTCGGCACGCCCGGGTGGATCAATTCGCAAGGGCCGCAGGTGATGCTGGACGCCCAGGTGACCGAATTCAACGGCGGCGTGCTGGTCAACTGGGATGTGCGCGAGGACGCGTTCCCCGACGGCGTCATCGACGCGATGTTCGCCCGGCACATCGCCGAGCTGGAGCGGCTGGCCGGCGACGACACGGCATGGGAGGCGCCCACCCCGGAGCCCATGTCGGCGGCGCAGCGCGCGGTCCGCGACGCGGCCAACAGCCGCACCGCGGCGCCCAGCGGCGCCGCGCTGCACACCGGCTTCTTCGCCTCGGCGGCAGCCCGCCCCGACGCCACCGCCATGATCGGCGAGGCCCGGCAGTGGACGTATGCCGAACTGGCCGAAGAGGTTTCGGCCGTCGCGTCGGCGCTGCAGATCGCCGGTATCAAGCCGGGCGACACCGTGGCCGTGCTCGGACCCAAGGGCGCGGAACAGATCATCGCGCTGCTGGCCATCCTGGCCGCCGGTGGGGTCTACCTGCCGATCGGCGTGGATCAGCCCGCCGACCGTACTGAGAAGATCCTGGCCACCGGCGGTGTCCGGATGGCGCTCTACTGTGGCGACCTGGCGCCGTCGTGGAAGCCGTCGCTCACCGTGACGGAGGCGCTGCGGATCGGGCGCCGCGCCGAGGGACCGTTCGTCCCGGCCGCCACCGATCCGCACGAGCTGGCCTACGTGCTGTTCACGTCCGGCTCCACCGGCGAGCCCAAGGGCGTCGAGGTCACCCACGACGCGGCCATGAACACCGCCGAATTCCTTTACGGGCACTTCGGCATCGGACCGGCCGACCGCTGCCTCGCGCTGGCCACCCTCGAGTGCGACCTGTCGGTGCTCGACATGTTCGCCACGCTCGCCACGGGCGGCAGCATCGTCGTGGTCGACGAGCCGTACCGGCGCGACCCCGACCGCTGGGCCGCCCTCATCGCCGAACACGGCGTCACGATACTCAATTTCCTGCCGGGCTGGCTGGAGATGCTCGTGGAGGTCGGTGCCGGGCGTCTGGACACCGTGCGGGTGGTGCTCACCGGCGGCGACTGGGTCCGGACTGCCATGGTCCGGCACCTGCAGGCGCAGGCCCCCGGTGTGCGCGTCGCCGGCCTCGGCGGCGCCACCGAAACCGCGATCCACGCAACCATTTTCGAGGCCGGCGAGCTGCCGGACTCCTGGTCGGCGGTGCCCTACGGCGTACCGTTCACCAACAACGCGTGCCGCGTGGTCAACGAGGCGGGCCAGGACTGCCCCGACTGGGTGGCCGGCGAACTGTGGTTCACCGGGCGCGGCATCGCCTCGGGCTACCGCGGCCGGGCCGATCTGACCGCCGACCGCTTCGTGCGCTATGCGGGCCGAACCTGGTACCGCTCAGGGGATTTGGCACGCTACCGGCCGGACGGGATCCTGGAGTTCGTCGGGCGTGCCGACCACCGCGTGAAGATCAGCGGCTACCGCATCGAGCTCGGTGACGTCGAGGCCGCGCTGCAGCGGGTTCCCGGTGTGCGTGCCGCGGTGGCCGGTGTGGTCTCCGGCGGGGAACGCGGGCATGACGTGCTGGCGGCCCTGGTCTCGGTCGACGACGCGGAGCTGACCGCCGAGCGCATCTCGGCAGCAGTGGCCGAACTCGTACCGCCGCACATGATCCCGCGACAGCTGCAGGTGGTTGCGGCTATTCCGTTCACCGTCGGTGGCAAGACCGACCGCCGGGCCGCAGCGGGTCAGCTCGCGGCGCTGGTTCAGGCGGCCGACGGCGCCGGGCGGGCGCAGCCGGAGACCACGCTGGAGCGCGCCTTGGTGGCGATCGTCTCGGAGCTGCTCTCGGTCGATGCCGGTGTTGAGGACGACTTCTTCGAGCTCGGCGGTGACTCGGTCCTGGCCACCGCCACCGTCGCGCGCATCCGGAAATGGCTGGACACCCCGACCGTGGGCGTGCCGGACATCTTCGCCGCCCGGACGGTGCGGGCGCTGGCTCAGCGGCTGACCGGCCGCGAGGACGGCAGCGGCCGGCTGGACATGGTCGCCGAGCTCTACCTGGAGATTGCCGAGATGAACCACGACGACGTGCTCACTGCGCTGGACCCGGCGGCGGTCTCATGACCGACCTGCATACCGGCTCCGTGACCGAGCCGAAAAGCACCTTCGCGCCCTGGATCAAGCACTACCCGGGCTCCGGAGACGCCGGTGCGGTCGTGATCTTCCCGCATGCCGGTGGTGCCGCGGTCGCCTACCGGGACCTGGCGACCGCCTTGTCGGGCAAGGGGATCGACGCGTACGTCGTCCAGTACCCGCGCCGCGCCGACCGGCTCGCGCATCCGGCGCATCCGACGGTCGAGCAGCTGGCCGCCGACCTGTTCGCCGCGGGCGACTGGCCGGGCGTGGGTCCGCTGCGGCTCGTCGGGCACTGCATGGGTGCGGTGGTGGCCTTCGAATTCGCGCGCGTGGCAGAACAGAGCGGCGCCACCGTGCACAGCCTGTGGGCGTCGGCCGGCCAGGCGCCGTGCGATGTGGTCGACGCGCCGCCGCTGCCGACCGGCCCGCGCGAAATGCTCGCCGAGATGGTCGATCTCGGCGGCACCGACCCCCGGCTGCTCGCCGACGTGGATTTCGTCGAGATGCTGCTGATGGCGGTGGGTGCCGACTACGAAGCCCTCAACAGATACGTGGGCGGTGGCCGCATCGCCGCCGACATCCACGCCCTCGGCGGGCGCGACGACCATCGCATCGACCGGGACATGCTGCTCCGCTGGGAGAACCACACCTCGGGCGCCTTCACCCTGGCCGAGTTCGACGGCGGCCACTTCTACCTCAACGACCAGCTGGACGCGATCGCGGAAGTGATCAGTGCGCGCTGATTCGATGAGTTCTGACGCCACAGCGGACGATCCGGTGGTCATCGTCGGGATGGCGGTCGAGGCCCCCGGCGATGTGGACGACGCGGACAGCTATTGGCAGCTGCTGTCTTCCGGGCGAGAGGCACTCGGCGCGTTCCCCGAGGACCGCGGCTGGGCCGTGCGCGACCTGCTCGCGGGCTCGCGCCGTGACGGGTTCAAGCGCATCCACAACCGCGGCGGATTCCTCACCGGCGCCGCACTTTTCGACCCCTCGTTCTTCGGCATCTCGCCACGCGAGGCGGTGGCGATGGATCCGCAGCAGCGCGTCGCGCTGCGCGTGACATGGCGGGCGCTGGAGAACGCCGGGATCAACCCCGATGATCTGGCCGGGCACGACGTCGGCTGCTACATCGGCGCCTCAGGCACCGGGTACGGCCCCGATCTCGCCGAATACTCCGACCTGAGTGGGCATCTGATCACCGGGACGTCGCTGGGCGTGATCTCCGGACGGATCGGCTACCTGCTGGGCCTCGACGGCCCGGCGCTGACGATCGACACGTCGTGCTCGTCGGCGCTGACCGCGTTCCATACCGCCGTGCAGGCACTGCGTTCGGGTGACTGCAGCATGGCGCTCGCCGGCGGTGTGTGCGTGATGGGGTCGCCGGGATACTTCGTCGAATTCGCCAAACAGCACGCCCTCTCCGATGACGGGCACTGCCGGCCCTACAGCGCGCAGGCCAGCGGCACCGTGTGGGCCGAAGGCGCGGGCATGTTCGTGCTGTCACGAAAGTCGGTGGCGCAGCGGGGCGGTCACCGCGTGCTCGCGGAGGTCCGGGCCAGCTGCCTCAACCAGGATGGCCGCAGCACCGGCCTGACCGCGCCGAGCGGGCCGGCGCAGGCGCGGCTGTTCGGCCGTGCGCTCGCTCTCGCCGGTGCCCGGCCCGACCAGATCGGGATGATCGAAGGCCACGGCACCGGAACCAAACTCGGGGACCGCACCGAATTGAACTCGCTGGCGCAGACCTACGGTGCCACCGCGCCCGGCCAGGGCGCGGTCCTGGGCTCGGTGAAATCCAACGTCGGGCACAGCCAGGCCGCCGCGGGGGCGCTGGGACTGGCCAAGGTCCTGGTGTCGGCCGAGCATGCCACCATCCCGGCGAGCCTGCACACCGCGCAGGCCAGCGCCGAAATCGACTGGAGCGCACAGGGCTTACGGCTCGCCACCGCGCACACGCCATGGCCCGCCGTCAACGGTGAGCGCCTTGCGGCGGTCTCGGCGTTCGGCATGAGCGGCACCAACGCGCACGTCGTCGTCGCGATGCCGGAGGGATTGGTGGCGTGATGAGCCTTTCGCACTTTCCCGACGGCCGTGTTCCGGTCCTGCTCAGCGCGCACACCGAAGAACTCCTGGCCGCTGAGGCGACCGGCGTCGCCGACTACCTGGACCGGCATGGTGCCGTAGGCCTGGGCGCGGTGGCTGCGATGCTGCTGCGACTGCGCCGTCGCCGCCGGTTCCGGGCCGTGGTCCGGGCCCATGACGCCGCCGAGCTGGCTGCCGCGCTGCGGGCGCTGGCGGCGGGGGAGGAGCACCCCCTGGTGGCGGTCTCCGCACGGACCGCAGCGCCCCGCACGGCTTTCGTGTTCCCCGGCAACGGCGGCCAATGGCCGTCGATGGGCACCGATGCATACCGGCAGCTGCCGGTGTACCGCGCCGCGGCCGACCGGTGTGCTGCCGCGTTCGTCGCCGCGGGCATCGACTCGCCGCTGGCCTTCCTCGTGGACCCGGCCGGCCGGGAGTGGACGCAAATCCACAGTCAGAGCGCGCAGTTCACGTACGCCGTCGGCCTGACGGCGGTGTGGCGAGAGCTGGGCATCGCGCCCGACGTCACGCTGGGCCACAGCCTCGGTGAGATCGCTGCGGCGTACGTCGCCGGTGCCATCACGCTGGACGAGGCGGTCGCCATCGTCATCGCCCGGGCCGGGGCACTCGACAGCCTGGCCGGCGATTTCGGCGCCGCGAGCCTGGGGATGAGCGTCGACGAAGCGCAGCAAGCGGTTTCGGACGCCGCCGGCTGGATGGAACTGTCCGTGGTCAACTCGTCGGCATCGGTCGTGGTATCCGGCGACCGCAGCGCCGTCGCAGACCTGGTGTCCGACCTGCAATCGCGCGGCCGTTTCGCGCGCGTCATCGCCATGAGCTTCCCGGCGCACACCAGTGCGCTGGATCCGCTGCGCGCACAACTGCTTTCCGGCGTGCCGAAGGCACAGTTCGGCGCCGGCGCGGTGCCGTTCATCGGATCGGTGACCGGCGCGGTGGTCGGCGCGGGTACCGAGTTCGGTGAGTACTGGTACCGAAACCTGCGGAACACCGTGCGCTTCGACCGGGCTGCCGCCGCGGCGCGCGACGACGGCGTCGAGGCCTTCGTCGAGATGTCAGCACACCCGGCGCTGTTGCACGCGCTCGCCGATACCGATGCGGCACTCATCGTCGGTTCGGGACGCCGCGACGAAAACCTCGCCGACGTGCTGTCCGACAACATGGCCACGGTGGCCGTGGCCGACCCCGATTACGACTGGGCCGGACACATCGAGCCGAATCAACCCCTGCTGCACGGATTTCCGCATGCTCCCATGGCGGCGATGCACCTCTGGGCGACTCCCGAACCGCTGCCCCCGGTCGCCGGACTGACGGTCAGTGCCGAGCAGTGGCTGCCGCAGCCGGACGAGACCGTGCCGCTGATCATCCGGCGCGCTGCCGTCGTCGAACTGCCGGGACCGCGCGGTGAGCTCGCCGACCATCTCCGCGACGGTGTGCGGGCCAACCTCGGCACGGTGCTCGTCGAGCCCGCCGACGCCGATCTGCTCATCGTCGTCGCCCCGATGCTCGACCACCCCGATACCGAAGCGGCGGTCACCGACCTCGCCGAGCTGATCGGCTGCGGGCTGTGCGACTACCCGAATGCCATCGGACCGCAATGCACCGACGTATGGCTCGTCACCGTCGGCGGCGAGCACGTGCGCGACGACGAGCCGGTGGCGCTGCCGGCTCAGGCGGCCGTCGCCGCCATGCACCGCAGCATCGGTTTCGATCATCCCGACCAGGCCTTCCGCCACCTCGACCTGGCATCCTGGGAACTCGACGCATCCGCGGCCACCGCCGTCATCGAAACCATGCTGGGCACGGGAACCGAAGTGGCGCTGCGTGATTCAAAGCAGTACCGCCGCGGTCTGCAGGCTCTTCCGGACGTCGATGCACCGCCGCCCGGGCTCCTCGACAACGTGGTGATCACCGGCGGCAACGGTGCGGTCGGCCTGCATTTCGCGCGGACCCTTGCCGCGGCGGGCGCCCGCCGCATCGTGCTGATGAGCCGCAGCGGCACCGGCGCGCAGCAAATGTCCGGCCTCGAGGGCACCGACGTGGTGTCGGTGCAGTGCGACATCACTTCGCCCGCGCAGCTTTCGGCCATCGCGGCGACCCACGGCGGTGACGGTGCGACGCTCGTCATCCATGCGGCCGGCGCGGCCGCATTCGGCACCACGGTCGGCGCGGACGAATTCATCACCACCGCGGCCGCCAAAGTCGGCGGTCTGGCGCGGCTGGCCGAGTACTGGCCGCTGCGTCCGGACGCCCGAATCCTGGTGTGCTCGTCGGTGTCCGGACTGTGGGGCGGGCTCGGTCATGTCGCGTACGCGGCCGTCAACCGCATGCAGGATGTACTGGCCGGGCAGTTCCGCGCCAAGGGCCTCGACTGTGTGGCCGTGCGGTGGGGACTTTGGCCCGGTGCCGGCATCGTCGGTGCCGACGAGGTGGCGCGGATCGAGCGCGCCGGACTGCGGGAGATGGACCCCGACATCGCGATCGATGCGGCTCTCGGAACCGGCGCGCCCGCACCGCTGATCTTCAGCGCTGACGCCGAGCGGCTGGCCACGCTGCTCGGCGGCGCGCCGGTGGAAGCGGAACCGGCTGCACCGCAGCATGTTCCGGAAACCCTTGGCGCCGGTGCCGACGCCGAGGACGTCGTCCGTCATGAACTGTCGGCGGTGCTCAAACTGGGCGACCCCGCCGCCATCGACCTGACCGCGGCCCTGTTCGACCTGGGCCTGGATTCGCTGCTGGCACTGGACCTGCGCAAGCGACTGCGCCGGGGCACCGGCCGGTCCGTGCCGCTGGCCGGGCTGCTCAGCGGCATCACCGGTATCGAACTGGTGGATTTGCTAACCGATAGAACAGAGAAGGTGGAGAGCTAGCGTGACCGAGACCGACATCCGGGACCTGCGCACGCGAGGAGCAAGTGGGGCGGAAGACGCGCGCCTGGAGCTGTTGCGGCGCAAGCTCGCCGAGCGCGGCCTGCGGTCCCAGGGCCAGGCGCAGTCGAACGACGGCACGCCCGTCGTGCCGGTGCTGTCCGACGGCCAGCGCCGGATGTGGTTCGTGCAGACCGCAGACCCTGCTGGGGCACTGCTCAATGTCTGTGTGTCCTTTGCGATCACCGGCGCGCTCGACCACCAGCGTCTGCGGGAGGCGGTGCACGCGGTGGCCGGCCGCCACCCGGTCCTGCGCACCACCTACCGGGCCGACGCGACGGGCGAACCCGGGCTGACGGTCCACGACGACCTGGCGCCGGGCTGGAGCACGCACGACCTCAGCGAGCTGTCCGAATCGTCACGCGCCCTGCGGCTCGAGGTGCTGGCACAGCGGGAGTTCGGCACGCCGTTCCAGCTCGACACCGAATCACCCTTGCGGATCAGTCTGATTCGCACCGGGACCGACGAGCACATCATGCTGCTCACCGCACACCACATCGCCTGGGACGACGCCTCGTGGCAGGTCTTCTTCGCCGACCTCACGCGCGCGTACGAGGGCGAGCAGCTGGCCGAGGTGATTCCGGCCGCGGTGCCCGCGCACGACCACACCGAGGAACTCGAGTACTGGCGTTCGGTGCTCGCCGATCCGCCTGAGCCCCTGGAACTTCCGGGCCCGCACGGCTCGCTCGTGCCGACCGGTCACCGCTCGCAGCGCGTCACCCGGCGCATCGACGCCGACACCGTGGCCCGGATTTCCGAGCTGGCCCGCCAGACCGGCGCCACTCCGTACACCGTGCTGCTCGCGGCGTTCGGCACTCTGCTGCACCGCTACACCCACGCCGACGACATCCTGGTCGCCACCCCGGTCCTGAACCGCAGCGGCGGCACCGAGGACGCACTGGGCTACTACGGCAACACCGTGGCGCTGCGGCTGCGACCCGAAGCGCGCCAGAGTTTCGGCGAGTTCGTCACGCAGGCCAAGGACACCACGCACGGGGCCTTCGCACATCAGCAGATCAACCTGGACCGCGTGGTGCGCGAGCTGAACCCGGACCGCCGCCACGGTGTGGAGCGGTTGGCCCGGGTGTCGTTCGGCGCCCGCGAGGCCGACGGCCGTGGCTTCAGCCCGTCCGGGATCACCTGCCGCCGGGCCGAGTACCGGGGGCACCAGACCCAGCTGCCGCTGGGCTTCATGGTGGAATTCGACGACGACGGCGCACTGGTCGAGGCGGAGTACCTGACCGAAATCCTCGACGCCGCACTGGCCGACCAACTGCTGCGGCACTACGTGGTGCTGCTGGAGTCCGCGCTGACCGACCCGGCCCGGGCGCTCGCCGAGCTCGATCTGATGGACGAGCACGATGCCGACTGGCTGCGCCGGATGGCCACCGGCGAACAGTTCAGCACCCCGGACACGACGCTGGCCGCGCTGATCGAAGCCCAGGCCGCGCGCACCCCGGACTCGGTCGCCGTCGCGTACGAGGGCCGGTACTACACCTATCGCGAACTCAACGCCGAGGCGAACCGGTTGGCGCACTGGCTGATCGGCCAGGGCATCGGCACGGAGGACCGTGTCGCGGTGCTGCTGGAGAAGTCGCTCGAGCTGGTGATCACGGCGCTGGCCATCGTCAAGGCCGGCGGTGTGTACCTGCCGGTCGACCCGACCTACCCTGAGGACCGGCTGTCGTTCATCCTGAGCGACGGCGACCCGAAACTGGTCATCCGCGAGCCGTTCACGGACTTCGACGGCCTGCGGGACGACAACCCGACCGATGCCGATCGGGTTCGGCCGCTCACGGCGGCCAACACCGCCTACCTGATCTACACCTCGGGTTCGACAGGGCTGCCCAAGGGCGTCCCGGTACCGCACCGCCCGGTCGCCGAATATTTCGTGTGGTTCGTCGACGAATACCAGATCGACGCCGACGAGCGCCTGCTGCAGGTGGCCTCGCCGAGCTTCGACGTATCCATCGCCGAGGTGTTCGGCATGCTGGCCTGCGGTGCGCGCCTGGTCATTCCGCGCCCGGGCGGCCTCAACGACATCGGGTACCTGACCGAACTGCTGCGCACCGAGGGCATCACCTCGATGCACTTCGTGCCCTCGCTGCTGGGGCTGTTCCTGTCCCTGCCGGGCGTCAACGAATGGCGCAGCCTCAAGCGGGTGCCGATCGGTGGCGAAGCGCTGCCGGGCGAGATTGCCGACAAGTTCCACGCCACGTTCGACGCGCTGCTGCACAACTTCTACGGACCGACCGAGACGGTCATCAACGCCAGCCGGTACCGTGTCGAGGGCAAGCAGGGCACCCGCATCGTGCCGATCGGCAAGCCCAAGATCAACACGCAGATGCACCTGCTGGACGATGCCTTGCGCCCCGTTCCGGTCGGCGTCATCGGCGAGATCTACATCGGCGGAACCCATGTCGCGCACGGTTACCACCAGCGCCCGGGCCTGACTGCCGAGCGTTTCGTCGCCGACCCGTTCACGCCGGGCGGCCGGCTGTACCGCTCCGGCGACCTGGCCCGGCTCAATGCCGATGGTGACATCGAGTTCGTCGGCCGCGCCGACGAGCAGGTCAAGATCCGCGGTTTCCGCATCGAACTCGGCGAGATCGCCGCCGCCATCGCGGTGGACCCCAGCGTCGGCCAGGCCGTCGTCGTGGCGAGCGACTTGCCCGGGCTGGGCAAGAGCCTCGTCGGCTACCTCACCCCGGCCGAGCGCGGCGACCTGGAATCGGTTGACGTGCAACGGATCAAGGCGCGGGTGGCGGCCGCGCTGCCGGAGTACATGGTGCCGGCCGGTTACGTCGTACTCGATGAAATCCCGATCACCGCGCACGGCAAGATCGACCGCCGCGCGCTGCCCGATCCGGACATCCAGTCCCGCACCGCATTCCGCGAACTGACGACTGACACCGAGCGGAAGGTCGCCGAGCTGTTCGCCGACCTGCTCGGCGTCGAGCAGGTCGGTGCCGACGACTCCTTCTTCGAACTCGGCGGACACTCGCTGCTGGCCACGAAGCTCGTCGCGGCGATCCGGGCTCGGTGCAACGCCGACATCGGCGTGCGTGAGGTGTTCGAGCTGGGCACCGTCGCCGAGATCGCTGCCCGGGTCGACACCGGGGCGCCGCGCAACCGCCCGCCGCTGCTCGCGATCGAGCACACCGGCCCGCGCCAGATGTCGGCATCGCAACTGCGCCAATGGTTCCAGTACCGCATCGACGGTCCCGGACCGGTCAACAACATCCCGTTCGCGGCCCGGATCACCGGCCCGTGCGACGTCGACGCCTTCGTCGCCGCGCTCGGTGACCTGGTCGAGCGCCACGAGGTGCTGCGCACCACCTACACCGAAATCGACGGCGTGCCATACCAGGTCGTGAACGACCCGGCGCCGCTGCCGGTGCGCCGCGCGCGCGGCGCCGACGAGGAGTGGTTGCAGGCCGAACTCGACGCCGAACGCCGCTACGTGTTCGATCTGGAAGCGCAGTGGCCGATCCGGGCCGCGGTGCTGTCCATCCCGGGGCAGCACGTGCTGTCGATCATGGTGCACCACATCGCCGCCGACCACTGGTCGGCCGGCGTGCTGTTCACCGACCTGGTCACCGCCTACCGGGCGCGCCTCGAGCAGCGGGCTCCCGAGTTCGCGCCGCTGCCGGTGCAGTACTCGGACTACGCGTCCTGGCAGGCAGCGCTGCTGGCCGACGAGTCGGGAACTCTTGCCGCGCAACGGGACTACTGGCGCGGCCAGTTGGCCGAACCGCCCGCCGACCCGGGTCTGCGTCCCGATTTCACGCGGCCGCCGGTGCTCTCGGGCGAGGGTGCGTCGGTGCCGTTCGTCGTCGCTCCCGAGGTGCGGACCAAGCTGACGGCGCTGACCCGCGAACTCGGTATCACGGACTTCATGCTGCTGCAGTCCGCGGTGGCGGTGGCGCTCGCGAAATCGGGTGAGGGGCTAGACATTCCGCTCGGCACCCCGGTGGCCGGGCGTACCGAGGCCGAACTCGACGCACTGGTGGGCTTCTTCATCAACATCCTGGTCCTGCGCAACGACCTAAGCGGCGATCCCACGCTGCGCGAGATTCTGGTCCGGGCCCGGGACACCGCGCTGGCCGCGTACGCGCACCAGGACCTGCCGTTCGATCACGTCGTCGACGCCGTGAGCCCGGCCCGGTCGCTGTCACGCAACCCGCTGTTCGGCGTCGTCGTGCATGTGCGCGAGGACCTGCCCACCGACCACGTCATCGATTCCCGCGCCGACGGCGACACCACGTTCACCGCGCTCGAGCCGACGTTCGACGTGGCACACGCTGACCTGTCGGTGAATTTCTTTGCCACCCAGGACGGTTACCGCGGGCACCTGATCTACCGCACCGATCTGTACACGGCGGAAACCGCGCAGCGCCTCGCCGACCGGCTGGTCCGGGTCATCACCGGCATCGCCGAGAACGCCGATCAGCGGCTGCGGGACCTGCGGGTCGATGAAGCCGTCCAAGGCAATGACGGGGTGCAGGTGCTCGACGAGTGGCGCCAGCCCGTGGGCGTCGGCGTGGTCGGCGACATCTACCAGGATTCGGAGCCCACGGGCGACCGCGGCAGGTGGCTGGCCGACGGACAACTCGAGCGCATCGAGGCCCTCCAGTTGCGCGCAGCGCGCACCGAGTCGGCAGTGGCCGAGCCCGCGCGTACCGACACCGAACGGGCCCTCATCGCCCTGCTGGCCGAGGTGCTCGACGCCGAAGCCGAGATCGGCCGGGGCGACGACTACTTCAGCCTCGGTGGTGACAGCATCAAGGCCGTGCAGCTGGCGGCGCGGGGCCGCGACGCGGGCATGAAGCTCACGGCCCGGATGGTCTTCGAGTACCCGACGGTGTACGAGTTGGCCGCGGCGATCGACGCCCGGTCATCGGCGGAAACCCAAGGGGCACAGGGTGAAGACCGTGAGCACGCACCGATGACGGTGTCGGGCCTGTCCGCCGACGAACTCGCCGAGCTGACCGCATCGTTCGCGTCATCGTGGACCGCGCCGCAGGAGCCGCAGTGACAACACTGCAACCGGCGCCCGTCATCGAGGATGTCCTGGCGCTCAGCCCGCTGCAGCAGGGGCTGTACTCGATGGCTCAACTCGATCAGGCGGATGACCCATATCTGATCGCGATGTCCGCCGACATCGACGGCGACGTGGATGCGGCGCTGCTGCGGGACTGCGCGGCGGCACTGCTGGTGCGTCACCCCAACCTGCGGGCCAGCTTCGTGCAGGCCGGAGCCCGCACGGTGCAGGTGATCCCGAGTGCGGTCGACCTGCCGTGGCGGCAGCTCACCGCCGCGTCACCCGACGCCGCCGACGACCTCGAAGCGCAGGAACGGCGCCGACCGTTCAGCCTGGAGCGCGGTCCGGCGATCCGGTTTCTGCTGATCGAAATGCCCGAACGGCATTGGCGTTTCGCGGTCATCGCACACCACATCGTCATCGATGGGTGGTCGCTTCCGTTGTTCGTCGGCGAACTGCTCGCGCTGTACGCCGCCGGCGGTGACATCTCCGTGCTGCCTGCCGCGCCGCGCCCGTACCGCGACTACATCGGGTGGCTTGCGGCGCGCGACCCGGAGGTCAGCCGCCGCCGGTGGCAGCAGCACCTGGCCGGGCTCGACGGCCCGACGATGCTGGCTCCGGCGCTCGGCTCCGGTGAACTCGGCGACGACCTGCCCCACACCACCGAAGTCAAGGCGTCCGCGGGCGAGACGCACCGTCTGGTCGAGGCGGCGCGGGCGCGCGGCGTCACGGTCAACACCCTCACCCAGATGGCTTGGGCGGCAATCCTGTCCGTGCTCACCGACCGGCGTGACGTCGTCTTCGGCGTCACGGTCTCGGGCCGGCCGGGGGAGCTGGCCGGCGTCGAGTCGATGGTAGGTCTCTTCATCAACACCGTGCCGCTGCGAGTTCGGCTGGACCCGCTGCGCCGCGTCGGCGAGCAGTGCCTGGCCCTGCAGCGGGACGCCGCAGAGCTGCGCGAGCACAGCTACCTGTCGCACACCGAGCTGCGCACGCTCGGCGGTGTCGGCGAACTGTTCGACAGCCTCCTGGTCTATGAGAACTTCCCTCCGGGTGGCCTCGTCGGCAGCGGCGAATTCGACGTCCGCGGAGCCACTTTCCGGCCCCGGGCGCTGCAGAGCCTGGCGCATTTCCCGGTGACTGTCGCAGCGCACCTGACCGACGGCGAACTGACCATCCTGGTCGAGACGAAAGACGGTGCCACCGGGCTGGTTCCACCGGAGAGCCTCGGCCGGCAGGTGCTCGCGGTGCTGCAGCGCCTCGTCGACGGCTGGGACCGCCCGTTGCGCGACGTCGGTATCAACCTGGCGGCACCCGAGGTGGCAGCGCGTCCCGACACCACCGAAACCGGTGGCATCCACGAGAAGTTCACCGCCACCGCGCGCAGCAAGCCGGGTTCGGTGGCGCTGACCTATGACGGCGGCGCCCTGACCTTCCGCGGTCTCGACGAGGCGTCCGACCGCGTCGCCACCGAACTGCGGCGCCGCGGCGTGGGGACCGAGACGCCGGTGCCGGTGCTGCTGCGCCGGGGGCCCGACTACGTGGTCGCGATGCTCGGTGTGCTCAAGGCCGGTGGGTTGATCGTGCCGCTGGATCCGTCGATGCCCGCCGACCGGATCGCGGAGATCCTGGGCCAGACCAACGCGTCGGTGATCGTGGACGACGCCCTGCTGGCCGCGGCGGGCAACCAGCCCACCGGCGAATTCGACCCGGTGCCTACACATCCCGGTCAGGGCGCCTACATCGTGTTCACGTCGGGTACCACCGGCAAGCCCAAGGGCGTCATCGGTACCCACGCCGCGGTGCTGGCCTACGCCGCCGACCATGCCGACCGGGTACTGCACCCGGCGGTGGCGAAAGCCGGTCGGCCACTTCGGGTCGCGCACGCCTGGTCGTTCACCTTCGACGCGGCCTGGCAGCCGTTGGCCGCGCTGCTGGACGGCCACGGTCTGCACATCGTCAGTGACGAGGTGCAGCGTGATGCCGAGGCATTGGTGGCGACCATCGGGCAGTACGGCGTCGACCTGATCGACACCACGCCGTCGATGTTCACGCAGCTGCAGGCCGAAGGTCTGCTGACGACGGTGCCGCTGACGGCGCTGGCGCTGGGCGGCGAAGCCGTCGACCCGAACGCGTGGGCCGCCATCCGCAACGAGTGCGACCGCACCGGCATGTCGGCCTACAACTGTTACGGCCCAACCGAAACCACGGTCGAAGCCGTCGTGGCCGCATTCACCGAGCACGACACACCCTCGATCGGACGCCCGACGACCGCGACGCGCGCCTACGTCCTCGACGCCTGGCTGCGGCCGGTGCCGGACGGTGTCACCGGTGAGCTCTACCTGGCCGGTGGGCAGCTCACGCGCGGCTACCTGGGCCGTGCCGGCGAGACCGCCACGCGATTCGTCGCCGACCCGAACGCGCGCGGCGCGCGGATGTACCGGACCGGCGACGTGGTCCGCCGCGACCCCGTCACCGGTGGCCTGCAATTCCAGGGGCGGTCCGATGATCAGGTGAAGATTCGCGGCTTCCGGGTGGAACCCGGTGAAGTCGCCGCGGTCTTGCACGCGCACCCGGGCGTGCGGCACGCGCACGTCACCGTCCGCCGGCACGGCAGTGGGCCGCGCCTGGTCGCCTATGTCGCCGGTGCGGCATCCGCCACCGAGCTGCGGCGCATGCTGACGTCCCGGCTGCCGAGATACCTGGTGCCGCACCACATCATCGCCGTGGACGAGATTCCGCTGACGGTCAACGGCAAAGTCGACGACGCCGCATTGGCCGCGATGGATGCCGCCGCCGGCACCGGGCAGGCCGCAGCTCCGGCCACCGCGACCGAACTGGCCGTGGCCGTGTTGTTCGCCGATGTCCTGGAGGTGGCCGATCCGGCCGGACTCGACGTCACCGCCGATTTCCTCGATCTGGGGCTCGACAGCATTGTCGCGCTGTCGGTGGTTCAGGCCGCGCGCCGCCGCGGTCTGGCCGTGCGTGCGCGGATGATGCTGGATTGCACCAGCATTCGCGAACTGGCCGACGAGCTGGACGCCGAGAACGAACTGGCCGCCACGGCGGTCGAGGAGGCGGGCCCGGTACCCGTGCTGCCCAACGTGCATTGGCTGTATCAGTACGGGGACGGCCGCCGCCTGGCCCAGACCCAGGCGGTGCGGCTACCGGATGCCATGACCGCCGAGCAGTTGACCACGTTGCTGGACAACGTCATTGCCGCACATCCGGCCCTGCGCAGCCGTCTGGACCGGGCCACCATGACCCTGGTCGACCATCCGGTGGACAGCGTCCTGTCCGAGGTCAGCATCGACGGTGACGTCGTGGCCGCGGTCGCCGAGCAGACCGATCTCGCGGTCGGACGGCTCGACCCGGAGCAGGGCCGCCTGCTGCAGGCGGTGCTGCTGAACACCGAGTCCGACGGCAAGGTGCTGGTCCTGAGCGCGCATGTGCTCGCCGTCGACCCGGCGTCCTGGCGAATTGTGCTCGGCGAGCTGGAAAACGGCTGGCACGCACTGAATTCCGGTGCCCAACCGGCCACCATCCGCGAACACACCAGTTATCGGGCCTGGTCGCGGCTGCTCGCCCAACGGGCGCAGGATCTCGACACGGTGGACTTCTGGGAAGCGCAGGTCTCCGGCCCGGATCCCGCACTCGGCAGCCGCCGGGTGCGACCCGAGACCGACTGTGCCGCACACGTCGTGGTCGCGATGGCGATCATCGACCCGGATCTGACGGCGCGCCTGCTCGGGGCCGGCCAACCGGTCACCGATCTGCTGGCCGCCGTGACCGCTCGCACGATCACCCGCTTTCGGCACCGCCGCGGCCAGGACACACCCGCTCCGCTGGTGGCGCTGGAGACCCACGGTCGTGCGGACACCGTCGTCTCCGGCGACGAGGTCGACACCGGCGACACCGTCGGACTGTTCAGCGCCATCTACCCGGTGCGGATCAGTTCCGAAGCCCCGCACCAGGTCAGCGCCGAGATCGCCGCGGTCCCCGGCCATGGCATCGACTTCGGGCTGCTGCGCTACCTGCGTTCGGATACCGCCGAGCGGTTGTCGGCCCACCCGGAACCTCAGGTGCTGCTGAACTACCTGGGCCGGGTACACCTCGGGGCCAGCGGTGCCGCACTGCAACTCGACGGTGCGCTGCTGGCCGGCGCATCACCGGTACCCGAACCGAATTACGCCGTGCACCACGAGCTGACCCTGATGGCGGGCATCGTCGACCATGAGGGCACCACGATGCTCGGTGTCCAATGGCGCACGGTGCCAGACATTCTCAGCGCAGACGACATTGCCGAATTGCAACAGCTGTGGGAATCGCAGCTCAGGGAAGTGGTGAAATGAGCGAGACCCGAAATACCTTGGCCGTCATCGGCGCCGGCGCCAAAGCGGTCGCCGTGGCCGCCAAGGCCGCCGAACTGCGGGCCATGGGCATGGACGCGCCCGACGTCATCGCGGTGGAACGCCTCGGCGTCGGCGCCAACTGGCAGGCCGCGGGCGGCTGGACCGACGGCCGGCACCGGCTGGGCACCGGCCCCGAGAAGGACGTCGGCTTCCCGTACCGGTCGGCGCTCGTGCCGCGCCGCAACGTCGAACTCGACGAACGGATGATGCGGCACAGCTGGCAGTCGTACCTGATCTCCACGGGACAGTTCGCCGAATGGATCGACCGCGGCCGGCCCGCTCCCACGCACCGGCGCTGGAGCCAGTACCTGGCGTGGGTGGCGGAAAGTGTTGCCATGCAGGTGGTCACGGGCGAAGTCACCCAGCTGTCGGTGGACGGCGACCAGTGGGTGCTGCACTGCCGCGATCAGCAGGTGCGCGCCGACGGCGTGATGATCACCGGACCCGGACAGGCCGAGCGCTCCATCCTGCCGGGGCATCCTCGGGTGCTGTCGATCGCTCAGTTCTGGCACCGCGTCGCGCAGGACGAGCGCATCAACGCCGAGCGCGTCGCCGTCATCGGCGGTGGCGAAACCGCTGCCACCATGCTCGATGAGCTGTTCTCGCACCGGGTTTCGACCATCACGGTGATCTCCCCGGGCGTCACGCTGTTCACCCGCGGCGAGGGCTACTTCGAGAACACCCTGTTCTCCGACCCGACGGGTTGGGCCGGGCTCAGCATCT
The DNA here is from genome assembly GCF_000686745.1 of Mycobacterium sp. UNC410CL29Cvi84. Classification (NCBI taxonomy): domain Bacteria; kingdom Bacillati; phylum Actinomycetota; class Actinomycetes; order Mycobacteriales; family Mycobacteriaceae; genus Mycobacterium; species Mycobacterium sp. UNC410CL29Cvi84. Next base: position 387,442 of record NZ_JMLM01000006.1, read on the forward strand.
CCGAACGCCGGGATGCCATGGCCCGCACCGACCGTGGCGTGTTCTCCGCCCGCGTCCAGGACTCGCTGCTGGCCGACGACCGCATCCGGCACCTGCGCGGCCGCGTCGCCCATGCCGTGCCCCGCGAAGACCGAATCCGGTTGACCCTGCAGACCGAACGCGACTCCGGCTGCCTGGAGACGGTGCATGGCTTCGACCTGGTGATCGACGGTTCCGGTGCCGATTCCATGTGGTTCGCGCCGCTGCTGAGTCAGGACGCGTTGGACGTGTTGGAGCTCGGCATCGGTGCGCCGCTGTCGGCCGACGCGCTGCAGCGGTCCATCGGCTACGACCTTGCCGTCAGCGGCGTCACGCCGAAGTTGTTCCTGCCCAGCCTGTCCTGGCTCACGCAGGGCCCCGGATTCCCCAACCTCAGCTGCCTCGGTCTGCTCAGCGACCGCGTGCTGGGTGCCGAATATTCCACTCCATCCGTGAGGAGAAGCGATGAGCAGCAATCCGTTCGATGACGAGAACGGTTCGTTCTACGTCCTGATCAACGACGAAGAGCAGCACAGCCTCTGGCCGGTGTTCGCCGACGTGCCCGCCGGCTGGCGGGTGGTGTTCGGTGAGACCACGCGCGCCGACTGCCTGGCCTACGTCGAAGAGACCTGGGCCGACATCCGGCCCAAGACTTTGCGCGATTCTCTGGTCGGCTGAGCCGACGCGGCGAGCCGGTCGACCACGCTGCCCCTAATTGGTCCTGTAATCAGGGCGCACTTTTCCGAGTGCGATGCGCCGTCACTTCAGGATCAACGAGCCCGGGCGCCGAAATCGAGTTGACCCTGCGTTGTGGGCGCGGTTGTGCGAGTACGCCTCAGCGGAGGCGGGATCAGCGGCCGGCACCACGTTCGTTTGTCCCGGTAAAGTCGGATGGCCAGAGCTGACCAGGGGAGTGCAGCAATGACGTATCCGGATCCGCGGTATCCGCAGCAACCGCCGCGGCAGCCGTACGCCCAGCAGCCGTACCCCTACGCGCCGCAGCCGTACCAACAGCCCTACGGCTACCCACAGCAACCGCCCCCGCCGCAGGACAACGGCAACTCCGCAGGCTGGCACGCCGCGAGCATCGCGCTCGCCACGTTGTTCCGCGGCACCTACCGGCTGGGTGGCAGCGCCCGCAGCCGCGTCGTCACAGCGTTGCTGTGTATGGGCATCGGGCTCGTCGCGCTGGTGCTCGTCGTGCTGGTCGGCACGTACCTGCGCTAGCGCGCGTTCATTCGCCGGTGGGCGAAAGCTGCTGCGACAGGGGCACATCCATGTCGTACACCCGGGCGTGCAGCACGACCCGGTTCCGCAGCGCGGACCGCACCGCACGGTGCAGGCCGTCTTCCAGGTAGATCGTGCCCTGCCAGCGCACGGCATGCGGGAACAGATCGCCGTAGAACGTCGAATCCTCGGACAGCAGCCGGTCCAGGGCGAGCACCGTCGTCGTGGTGACGATTTCATCGAGACGCAGCTGGCGCGGCGGAATCTGGGCCCATTCGCGGTAGCTCAGCCCATGCTCCGGGTAGGGCTTCCCGTCGCGTACCCCTTTGAAAATCATGAGTAGATCACTCTGCAAGCTCCCCGTGAGCCGAGCGGGTCCGCGGTGACAGCATCGGCATACAGCTGACCCTAGCGGGTAGACCGGGCGTTTGCCGAGGCATCCGGCCACCAGATACCCCCGAATGACGTCGGTCGCCCGCCCGAATCCATCGTCACCGTAAAATGGCGGTGGAACTGGAGGTGACGAATGGGTAGTGCCGACGACCGTCGCTTTGAAGTGCTGCGTGCCATCGTTGCCGACTTCGTCTCCACCAAGGAGCCCATCGGCTCCAAGACGCTCGTCGAGCGCCACAACCTCGGCGTTTCGAGTGCCACGGTCCGCAACGACATGGCCGTTCTGGAGGCCGAGGGCTACATCACGCAGCCGCACACCAGCTCGGGCCGGGTGCCCACGGAGAAGGGCTACCGCGAGTTCGTCGACCGCATCGACGACGTCAAACCCCTGTCGTCCAGCGAGCGCCGGGCCATCCTGAGTTTCCTCGAATCCGGCGTCGACCTCGACGACGTGCTGCGCCGCGCCGTGCGGCTGCTCGCGCAGCTGACGCGACAGGTCGCCATCGTGCAGTACCCCACGCTGTCGCGCTCCACGGTCCGCCATCTGGAGGTCGTGGCGCTCACCCCGGCCCGGCTGTTGCTGGTGGTCATCACCGATACCGGACGGGTTGACCAGCGCGTCGTCGAGCTCGGCGACTCCATCGGTGAGCACGAGCTGTCGCAGCTGCGGGAGCGGCTCGGTGCGGCCCTGGAGGGCAAGCTGCTGTCGGCCGCGTCGATCGCGGTGGCCGACCTGGCATCGCAGATGGACGGGCACGGCGGCCTGGGCGACGCGGTGGGCCGCGCGGCGACGGTCTTGGTCGAGACGCTGGTCGAGCACCAGGAGGAGCGGCTGTTGCTCGGCGGCACCGCCAACCTGACGCGCAACACGGCCGATTTCGGCGGGTCCCTGCGGTCGGTGCTGGAGGCGCTGGAGGAGCAGGTCGTGGTCCTGCGGTTGCTGGCCGCCCAGCAGGAGGCAGGTAAAGTCACGGTACGCATCGGCCACGAAACCGAGGCCGAGCAGATGGCTGGGACGTCCGTCGTGAGCACCGCCTATGGCAGTTTGGGCAAGGTTTACGGCGGCATGGGCGTGGTGGGCCCCACCCGGATGGACTATCCGGGGACCATCGCCAACGTCGCGGCCGTCGCCCGGTACATAGGCGAGGTACTGGGCACCCGGTGAGGGTGCCCAGCAGTTCGAGAGATTAGGCAAGGTTCTTAGGCGTGGCACGCGATTACTACGGCCTGCTCGGCGTGAGCAAGGGCGCCAGCGACTCGGAGATCAAGAAGGCCTACCGCAGGCTGGCCCGGGAGCTGCACCCCGACGTCAACCCCGACGAGGGCGCCCAGCAGCGGTTCGCCGAGATCAGCACCGCCTACGAGGTCCTCAGCGACCCGGAGAAGCGGCGCATCGTCGACCTCGGCGGTGACCCCATGGAGAGTGGCGGAGGCGGCGGCGGTGCAGGTGGCTTCGCCGGCTTCGGGGGCCTCGGCGACGTGTTCGAGGCCTTCTTCGGTGGCGGCGCGTCCTCGCGCGGTCCGATCGGCCGGGTGCGACCGGGCTCGGACTCGCTGCTGCGCCTGCGGCTGGACCTCGAGGAGTGCGCGACGGGCGTCACCAAGCAGGTCACCGTGGACACCGCGGTGCTGTGCGACCTGTGCCAGGGCAAGGGCACGCACGGCAATTCCCAGCCCGCCCGCTGTGATACCTGCCACGGCCAGGGTGAGGTGCAGACGGTCCAGCGCTCGCTGCTCGGCAACGTCATGACATCGCGGCCCTGCCCGGTGTGTGGTGGCGTCGGCGAGGTCATTCCCGACCCGTGTCACCGCTGCGGCGGCGACGGCCGGGTGCGCGCGCGGCGCGACGTCAGCGTCAAGATTCCGGCCGGTGTCGGTGAGGGCATGCGGGTGCGTCTCGCGGCCCAGGGCGAGGTCGGGCCGGGCGGCGGACCCGCCGGCGACCTGTACGTCGAGGTGCACGAGCAGGCGCACGAGCTGTTCCTGCGCGACGGCGACGACCTGCACTGCACCGTCTCGGTGCCGATGGTCGACGCCGCACTCGGCACCACGGTCACCGTCGACGCCATCCTGGACGGACCCACTGAGATCACCATCGCGCCGGGCACCCAGCCCGGTTCGATCACCACGCTGCGCGGCCACGGCATGCCGCACCTGCGGTCCGGGGTCCGCGGCAACCTGCACGCGCACATCGACGTCGTGGTGCCGACGCGGCTCGACAACCGTGACCTGGAACTGCTGCGCAAGTTCAAGGAGCAGCGGTCCCGCGACGTCACCGAGGTGCGGTCGACACAGGCCGTGGCCGGCGGCGGGGGCGGCCTGTTCAGCCGCCTGCGCGAAACCTTCAGCGGCCGTTAGCCTTCGGGGCCCTTGGTGAGCCGGGCACTGTTCTACGTCGACGCGGTACCCGAGGTCGGCGGCCTCGCCGTCGTCGACGGCGACGAGGGATTCCACGCGGCGACGGTGCGACGCATCCGTCCGGGCGAGGAACTCGACCTGTCCGACGGGGCCGGGACGTTGGCGCACTGCGTGATCGAAGACGCCGTGAAGGGCCGGTTGACGGCACGCGTGCTGTCGGTCACCGAGGTCCCGGCCGCGGTGCCGACGGTGACTGTGGTCCAGGCCCTGCCCAAATCCGACCGCTCCGAGCTGGCCATCGAATTGGCCACCGAGGCCGGCGCCGACGCCTTTGTGGCATGGCAGTCCGAGCGCTGCGTCGCGCGCTGGGACGGTACGGCCAAGGTGGAGAAGGGTTTACGACGCTGGAGTGCGGTGGCCCGGTCGGCGGCGCGGCAGTCCCGTCGCCCGTACGTGCCGTCGGTCAGCGGCCCGGTGTCGACTGCTGAGCTGGTGGCCTCGATCGGTGCGGGCGTCACGTTGGTCTTGCATGAATCAGCGGAAGTGCCATTGCGCGAGGTGGTTTCGTCGTCCACCGAGGCGGTGACGCTGATCGTGGGGCCGGAAGGCGGTATCACCGACGGTGAGGTGGCGGCGCTGGTGGCCGCCGGCGCCGTCGCCGTTCGGCTGGGACCGTCGGTATTGCGGACGTCGACCGCCGCGGCCGTCGCGTTGGGCGCCTTGGGTGTGCTGACGCCGCGCTGGCAGGTCTAGCACTCAGCCCGGCCGACGAACCTCATACTCGCCCAACCACGTTCGGGCATGAATTCGGCTATCGATGCTCACCGCGGAGGTAGGCCGCCTGTGCCTCGGCGACCGCGTCGTCGGCCTGCTGCGGTGTCGGCAGGTCGGGTGCATTGGTCTCGATGATGGCCTCGACGCGCTCGTCGTCGAGCCCTTCGGCCGCGAGGACGCCTTCGATGAGTGCCCGTTGTACCGCGCGGCCCTTCATGTTCGCGAGCTTCGCGGTCGCGAGGATGCTGCGGGCGAGTTCGGTCTCGGGCATCGAGGCCGCCTTGGGGGCCAGCTTGATCCGCTGGATGGATCCGGCGATGGACGCCTCGGCCGTGACGTTGCCGGCGGGATCGGACACCGCGAACACCACCACACGAGGTGCGTCGTCCGGCGTTTCGTCGTCGTCATCCGAGGCGCCACCGGTTTCCGGCTCCATCGCATCCGCGTAGGAACCCGCCGTCTCGTCGTCGTACGTCTCGTTATCCGACGTCACCAGGTGGTCGAGACCCGAATCGTCCGGGTCTGCATCTTCACCGCCTTCGGTGGCGAAGTAATCGAGCGAGCTCTCGGGTTCGGCGAGATGCTCGTCGTCGTCGTGATCGTCCCAAGAATGGTCTGACATCGATCAGATCTGCATCTGCTTGCCGAGGTTGGAGCCTTCCTGCGCATCCGTCTGGTCGTATTGCGCCGCGGCCTTGGTCAGATTCGAGGCCAGGTTGCGCGACTTGTTCATCATCTGCTCGCAGGCGGCCTTGCGCGCGTTGTTCGCGGCGCTCAGTGCCGATTGCGTCGACATGCACAGCGGCCCGTGGGTCGCGAGCACCTTGACCTCGACATAGGACGTGGTGTTGCCGGCGGCGCTGAACGTCGCGGCCGCATCGGTCTGTTTGGTGGAGAGCGCCTGCAACTCTGAGGTCTCCACGGTGAGCTTGCCGCCCATGTGTTGCTCCTTTCGGAAAAGCCGGAAAAACTAGGTTTCGGTCGTGATGCGCGGGGGCGCAGTGGGATTCGACGGGTCCAGGCTCACGTGCACGGGGCCTTTTGCGGTGTCGGGATCGACGGCCACCTCGACGTGGTGGGCGCCGTCATCGAACGACACCTGGATGGGCGCGCGTCCCGCAGGCGACTCCGACCCGGCGGCCGCGCCGGGCGGATTCTCCCCGGCGGCTTGGGCATTGGGGTCGGCGGCCGGGTCGTCCGGCTTGCCGTCACCGTCCTTGTCGGCACCCGGCGCGTTCGGGTCCTGTGCGTTCGGATCCTGCTTGCCCTGTTGGGCGGCCTGCGCCGCCTGCGTCGCGGTCTGCGCCGCCTGGCCGGCCAGTCCGGCGAGGGTGCCGAGGAGACCACCGCCCCCGCTGCCGGAGCCACCGCCGCCCATCTGTGGCAGCGACGGCATCCCGCCCATGCCGGACCCGGCGCCGGTGCCGGCACCCGATGCCGCTGGGGCGGAGGGCATTTCGGGCACCTCGGGCATCTTCGGCATGTTCGGAGCGCCGCCGCCGGAGCCCGACCCGCCACCGGAGCCTGAACCGCCGCCGGAGCCCGAACCGCCGCCACCGCCCGTGCCGGGCGAGCCCGTCGGGTTGCCGGTGCCGGGCGGGTTGTTCGTGGGCGGGCCGTACGGCGAATTCGTCCCCGGCTGCCCCGGCTGGTTGGGGTTGCCGGGCGCATTGGGGTCGGCGTTGCCGAAATCCGGTCCGTCGCCCGGCTTTTTCGCCGGTGGCGGCGGCATGGTGCTCAGCGGCGGGGCGTGCGAGGCACTCTGGTACATGCTCGTCGCTTGGCTCAATTGCGCTGCGTTGCTCGAAGATTGAGCCATCATGTTGCTCATCGTCACGGCCGAAGCCGCGGCGGCGACGGCGACCGACGCGGCCTGCAGCGCGAGCGACTCGGGGGCGCCGATGACCGTCGCCTCCAGCGCGAGGCAGACGGGGATCATCGCGCCGAGGCAAGTGGCGATGTTGTCCATCTGCTGGCGGCCCGCGTCGACCTGTTCGGCTTCGGCGCTCAGGATTTGTACGACGAGATTGTCGGCCTGCAGCAGCTGTTCGGCGCTGCCGATCTGTTCGGCGTTCCGGTTGGAGTAGGCCGTGGAAGAGGTGCCTTGCCACACGGTCGGATAGGCGCTGCTGAGTCCGTCGCCGGCGGCCTGGAAGAGCTCGGCGCCGTCGGAGAACGATTCCCCGGTGTCCGGATCGCCGATGCCGAAACCGAGCCCCGCGAAGTCCAGGGCCCACAAACCGCCCTCGATGATGGGTGTGCCCGCGGCCGCGGGCATCAGCATCTTGGCGACGTCGCCGGCATCGCTGAGCAGCCCGACGGCGCCCATCGGATCGCCTTCCATCAGCTTCTTGACGTTGTCGGCGATGTCCGAGGCGGTGTCCAGGACGTCGTTGGCCTTGTCGAGGATGTCGTTGATCTTCTCGCCGAGGCTCGGGCTGTCACCGCCGTCGTGCTCGCGCCGGTGCGAGTTGCCGTCGTGATCGTCGTGGCGCCGGGGGTTGTGGTCGTTGCGGTCGTTGTGGTTGGGCCGGGGGATGCGCACCGTGGGCTCGTCGTCGTGGCGCGGATGGCGGTTGTGCGGCGTATGGTGCGATCCGCCGTGATTGCCGCGACCCCTACCCATGCAGAACCCTCCCCGATTCCTCATCGCCCCGGCGGACCCTCGCCGGTGAATTTGAGCCTAACAGCGGCGAACACCCCTCCATTGCGCTAATTCGGAACTCTGTGGGGCGGTCGGAAGGGCCGAACCGTGTGGCCTGGGTTACAGCAATTCCTGCCAGTAAACACTAATTTCCTGCCAGCGGAATTAATCCTTTGACCTGCCTGTTTACATGGATGTCACAGCGACTCGGGTCGCAAGGTGACAAAGACGGACAGAAGACGCGAAGGGGAACACCTCATGAAGAATTTCGGAATTGCAGCAGTTATCGCCGGTGCACTGGCCACCGGCGCCATGGGGTTCGCCGTTCCCGCCGTGGCCGCCACCGGGCCCGCACCGACAGGGGTGCAGGCAACAGTGGTGCCGACGGGAGTTGATCACCTGAACTGGCTGGACGATGTGCACCAGGGCGCCAAGTCGCCCAAGGTCGACACCAACGTTCACCAGAGCCGGTAATCGGCGACCATAACTACTCACACCCGCGGGCGGTACCGAAAGGTGCCGCCCGCGGTTGCGTGACCAGCCAACTCGTTGGGCGTGCCTTCGGCCCGGCGGTAGAATGTGCTCCTCAGCTCGACACCAGAAAGCAGGCATCGAAAACCACGTGACGCCCCGCGATACGAACGCCGCCGCGTCGCGCTCCTCGGAGCTCGACCCGTCGGTTCGAAGCAGCATCACTGTTCCGCCTGATCTTGTCGTGGGCCTGCTCGGCTCGGCCGACGAGAATCTGCGAGCCCTGGAGAACCTGCTGGCGGCCGACATCCACGTCCGCGGCAATTCGCTCTCGATATCCGGCTCGCCCGCTGACGTGGCGAAGGCCGAGCGTGTGGTCAGTGAGCTCATCACGATCGCCGCCGGCGGGCAGACGCTGACCCCGGACGTCGTCCGCCGCAGCGTCGGCATGCTCGACGGTGCCGACGCCGAGTCGCCGGCACAGGTGCTGACGCTCGACATCCTGTCTCGCCGCGGCAAGACCATCCGGCCCAAGACGCTCAACCAGAAGCGCTACGTCGACGCCATCGATGCCCACACCATCGTCTTCGGCATCGGCCCCGCCGGTACCGGCAAGACGTATCTGGCAATGGCCAAGGCCGTCAGTGCATTACAGACCAAGCAGGTCAGCCGGATCATCCTGACGCGTCCCGCTGTCGAAGCGGGGGAGCGCCTGGGTTTCCTGCCGGGCACCCTCAACGAGAAGATCGACCCGTATCTGCGGCCGCTGTACGACGCGTTGCACGACATGATGGACGCCGAGATGATCCCGAAGCTCATGGCAGCCGGGGTGATCGAGGTTGCGCCGCTGGCCTTTATGCGGGGTAGGACGTTGAATGACGCGTTCGTCATCCTCGACGAGGCGCAGAACACCACCGCCGAACAGATGAAGATGTTCCTGACCCGCTTGGGTTTCGGTTCCAAGATCGTCGTGACCGGTGACGTCACGCAGATCGACCTGCCGGGCGGCATGCGGTCGGGTCTGCGGTCGGCCATCGAGGTCCTCGACGGCATCGACGACATTCACATCGCCGAACTCACGAGTGCAGATGTGGTGCGCCACAAGCTGGTTTCGGAGATCGTCGACGCGTACGAAGCGGCGGAAGCCAAAGTGAGCGAGCACGGTCTGGCCAACCGCGCGCACCGTCGAGCCACCGGCCGGACGAGGCGGTGACGCAGTGACGGTCGAGGTTTCCAACGAGTCGGGGATCGACGTATCGGAAGACGAGCTGATCAGCGTGGCACGGTTCGTCATCTCCAAGATGGACGTGAACCCCGCCGCTGAACTCTCGATGGTGCTGGTGGACCAGTCGGCGATGGCCGATCTGCACATGCGCTGGATGGACCTGCCGGGTCCGACGGATGTGATGAGCTTCCCGATGGACGAGCTCGAACCCGGCGGCCGCCCGGATGCGCCCGAGCCGGGGCCCTCGATGCTCGGCGACATCGTGCTGTGTCCCGAGTTCGCCGCGAATCAGGCTGAGGCCGCGGGACATTCGCTGGGCCATGAGCTGGCGCTGCTGACCGTGCACGGCGTGCTGCACCTGCTGGGCTATGACCACGCCGAGCCGGACGAAGAAAAAGAGATGTTCGACCTGCAGCGTCAGCTGCTCGAAGAGTGGGTCGCCGACCAGGTGCACGCCTACCACAAGGATCGGCAGACCGAGAAAGACCGCCGGCTGCTTGACAAGTCGCGGTACTTCGACGAACCGTGACCGGGTTGACGCCGTTGATCGGCGCCATAGTGCTCGTCGTGATCGGCGGGGTTTTCGCGGCGATCGATGCCGCCATCAACACCGTCTCCATCGCGCGCGTCGACGAGCTGATCCGGGATGAGCGGCCCGGTGCGGTGCGGCTGGCGAAGATCGTCCGGAACCGGCCGCAGTACGTCAATCTCGTTGTGCTGCTGCGGGTTGTCTGCGAGGCATCGGCGACGGTCCTGCTGGTCGACTACCTCGACGAGCTGATGACGCGCGGGTGGGCACTGGTGTCCGCCGCGGCCATCATGGTGGTCGTCAGCTTCGTCGCCATCGGCGTCGGCCCCCGCACCGTCGGGCGGCAGAACGCCTACTCCATCTCACTGCTGTCGGCCCTTCCGCTGCAGGTGATCGCGGTGCTGCTGACCCCGATCAGCCGGCTGCTGGTGCTCATCGGTAACGCCCTCACCCCGGGCCGGGGCTTCCGCAACGGACCGTTCGCCTCGGAAATCGAGCTGCTCGAGGTCGTCGACCTCGCCCAGCAGCGTGGCGTCGTGGCCGCCGAAGAGCGGCGAATGATCAAGTCCGTCTTCGAACTCGGCGACACCCCGGCGCGCGAGGTCATGGTGCCCCGCACCGAGATGGTGTGGATCGAGAGCGACAAGTCGGCCGGGCAGGCGACCTCGCTGGCGGTCCGCAGCGGACACTCCCGCATCCCGGTGATCGGGGAGAACGTCGACGACGTCGTCGGCGTCGTCTATCTCAAAGACCTTGTGGAGCAGACCTACAACTCCACCAACGGCGGCCGCGAGACCAAGGTGGCCGACGTGATGCGTCCCGCGGTGTTCATGCCGGACTCCAAACCACTCGACGCCCTGCTCAACGAGATGCAGCGCACCCGCAACCACATGGCGCTGCTGGTCGACGAGTACGGCGCGATCGCCGGCCTGGTGTCGATCGAGGACGTGCTGGAGGAGATCGTCGGTGAGATCGCCGACGAATACGACACCGACGAGGTGCTGCCGGTAGAAGAACTGGGCGACAACCGGTTTCGGGTGTCGGCCCGGCTACCGCTGGAAGACCTCGCCGAACTGTGCGGCTTCGAGGTCGACGGCGACTTGGACGTCGACACCGTCGGCGGGCTCCTGGCGCACGAACTGGGGCGCGTGCCGCTGCCGGGCGCCGAGGTTCGGGTGTCGTTTCCGTCGCATCGATCGCAGCACCCGGCGACCCTCCAGTTGCGGGCCGAGGGCGGCCGCGACCATCGCGGCCGGGTCCGGATCGGCACCGTGCTGGTGATCCCGGTCGAGCCGCAACGTACCGAGGCTGCGGATTCCGCAGCAGAAGGAGAACCCGATGAGTGACGAATTCCGTTCTGGCTTCGTCTGTTTGGTCGGCCGGCCGAACACCGGCAAGTCGACGCTGACCAACGCGCTCGTCGGCACCAAGGTCGCCATCACGTCGAATCGGCCGCAGACCACCCGGCACACCATCCGCGGCATCGTGCACCGCGAGGACTTCCAGATCATCCTGGTCGACACCCCCGGGCTGCACCGGCCGCGCACGCTGCTCGGCCAGCGGCTCAACGAACTGGTCAAGGACACCTATTCCGAGGTCGACATCATCTGCCTGTGCATCCCGGCGGACGAGGCCATCGGGCCCGGTGACCGCTGGATCTACCAGCAGATCCGCACTGTCGCGCCGCGAACCACGCTGCTGGTGGTCGTCACCAAGACCGACAAGGTGCCGCGCGACAAGGTCGCCGCGCAGTTGCTGGCGGTCAGTGAGCTCACCGAGGGCAAGTCCGAGATCGTGCCGGTGTCCGCGGTGGCGGGTGAACAGGTCGACGTCCTGATCGACGTGCTGGCCAGCAAGTTGCCGCCGGGCCCGGCGTTCTACCCGGATGGCGAACTCACCGATGAGCCCGAGGAAGTGCTGATCGCCGAGCTCATCCGCGAAGCCGCGCTGGAAGGCGTGCGCGACGAGCTGCCGCACTCACTGGCGGTGGTCATCGAGGAGTTCACCGAGCGCGAAGGCCGCACCCCCGAGCAGGGCGAGATGTGCGACATCCACGCCATCATCTACGTCGAGCGCGACAGCCAGAAGGGCATCGTGATCGGCAAGGGCGGCTCCCGGTTGCGTGAGGTCGGCACCGCGGCGCGCACCCAGATCGAGAAGCTGCTCGGCACCAAGGTCTATCTGAATCTGCGCGTCAAGATCGCCAAGAACTGGCAGCGCGACCCGAAACAGCTTGGCAAGCTCGGCTTTTAATATCCCGTTCTCCTCGCGAGCTGGGGGCACCTCCCGCTGGCGAGCAGACGTAAAACTGTCATTTTCACGCGAAAATCGACAGTTTTACGTCTGCTCGCGAGGAGTCAGGACCACCAGTTGTCGGGCTGCTTGGTGGCCCAGCCGCTGATCGCCTCCAGACTGGCGGCCAGGGAGATCAGCAGCGGCTCGCTGCCTTCGGGACCCATCAGCTGCACACCGATGGGCAGCCCGTCGGCGGTGAAGCCGGCCGGGACGTTGATCGACGGCCAGCCGAGCGCGTTCCACGGCCAGCACACCGGGCACGCCGCGATGATGGCGCGGTCGGTGGCGGTGCTGCCGAGCCGGTCGAAGGCGTCGATCAGCGGTGGCGGCTGCGCGGTGGTCGGCGCCAGCACGACGTCGACGAGATTGAAAATCCAGCCGATGCGGCGCTGATGGGCGGCTTCGCGCCGCCGTGCCTCGCGGAGCGCGTGCTCCGACAGCAGCCATCCCGTCCGGATGTTGGCCCGGGTGCGGCGGTCGAGGGTCACGTCGGGTCCCACCCGGTCGCGCCATTCGGCGAGTCCCGTCGTGGAACGGGCCAGGAAGTCCACGGACAGCTGCAGTCCGTACTCCGGATCGTCCGGCCGGACGGTGTGCCCGAGTTCTTCGAGTTGTCCCGCAACGGTGTTCAGCGCGGCCCGGATCTCCGGATGCAACCGGGCGGGGAACAGGGTGAACGGAAACTTGGTCGACAACGCGACGCGCAAAGGACCCGGTGCCCGGCCGACGGCCTCGGCCGCGGCGATGGGCGCCGGTTTGTGGAGATCACCGTCGACGTTGCCGGAGGCGGCGTCGAGAACCAGGGCCGCGTCGGCGACCGTCCGGGCCAGCACCCCGTTGACCGTGATGCCGTTGAAGGCCTCGGGCAGCGGCCAGGTGGAGATGCGTCCGCGCTGCGGCTTGATGCCGACCAGATGGGTCCATGCGGCGGGGATGCGGACGCTGCCCGCACCGTCGGATCCGATTGCGGCGGTGACCAATCCGGCCGCGACGGCCGCGGCGCTACCGCCCGACGACCCGCCCGGGGTGTGCTCGCGCGACCAGGGATTGCGGGTGTGCCCGAAACCGGGCCCGCTGGTGAACGGCCACTGGCCGAGTTCGCAGGTGTTGGTCTTGCCGACGATCACCGCGCCGGCCGCCTTCAGCCGGCGCACCACCTCGGCGTCCGCGGTCGCCGAGGGCACGTCGCCGTCGGTGCCGAACCGGGTCGGCACGCCCGCGACGTCGACGTCGTCCTTGATCGCGATGGGTACACCAAGGAGCGGAAGGTGTTGTCCGGCAGCGCGTTTGCGGTCTGCTTCGGCGGCGTCGGCGAGTGCCTGTTCGGTGAAGACCACCCGGAAGGCGTTCAACTCGAGCTGGCTGGCGGCGATCGCGTCCAGCGACTGCCGCACGATCTGCTCTGACGTCACCGTGCCGCTCGCGAGCCGGTACAACTGCTGGGTCAGGGTGGGGAATCGGGGCTGCGCGGAACGTTCGGCCATGACGATTTATGAGGATAGTGGTGCGCACTCGCCCGGCGCTGCCTAACCGAAGTTGTCGGTCCGCGATGGGACAATCGCCCGATGCGGTTGTACCGGGATCGAGCGGTCGTGCTGCGCCAGCACAAGCTCGGCGAGGCCGACCGGATCGTCACGCTGCTCACCCGCGACCACGGGCTGGTCCGCGCGGTGGCCAAGGGCGTGCGACGGACCCGCAGCAAGTTCGGCTCGCGGCTGGAGCCGTTCGCCCACATCGACGTGCAGCTGCATCCCGGCCGCAACCTCGACATCGTCACCCAGGTGGTGTCCCTCGACGCGTTCGCCGCCGACATCGTCAACGACTACGGCCGCTACACCTGCGGCTGCGCCATCCTGGAGACCGCCGAACGGCTGGCGGGTGAGGAACGCAACCCGATGCCGGCGCTGCAGCGGCTCACCGTCGGCGCGTTGCGGGCCGTCGCCGACGGCAGCCGGCCCCGTGAACTGGTGCTCGACGCCTATCTGCTGCGCGCCATGGGGATCGCCGGTTGGGCGCCGGCCATCACCGAGTGCGCGCGCTGCGCCGCACCCGGTCCGCACCGGGCGTTCCATGTCGCGGCCGGCGGCAGCGTGTGCGTGCACTGCCGGCCGTCGGGCTCGGTCACCCCGCCGCAAGGTGTGCTGGATCTGATGGCCGCGCTGCACGACGGCGACTGGGAGTTTGCGCAGGCCTCACCGACGGGGCACCGGAGCCAGGCCAGCGGGCTGGTGGCCGCGCATCTGCAGTGGCATCTGGAGCGTCAGTTGCGGACATTGCCCCTCGTCGAGCGCGTCTACCGTCCCGATACCGCACTCATTGAGCAACGCGTGACCCTACTCAGGCAGGATATTGCCCATGGCACTCAACCGGGCGCGCAAGACCAGCTATCCACAGCTGCCACAGGCGCCTGACGACTATCCGATTTTCCCGGACGTTTCGACCTGGCCCGTGGTCTTCCCGGAGCTCCCGCCGAACTCCAACGGCCGCTTCGCACGGCCGCCGCAGCACCCGTCCAAGGCCGTGGCACCGCAGATTCCCGCCGACCAGGTACCCAACCACGTCGCCGTCGTCATGGACGGCAACGGCCGGTGGGCCACCCAGCGCGGGCTCGGACGTACCGAGGGTCACAAGATGGGCGAGGCGGTGCTGATCGACATCACCTGCGGAGCCATCGAACTGGGCATCAAGCACCTGTCGGTGTACGCGTTCTCCACCGAGAACTGGAAGCGCAGCACCGAAGAGGTGCGGTTCCTGATGGGCTTCAACCGTGAGGTGGTGCGTCGCCGCCGGGAGAACCTCAACGCGATGGGCGTCAACATGCGGTGGGTCGGGTCCCGGCCGCGCATGTGGAGCAGCGTCATCAAGGAGTTCGACATCGCCGAGCAGATGACGGTCGGCAACGACGTCATCACCGTCAACTACTGCGTGAACTACGGTGGGCGCACCGAGATCGTCGAAGCGGCGCGTCAACTCGCCGAGGAGGCGGCCGCCGGCAAGATCAATCCGAGCCGCATCTCCGAGGCATCGGTCGCCAAGCATTTGCACCGCCCCGACATCCCCGACGTGGACCTTTTCATCCGCACCTCGGGCGAGCAGCGCGCCAGCAACTTCATGCTGTGGCAGGCGGCGTACGCCGAGTACGTCTTCCAGGACAAGCTGTGGCCGGACTACGACCGCCGCGACCTGTGGGCCGCGTGCGAGGAGTACGTCAACCGGAACCGACGGTTCGGGAGGGCCTGATGTCGGACTTGTTGCAGCGGTTGGCGTCGGTGCTCGCCGACTCGGTCACCATCGTCGAAGAGAACGACGGCGCGCTCACCGTCGCACACGACGGAACGGTGGCGTCACTGCGCGTGGTGAACATCGGTGAGGGCCTCGACCTGGTCTCGCTGACGCAGCCACTGGCGTGGGATATCAAGCTGGACAACAAGGTTCGGGACCGCGTGGCCGATCACGCGGGTCGCACCATGCTCGGCTCGGTGGTGCTGGTGGAGCGGGCCGGTGATCCGCGGTCCAATGGCGCCAAGAAGGTCGGCGACGTGATGCTGCGCTACAACTTCCCGGCCGCTGGACTCAGCGACGACGCCCTGTCCACCCTGGTCATGCTGGTGCTGTCCACCGGTGTCGACGTGCGGGCCGACCTGACGTCGTGACACCCTCATGACCGTCATCCGGATCGTCGCCGCGGTGGTGGACGATGAGTACGGGCGCCTGCTGCTGGTCCGCAAGCGCGGGACGACGGCGTTCATGCAACCCGGCGGCAAGCTCGAACCGGGGGAGTCGCCGGTCGACGCGCTGGCCCGCGAGATCCGGGAGGAACTCGGGGTCGGCATCACCGACGTGCGGGAGTTGGGTCACCACACCGCGGTTGCCGCCAACGAACCCGGGCACACGGTCGACGCCGAACTGTTCTTCGTGCGGCTCGACGGCGTGCCGCAGATCGCCGCCGAGATCGAAGAGATGGCCTGGATCGATCCGGATGCACCCGGCGACATCGAATTGGCGCCGCTGACGGCCGAAGCGGTGCTGGAGTGGGCGCGGAGCCGGCCGGCTCTCGAGTCCTGAATCTCAGGCGGCGGCGCAGGCCGAGCACACCCCGAAAATCTCGATGGTGTGGCTGACGTCGGAAAAGCCATGGGCGGCAGCGGTTTCGGTGGCCCAGGCCTCGACCTCGGTACCGGCCACCTCGACCGTGGCGCCGCACTGCCGGCACACGAGGTGATGGTGGTGGTGGGCCTGCGAGCAGCGCCGGTAGAGCGCCTCGCCGCTGTCGTTGCGCAGGCTGTCGACCTGTCCGGCCGCGGCCATCGACTGCAGGGTGCGGTAGACGGTCGTCAGGCCGATGCCCTCGCCGCGGCGGCGCAGTTCGTCGTGCAGCTCCTGGGCGGACCGGAACTCTTCGACGTTGGTGAGCAGCGCGGCGATCGCGGTGCGCTGCTTGGTGGACCGCGTGGGGGCGCTCATGACCGTTCCTCCTCGACGTGCGCGATGGCGTCGACGACGATGTGCGCGAGGTGGTGGTCGACCAGGCGGTACATCACCTCGCGGCCGGCGCGCTCACCGGCGACGACCCCGGCCGACTTGAGGATGCGCAGGTGCTGGCTGACGAGTGGCTGCGGGACGCCGAGGGCGTCGACGAGTTCGTGCACGCAGCGCTGCGATTCCCGCAGCTGCATCACGATGGCGATGCGGATGGGGGCGGCGAGGGCGCGCAGCAGGTCGCCGGCGGCGTCGAGCGTCTCCCGCGGCGGGGACGACGGAAACGGCGCACCGCTGTGCTGGTGGTCGAGCTCGTCATGCGTAGTGGTGGGTGGCACCCCGGCAACTCCCGGCTATTGGAAATAGTTTTCATTTAGCTTTCCATGCGCGCTTACGCATGTCAAAGGATGGGTGCGACATTGGCCGATCAGCGGGGCCTTTAGGCTGGACGGGTTGCATCCCAGCTGACTCGAGGAGTGCTCGAACATCGTGGCGTCCATCATCGACACCGTTGCCAACCTGGCCAAACGCCGTGGTCTGGTCTTCCAGTCCGGCGAAATCTACGGCGGCACCAAGTCTGCGTGGGATTACGGGCCACTGGGTGTCGAGCTCAAGGAGAACATCAAGCGCCAGTGGTGGAAGTCCGTCGTCACGTCCCGCGACGACGTCGTCGGCCTCGACAGCGCGATCATCCTGCCCCGCCAGGTGTGGGTGGCCTCGGGCCACGTCGCGGTGTTCAACGACCCGCTGGTCGAGTGCCTGAACTGCCACAAGCGGCACCGCCAGGACCACATGCAGGAGGCCTACGCCCTGAAGAAGGGCCTGGATGACCCCGATGCCGTGCCGATGGACGAGATCGTCTGTCCGGACTGTGGCACCAAGGGTCAGTGGACCGAGCCGCGTGACTTCAACATGATGCTCAAGACCTACCTCGGCCCCATCGAGTCCGAGGAAGGCATGCACTACCTGCGCCCGGAGACGGCGCAGGGCATCTTCGTGAACTTCGCCAACGTGGTGACCACCGCGCGCAAGAAGCCGCCGTTCGGCATCGGCCAGATCGGCAAGAGCTTCCGCAACGAGATCACGCCGGGCAACTTCATCTTCCGCACCCGCGAGTTCGAGCAGATGGAGATGGAGTTCTTCGTCGAGCCCTCGACCGCGCCGGAGTGGCACAAGTACTGGATCGACACCCGCTTCCAGTGGTACGTCGACCTGGGCATCAACCCGGAGAACCTGCGGCTCTACGAGCACCCGCTGGAGAAGCTGTCGCACTACAGCGCCGGCACCACCGACATCGAGTACAAGTTCGGCTTCGCCGGCAACCCGTGGGGTGAGCTCGAAGGCATCGCCAACCGCACCAACTTCGACCTCAGCACCCACGGTGAGCACTCGGGCGTCGACCTGTCGTTCTACGACCAGGGCACCGACACCCGCTACGTGCCGTACGTCATCGAGCCCGCAGCCGGCCTGACCCGCTCGCTCATGGCGTTCCTGGTCGACTCGTACCACGAGGACGAGGCGCCCAACGCCAAGGGCGGCGTCGACAAGCGCACGGTGCTCAAGCTCGACCCGCGCCTGGCGCCGGTCAAGGCCGCGGTGCTGCCGCTGTCGCGCAACGCCGACCTGTCGCCCAAGGCCCGCGACCTGGCCGCCGAGCTGCGCAAGAACTGGAACGTCGAGTTCGACGATGCCGGCGCGATCGGCCGCCGCTACCGTCGCCAGGACGAGATCGGCACGCCGTACTGCATCACGGTCGACTTCGACTCGCTCGAGGACCACGCCGTGACCATCCGCGAGCGTGACGCGATGACGCAGGAGCGCGTCGCCATCGACGCCGTCAGCGACTACCTCGCGGTGCGCCTCAAGGGCTGCTGACGGCCAACTGTCAAGCACAAAGTCAGGCTGAGAGCGCTGTTGAGCGGATATCCGCTTACCGACGCCCTCAGCCTGACGTTGTGTGTGCGCATCGGCGGAAATTTTGCCGCCGGGGACCCGCCGCAGGCTCGAATAGGATGTGAGCCAAGGGGATTAGAGGGGGCGGCGTGGGAGTACTCGGCGCATTTCTTTCGACGTGGGACGACGCGCGCGCGGCGTTCGGGTCCGGCACGCCGGTCGTCGGGGCTGACTTCGACATGAGCGCACAGTTCCAGGAACTGCGGCGGACGGTCCAGGCGGTGGCGCCCGGCGGGGAGTGGACGGGCACCGCCGCCGAGGCGTACGACGGCAGTAACCAGAAGCACGCCCGGGCTCTCGGCAAGCTCGCCGAACTCGACCGGCGCCTCGGCGCCGAGGTCGATCGGTCCGCGGCCGTGGTGACGGCAGGCCGCCGCGATCTCGACTCCGTCAGGCAGTGGGTGCTCGACGCGGCCGTCAGCGCTCCGCCCACCGAGGCGGGGGACCAGGCGCTGCTCCCGGTGGTGGCCAAGGGGACTGCCGACATCACCGAAATCCTCAGTCGGTCGAATGCGGACCTCAACACCATCGCCGCGCGGATCCGCGAGATCGGCTCGGGCTACGACGAACTCGCCGGGCGCGGCGCGCAGCCATGAGGTGGTACCTCGGCGCGCTGGCCGGGTTCCTGATGGTGTGCGCGCTCTCCGCGTGCGCCACCGAGGTGGACCGAGAGCAGAAGGCGCCAGTTTCCGCAGAGACGGCGGCGGCATTCGGTGATGTGACACTGCCGCAAGGCGCCCAGGTTCTCGCCACTGTCACCGACTCGGGCCGCGATACCCGATATCGCGTGGCGTTGCGGCTCACCGACGGCCAGTTGCGCGAATTCCTGGGCCAGTTCCCGGCGCCGCCGCGGCCGTCCGACATTCCGAAAACGATGACGGGCCTCGCCGGACCGGCGTTGTCCGGTGCACCCGAGCCGCTGTTCCTGCAGGACAAGGTCACCACCAAGGACCACAAGCTGGTCAACCGCGAAGTCGTCGTCGACGAACGCGGGCCCGACGAGGTGTACGTCCACCTCTCGTTGTTCACCACCTGAGCCGGTGCTGAGCAGTTCGTCAGCACCCGTCGGCTATCCCGTTGTGCTTTCGGTATAGCGTGACGGTCATGACGCGCGTTTCGGTGATCACCGGCGGTGCCGGCGGCATGGGACTGGCGACGGCCAAGATCGTCGGGCGGGACCACACGGTGGTGCTGGCCGATGTCCGTCAGGACCGCCTCGACGCAGCCGCGGCCGAATTGGCCGCCCTCGGCATAGCCGCGACGATCATCAACGCCGATGTCACCGATCGCGCCGCAGTGGACCAGTTGTTCACCACCGCAACAGGTCTCGGCCCGATCGCGTCGGTGATCCACGCCGCCGGTGTCAGCCCGAGCATGGGGGCGGCGGACTACGTCGCGCGCACCAACGCGGTCGGCACCGTGAACGTCAACGAGGCCTTCCATGGTGTGGCGAATGCGGGCGCGGCGATCGTCAACGTGGCGTCGA
Source organism: Mycobacterium sp. UNC410CL29Cvi84 (assembly GCF_000686745.1). Taxonomy (NCBI): domain Bacteria; kingdom Bacillati; phylum Actinomycetota; class Actinomycetes; order Mycobacteriales; family Mycobacteriaceae; genus Mycobacterium; species Mycobacterium sp. UNC410CL29Cvi84. The sequence goes on from NZ_JMLM01000006.1 coordinate 407,294, forward strand.
TGGCGGCGCACCTGATTCCCGACGAGATCATCCCGACGGCGAAGTTCCCGCTGGCGCTCATCGACGAGGCGGCGTTCCTGGCCGAGATCGTGGCGGCCTGTGCATTCGCGCCCGAGGAACTGCGCTCGGGTATGGCCTACGGCGTGAGCAAGAACTTCGTGAAGTGGTACAGCAGTTCGCAGGCCGAGCGTTTCAACGCCAAGGGGCTGCGCATCGTCTCGGTGTCACCGGGCTCGGTCGACACCGAGATGGGGCTGCTCGAGGCCGACGCGGGTGCCGGCGCGATGGTGATGAACGCCGCGGTGCCGCGCTGGGGCAAGGCCGAGGAGATGGCCGAGCTGTTCGCGTTCTGCGCCAGCGACAAGGCCGGTTACCTCACGGGCACCGACATCCTGAACGACGGTGGCGTGGTCGCCTCGATGCGCGAGCGGGCCCGCCTCGCCGCCGCGGCGGGCTGATCGCTCACCGCGACTAGAACCGCCCGCCGCCGCCGGAGAAGCCGCCGCCGGAGCCGCCGAAACTCGTTGAACTCCAACCGCCCCCGTGGCTGCCGCCGCCACTGCCGCCGCCGCGGATCATGCCCGACAAGATGCCGCCGATGATGATGCCGCCGATGTCGCCTGCGGTACTCGTACCGGATCCGGCGTAGGCCTGGCGTGCGGCGCGGACGTCGTTGTCGGCCAGGTTCTGGGCCTGCGCTGCCAGGGTGTCTGCGGCGTTGGCCTGGTCGATGGCCGCCGGCAGATCGGTGGCCTGTGCTGCCTGTGCGGCTTCGAGGCGGCGCTGCGCCTCGGCCAGCCTGGTGCGGGCTTCGGAGCCGACGCTGCCCCGGCGGGTGTCGATGAAATCCGAGACGCCGCGCACCCGGGACTGCGCCGCCAGCAGTGCCTGACCGTATGACTGCCGGAGCCGGTTCAGGGCAGCGGTTTCCTCCGAGATGGTCGCGAGGATCTTGTCGAGCTGCGAGTCGGCGGCGGTCAGTTGGGTGAAGGCGGTCAGCGGGTCGGCCGCGCCCGACGCCTGCGCGTTCGAAACCGCTTGTACCGCAGCGGTACGCGCGGCCGTCAGCTCGGTGTAGCGCGCGCCGGGCGGTATCGCCTCGGCGGCCGCGATGCCGTTCTGGATGTCGGTGATCGCGGCGGGCAGGGCGCTGATCGCATGGGCGATATCGGTCGCCGCACTGTCGACCGAATCGAGCAGCCGTTGCGCCTGGCCCACTGCGGATTCTGCGGCGCGGATGGCATTGACCAGGGCGGCCTGACTGTCGCCCGGCTTGCTGACCAACCCGCGCGCGGCGGTGATGTTCTGATCGGCGAACGCCAGGCGCTCTTTGGCGCCGTCCACATTGCCGGCCACCGACGCCAGCGCGGTCTCGGTGAACTGGCCGTGCAGCCCGGTCAGCGTCTTCTGTGCCGGCTCGATGCGTGCGGTCAGGGCGACCATCTGCTGGGTCAGCGCGTCCAGTCGGGTCGGCGCGTTGATGACCAGGTCGCGCATCTGATGGAACGCGGTGCGCCGGTCCTCGAGTTCCTTGTCGGCGCGGGCTGCCGAGACGATCACCTGGGTCAGCAGGTCGCGGCGTTGCTGCGGAGTTTCGGGCACGGCGTCGTCGAGCGTCTGGCGCACGCTGAACGCCTGTGCCATGGCGGCTTTCGCATTCTGTAGCGCAGTGATGAATGGCGCGGTGTCGCGCTCGCCGAACTCGCCGACGGCCAGGGCCAGCTCGTTGTCGCTGGTACGCACGGCGTTGTCGACCTCGACGAGGATCGACTTGGACAGGTCCTCCAACGTTTCCGGAGACATCTTCGCGAGGACTGCGGGATCGGTGGCGTCAGCCTGTTGCGCGGCGTTGAGGTCGGCCTGCCTGCGCTTCCGGCGACGACTCCGGGCCCACCAGATGAGTCCGGCGAACGCGACGCCGACGACCGCAAGCGTGATCACCAGTCCGACCCAGTTGAACGGCGCAGTCGACGCCCCCCGGAGCCCGTCTGCGGCAGCGACGGCCGCGCCCGCCCAGTCGCCGTCGTGCAGCTTGGCTTCGACGACATCCTGGCGCAGGCGGTCGACGTCCACATCGCCTGTCGCGGCCTCAGGCACCAGGAGCGCGTAGGCACGATCCTTGATCGCCACGGCAAGGATGGCATCGTGATTCCCCAGAAAGCTTTTGCGCCAGGTGCTTTCGGCCCAGTCGCGGGGACTGGACTCGGAGAAGGTGTCGACATAGACGACCCACAGCCGGGTTCCGCGCTTGTCGTACAGCTGTTGCACCGCGGCGGTGACGTCGCTGCGTTGTTGCCCATTCAGCGCACCGGCCTCGTCGGTGACGTAGTCCGGCAGCCGCATGGGTGGTTCGGCGCACGCGACCGGTGCCAGCAGCGTCCCCACCAACAGGACCGAAATCATCAGCCAGAGCACTCGCACGATGCGCATGCCGCTCAATGTAGTGACAGGGTATGTGGTAAGCGGACGCGACCGGGCTGGCAGACTTCGGCCGTGGGCATTGCAAGCGACGGATACAGCGACTTCGACCGGCAGCGGCTGGTCGGGGAGGGCACGAAGAGCGCCACGCTGCCCGGCACCGATTCCGGCCACCGCACGGATTTCGCGCGTGACCGGGCCCGCGTGCTGCACAGCGCCGCGCTCCGCCGACTCGCCGACAAGACCCAGGTCGTCGGGCCCCGCCAGGGTGAGACCCCGCGCACCCGGCTCACCCACTCGCTCGAAGTGGCCCAGATCGGGCGCCACATGGCCGTGGGGCTGGGCTGTGATCCCGACCTGGTCGACCTCGCCGGTCTGGCCCACGACATCGGCCACCCGCCCTACGGCCACAACGGCGAACGTGCGCTCGACGAGATCGCCAAACCGTTCGGCGGGTTCGAGGGGAACGCCCAGAACTTCCGCATCCTGACCCGGCTCGAACCGAAAATGCTTGACAGTGAAGGACGTTCGGCCGGCCTCAATCTGACCCGGGCTGCGCTGGACGCAGTGATCAAGTACCCGTGGTTCCGCGAGGACCGTGTGAAGTTCGGTTTCTACGACGACGACGCGGCCGCCGCGGCGTGGGTGCGCGAGGGCGCTCCCGCCGAGCGGCTGTGCCTGGAGGCCCAGGTCATGGACTGGGCCGACGATGTCGCGTACTCCGTACACGATGTCGAGGACGGCATCATCTCGGGCCGCATCGATCTGCGCGTCCTCGCCGACGCGGACGCGGCCGACACCCTGGCCCGCCTCGGTGCCCGCTCGCATCCGACGGTGACGCACGACGACATGCTGGCCGCCGCCGCGCGGTTGTCGCAGCTGCCCGTCGTCACCGCCGTCGGCAAGTACGACGGTTCGGTCGCGACGTCGGTGGCGCTCAAGCGGCTCACCAGTGAGCTGGTCGGCCGGTTCGCCAATGCCGCCGTCACCGAGACCAAGAAGCAGGCGGGCCGCGCGACGATGCGCCGTTTCGACGCCGAGCTCGCGGTACCGGCCCTGGTCCGGGCGGAGGTGGCGGTGCTCAAGATGCTGGCCCTGCAGTTCATCATGTCCGACCATCAGCACCTGCAGATTCAGGCCGACCAGCGCACCATGGTCCGCGAGGTCGCGCTGTCGCTGTGGGGTCAGGCCCCGGCGAGTCTCGACCCGCAGTTCGCCGCCGAGTTCGCCCTCGCCGACGACGACGGTGCCCGCCTGCGGGTTGTCGTCGACCAGATCGCGTCGTACACCGAGACCCGGCTGGAACGCGTCCACGAGGCGCGCTCGCCGCGGCCGCTGGACTGAATCCAGCTCCGCCTACACTGGGCGCGTGGCCGGCCGGATTCCTGATCGCGATATCGCGGCCATTCGTGAACGCACCCGCATCGAGGACATCGTCGGCGAGCACGTGCAGCTGCGCCGCGCGGGTGCCGACTCGCTCAAAGGGCTGTGCCCGTTCCACGACGAGAAGTCGCCGTCGTTCCACGTGCGGCCCAACCATGGGCTGTTCCACTGCTTCGGCTGCGCCGAGGGCGGCGACGTCTACGCGTTCGTGCAGAAGATCGAGCACGTCACCTTCGTCGAAGCCGTGGAGCTGCTCGCCGATCGGCTGAACTACACCATCAGCTACGAGGGGTCGTCGACCACCAACGTGCAGCGCGACAAGGGCAGCCGCAGCCGGCTGCTCGCCGCCAACGCCGCCGCGCAGGAGTTCTACGCCGAGGCGTTGCAGTCGGCCGAGGCCGCCGCCGCCCGCCAGTACCTCATCGACCGCAACTTCGACGCCGACGCGGCCAAGCGCTTCGGCTGCGGATTCGCGCCGTCGGGCTGGGACACCCTGACAAAACACCTGCTGCGCAAGGGATTCACGTTCAAGGAGCTGGAGGCCGCCGGGTTGTCCCGCGAGGGCCGCCGCGGTCCGATGGACCGGTTCCACCGCCGGCTGCTCTGGCCCATCCGGGGCGCGACGGGTGAGGTGATCGGGTTCGGCGCCCGTCGCCTGTTCGACGACGACCACATGGAAGCCAAGTACGTCAACACACCGGAAACGGTGTTGTACAAGAAATCACACGTGCTGTTCGGCCTCGACCTGGCCAAGCGTGACATCGCCAAAGGCCACCAGGCCGTCGTCGTCGAGGGTTACACCGACGTCATGGCCATGCACCTGTCCGGGGTGACCACCGCGGTCGCGTCGTGCGGTACGGCCTTCGGCGACGAGCACCTGTCGATGCTGCGGCGACTGATGATGGACGACAACTTCTTTCGCGGCGAGCTGATCTACGTGTTCGACGGTGACGCTGCCGGACGCGCCGCCGCCGTGAAAGCCTTTGAGGGCGAACAGAATCTGACCGGTCAGTCGTTCGTCGCGGTCGCCTCCGACGGCATGGACCCGTGCGATCTGCGGCTCAAGTCCGGCGACGGCGCGCTGCGGGACCTGGTGGCGCGCCGAACGCCGTTGTTCGAGTTCGTTATTCGCACCGCGCTCGAAGAGCACGACCTGGACAGCGCGGAGGGCCGCGTCGCCGCGCTGCGCCGGTGTGTGCCGTTGACGGCCCGGATCAAGGACCCCACCCTGCGTGACGAGTACGCCCGTCAGCTCGCCGGCTGGGTCGGTTGGGACGACGTGGCGCAGGTGATCGCGCGCGTGCGCGAGACCGCCAAGTCGGGTCCCGCGACGTCGAAGCGCGACGCCCGCCGCTCGTCGGCACCGGCGGCTCCGGCCGCGGCAGTGGGACGCCCGAATCCGAAAGACCCGACGCTGTGGCCGCAGCGCGAGGCACTCAAGTCGGCGCTGCAGTACCCGGCGATGGCCGGCCCGGTGTTCGACGGGCTGCCGGTCGACAGCTTCACCCATCCCGGGTACGCCGCCGTCCGGCAGGCGATCACCACGGCAGGCGGGACATCATCCGGCCTCGGTGGTGCGGACTGGATCGAGGCGGTCCGGACGGTCGAGCCGGCCGCCGCGAACCTGATCAACGAACTGTCTGTCGAGGCCTTCCAGGCCGAAGACGACAAGCTGCCGCGGTACATCGCGAGCGTCCTGGCCCGCCTGCAGGAGGTCTGGGTCGGCCGCGAGATCGCCGAGCTGAAGTCGAAACTGCAGCGCATGTCGCCCGTCGAGCAGAGCGACGAGTACCACGCGCTGTTCGGCGACCTCGTCGCCATGGAGCAGTACCGGCGCAGCCTGCTGCAGCAGGCCAGCGGCGACGACCTCAGCTGAGGCTTTTGTCTGCTGTAACGCGGGGAAGCGGTGTGCGCGATATGGTGGGGCAGAACCGACCCCAGGGGAGAGGCCAATCATGACCATCGGAGCAACCCGGCTCTTCGCCGCAGCAGCGCTCGTGGCCACCGCAGTGGCTGCCCCGGTCGTCGTCGCGCTGAGCAGTGCCCCGTCGTCACAGACGGCGGACGGCGGCTGCCTGGCCTGGTTCGGCAACAAGGAAGACGGCAACTGCATGGGCCGTTCCAATGGCCAGCCGGTCAACGTGGGCACGCCGTGGGGCATCTGGGGTCCGCAGGGCGGCCTCAGCAGCGGCCCGCTGCTGCCGGGCCAGACCTGGAACCAGCCGCTCGGCTGAGGCTTCTCGAACCGATAACCGCCCGATTTTCGGTCGGGTCAGTCGTGAATCGACTCCGGATGCAGCACTGCGGTCTGTGAGTCGATCGCCGTCAACCGCACCATGTTCGGGTCCGGTGACACCTTGTCGGCCAACTTGCGCCGGCCGGCATCCAGCACCGCCTTGGTCTTCGGGCTCTCGGTGATGGCGCGGTATGTGCCGGCGATCTGCTCGTAACGGCGACGGCCTGCTTTGGCTCCCAGAACATAGCCAACGGCCATGACGGCGACGGCTCGGATCACTGGACCCCTCCCTGATGACGGTGCTTGGCTCCATCCTGCCTCACGATCGCCGATGCGTCTGGCCCGACCGGCAGCTACCAGCCGATTCAAAGATCCGCACAGTCATGCGCTAGAGTCATGCCTCGGTTCAGGGACACGCGCCCGGGGCCTGAGCACAATCCCCTGTAGCTCAATTGGCAGAGCTCCCGACTGTTAATCGGGCGGTTATTGGTTCGAGTCCAATCGGGGGAGCAACGGTGACCAGCACGGAAGTGCTGGTCATTTTGCATTCCGGGGCGGCTGCATCGTCCTCGACTTCGAACCCTGCGTCGAGCGTGGGGCCTGACGTGATTTTTCCGGCGCGTCACCTCGAAAAGGCCCACGCTCGGTACGTGCCCAGAGTTTGGTGCCCACGCTCACGGGTACCCGCAATGCATGAACGAATCGCGTACCTCGGTCGGCGCCATGGTGCCGGGCCTGGTGACCATCGCCACGAGTTTCGTGGCCCTGGTCGTCGGAGCCGTCGCGATGGTGGCCGGATATCTGACGTTCGGCGCAGTGGCGATGATCGTGTCATTGGCCGCTGCGACGTTCGGCGCCGTGTGGTTGCTGTCGGGCATGCTGCTCAGCGAGCACCACCCGCACCTGCGTGGCCACCACGTCTGAGCCGTCGGCAGAACCCAAAAGCACTCGAGAAAAAGGCGTTTGAGCGCCTTTTCGGTGTGGCGTTGCCGCGCGCGGCAACCGAGTTCGACCGAGATCGCCGTCAACACGCCCACGCAGGCCTGATCGGTCTGCGGCGCAATGGGAAATAGGAGTACGGACGAAAGGGAGCGAATCTATGACGAACGTTTTGGAACAGATCAAGGGAGCGACCGCGTACGACCCGTCTGGCGAGAAGATCGGCAAGATCCACGAGCTCTATCTGGACGCACAGAGCAGGCAGCCCAAGTGGGCGTCGGTTCACACCGGCCTCTTCGGTATTTCGGAGTCGCTGGTTCCGCTGGCCGGTGCCCGGCCCGACGGCGACGATTCGGTACGGCTGGCCGTGGCGAAGAGCGCCGTCAAGAACGCCCCGCACGTGGACATCGGTGACCGGATCAGCCCGGCGGACGAAGCCACCCTGATGCAGTACTACGGGATGCGGTCCGATCGGCCCACGACCCCGCAGCCGGCGCAGGAGCCCGAGCCCGAGTCCCCGCCGTCCAATGGTGGCAAGCACCTGCGCGGCGCGGCACCGGCCCTCGGCGGGATCGGCGGTACCTCGGCGAACACGACGGCCCAGACCAACCCGACGACAACGCATACCGGGCCGGAGATGGTCCGCTCGGAGGAGCGTCTCGATGTGGGCACCGAGCGCACGGCGTCAGGCACGGCCCGCCTCAACAAGCATGTGGTGACCGAGCAACAGACGGTCCAGGTGCCCGTCACTCACGAGGAGGTGCGCGTGGAGCGTGCCGCCATCACCGACCCGGCGCAGGCCCGTGACACCGGACTCGCCGATGACCAACGCGAAGTGACACTGCACGAGGACAAGGTCGTCGTGAGCAAGGAATCGGTTCCTGTCGAACGGGTTCGACTGGCGGTCGACGAGGTCACCGAGAACAAGCAGGTCACCGAGAACGTCCGCCGCGAAGAGATCAACGCGGAAGGCGTGCACCGCCGTCAGCGCTGACCATCTCAGCCGACCGGAGTCGACGGGGCGGGGCCCAGATGCAGGATCGGAAACGGTCGCCCGTCGCCGTCGGTCTCCGACCGGCTCAGGGTGACGAAGCCGTGGCGGTGGTAGAAGCCGACCGCTTGCGGATTCTGCTCGTTGACGTCGACCAGGAGGCCCGGGTTCTTGGCCCGCGCATCGGCCAGCAGGACCGAGCCCGCGCCCCGACCACGATGCCGGTGGTCGATGAACAACATCTCCAGGTTCCCGCCGGCGACACCCGAGAAGCCCACCGGCACCCCGTCGGAGTCCGCGACGGTGAGGTCGACCATCTTCAGGTACTCCTCGGCAAGGCGCCGTTCGTAGAAGTCGATGTCGTCGGCGGTGAGGAAGTGGTGCGTGGCTTCGACCGCGCTACGCCAAATGCGTACCAGCTCCGGCCATTCCGCGGGTCCATGGCATGGCCGTAGTGAGAAGTCTTGCGTCGTGGTCACGTTCACAGGGTAGTGACAGGCAATGACGGGCTGGTGGCCTCACCAAGCCAGGACGTGCTGCGAGCCGGGGGCCGGTTCGTCGTCGGAGTCCGCCGGGGGAGTCAGTAGGTCGCCCCAATGCTTCAGTGCGGTTCGCATCGCGTCGGGGCGGGACCCGCCTGCCAGCCGCAGTGAATGGCCGCCCGACAGTTCGACCAGGGCCTCGGCCAGTACGTAGGGCGACATGTCGGAGTCGTGGGCGACCCCGATCAATTCGACGGCCGCGTCCTGCCATCGCCGCCGCTGAAGTCCGACCAGAACGCCGACGGCAAGGGCCAGTACGCGACGTTGCGCCTTGCTGCCCGCGGCCGGCCACGTGCCGCCGCCGTACAGTCCGGCGACGCCTCCGGGCAAATCACCGTCGTACTCAGGTGGTCCACCACCGACCGTGATCGACATGGCCATTGCTTACCCGCGCGACAGTGCCGCGAAACGCACAGCTATCCGGAGCGATGCAGGTGCACCGCCCCGGATGGTGATCTGACTACTTGTTGGTCGAAGCGGCCGTCTTCGGTCCGGTGTTCCTCGGCCCGGTGTTCTTCGGGGCTGAGTTAGTGGGCGCCGACTTCGTCTTCGGTGCCGGTTGCGACGGCTTTGCCTGCGTGGACGCTACCGGCGCCGCGGTGTCGGCAGTGGTCGTCGATGCTGTGGGCGCCAACGCCTTTGGTGTTGCCGTGCTCGATGCGGGTGCTGTCGAAGCGGCCGCGGTAACGGGTGTCGCGGTGACGGGTGTGGCCGAGGCGGGCGACGCCGCCTCAGTGGCCGTGGCCGACGTTGCCGGGGCGGGTGCGGTGGTGGCCACCGGGGTGACCGTGACGGGCAGGTTCGCCGGGTCGGCCGCGGGTGCGGTGGTGTCCGTCGTCTTCGCCGCTGCCGTGGTGCCACTGGCGGTTGTGTCCGTCGTCGTCGACAGTGCCTGGCCGGCAAGCGTATTGGTGGTGGCGCTGAGCGTCGTCATCGCTGCCGTGGGACTCGGGACTGTCGTCGGGTCCGGCGCACCGATCGGCTTCTGCGGATGCGTCGCCGTCCATTGGGCGATGACGTTCGCGGCGGGCTTCGGCGTCCAATCCGTTTGGAAGACACCGAGAGTGTCCTGGTCGCTGGTGCTGCCGGTGTTCCGGTCACGGGTGGTGTAGATGAACATCGGCCCCGTGTAGTTGATGCTGCTCCACGAGTTCAGGAAGTTGGAGATGAACGCCGCCTGCGTGTTGTTGTCGACGACCGAGGTCGGCTCTCCGTACTCGGTGGCCCAGATCTGCTTGCTGCCGTCGCCGGCCGCGACCATCTCCTGATGAATCGTCGCGAGCTGGTTGATCGGGGCCATCGGCCCGTACGGCGTGCCGTTCCCGAAGGGCACCTGGTACTGGTACGGGTGGAACGAGAGCGCGTCGAAATACCCTTGGGCTCCGTTGTCGTACATGCCCTGGACGTATGACGCCGCGTTGATGGCCAGGCCAGGGGTATCGGTGACCCAGCCGACCACGCCGCCGATCACCGTCGCGTTCGGGTCAGCGGCCTTGATCGCCGGATATGCCGCCTGCAACAGCCTGGTATACGCCGCGGGATCGGGTGTCGGGTACCAGGAGGGCGCCGCGTTGGGCTCGTTCCACACCTCGTAGGCCGACACCTTGCCGGCGTAGCGCTCCGCCACTGCGCTGACGAATTGCGCGTACTGCGCGTTGTCGGCCGGCGGCGCGGCCACGGCCGGATAACCGGGCTGCACCGCCCACGCCGGCGTCGCGTTGAGCACGCCGAGGATGCCCATGTTGCGCTCGGCGGCAGCGTTCACCAGGGTGTCGACGGTGCTCCAGTTCCAATAGCCCGGTGCGGGCTCGATGTTGTTCCACGGGAGCAGAATCCGCACGTTCTGCACGCCGAGGGACTGCATCTCGTCGAGTGTCTTGTTGATGTCGGCAGTCGACATACCGATGATGTCCGAATCGGCGAAACCCACTGTCGTGTTCGATTCGGTGATCGCCGCGGACAGCAAATAGGGCACCGGTCCGGGACCGGTGCCCACGCTCGCAAAAATCAGGCCTGCAACCCCGACCGGCAATGCCGCCGAGATTGCCACCTTCACACCGGTCTTCATCACCGGCCGTTGCTGTTGACCTCGCTTCTGTCTATGCCACATCGAATTACCCCTAACCACAATCGATTTCGCGCCCGGCTAACCCCGCTCGGGCGTCAAACACAAGGTTTGGGTGCCCCGTGCAAAGTGTGGGCAAACCAGGTTGCTGTCAAAAAGCTTGGTGCGCTTGGCCGTAGGCTGGCCGCATGCGGTCCATCGGCTACACCTCGGCGTTCGTCCTGCTCGCGGCCTCTGCCCTGCTCACCGCCGGATGTGGCTGGAGTCCGAAAGGCCCGGACCCGGTGCCTCAGGCCGACAAGTGCACACCCGCCGACGGACCGGCGCAGAACGTCGTGACCGCGGCCATCTACGCGCTGCCGGCACCGCCGTCGGGCAAATGGACTCAGATGAGCAGCGGCCACACCGCGAACTGCGCGTTGTACTGGGTGCAGGTCGGGCAGAACAATTCGACGCCCGACAGCCTGCAGCAGGTGGTGTTCTTCAACAAGAACACGATGATCGGCACCCCGACGCCGAATGCGCGGCCGTACATCACCGTGACCGCGAGCGCTCCGGACAGTGCGACGGTGCAATACCAATGGCAGCAGGGCAAGGATCAGCCGGGGATGCCGACCGGTATCGGCAGTGTGCGGTTCACCGTCGACGGCGGTGCGCTCAAGGCGCTGGACCCGATTCCCGGGCCGTGAGCGTCAGTGCGCGGCGAGCAGGCCGCGCATGATCTGGACGGCGGCGGCCAGGGTGTCCCGGTCGGTGCTGTCGAGTTCCGCCAGGAACGGGTCGATGGCGTTTCCGCGGTCGGCGCGAACCTGCGCCAGGGTGGCGATGCCCTGCGGCGTGATGCTGATGAGGACGGCGCGGGCGTCGTCGGGGTCGACGGTGCGGGACACCAGTCCGGCGTCCTCGAGGCGACGGACCTGGGTCGTCATCGTGGGCTGTGAGCAGTGGTCGAGCGCGGCGAGATCGGAGATGCGGGCGCGGCCCTCGGCTTCGATGGTGGAGAGCAAGCGGGCCTGCGCGAAGGGCAGCGGGAGCCGGACGCGCTGATTGGCCAGGCGGTTGATGCGTGCGACGACGGCGAGCAGATCCGAGGCGAGGGTCGTTTCGGTCGCCGGTGCAACGGTCATGTTCCACATGGTTTCATAGATTCTCTATGTAGTCGAACCTGTCATCGAGAGTGGTGACGGTCACAACACCGTCGAGTTTACCCGTCTACGCAGCTGGCAGAATTGTGCAATGACTGCTGCCGGCACCAGAGACAAGGCCGGTCCCCTCAATCCGGGCGAGTACGCCCAGGCCGCTGTGATGGCGGCACTGAGCGCGGCCACCGCCATCATCGCCGTCGTCGTCCCGTTCGCCGCGGGGCTCGGCATGCTGGGCACGGTCCCGATGGGACTGCTGGCCTACCGCTACCGGATTCGGGTGCTGGTCGCCGCGACCATCGCCGGCAGCACCATCGCATTCCTCATCGCCGGCATGGGCGGTCTGATGACTGTGGTGTTCTGTGCCTACATCGGCGGCCTGACGGGCATCGTCAAGCGCACGGGCCGCGGCATCGCCACCGTCCTGTGGGCGTCGGTCGTCGCGGGCGCCGCATTCGGCGCGTATGTCATCGCCATCCTGCTGCTGGTGGGACGGCTGCGGGAGCTGATCTTCGCGTCGATGACCTCGAACATCAACGGCATCGCCAACATCATCGGGGCGGTGCCCGGCGGGGAGCGGGCCGCCGAGGATTTGCGTACCGGGTTCGCCGCGTTCCTGCACTACTGGCCGCTGCCGATCATGCTCTCGGTGATCCTGCACATCCTGTTCGTCACCCTGCTGGGCTGGTGGGCGCTGTCGCGGGTCTTGAAGCGGCTCTACGGGATTCCCGATGTGCACAAACTCGACACCGTCGAATCCTCCGGTCTGGTGGCGCCGGTCCCGGCACGCCTGCGCGATGTCCGATTCCGGTACCCGGGTACCAATCGAGACGCGCTCGGCCCGGTGAGCATGGACATCAACGAAGGCGAGCACGTCGCCGTCACCGGCGCCAATGGATCGGGCAAGACGACACTGATGCTCACGCTTGCGGGCCGCGCGCCGACGGCGGGCAAGATCGACCGGCCGGGTGCGGTCGGCCTCGGCCGAGCCGGCGGCACCGCGGTCGTCATGCAGCATCCCGAGAGCCAGGTGCTCGGCACCCGCGTGGCCGACGACGTGGTCTGGGGGCTGCCGTCGGGGACGACGATCGACGTCGAACGGCTGCTGGGTGAGGTCGGTTTGAGCGGCATGGCCGACCGGGACACCGGTGGCCTGTCGGGCGGCGAGCTGCAACGCCTCGCCGTCGCCGCGGCCCTGGCGCGCGAACCGGCACTGCTGATCGCCGACGAGGTCACGAGCATGGTCGACCAACAGGGGCGCGACGTGCTGCTCTCCGTGCTGTCCGACCTGACCCGGCACCACCGCACCTCGCTGGTGCACATCACGCACTACAACGACGAAGCCGACTCGGCCGACCGGGTTGTCCGGCTGGACGGCGCCAGCGACAACATCGAGATGGTCGCGACCGCTCCGGTGCCGATCGTGGCCGACGGCAGCGAACCCGACGGCCCGGCGGTGCTCGAGGTCCAGGGTGTGGGTCACCAGTACGGCAGCGGGACGCCGTGGGAATCAACGGCTTTGCGCGATATCAGCTTCACCGTCCATGAGGGCGAGGGTGTGCTGATCCACGGGCTCAACGGCTCCGGCAAGTCCACGCTGGCCTGGATTCTGGCCGGTCTCACCGTGCCCACGACCGGCAGCTGTCTGCTCGACGGCAAACCGGTCTCGGATCAGGTTGGTGCCGTGGCGATCTCGTTCCAGGCGGCGCGGCTGCAGTTGATGCGGTCGCGCGTCGGTGCCGAAATCGCGTCGGCCGCGGGCTTCTCGAAGCGCGACACCGCCCGGATCGCCGAGGCGCTCGCGATGGTCGGGCTCGACCCCGAGCTGGCCGACCGTCGCATCGATCAGCTCAGCGGCGGCCAGATGCGCCGGGTCGTGTTGGCGGGGCTGCTGTCTCGTCGTCCGCGCGCCCTGATCCTCGACGAGCCGCTGGCCGGGCTGGACGCCGCGAGCCAGCGCGGCCTGGTGACGTTGCTCGCCGAGCTGCGCCGGACCACGGGGCTGACGGTCGTCGTCATCTCGCACGACTTCGCCGGGCTCGACGAACTCTGTCCGCGCATCCTGCATCTGCACCGCGGCGAGCTCGCCGACCAGTCGGCGCAAGCACCGCTCACTGCGGGAGGACGTTCATGACGGCCCCAGCCGCCCAGCGCCGGTCCATGGTGCTGCTGCGTCCCGTGCCCGGAACGTCGCCCATCCATAGGCTGTGGGCCGGCACCAAACTCATCGTGGTGGCGCTGATCGGCGTCGTTCTGACGATCTATCCCGGTTGGGTGCCCATCGGGTTGGTCGCGCTTCTGGTGCTGCTGACGGCGTGGCTGGCGCACATCCCGCGCAGCGTGCTGCCCTCGGTGCCGCGCCTGGTCTGGGTGCTGCTGCTGCTCGGCGGCGGCACGGCTGCCCTTGCCGGTGGCGACCCGTTCCTCGACGTCGGATCGCTACATCTCGGACTGGGCGGCCTGCTGAACTTCCTGCAGATCACGGTGCTGTCGATCGTGCTGCTGGGACTGGGCGGCCTGGTCTCGTGGACCACCAATGTCGCCGAGATCGCGCCTGCCGTGGCGACTTTGGGCCGGCCGCTGAAGTGGCTGCGGATACCCGTCGACGAGTGGGCCGTGACATTGGCCCTGGGACTGCGCGCCTTCCCGATGCTGATCGACGAATACCGCGTGCTGTTCGCGGCCCGCCGGTTGCGGCCAAAGGTGCGGCCGGAGACTCGCCGGGAGCGCAGTCGGCAGCGTCGCGCCGAGATCGTCGACCTGCTGGCCGCCGCGATCACGGTAGCGCTGCGCCGCGGCGACGAGATGGGTGACGCCATCACCGCGCGTGGAGGGGTGGGCCAGATCGTCGCGAGTCCGGCGCGCCCGGGCCGAGCCGACGCGGTGGCGTTGCTGATGGTCGTCGCGATGTGTGTGTTGTCGCTGTGGGTTGAGGCGGCCACGCCGCTGGCCACCCACCGGTTCTAGCGCTCGGCCGCGGCGTTGGCCGCGCGCTGCGCGGCGGTCAAGGTCGATGCGACCGGCGCGCGGCCGAGGAACATCTCGTCGAAAAACGGTCTGATGGCCAGGAATCCGGCCGGGAAGCCCGCGCCGCCGGGTGCCGGGAGACGGGGGCCGTTCAGCACCGAGAAGAACGGCTGCACGTCGACACCGCGCCGTTTCCAGTAGTCGAAGTAAACCGGTTGGGCGGCCAGCACGGCGGGCACTGCCGCGCCTTTGGCGCCCAGGAACGCGTTTCCGTCGGCGCTGCCCATCCACTGCAGAACTGCCCGCACCACATCGGGATGGCGAGTGGCCGAATTGGCCGCGGCGGCAATCCCGTTGGTGACGCTGACGCGGCCTGCCGGTCCGCTGGGCAGCATCGCCACGCCCCATCGGAAGCGCGCCTGATCGGCGATGGCGGCCAGGTTGTAGGTGCCCGACTGGAACAGCGCCATGCGGCCCTGCAGGAACTGGTTGCGGGAGAAGTCGCCGTTGCCGTTGGTGTCGGCGGCCGAGGGGGAGACGTGGTCGGCGTTGATCAGCCGCACCAAGTACTCGAAAGCCTCTCGGGCTCCCGGATTGTCGAACGCGAACCGGTCACCATCGCTGAAGGTGCCGCCCGCCGAGCCGATGTAGTTGAGATAGATGCCCTGCAGATCGTTGGCGGCGTTGTAGCCCCACTGCCGGACCTGCTCGGGGTCGAATGCCGGTGTGCCGGCCTGGTTTCCGTGCCGGTCCAGGGTCAGCCGGGACAGCAGCGGACGCAGCGTGTCATCGGCGCCGGGGGACCAGCGCAGCGTGTTCAGGTCGGCGGGCTCGATTCCGGCGGCCGCCAGCAGGTCCGCGTTGTAGTACACCGCGATGCCGCCGTCGGTCAGTTGCGGTACCGCCCACAGGGCCCCGTCACGCGTGAACTGCTGGTTCACCGACCGGTCCCAGGCGCCGGCGGTGTCGCGGCCCAACAACTTTCCGATGTCGAGCAGTCGGCCGGTGTCCGCGTAGCCGGCCAGGTAGGCGTTGGACAGCCAGAAGATGTCGTCAGCGCCGCCGCCGGCGACATCGGTGCGCAGCGAATCGAAGTACGACGCGTAGGCGACGACGTCGACCCGGACCTCGATGCCCGGATGCCGGCGGGTGAACTCCGCGAAGGACGACCGGTACGCCGCCGCGACCTGCGCGTCCCACAGCCGAACCGTGACAACGGTTTTCCCGGTGTCCTGCGTCCGGCCCAGGATTACGGCGGCCACCAGCAGCACCGCCATGGTGGCGGCCAGGGCGATGACGAACCGGGTCGAGAACTTCATTTCAAGCCGGTGACGACGATGGAGCGGACGATGTGCCGGCCCAGCACGCTGAAAAGGAGGATCAGCGGCACGATCGCGACGGTCGTCGCGGCCAGCACCACGGTCCACTGGGCGTCGAACTGGGATTGCAGCCCTGCGGTGGCGACGGTCAGCACGCGCCACGACGAGCCGCTCGTGATCACCAGCGGCCACATGAAGCTGTTCCATTGCGAGACAACGGTGATCAGTCCCAGCGTGACCAGAATCGACCGGCTGGCCGGCAGCACCACGTGCACGATGACGTCCAGTGTGCCGGCACCGTCGATGCGGGCGGCGCGGATGAGGTCGGCCGGGATGGACCGGAAGTACTCGCGCAGCAGAAAGATCGCGTAGGGCGAGCCGAACATGAACGGCAGCACCAACGCCCAGAAGGTGTTGCGCAGCCCGGCCTCGGCCATCATGAGATACAGCGGCACGACCGTCACTGTCGCGGGCACCATCAGGGTCGCCAGGTACAACCAGAACAGGGTGTCGCGTCCCGGAAATTCGAGCCGCGCGAAGGCGTACGCGGCGGTCACCGAGAAGGCCAGCTGGCCCAACAGGATCACCGCGGTCATCAATGCGGTGACCAGTGCGGCACGGCCGAAGCCGGCGTCGGACAAGGCGGTGTAGTTGGCGAGCGTCGGTGGATTCGGCAGGGACAGCGGCGATTCGGTGTTGAACTGGCGGGCCGAGGTGAACGACGTCAGCAGGCCCAGGCCGAACGGCACCAGGGTGATGGCGGCGGCGAGCACCAGCACCGTATAGATGAGTGCGTTACGTGAGGTCATAGCTGACCCGCCGGCGGAAGTAGATGTGCTGCACCAGGGTGATGCCAAGTAGCAGGGCGAACAGGATCAGGGCCATGACCGCGGCGCGGCCCACGGCTGCCGAGCCGAATGCCTCCGCATAGATGCGGTGGGCGATCAGGTCGGTGCGGCCCTCGGGGCCGCCGCCCGTCAGCGCGTAGACGGTGTCGAAGACCTGCGCCGCGCTGACGATGCCCGTCACCAGGACGAAGAACAGTGTCGGGCGCAGCATCGGCAGGGTGATGCGGCGGAACCGTTGCCAGGCCGTCGCCCCGTCGATGCGGGCCGCGTCGTGAACGTCGTTGGGGATAGCCAGGATTCCGGCGAGGAAGAAGAGCGTCACGTAGCCGACGTTGGTCCACACCGTCACCGCCGAAACCAGCGGGAGCGCCAGTGTGGGGTCCGTCAGCCATTCGATGCGGTGCCCGAGCACGGTGCTCACCGCGCCGTCCGTGGGGCTCAGAATCCAGCGCCACAGCACCGCGATCGCCAGCGGCGAGCAGATCCACGGCAGGACGTACAGCGTGCGGAAGAAGCCGGTGCCCGGCAGTCCGCGGGCCAGCAGCATTGCGGCAAGCAGACCCAGCACCGTCTGGACCGGGACCACCAAGGCAACGAAACCCAGTGTCACCGCCATCGAGCGGCCGAATGTCGGGTCGGTCAGCACGGTGCGCCAGTTGTCCAGCCCGACGAATCGGATGGGCCCCAGCAGGTCCCAGTGCTGCAGGCTCAGCCAGCCGACGACCAGCATGGGGAGCAGCAGGAACATCACCACGCCGAACAGGCTGGGGGCGAGCAGCGCATAGCCGGTCAGGGTGTCCCGAAACCTGCGGCGTGCCACCGGATCATTAAAGCGTGCGGTGCTACTACGGTGTAGCCGTGACTGCGCTGCGACGGGTTGACGCCGACTTCCTGGCCTTGCCGCGCCATTTGCTGGCCGAGGCCGCGGTGTCGGCCGCGCTGGCTGCCGGTGCGAGCTACGCCGACCTCCGGATTCACCGGATCACCACCGAACACATCCAGCTGCGTGACGGCGAGCTGGAATCCTCGGTGGTCAACCGCGAGATCGGGCTGGCGGTCCGGGTGATCGTGGACGGCACCTGGGGTTTCGCCTCGCACGCCGAGCTGACGCCCGAGGTCGCGGCCGAGACCGCCCGTCGCGCCGTGCAGGTCGCCGTGGCGCTGGCGCCG
Organism: Mycobacterium sp. UNC410CL29Cvi84; assembly: GCF_000686745.1. NCBI lineage: Bacteria > Bacillati > Actinomycetota > Actinomycetes > Mycobacteriales > Mycobacteriaceae > Mycobacterium > Mycobacterium sp. UNC410CL29Cvi84. The sequence continues at coordinate 425,314 of NZ_JMLM01000006.1, forward strand.
CTCAATGCCGAGCGCATCGAGCTGGCGCCCGAGCCGGTTTACGCCGACGTGTCCTGGGTGTCGCCGTACCGCATCGACCCGTTCGAGGTCACCGCCGCCGACAAGATCGCGCTGCTGGGCGAGTACTCGGGCCGGTTGCTCGCATCCGACGGGGTGGACCACGTCTCGGCGGGTCTGCAGGCCGTCAAGGAGCAGGTGTTCTACGCCGACGCGTTCGGTTCGTCGATCACCCAGCAGCGGGTACGGGTGCAGCCGACGCTCGAGGCCGTCGCGGTTGATGCCGCGGCCGGTGCCTTCGAAACGATGCGGACGCTGGCGCCGCCGACGGCCCGCGGCTGGGAGGCCGTCGCCGGTGACGAGGTCTGGGACTGGACAACCGAATTGGCGGAGCTGCCGACGCTGTTGGCCGAGAAGGTCAAGGCGCCGAGCGTGACGGCCGGTCCCACCGATCTGGTGATCGACCCGACCAACCTGTGGCTGACCATCCACGAATCCATCGGCCACGCCACCGAATACGACCGGGCCATCGGCTACGAAGCGGCCTACGCCGGCACGTCGTTCGCCACCCCGGACAAGCTGGGGACCATGCAATACGGGTCGCCGATCATGAACGTCACCGCGGACCGCACCGTCGAACACGGCCTGGCGACCATCGGATTCGACGACGAAGGCGTCCGCGCGCAGAGCTGGGACCTGGTGCGCGACGGCGTCTTCGTCGGGTACCAACTGGACCGGGTGTTCGCGCCGAAGCTCGGGGTCAGCCGGTCCAACGGCTGCTCGTACGCGGATTCACCGCATCACGTGCCGATCCAACGGATGGCCAACGTCTCGCTGCAGCCGGGTACCGACGATCTCAGCACCGACGATCTGATCAGCCGGGTCGAGAACGGCATCTACATCGTCGGCGACAAGTCGTGGTCAATCGACATGCAGCGGTACAACTTCCAGTTCACGGGGCAGCGGTTCTTCAAGATCCGCGACGGCAAGCTGGACGGCCAGGTGCGCGACGTCGCCTACCAGGCCACCACCACCGACTTCTGGGGATCGATGGAAGCCGTTGGCGGAGAGTCGACATGGCGTCTCGGCGGCGCGTTCAACTGCGGCAAGGCGCAGCCCGGCCAGGTGGCCGCCGTCAGCCACGGCTGCCCGTCCGCGCTCTTCCGTGGAATCAATGTGCTCAACACGCGAACTGAATCGGGGCGTTGATGATCACTGCACCGCAGGTTGTCGACCTGGTGCTGGCCGAGGCCGCCCTCCGGGGCCGGGCCGACGAGACCATCGTCCTGGTGACCGACAGGTCCACCGCGTCATTGCGCTGGGCCCGCAACACCATGACCACCAACGGCGAGTCGGTGAGTCGCGAGACCACCGTCATTTCGATTGTCCGCGAAGGGGATAAGGCCCGGGTCGGCGCGGTGAAGTCCAGTGAGGTCGATCCGTCGACCATCGCGGGTCTGGTGGCGGCGTCGCAGGATGCCGCGCAGGCGGCGCCCGAGGCCCGCGACAGCGCGCCGGCGCTGGCCGGCGTGGAGACGTCCGACGACTGGGACGCACCGTCGCCGTTGACCGGCGCCTCGGTGTTCGGGAACGTCGCCGCCCGTCTGGTCGACGGCTTCCACCGCAGCGACGCGTTGTACGGGTTCGCGCGGCACGAACTCGACACCACGTACCTGGCCACCTCGGGTGGCATCCGGCGGCGGTTCACTCAACCGACCGGCTCGGTGGAGATCAACGCCAAAAGGGATGGCGCCAGCGCCTGGGCGGGCGTCAGCACCGCCGACTTCGTTGATGTACCAGTCGATTCCATGCTCGACGACCTGTGCCTGCGTCTCGGCTGGGCCTCTCGGACCGTCGAGTTGCCCGCCGGCCGGTACGAGACGCTGATGCCGCCGTCGACCGTCGCGGACATGATGATCTACCTCGGCTGGAGCATGGACGGCCGCGGCGCACAGGAGGGCCGCACCGCGCTGTCGGCGCCGGGCGGCACCCGGGTGGGGGAGAAGCTCACCGACCTCGGGCTGACCCTGTACTCGGATCCTGTTGCGCCCGGTCTGGATTGCCTGCCGTTCGTGGCGACGTCGAGCTCGTCGGAGCGGGTGTCGGTGTTCGACAACGGACTGGACATCGGGCGCGTCGACTGGATTCGCGACGGTGTCGTGAACGCACTGGCGTATCCGCGTTCGGCCGCAGCGGAATTCGACGCGCCCGTGGCGGTGCCGGCAGACAACCTGCTGATGACCGGCGGCTCGGTGAGCCTGTCCGACATGATCGCCGGCACCGAACGCGGCCTGCTGCTGACCACGCTGTGGTACATGCGCGAAGTCGATCCGACGGTGCTGCTGCTGACCGGTCTGACGCGCGACGGCGTCTACCTCATCGAGGACGGGGAAGTGACGGCCGCGGTCAACAACTTCCGGTTCAACGAGAGTCCGCTGGATCTGCTGCGGCGCGCCACCGAGGCCGGCGTCAGCGAGACCACCCTGCCCCGCGAGTGGGGTGACTGGGCCACCCGGGCGCAGATGCCGTCATTGCGCATTCCGGACTTCCACATGTCGTCGGTCAGTCAGGCGCAATAACTTTCAGCGCCGTCGCGACGTCCTCGTCGGTGGTCGCCCACGAGCAGACGAACCGGACGATCGGTCGCAGTGGGTCGGGAGCGTGGACGGCGAACCGTTCCCTGACGCGCGCTGTGGACGCGGCGTCGAGGATGACGAACACCTCGTTGGCCTCGGTCGGCGCAGCCAGTTGCAGTCCCGCCTCGGCGAACCCGGCGCTCAATGTCGCGGCCATGCGGTTGGCGTGGGCCGCGGTCTGTAACCAGAGACCGTCGTGCAGCATGGCCTCGAACTGAGCCGAGATGAAGCGGTGCTTGCTGGCGAGGTGACCGATCTGCTTCTGCACGAAGCGAATTCCCTCGAAATGTTCGGGCCGGCGGATCAGTACCGCGTCACCGAACAGCATGCCGTTCTTGGTGCCGCCGACGGTGACGATGTCGGCGTCGCCGATGGCCTCCTTCGGGCTGATGCCAAGGGCGGCAATGGCGTTGGCGATGCGGGAGCCGTCCACGTGCACCAGCAGGTCGTGTTGGTGGGCGTAGTCGATGAACTCCGTCAGCGCTGCGGGCGACCAGACGCGCCCGTTCTCGGTCGACTGGGTGATGGTGACGATGCGCGGCTGGGAGTGGTGCACCTCGCCGCGGCGGGCGATGTGCCGATCCAGCTCCTGCGGTGAGATCAGGCCGTCATCACTGGGTAGCGGTGTCAGTTGTGCCGCGGCGATTCGCACCGGCCCACCCGCTTCGTCGAGCAGTGAGTGCGCAATATCGCTGCACAGAATTTCCTGCCAGGGCCGCACTGCCGAAGCCAGCGCGATGATGTTGGCCGCGGTGCCGGTCAGCGCGAACAGCACGTCGGCGTCGGGGGCCTCGAAGGTCGCTTTGAGCGCCTGCGCTGCGCGTTCGGTGCTGGGATCGGTGCCGTACGAGCTCACTGGGCCCTGGTTGGCGGCGACGATGGCCTCGATCACCCGCGGGTGAGCACCAGCAGCGTTGTCGGAGGCGAATGCGGCCGAGACGGTCGAACTCATGCGTCGATCGTCTCATCGCGGCAATAATCCGGAGTGTGGAGGAGCTACTGACGTCCCTGATCGCATTGTCGCCGCCCGCCGAACGGCGGCTCAATGCGGCGATGCGGCAGACGTGTGCCGAGACCCTGGGCCTTGCGCCGTTGCCCTATGAAGAGGTGTTCGGGCCCGTGTCCGACGTCGAGCCGCTGGTGGCCGAGTTCGCCGAGCAGTTCAGCACCGACGTGTCGGTGATCTCTGTGGCTCAGCGTGAACAGCTCACTGCGGCGCTGGGCGCCAACAGTTTTCGCATCGTGGCGTTGATGTACATCGCGGACTTCGTGCCGCGGGTGCGGGCCGGATTCGCGGCACTTGGGCTGCCGCCGATCGCCGATCCCGACGGCTGGGACCACTCCACTGACCCGGTGGACCTGCTGTTGAACCGCTTCGCAAGTTCGGTAGGGGCGCGACGTGAGCTCGATCCGGTGATGACCGAGGTCGTGCGGCTGCGCGGCGCGGCCGCGCACAACTGCCGGCTGTGCAAGTCGCTGCGTGAGGGCACGGCGCTGGATGCCGGCGGCAATGAATCGCTGTACTCGGAGATCGAACTGTACGAGTCGTCGACGCTGCTCGACGACAGGCAGAAGGCCGCGTTGCGCTACGTCGACGCCCTGGTGTGGACGCCGTCGCGGATACCGGCCGACGTCGCGGCGGGGGTTCGGTCGCACTTCTCGGACGCCGAGGCCATCGAGATCACCCTCGACGCGATGCGCAACGGCATCAACAAGATCGCCGTCGCTTTGGGTGGCGACGCGCCGCGGGTCAGTGAGGGCACCGAGCGCTATCTGCTCGGAGCCGACGGGCAGCCGGTGTTCTCTTAGGAGTTCTTCTGGAAGCGCACTGAAAAACTTTGGTCACTTTGTTAGCGCTGGTCACAATGGGTAACTAGCGTCACATTCCCGGCGGTTTCTTGTCGGTGCTTCGAACTAATGTTCGATGTATGGGATTGACCGATCCAGCCGCTGTCGAGGAGGCCTACGCCGCCTACGAGGCCGCGCAGGCTCGGCTCGCGTCCCTGGACTACACCGGCCTGGATGTGCGGACATTGCTGGAGTTGCAGTCCCGCCGCGAAACTCTGAAGTGCGCCGCCGAAGCGGTCGATCACCAGATCCTGGCCGCCACGCAGTCTCAGGTCACGGCCCGGGAGTTGGGGGCGAAGAACTGGGCCGAAGTGCTGCGTATCCGGTTACGCGTGGATACCACTGAAGCCAATCGTCGGGTCCGCGACGCCCAGCATTTGGCGCCCCGCACCGGGTTGACCGGGGAGTCGTTGCCGCCGCTGTGGGAGTTTGTCGCCGCGGCCCAGGCCGAGGGCATGATCAACACCGAGCACGTGAAGGTGATCGGCCAGTTCATCAACAAACTCCCCGGGTGGGTCGACCCCACCACCAGCAGACAGTTCGAACAGTCCCTGGTTGCTGGGGCACGGCACCAGACCCCGGAAGAACTGCGGGCGGCGGCTGAGGCGCTGCTCTACCTGCTCGATCAGGACGGGCCGCTACCCGATGACGCCGAACGCGCCCGCAAACGCAGCTTCCGCATCGGCAAACAACAACCCGACGGCATGTCCAAAGTGGACGGCTGGCTCGACCCCGAAGCACGCGCCACCCTCGAAGCAGTCCAGGCCAAACTCGGCGCCCCCGGCATGTGCAACCCCGCCGACCCCACACCGTGCCAGTCCGGTACGCCTACCCAGGCCCAGATCGACAACGACACCCGCAGCGCCGACCAACGCAACCACGACGCCCTCGCCGCCATGGGTCGCATCGCCCTCGGAACCGACCTCGGCGACCACAACGGCCTACCTGTCGTCATCGCGGCCACCTGCACTGTCGCCGAATTGGAGCGCGGCACCGGCCACGCACTCACCCTCACCGGCAGCCGGTTACCGATCTGCGATCTCATCCGCATGGCTGCCCGCGGCGCCGACCACTACCTCGTCGTCTTTGACGACCACACCGAACAACCGCTGTACATGGGCCGAGCGCGTCGCACCGCCACTGTGGCGCAACGATTCGCCCTCTTCGCCCGCGACCTGGGCTGCACCAAACCCAACTGCACCGTCCCCGCCTCGCGTTCTCAGGCCCATCACGTCGACACTGACTGGCGCGATGATGGCCCCACCGACATCACCAACCTCGCCCTCGCCTGCGGCTGCGACAATCGCCTCGCCGACACCGGCGGCTGGAGCACCACCATGGCCAACGGCCGCGCTCACTGGACCCCACCACCACTGTTGGACGTCGGCCAACCACGGACCAACCAATATCACCACCCCACGTTGTACCCGGCCGAGGGTGAGGACGCCGATGGCGAAAGTGGCAGTCCCGCAAACTGATCCGGCATTCCGCCGCGGCATCCAGAGCCGCGACGGCAGTGCCACGTGCGCCGCTACGAATCGCTCGTTGACGATGCGACTCGCGGAGACGCAGTGAGTGCCGCTCGACTCCTTCGACGGCGTAGCGCCCGTAGCGCGTCAGCCCTTGAAGTAGACGATCTGGTGGGTACTGGCGAGCAGCGCGCCATCGCGAGCCCACACATGCGCGCTCTGGTCGAAGTACCCGTCCGAGAAGCGGTTTGCGTGCGCACTGCCCAACACGTAATCACCGCCGATGCTTTCGAGCTCCTGCCCATTGGCATGGAAGTACGTGGTGAGTGAGATCGTGCCGGCCGGAAAGAATCCACCGCGCCGCAGGAAAACCCGGGGATAGAAGATGTCGGACATCGCGGCCAGGGCGGCGAAGTCGATGCCGCGCTCGTTGGCGTCTCGCACCCACAGCGTCGTCCGTGACGACTCGCTGGGCTCGGCATCCTCTGCCGGAAAAGGGTTTTCGGTGAAACGCATGTCGTATTGGCTGACCCACGGCAGGGGAGGGCCGCTGATTTCGATCCCTTCGGGTCCAGGCGTACTCGGCATGCGCGACTCGTCGTCCGACCAGGTGTCGCGGCGGATGCCGAAAACCATGGTGGCGGTGGTCTTGATGTCGCCGTCCTGGCTGAGTTCGGCGATCCAGTGCTGGTTCGTGCGGTTGGTGCGGGCCGGCTTCAGCGAGATGTCAAACTCGCCGTCGACGATGGGCGCCGCGAAGTTGACCGTGAGCGCCAGCGGTTCACCGATGCGGTCGGGCCGCAGCTCGACCGCGTGCAACAGCGTCGCCGCGGTGATGCCGCCGAACGGGCCGACCATGTTCGCCCAGTCCGGGTGCGTCTGCCCACGCATGCGCTTGTCATCGACGGGCTGCAGGTCCAGGGCTTTGTCGAACGAATGAGAGCCGGTCACGTTCAACATGATGCCTGGTGCTGGTTGGGCGCCCTCAATGTGTTGCGGCGCGACTGGAGACCTTGCCCGTCGCGTCGGCGCGGAAGAGGGTGTCGTTGTAGTGGCATCCCGCGGGAATCCACTCGAACGTCTTCTCTTCGGCGAACTTGTAATACAGGACGCGGCGGCCGGCGTTCGGTGCGGTCGGCGGGGGAGTGCTGTGCATGATGTCGCCGTAATGCAGTGTGAGATCACCGGGTTCGGTGTCGAGCTTGACGACGGGCAAGTCGCCCTCACGGCCCCACTGCAGCCAGTGCTTCGTATAGCGGTGCGAGCCGGCCAGCACCATCAACTGGCCGTTGGCCGCGTTGGCGTGATCGAGCTGGATGCCCGCCTGGATGAGCGGGCACATGACAGGGTGGCCGCCGATGCCGTCGTCGACGTGCCAGCCCAGATCACCGTCGCCTTTGACCACGTCGGAGTTCTTGATGAAAACCATTGGGCCGTCGAGCCGGTCGTCGCAGACTCGCAGCTCGGGGCCCGCCAGTCGGGCGTACGCGGTGGTGCGTGGTTCTGTACACAGCGCCTGTAGGACGTCGGAGTAGCGGCCCAGATAGTTGATGCGCGTGACGATTTCGGCCCCGCTGGAGTTCAGCGACCACCACGAGAACGGATCGCCGGGTGTGGCCATGGCCCGGACTGTCTCGACTTCCGCGCCCCACGTGGCGACCTCGTCGGGGCTGTAGACGCCGCGGATGTGCAGGTAGCCGGCGACGTTGAAGAAGTGGCGCAGGTCTTCGATGTCGTCATCGACGGTGAAGGTCTGGTGCAGATCGAGCGGCCGACCGTCCCGGTCGATCAGCGTGTCCCGCACCGCGGCGGTGTAGATCGGGGTGCGGGTCAGGAGGGTCTGGGTGGCTGGCTCCCAGCGCTGCCAGTCCTGCAACGTGCCGCGTGCCAGCCGCGCCCGCTCGGTACGGACGGCACCGGACGCGGAGAGCAGTCGGTTCAGGAACGCCGAGAACGTGGTCTCGTCGAGCTCCACCAGGGTGGCGCCGGTGTCACCGCCGGTGGCCTGCACGCCTGCCGGTGTTGCGTGCCAGGTGTAGGTCGTGCCGTCGGGGAGCTGGAAGGCGAGCGGCGGGACGCCGGCGAGGTCGTCGACGACGAGAGTGCCGTGTCGCGCGTTGAGGGCGGGCAGTTCGTGGGTGTGAAAGTCGTCGAACGAATGATGGGGAAACGACGCTGCGATGGCGTCGACCCACGGCAGTCCGGTGCCCAACTGGTCGGTCGCCATCGTCGTCCTTCCCTACGCCCCGATTATCAGCCCGTGGCGCGTCCTCCCGTGGCGCCATGCGAACATGGTGGCCGCGATCTTCGCGATGGGGCGGTAGCTCAGTTGGTTAGAGCCGGGGACTCATAATCCCTTGGTCGCGGGTTCGAGCCCCGCCCGCCCTACTCAAAGGCTGTATGACGTCGGCTGATGGCTGACATTTCTCTGTCGGGTGATGCCTGACAGTGTTTCGGCTGATGCCTTACACCTGCTTCGGCTGATCCTTGACACCCAGCCCCGCCCGCCCTACTCAAACTCGCTGACGCGGCGGACTCAGCGATATCCGCCGTTTGACTCGCGCCGAACTACCCCGACTGTCGGTGGCTTCGACTTCGATCACCGCGATAACGGGTTCGCCTCGCTTCAACGCGCGAGCGACCTTGCGTTGGGCGACGGGCGGAATCTCCACGGCGAGAGTGGCTTTGCGCAACGGCGGCAGGTTCAGCATGGCCGGTCGCAGATGCAGTGTGCGGGGCTGGCGCATGCGGCGGGGAACGTCGATCTCGCCGGTGGCGAGCACGTCGCAGGGCAGGCCGGCCGAACGCACTTGCAGAACAACAGAATCACCCAGCGGCTGATTGCGTTCGCCGCCGAGCCACAGCCGCACGTTCGGCAGCGTCATGCCGCCGGCTTCCTCATCGCGACTTAGCCGCGATGCGATGGCAGCGCTGATCAACCTGCTGGTCAGCCCACCTTTGCGACGCGCCACGACGGTAACCTACGCCGGTTGGCAACGCTGCGAAGCAGGAATGCGGCGCACAGCGAGTCCGGTGCGTTACGGCTGCCTGGGTTGTTCCGTCAGCGGTGCCACGGTCGGCAGGAACGGGTTGATGCGGGCGTGGCGCAGGGTGCCGGGAACATTCGAGAATTCGGCGACCACAACGCGATTCCGGCCCGCCCGCTTCGCGGTGTACAGCGCGGCATCGGCGCGATTGAGGAAGTCATCGAGCGAGTCGTCGGCATGGAGGACGCTGACGCCTACGCTGACCGTCACCTGGCGGCCCTCAACCGCCAGAGCTGCGACCGCCGATCTCAACCGTTCGCCGAATTGCTCGGCGCCGTCGGCATCTGTTCCGGACAGCAGCACTGCGAATTCTTCGCCACCGATGCGGGCAGCCAGATCATGTTCGCGGACCAACGATTGGCACGTGGTGGCGATCGCCGTGAGTATCCGATCGCCGATGGTGTGTCCGTACTGATCGTTGACCTGCTTGAAGTTGTCGACGTCGAACACCACTGCGGCCAGCGGTGTTCTGTCGGCAGCAGCCGATGCGATCCGGTTGGTCAGCTGTTCCACGAAATAGCGCCGATTCGCCAGCGGCACCAAGGGGTCCTGACGGGCCAGCATCTCGAGTTTCTCGGCCATCCGGCGCCGCTGTTCGAGCAGCGAGAACAACATCATCGAGAAGATGCACCAGGTCGTGGCGACGAAGAGGCCGACGGTGGCGAGGCGCCCGGGCAGGCTGATCTTGGCCAACAGGTTGTTCGCGGTCGTGGCCGCCCAGAACACCGCCGGCGCGATCAACGCGTTGGCGCTGGTGACACCGCGCAGACCTCGCCGCAGACCGACCCAGATGACGAGCGGATAGGTCATGCCGAGGATCAACAGCGGATCGATGGGCAGGACGGCCATCAGTACGCCGCTGACGGCGATCGTCACTGCGCTGACCACGAGATCGGTTCGGTCTGCACGCCGCCGTCGCCCCGTACCGGTGTCGGCGGCCGCCCATGCCAACAGCAATGGCGTGACGAGCAACTGCCCGACCGAGTTTCCGATCCACCAGTGCGTCCAGGCTTCCGGAATCTGGCTGACGTCGGTCAACTGACGCTGTGCGCCATGGACCAGCAGGGCGTCCCAATTGTCGGGCATCAACCCGGACGGGATGGTTCCCAACCACCACATTGCCGCGACGCCACCGGTGGCGCTGAGCGGCTGCAGCACCAAGAAGACCAGGACCGCGAACAGCCCGACGTCACGCGGCGAGTCGAAGCGAGGCGAGATGCGCCACCGCTGGAAGAGTGCGGCACCGAGCATGCACTCCAGGCTGTTGACGGCGCCGATCAACGCTCCGCCCAGCACCGAAGGCCCGGTCCAGATGGACAAGATCGACTGGCCGAGTAGTACGCCCCACGTCACGCGCCGGCCGAAGAGAATGCAGAACGCGAGTGCGATGCCTTCGGGCGCGAACATCACGCTGGTGACGTTGTCGTGCTCCACCGACACCTCGAAAGCCAACCTGCCGAAGACGACGTAGCCGATCGTCAGCAAAAGTGATGCGGCAGCCGTACCCCAGCGCGAGTCGCGCGCCGTCTGTACCCATAAACGCCACATCGTGGTGATGATAGCCAGGCTTTGTGACAGGAGCATATTCCCGCGGACGTGCAAATCCAGCAACGCGATACAGGTTGCCGATGTCACGTGGGATTCGGGGCGATACGTGCTGTCGCGCCGCGGAATCGGTCGGCACCGATGGCACCCAGGTTGGTGCAGGAGAATTGACCTGTGCAGTTATTGGCGGCGGTACGGAGAGCGAGTGTCCTCAGCGCCGCCGATCCGGGGCACATCAGGCTGCGGAGCGCGGCGGCGACCACGTTCTCGCTGCTGCTGGCGATCGGCGCGATGCTGGCGTTCACGCGTGCGGCCGGCCAGCCGGTGACGGTCGCGATGCTGGGCGCGGTGGTGGCGATGCAGGCCTCGGCCGCCGTCAAGGACCGGGACCAGCGCAGCCGCAACATCACGACGCTGCTGCTGTTCTTCCCGGCGATCGGCGCCATGGCCTTGGCCGCAGTCCTGGTGCCCCACGGGAAGATCGTCGACGTCGGCTTCATCGCCGTGCTCTTCGCCGCGGTATGGGTGCGGAGGTACGGCCCGCGCGGAAACGCGCTCGGGATGGTCGCGTTCATCTCGTACTTCTTCGTGATGTTCCTGCGGACCCCGGTGCATCAGATTCCGGTGCTGGCGGTCGCGGTTGCGGTGGGAATCCTGTCGTCGCTGGCGGTGCACGTGCTGCTGTTTCCGGAGCGGCCGCGCGTCGAGGCACGTCGCCTCCTGTCGGCGCTGCGCGCCGCGTCGCTCTCGACACTCGACGTCGCCACCCGGCGCGGCGAGGTGAGCGTCGACGTCGCACGGCACCAACTCGACCAGCTCGGTGAGACGGCGCTGCTCATCGACGACTGGCTGGACCGGCATGAGGCCGCGAAGTCCCTCAGCGTCACCAGCAAGGACCTGGCGCTGCGGGTGTTCGAGGCACAGATCATGCTGGAGCAGGCGGCGTCGTTCCTGTGGGGGCTGGACCAGGATGAGCCGTGGCCCGAGGGTCTGGTCGACGCGGTTGCGGCGCTGCGCATCTGCCTGGACAACAACCCCACCGACGAACAGCTGCGGCAGGCCCGACGGCTGGGGGCCGCGGCGGCCGACAAGGCCGACCTGTCGACCTCGGCGGGCGTCGCGACGGCGACGGCGTACCGGGCTATGCAGGCGCACTTGGCAATTCACCACATCACGACCAACGCCCGCGGCATCAGCGACGACGACATCGCCGCGGCCGGGACCGACGCTGACGACGATCAGGACGCGCCGACCGGACTCAATCCCAGCACCAAATCGGCGATTCAAGTCGCGGTGGCAACCAGTGCTGCAACGGTTCTGGGCAACCTGATCTCACCCGATCGTGGATATTGGGCGGTGCTGACGGCCTTCCTGGTGTTCACGGGTGTCACGACGCGCGGCGAGATCCTTTCGCGCGCAGGTCATCGCATCGTCGGCACCATCGCCGGGGTGGTGGCGGGTGTGCTGCTCGCCGCGGAGATCGGGCACAATCCGACGTTGCAGATCGTCGTCCTGGTGGTCTGCGTGTTCTTCGCGTTCTACCTCGCGACCGTCGCCTACTTCTGGTTGACCTTCTTCGTCACGGTTCTGCTGGCGATGTTGTACGGGCTCCTCGGCAATTTCAGTGCCCAGGTGCTCGAGGTGCGCATCGCGGAAACAGCAGTGGGAAGCCTGGTGGGTATCGCGTCCGCGTATTTCGTCTTCTCCACCAAGACCCGGGCCACCTTCGCCGCGAAGGTCAATGACTACCTCGACCAGATGGAGCGGGTGATCGGCACCGCGGTAACGGCGGTACTCGATGCAGGCGATGCCGGCGATCTGGTTGCCGACACCCGCCGGATGGACAACGCGCTGAAGGAAGCCGTCACGGCCGGCAAACCGCTTCAGATGGGGCCACTTTCGGAGCTCCGGCATGGGGTCCGGCGCATGATGCGCGGTCTGCAGGTCGCGAACCGCTCGGCCCACGCGTTGGCTCGCGCGGGGGTCACCGCGGCACACGGTGCGCAAGTTCCCGACGGCGCCGACGAGGCCCTCCACCAGGCGGCGGCGCGCGCTGGTGCCGCGGTGGCCGGCATTCGGAAGCTGGTTGCCGGTGACGACCCGAACACGTCTGAGAAGCGCAGTGATACAGCTCTTTTCGATGTCGGTCTACCGGAGATGCGGCCAGGCCCGGTCCGGGCGTCGGTCCGGGCGCTCAATGTCATCGACCGCGCGCTGACAGAGGTGACCGTTCGGGTGTGATGCTTGGCGGCCTGCAGGCCCCAGGGCAGTTCGTGAAAAAGTGTCCCGTCTTTCGGGACTCGGTGCTCCTACCTGTGTAAGGGGTCCAACCAGGACTCCGATCTCATCGAAGGAGCACTTCATGGTTGCCGATATCTACCCCCAGCCGTCCGCGCCGAAACCGACGTCGATGCGCAAGCACCGGCGACTACTCGCCGTCGCCGGCGTTTCAGCGATGGCCGTCATGGCCGTGAGCTTGTCCGGTGTGGCCTCGGCGGCCACCCCGACGAAGACCAACTGCACATTCAAGACCGCCAATGGGCACTATGTGACGGCAGTCAACAGCGGCGGGTTGACGGGACTCGGCCAGCCGTCGTTCGACGTAATCCACACGGACGCAGTGCGGGTCGGCTCGTGGGAGACCTTTGCGCTCGTCGATGCCGGTGACGGAACGCACTACGGAATCCGCGCCTTCGATGGGCACTACCTCACGGCCGTGGGCGGTGGTGGACGGACCACCGACGTCATCCACTCCGACGCCACACAGTTGCAGGGTTGGGAGAAATTCACCATCACCAAGCTCCCGTCGGCTCCGGGCGGCCAGACCGTGTATTCGATCGGCACCATCGACGGGCATTACCTCACGGCCGTGGGCGGTGGCGGACGAACCACTGACACCATCCATTCCGATGCCACAGTGGCCAACGGCTGGGAGCAGTTCCACATCCACTGCGCAAGCTGAGCGCCTGCGCGATAATCCGTTATCGGAGAACGCTTTCAGCGTATTCGCTCGGCGGTGGGCCGCCGGCACTCGTGTGAGTGTCGCGGCCCACCGACGAGTCACATCAGGTGAACGCAGCCCCGTAGGACGCCGCGCCGATCACGAATGTGAACACCAGGTAGATCACGAGAACCACGGCGCCGGCGATCGCACCCCACGTCGCCCACTTCTTGGCCTCGTCCGCGGCTGTCTGCGCGGCTTGGAACTGGCCCTGGGCCCACAGACCCGAGACTTGAGTCGCCTTGACGATCGACACGATGCCGAACGGTAGGCAGCAGAAGATCGTGACGAGGATGCCCAGCACCAGGTTGTTGTTGGGCGGTCCACCTGCGGGCGGAAGGCCGCCGGCCGGCGGCGGAGGGTAATTCCCTGGTGGTATCTCAGTCATTGCAGCCTCTCGTTGTTTCGGTCACTACTCGGTAGGAAGTCCGTCGTCGGATGCGGTCAGCGGTGACCGCCTCGGGACGCTACGGCGCACCGATTGGAATCCGTTTGGGACGCCTACAGAGCAAGGACACAACACAGAGGCCGCTACCGATCCCAATATTGGGGAGTGATGGCTGCGGTTATGGGGTGGATCTCGTCAGTGCAGCCCGTTCTTGATCGCCGCGGCCTGCTTCTGACTGACGTCGGCGACGAAGTCGGGCGGTGCGTCGGCGCCGGCGGGGCCGTCGAATTCGAGAGTCACGAAAGCCTTGCCCTCGGTGAAGAGCACGACCGTCACCGATTTGGCGCCGTCGGGGGAGGTCCCGGACACCGAGGTGCCGCCGCTCCCGACGTTCATCGGGGCGGGGGTCCCACCGGTGACATTGCTGCCGAGCGCGCCCTTGGCCGCCTCCAGAGCACTGGATGCGGCGGCGGGGTCGGCCAGGACCAGGATCGTGTCGCCGACCACGTGGGTGCTGTCAGGGTTGCTGAAAGATGCTGCGACGCCGGACTGGCCGTTGGGGTTCTGGACCGGGGCGCTCGCGGTGAACACCTCCGGCGCGACAAGGTCTGTGCCCTTGATCAGCAGTGCGCTGTAGTCAGTCGGTTGGGCCGCAGCGGAACTCGACGTCGAACTCGCTGAAGAACTCGCCGATGATGCAGAGGTGGACGACTCCTTCGACTTGGAATCGCTACTGCAGCCGGCCGCTGCCAGGACGGCCAATGTGCTGGCCCCGATTGCGCTGGCGATCTTCACGGAAGTTCTCACAGCGTCGAGCTCCTCTCGGGCGAAATCCGCCGCCCGCCCTGCGGCGAGCGGCGGAATGGCTGGCAAAACTCTAACGCGAATCGATGGTGTCGACCTGCGGTTTGACGCGGAATACCCGTCAGTTCATCGGGCCGTCAGGCATCGGTGCGTTGCAGCGCGCGCGGAAGTCGGCCGCGGGCTGGCGGATGCCCTCGATTTCGGTCTTCACCTGCGGGTTCGCATCCATGTACGTGGTGATATCGGTGCGCATCTGGTCCCGCGTCTTGCCCTTGAGACCCGTGAAGAACGCGTTCACGTCCGGGTGGGTGAAAAGGTATGACGCGGTCGCGGCGTTCACGCCGGACATCACATTGGCGAGGTCGCCGGCCGTGCAGTCTGGCGGGTCGGCGATGGCGGTCGTCGCCGTGCCGATGAACGTCGCACCGGCGATCAGGCCGGCACCGATGATGTTGCGGATTCTCATGTTTGGTTGCTCCTCGAGGTTGTCGAAATAAAGGGAATCAGCGACGCGGTCCGATACCGCCACCGCCGCCGGGGCCACCACCGGGGCGCAGCGGCGGGCGCGGGGGCAGGGGCACGACGACGTCCACGCCCCAGCCGTCGTCGCAATACCAGGGATCAGCGCAGTACGACGGGTAGGCCGCGGAGGGCGGCGTCGGGCCGCCGCCTCGAACGTCACCCTGTGCGCACACGGTGGCGTATCCGGCGCCGGTGCAGTCGGCCGAGGCCGGTGCTGCCGCACTGAGGCCGATGGGCACAAACGTGAGCGCCAGACCCAAACTCAGGGAGCGCTGCTGAAGTCGCATGGTCTTCTTCCTTCGAACGGCTGGCTCGCGGTGATCGGCACGCTGCCGGTGCGCGGAACCGGTGTCGGCTGAGCATAATTGGGCGTTGCCGCTCAAGAAGCGGTTGCGCGATTATTGCGTTGTTCAGGCTGTGTTAATCCTTGGTGCGGTTTGCTGAGCAACCGGACCACAATCGCCGCGTGAGGCATGGCGGCGGTGGTACGGTCCGCCATGTCGAGTATGCGTGACGAAGGGGTCAATATGAGCGAGAACAGCCAGGATTGGACCAAGCCGGCCGCCATGGCGATCCCCAAAGAGGGCTACTTCGAGGAGGTACGGGGCCGCTACGGTCCGGTGTTCCCGAAGACCCCGGCCTGCTACGGCTTCTCGATCATCGCGAAGGTGAAAGAGGGCCGCGAAGAAGTGGTCCGGGCCTACGGGAAGACCATCGAAGAGACCATCAAGGCCAGCCCGGAAGCGTTGGCGCCACTGCGTCTGCACTACCTGCGCTGGAACCTTTTCGACGTCGGCTCGGGTCTGCATTTCCAGTACATGGGCATCTTCGACACCGACTTCGACAAGTACACCGAGGACGCGGTGGCACTGTTCAGCGCGACCGGCATCACGACAGTGTTCACCAATCTCGAAGGCTTCCCGGAGGATTGGCGGACCAACACCGACGCATTCATCAAATTCGTTCGCGACCATCAGCAGCCGAGCTTCCTTGAGTACGGCGAGTACCCCTACGTGACCGCCGACGAGATCAAGAAGGCGTTGCGGCTCAAGGCGGCGTTCTCGACGATGCTCGATCAAATGCAGTAATGCTCGAGTTCGACGACATTCAGCACATCCTGCTGACTCGGACGCCGGCGCTCACCGGGCGCTACGAGTTCCTGACGTTCGACACCCCTGAGGGCGGCCGGGCGTGGTTGTCGCAGATGCAGGACAAGGTGCAGTCCGCGACCGACGCCAAGGCCACGATGGACGAGTCCGATCGTTGGGTCACGTTGGCGTTCACCTGGAATGGCCTGCGCGCGCTGGGCGTACCCGAAGAGTCCTTGGCGACGTTCCCCGACGCGTTCCGGGAGGGCATGGCCTCGCGGGCCGCCATTCTGGGTGACATCGGGCCCGCAGCGCCGGAGCACTGGGTCGGCGGGCTGGCGGGCGACGACCTGCACGCCATCGCAATCCTGTTCTCCCGCACGGACGAACAGAATGCGAAGTCCATCGCGGCGCATGACGATCTGCTCGCGCGCACCGACGGCGTGCGCAGCCTGTCGTACCTGGATCTCAATGCCACGCCGCCGTTCAACTACGCCCACGATCACTTCGGATTCCGGGACCGGTTGTCGCAACCTGTCATGAAGGGGTCGGGGGAGGAGCCGACACCGGGCTCGGGCGACCCGTTGGAGCCCGGGGAGTTCATTCTCGGGTACGACGACGAGAACGGCCCGGTGGTGGATCTGCCTCAGCCCGAGGTGCTTTCGCGCAACGGCAGCTACATGGCGTACCGCAGGCTCGAGGAGCACGTCGGCGTCTTTCGCGAGTACCTGCGCCAGAACGCGGACAGCCCGGAGGGCGAAGAGCTGCTGGCTGCCAAGTTCATGGGCCGGTGGCGCAGCGGCGCCCCGCTGGTACTGGCGCCGGACAAGGACGACCCCGAGTTGGGGGCGGATCCGATGCGCAACAACGACTTCAACTACAAGGAAGAAGATCCGTTCGGCTACGCGTGCCCGCTGGGGGCGCACGCACGGCGGCTCAATCCGCGGGACACCGCGCACTACATGAATCGTCGGCGGATGATCCGGCGCGGTGCGACGTACGGCCCGGCGCTGCCCGACGGCGCGCCGGACGACGGTGTCGACCGCGGCATCGCGGCCTTCATCATCTGTGCAGACCTGGTGCGCCAGTTCGAGTTTGCGCAGAACGTCTGGATCAACGACAAGGCGTTCCATGAGCTCGGCAACGAACACGATCCGATCTGCGGCACGCAGGACGGCACGCTCGACTTCACCGTCCCGAAACGGCCGATCCGCAAGGTGCACAAGGGACTTCCGGCCTTCACCACGATGAAGGGCGGCGGCTACTTCTTCCTGCCCGGCATCGGCGGCATCCGTTACCTGGCGTCGCTGGGGGACTGAGTCTTCTCCCTCGGCCCGCACGCCTGACGATGTTTCGCAGCCGTGGAGGCCGATGTTTCGCATCCGAAGGTCGGGGAACCCATCCAATGGCGGCTGGATGACCCGGCCGCCGCGAAACCACGACCGGAAAGAGGAGCTCATGGGTAAGAGCGGTCCGGAAGAAGCTGCCAAGGGTGTTGTCGAAGGCATCAAAGGCAAGGTGAAGACGTTGCTCGGTGCGCTCGTCGGCCGCGACGACCTGTTCCGTGAGGGACAGGCGCAGCAGGACAAGGGCGAAGCGCAGCGCGATGCGGCCAAGCGGGAAGCCGAGGCGGAATCCGCCCGGGCGGCCGCGAAGGCGGCGGAAGCGCGGGAGCGCGCGAACCAGCAGGATCAGTAGTTGGCGCTACAGGGGAGAGGCGCGCGTATGACTTCATTCGGCTACACCCTGATGACGGAGCAGTGCGGCCCGAAAGAGCTTGTCAGACATGCTGTTCGGGCCGAGGAAGTGGGCTTCGACTTCGAAGTCTGCAGTGACCACTACTCGCCGTGGCTGGTATCGCAGGGGCATGCGCCGAACGCCTGGCTGGTTCTTGGCGCCGTGGCGCATGCGACCAGCCGGGTGGAGCTCTGTTCCTACGTCACGTGCCCGACGATGCGGTACCACCCGACCGTCGTCGCACAACAGGCGGCGACGGCACAGATTCTGGCGGACGGCCGGTTCCTGCTCGGCCTGGGCACTGGTGAGAACCTCAATGAACACGTGGCGGGCCAGGGATGGCCGGCCTACGAGCGTCGGCTCGACATGTTGTGCGAGGCGACGAAGATCATTCGTCAGCTCCTCGACGGCGCCGTCGTCAATCACAAGGGCGAGTACTTCCAGGTCGATGCCGCGCGGCTGTGGGATCTGCCGGCCGATCCCGTGCCGATCGGCATCTCGATGACGGGGGAGAAGGCCGTCGGGCGGTTGGCTGACTTCGCCGATTTCATGATCGACGTTTCGCCCGACAAACCGATCGTGGACCAGTGGCTCCATGAGCGTCGGGTGCAGGGCCTGGAGACGACGGGGCGTGCCGTCGCGCAATTGCCGATCTGCTGGGACAGGGATCGCGACAAGGCCGTGCAGCGGGCACACGAACAGTTCCGATGGTTCGGCGGCGGATGGCCGACGAACGCGGAACTGCCCAACCCCAAGGCATTTGATGCTGCGACGCGATTCGTGCGACCCGAGGACGTGGCGGATCAGATTCCGTGTGGCCCCGACATCGACGCGGTCGTTGAAGCCGTCAGCGCCTACCGGGACGCCGGGTTCACCGACATCGCGCTCGTGCAGATCGGCGGAGACTCCCAGGACAGCTTCTTCGATGAAGCGGCCCCGGCACTGTTGGCGGCACTACGCGCCGACGCCGCCTGACGGGCGTCGTACCGGCAGGGCGCGGCACGGTCTCACGAGGACTGGGCGCGACACGCGCACGCCACGCCAACGTGTGCGACATGTGATGCAGCCGTTTCCAAAATGTGACGCGTGTAGACCAGTGTGATCAGAGTGGCTTGAGGGCAGTCAGGTCATTCAGTTCGTGGTTGGGAGCGTCCAATGTCTACAGCTCGCAAGGTGGAACGCATCGTCGCGCAGGTCACCGCCGCCGTCACCCGTCGTCCGTCCGACGACCAGGCCTACCGCGCCGAGATGGAGCGCTTGGTCACCGAGCAGGAACTCGCCCTGCTGAGTAGTCGGTAGCACTCCTGGCCGTCAGCGGAAGACGCTCAGCAGCGTCCGGCACAGGAACGGCAGGTTCGACAGCGGGATGAACTGCACGAGAGTGCGGCAGACGTTGGGCGCCTGAGCCTGCCCGGCCGCGCTTCCGCACACCGGCCATGCGCCGATTCCCTGTGTTTTCATGACATTTCGCGCCACGCGGATCTGTTCTCCGCGGCTGGCCGCTGCCGGTGAGCCGGTGCCGCCGTTGGCGGTCCACGTGCCGGGGCTGAATTGGAGTCCACCGTAGTAACCGTTGCCGGTGTTGGCCGACCAGTTGCCCCCGGATTCGCACTGGGCGATGGCGTCCCAGTTGGGTTCGGCGTTTGCCTCGGAGATCGCCAACGACAGTTGGGAGATCGCGAGGACGCCGGATATGGCGACCGCACGAACAAATAGGTGCCCGCTCATACCCACCTCGATCCTGTTGTGCGAACGGACTGATTCCGCTCGCAAAATGGTTCGCAATTGACGCATGGTGCTGTCTATACAGACGTTAAACCTGATAATCAGCTGTGCTAATGGGGTAATTGTTATTCTTCGAGTAATTTTAGTGTTTCTGCATATTTCTGATGCAGAAGCGACGGCACTGACTGTTGTTATCTAGCGTGTCGCTGCAGGTCAGTGAGTCGTTACGTGAGTAGTGTTTACCGTGTGGTTATAGGCACTACTGGGGCCCGTGATTCTTTTGTTATTAGTGATTCAATCGCGTCCAGTGATGCAATTGTTATTGAAGTGATCTGAGTTACTAATCCACATTAGAGTTTCCTATGTGACGGCTGTGACTGGTGTTACCAGAGTGAATTTGGCCTCAGATGTTTGTTCAGAGGTGGTTCTGGCATCGCGATTCGGCGGGGCGCACACTGGTGGTCAGGCCGAAATCCGATGTGGCCACGAATGCCCGGACGAGCGATGACGAACGCAATGAACCCGATGAACCCGATGACCAAGGCAGCGCGGCGGTGCCGGCTGGCCGCCGGGCTGTTGGCGTTGTCCGGTGCCGCATTTCTGACGGCCCCGGCCGCAACCGCCGATCAGCCGGCCACGTGCCAGAGCCGGCACGTCGACGGCGTCGAGGAGGACGTCTGCGTCGGCATCCCGGGGCAGGCCGGCGGCGCCAACCCGCGTGACCTCTATCCGGGCGTCGTGCCCGAGCTGTATTTCGGCGTGGGGATCGGCTAGGCCCGAAGCTCACGTGCCTCATGCGGTCAGCACAGCCGGCGCACAGCTACCGCCACCATCATCGAATTCTGTGACGACGACGCTCCTTGCCGACGCCTCCGGCGGCCCCGCCGCCCCGACTCTTCCGCCCGTTGTCGCCCCCAATCACCACGGACTGTCTCTGCTCTACGGATGGCTGCCCGTGACCACCCAGGTGATCGCCGCGATCGTGTTGCTCGTCGCCATCGGCTGGCGCGGCCGGCGGTGGCGCTACCTGTGGCTGCCGGTCTGCGCCATCCTCGGCATCGCCGCTGCCGCGTGGGCGAACTGGTTCACCACATCGCAAGGTCTGGCGGGGAACCCGGCACCGGCGGCCCTGTGGGTCTGGGTGGGCCTGTCGGGGCTGGCACTGGGTGTGCTGGTACTCGGCTGGCGCGGCACCCCGTGGTGGCGTCGCGGCGTCGCGATCCTCGCCGTGCCGCTGTGCGTGCTCAGCACCGGCGTCGCCCTCAACGACTGGGTCGGCTATTTCCCGACCGTGCAGACCGCGTGGGGCGAGCTCACCGCCGGCCCGCTGACCGACGAGACCGAGATGTCCAGCGTCACCTCGATGAAGGCCGCCGGTGTCGTCCCGTCACACGGCGCGGTGGTCGAGGTGGACATCCCGGACACCGCGTCGGGCTTCAAGCACCGCACCGAGGTCGTCTACCTGCCGCCCGCCTGGTTCGCGCACAACACCCCGCCGCTACCGGCCGTGATGATGGTCGCGGGCGAGTTCAACACCCCGGCCGACTGGCTGCGCATCGGCAACGTCGCCAGCCTCTTCGACAACTTCGCCGCGGCGCACGGCGGCAATGCACCGGTGTTCGTCTTCGTCGACGCGGGCGGTTCGTTCAACAACGACACCGAATGCGTCAACGGCCCGCGCGGCAACGTCGCCGACCACCTCACCAAGGACGTCCCGCCATATCTGGAGTCCACGTTCGGCGTCAGCGCCAAACCTGCCAACTGGGGTGTCGTCGGTTGGTCCATGGGCGGCACCTGTGCGGTGGACCTCACGGTGATGCACCCCGAGCTGTTCGGCGCGTTCGTCGACATCGCCGGCGACATGGGCCCCAACGCGGGTACCAAGGAGCAGACCATCGCCCGGCTCTACGGCGGCAGCGAGGCGCAGTGGGCGGCCTTCGACCCCCGCACGGTGATGGCCAAACATGGTCCTTATCAAGGTGTTTCTGGCTGGTTCGCCATCTCGTCGGATGCCCCGACCCAGTGGAAGGGCGCCAAGGCGCATCCCGACGCCATCGGCCTCGGCGGCCGCGACGGCGCGGGCAATCCCGGTGACCAGACCGAGGCCGGGAAGATGCTGTGCGCCCAGGGGCGTCAGCTGGGCATCGACTGCGCCGTCGTCGCGCAGCCGGGTAAGCACGACTGGCCGTTCGCGGTGACGGCGTTCCAGACCAGCCTGCCGTGGCTGGCGGGACGGGTCGGCACCCCCGGCGTGCCGGTGACCGGTTTCCCGGCGGGATCGACGACCCCCGCACCGCCCGCCGGCCCGGCCGCGACGATCGCGGCCGGAACAAACCCGGGCAAGTAGACGTCGAATGTAACGCCGAGCCCGTCTAAGTAGATGGACTCGGTGAGACGTTGCGACACAGCAGGGAGTCGATGCGCGATGGGTACTCGAACCGATAAAACCGATAACAAAAATTTTGGCCAGGCACGCCGGCAGAGCCGGCTCGTGGGAGCCGTCGCCACCGGTGTGGTGACGACGTTGACCGCGCTCACCGTGGGTGCGGCGCCGGTGTCTGCCAAACCGAGCAGTGATTCAGACAGCTCGAGCACCACCACGCTGGTGCCGAAGCCTCCGCGCCAGGATTCGTCCTCGGCGCAGGACGGCTCCGGTTCCGGTGGTGGCTACGGGCAGGACGGCGGCCAGCGGGGACGCAAGCAGCGCGAACAGCCTGTGGAAGCCGAGGCGCCGAGCCGGCAGGCTCCCGCCGACGTCCCGCCCGTTCAGGCCAAGCCGCCGGCCGACCCGCCCGCGGCGCCCGTCGCGCCGGCCGCGCCCGTGGTGACGGCTCCGGAGAACAAGGCGCCGGAGAACAAGGTCCCCGAGAGCAAGGCGCCGGAGAAGACGCAGGCGCCGGTGACCACGACGCCGCCGGTCGAGACGCCTGTCGTCGCGGCCCCGCCGTCGCACACCGAAGCTCCCGCGCCGACCGCGCCGACCACCAAGGTCACCAAGGCGCAGGAAGCCCCGGTTGACCCGACCACGCCGGCACGTCCGTCGACCGCTGTCGCCGAGCCGACGGCGGCGCCGTCCGCCACCTCGGTGACGCCGGGCCCGACCACGGCGCTTGCAGAGCGCCCGGCGCCGGCCGGTGCCACCGATCCGGACAAGTCGACAGCCCCCACGGATCGCACTGTGGCAGAAGGCAAGCCGGTCGCCGGTCTGGAGGGCCAGTTCGGTGAGCGCGTCGAGGCCGGTCCCGGCCGGGCCGAAGCCTCGGCCTCGGCGTCGGCCACAGTGACGGCCGGCTCGTCCAAGTCGGCGACGCCGTCGACCGCAGCGGCCCGCGAAGCCCGCGACGTGAAGCCGATCGAGCTGCTCAAGCCCGAGACGCTGACCGCGCCGGTCGAGGACATCGCGACCGCGAAGGCCGCCGCAGCGGTCGACGTGAAGCTGCCGGACCCGGCCCCGGTGCACGACGTGGCCGATCTCGCCAAGGTCGTCAACGTCGCGAACTTCAAGTTCGACAGCCGTGCCGACTGGGATCTTCGGGCCAACCGGCCCGATTGGGATCGTCGTGACAACCGGCCCGACTGGGACCGCCGCGACGACCGGCCGATGGGCCGGGACTGGGACAACCGGGTGCGGCAGTGGCGGCCCGACTGGGTGCAGTACGACGACTACTACCGCCCGGTGCTGTTCAACCCGTACCGCGACCCCGTGCGGGTCGTGTACGTCTACCGCAACGCGCCGCGCATCGTGTACATCCCGCCGCTGCAGCGCATCGTCATGGAGGTCGCCGACCTCGCGGCGTACAGCTTCACCGCGGTCGTGGTGAACGCCGTCAACACCGCCGTCAACGTGGCGGTCGGCAGCTTCTTCGGTGGCGGCTACTACCCGGGCGTCGGCGTGCCGCTGCCCCCGCCACCTCCGCCGGTGCTGAGCTACGCGAATGTGCCTGTGCAGGTTCGCTATTCGGACGCGGTCTACCAGCCGTTCCGGGTGCAGCGCATCGTCGACGCCGGTGACGACGTGCAGTACGGCGAACGCCGCGTGCTGCTCGACGGCGTCACCCCGGCCTGGGGCCAGTGGACCCAAAGTCCCAGTGGCGAACGGCAATTCGAGGTGCACCGGACGCAGCAGTTCCCGGGCCTCGACGAGCCGCGTGAGGCACCGCTGCCCGGTGACTACAACCTGCAACTGGTCAACGACCAGAAGGGGCTGGAGAACCCGAACAAGGCGCTGACCATCGCCGCGGTGACCTGCGGCGTGCTCAGCCTCGGTGCGGTCGGCCTGGCCGTCTACATCGGGCGCCGTCGCCGCGAGGTGGTCTGACGTTCTCCCCGCGGTCAGCCGCGCTGCTCGAGCCGGCTGCCGCGGGGAAACGTGATCGACATGATGTCGCTGGGACGTGTCAACGCGATGCGGTGCCACGTCCCACTCGGCACCACCATGGCGTGCCCCGTCGTCAGCGTGACGCCGGGGCCGTCCTCGTCAGCGCGTAGATACAGCCGGATCTCCCCGGCGACACAGACGACGAGTTCGTCTGCCTCCGTGTGGATTTCCCAATAGTCGGCATGCACCTCGGCGTCGCTCTCCGCGTGAAACGTCATCACGTGCCACCCCGGCTCCCCGGAGCCGAACGTGCGTTCGGCCGGTTCGATGCGGCCGTCGTCGTAGAGGTGGACGAACGCGGCGAACAGGTCGAGGGTGACGGTCATACCGGCACCGGCTGCAGGCCCGTGGCGAGGCCGCGGCGCAGCGCGCCGCTGATCTCGGCGAGCTGGCGCCCCGAGACGTCGGCCCCGAGGATCACCTGAGATCCGTGGAATGTGCCGGGCCACTGGTGCAGTTCGACGGACACGCCGGCCTGCAGCAGCCGGATCCCGAATTCGAGCGCTTCGTCGCGATTGGGGTCGAACTCCGCGGTGGCGAGGTAGGTGGGAGGTAGCCCGGACAGATCGTCGGCCCTGGCGGGTGCCGCGTAGGACGTCGCCGGTCGGCCGCCGAGATAGTGCCGCCAACTGGCGGCGACCTTGGCACGTGTCATGAAGACGGTGTCGGTGAAGGTGCGGGCCGACCAGCTGCGCTGGCGGTCGTCGAGCGGTGGCTGGTTGAGAAGTTGAAAGGCGATCCGGGGGCCACCCTCGTCACGTGCCCGCAGCGCGGCCGCGGCGGCCAGGTTGGCGCCCGCCGCATGACCGCCGACGGCGATGCGGCTCGGCTCGACGCCGAGCTGCGGTGCATTGGCGGCCACCCATGTCAGCGCCTGGTAGACGTCGTCCAGTGCTGCGGGATAAGGGTTTTCGGGTGCGCAGCGGTAGCCGACGGACACCACGACGGCGTTGGTGGCCTGCGCGATGCGAGCGGCCCACGGGTGTTCGGTATCGAGATCACCCATGACGAATCCGCCGCCGCGCAGCCACAGGATCGCGCCGACTGCGTCCGCCGGCTGGTACAGGCGTACCGGAATGTCGGGATGGCCGGGGATGAGGCGGTCGGTGATCTGGAGGCCGGTGGTGTCGGGAGCGGGCACGGCGGCGGATAGTTCGGCGAGCCGCCGGCGGGCGGCCAGCGGGTCGTCTAATTCGGCTTTAGGGAACAGCGACAGGAAGGGCTGCAGCTCGGGGTCCATGCCATCACGATGGCGGCCCGGTGTGGCGGTGTATTGGAGGAATGTTCCCGCGGACTACTGCCACGCCACGGGGTCGACGTCGAGCCACGGCGCCTCGGCCACACCCGCCGGCGTCAACCCTGCGAACAACCGGGCGTCGCGGTGCAGATGCGACTGGTCCGCATAGCCGCAGGCGCCGGCCACCTCGGCGGGCGCGGCGCCGGTCGCAAGGCGGTGCGCGGCATCGTCGAACCGGATCAGTTGTGCGGCCCGCTTGGGCGGCAGGCCGATCTGCGTGCCGAACCGTGACCACAGTCGCTTCCGGCCCCAGCCGATCTCGTCGGCGATGCGCTCGATCCGGATCTGTCCATGGCTGTGCACCATCGCGTGCCACGCGGCCGCGACCTCGGGGTCCACGGCGGGCCCGGATTCGCGCCGGCGCGCCAATTCCATTGTGGCGATGGCGAACCGCTCGTCCCACGACGATGCCGCGTGCAGCCGGTCGCACAGCCGCTGGGCGGCGCGGCCCCAGACCGCGTCGAGGGGCAGCACGCCGGTGGGGTCGCAGTCGCCGAACACCGCGCGGGCGAACACCGGCGACAGCCGGATCTGCAGACAGTCGACCTTGCGGCCGACGGCGGTCACGGTGCCGGGCGCAAGGCCGACGACCCCGCCGCCGGTCCGGTGCACGCCCGCGGCGTCGATCAGAGTGCCGTCACCGAACTCGATGAACACCGTCACCGCGGGGTAGGGCACGAGCTGCAGCGCGAGCTGCGACGGCGCTCGGCCCCGGAAGCCGGCCATCGCCAGACCGGGCTGCCGATGCGCCGGAATCGCGAGGTCCCACACGGCGGCACTCAGCCGCCGAGTGCTCGCTTCCATGTCTCGATGGTAGGCGCGGCGCGGGCTTGCCGAGGGTTCTCGACACAGGCGAATCCGGACTCCGTAAGGTGACTCTGTAACAGCGTTACGGAACACCGGATCAGCAGAGGTGGACAGTTGAGAACCGTATTGATCGACGCCCCCGGGAATGTCTACGTCGACACCGTGCCCGACCCGGTGCTGCCCGGGCCGGACGGCGCCGTCGTCCAGATCACCACGGCGGCCATCTGCGGATCGGACCTGCATTTCTACGAAGGCGACTACCCGTTGGCCACGCCGCTGGCGCTCGGTCACGAGGCCATCGGCACGGTCGTCGAGGTGGGTCCGGAGGTGCGCACCGTCAAAGTCGGTGACCCGGTGCTGATTTCGTCGGTGGCGGGTTGCGGCCACTGCGTCGGCTGCGACACCAAAGACCCGATCACCTGCGTATCGGGTCCGCTGATCTTCGGTTCCGGCGTGCTCGGCGGCGCGCAGGCCGAACTGCTCGCGGTGCCGTCCGCCGATTTCCAGTTGTACCGGCTGCCAAGCGATCTCAGCACCGAGGCCGCCCTGCTGCTCACCGACAACCTCGCCACCGGCTGGGCGGCTGCGCAACGCGCCGACATCCCGCCCGGCGGCACGGTCGTCGTCTTCGGCCTGGGTGCGGTCGGCCTGTGTGCCGTGCGCTGCGCCATCGCGCAGGGCGCGGGTCAGGTGTTCGCCGTCGACCCGGTCGAGGGGCGCCGCGAGATGGCCGCGCGCAGCGGCGCCACCGCGATCACGCCGGAGCAGATCGGCATCGTCCACGAAGCGACGGGCGGCAGGGGAGCGGCCGCCGTCATCGACGCCGTCGGCAACGACACCACGATGAACGCGGCGCTGGCCGCCGTGCGCGCCGGTGGCACGGTGTCCGTCGTCGGCGTGCACGACCTCAACCCGTTCCCGTTCCCCGCGACCCTGTCGCTCATCCGCAGCATCACGCTGCGCATGACCACGGCGCCCGTCCAGCAGACCTGGCCGGCGCTGATCCCGCTGCTGCAGTCGGGCCGGCTCGACGTCGACGGCATCTTCACCCACGCCATGTCGCTCGATGATGCGCCAAAGGCATACGCCGCTGTCGCGGCGCGGACAGCGGACTGCATCAAGGTCACACTGACCCCGTAGTGATGATGGCCAATCAGGAGACCCTGGACCTCGCGCTGCCGCGGCTGCGCATGCGGGCGCTGGCGTGGGGGCCGGCCGACGGGCGATTGATGTTGTGCCTACACGGTTTTCCGGACAGCGCACATGGCTGGCGGCGCGTCGCCCCGCTGCTCGCCGCCGCGGGCTACCGCGTTGTGGCGCCCTTCATGCGCGGCTACGCGCCGAGCGGTGTTCCGGCCGACGGCAACTACCATGTCGGCGCGCTGGTGTCCGACGTGCTCGACCTCTACGATGCGTTGGGCGGCGGGCCCGACGCCGTGCTGGTGGGGCACGACTGGGGTGCTTTCGCCGCCAATGCCGTTGCCGCGTATCCGAATTCACCGTTCGACGCGGTGGTGTCGATGTCCGTCCCGCCGCTGGCGGCGATGAGCCAGACGCGCTTCAGCGCCGCGCGGACTGCCCGGATGGGCCTGGTCCAACTCCGAATGAGTTGGTACATCATGTACTTTCAGCTCCCCGGTCTGCCGGAACGCACGTTGCACCGGGTCATCCCGCGACTCTGGCACGACTGGTCTCCGGCCGGGACAGATGTCGCCGAGGACGTCGCGACGACGCTCGCCGCGCTGCCGACCGCCGAACACCGCGCGGCTGCCGTCGGCTACTACCGGGCGCTGGTTCGGCCGGGCAGCGTCGGTGGGCCGTACGCCGAGTTCGAGCGCTATCTGCGCGAGCTGCCGTGCGCGCCGATCCTATACCTGCACGGTACGGACGACGGCGCGATGCAGGTCGGCTACACCGAGCAGCTGCTGACGGCGCTGCCCGCCGGGTCGGTGGTGCGAACCATCGAGGGGGCAGGGCATTTCCTGCAGGTCGACCGCCCGGCCGAGGTGGCCGCGGCGATTCTGGATTACGTCGGGAACTGACGAGGGGCTCACGCTGATGCGCGTACAACTGCAGATCGACGGAGCGCCCCAACGGGCCGCCGACCACGCCCGCGAGCTGGCCGGTCTCGGCGCCGACGGGGTGTTCACCTTCGAAGGCCCGCACGATGTCTTCCTGCCGCTCGTCGCGGCGGCCGGCGCGGCGAGTGTGGACCTGATGACCAACGTCGCGATCGCCGGGCCGCGCAGCCCGCTGCATCTCGCGCATGCCGCCTACGACCTGCAGGTGTACAGCGGCGGCAGGTTCCGGCTGGGCCTGGGGTCACAGATCAAGGTGCACATCGAAAAACGTTACGGCGCACAGTGGGCCAAACCTGCCGAGAAGATGGCCGAGACCGTCACCGCGATCAAGGCGATCTTCGACTGCTGGGAAGGCAAGGCGCCGTTGAATTTTCGCGGCAAGCACTTCACTCACACCCTGATGCCGCCGAACTTCAATCCCGGCCCCAACCCCTTCGGTCCGCCGGCGGTGCTCATGGGCGCGCTGGGGCCGATCATGACCCGCACCGCCGCGCAGGTTGCCGACGGTCTGTTGGTGATGCCGTTCCACAGCGCCCGCCATTTCGCCGACCGGACCCTGGCGGCAGTGGGGGAGGGCTTGCAGCGGGCCGGGCGCGCGCCGGGTGATCTGCAGATCATCGCGCAGGCCATGGTGGCGGTGGCACGCACCGAGGAGGACCTGACCGCGGCGATCAACGGTGTCGCCACGCTCATCGCGTTCTACGGCTCGACGCCGGCCTATCTACCGGTGCTCGAGACCGAGGGGTGGGCGGACCTGCAGCCCCAACTCAACGCGATGTCCAAGGTCGGTGACTTCGCCGGCATGCGGGCGTTGATCAGCGACGACGTGGTGCGCATCATCGGCATTGTCGGTACCCCGGAGGAATGCGCCGCCGAGATCGGACGCCGCTTCGGCGGGTACGTCGACGAAATCTGTTGCTATTTCCCCGGTTACGAACAGCGACCCGAGGACGTGCGGGACCTGGTGACCGCGCTGCACGCGCTATGAAAACGGCGTGATCCGTAGCGGTCATCGGTACGGATCACGCCGAAGTCGGCTGGGAGGTATGCCTACGGCGCCTGGACCCAGTTCCAGACGCTCAGGTCGCCCTTGGGGTAGTTCTGGCAGACGTCGGTGGCCTTGGCGACGACGCCCTTGTTGTTGAAGAAGATCTTGGCCCAGTTGCCCCAGTGGGTGGCCACCTGCTCGTAGTAGACGTTGGTGGCGGTGTCCTCGGAGTACTGCCGGCGGCCGACCGGGTCGAGCGAGAAGAACCAGTGGATGCGGTCCTGCGCCATCTGCTGGATGTCGGCGGGGCGGTTGTGCATGTCGATCATGTACCGCGAGTAGTAGACCGGGCTGGTGTCGCGGGCGGCGGCCAGGTACTGCTCGGCATCACAGGTGGTGATGATGATGCGGTGGGGGATCGGGTAGTCGTCGGTGGCATCGGCGGCTGCCGGTCCGGCGAGCGTCGTCGCGACCGCGCCCAGGGCTGCGACCGCGGTACCGGCGCGCTTCAGGCCACGCTTGATCTGGACCATAGTCTTTACTCCTGTTTCCTAGATACCTGTGTTGGTGGCGGCTGACTGCAGTTCGCCGGTCTGCTTGGGCTGGGGCCACGGCGCGGGCACCGGACGTTGACGCACCCGCTGCGGCCACCAGAACCACTTGCCCATCAGAGCGGCGATAGCGGGCGTCATCAAAGATCGCACGATCAACGTGTCGAACAACAGACCCAGACCGATGGTTGTTCCCACCTGACCGACCACGTGCAGCTCGCTGACCGCCATGGACATCATGGTGAAGGCGAAGACCAGGCCGGCCGAGGTGACCACGGAACCGGTGCCGCCCATCGACCGGATGATGCCGGTGTTGAGGCCGGCGTGGATCTCTTCCTTGAACCGGGCGACGAGCAGCAGGTTGTAGTCCGCGCCGACGGCCAGCAGGATGATGACCGCCATCGCGATGACCATCCAGTGCAGGTTCAGCCCGATCAGGTGCTGCCACAGCAGAACCGACAGACCGAACGATGCGCCGAGCGAGAGCACCACGGTGCCGACGATGACGGCCGCGGCCACGACGGATCGCGTGATGATCAGCATGATGACGAAAATCAGTGCGAGGGCGGAGATTCCGGCGATCAGCAGGTCGTAGTCGGCGCCCTCCTGCAGATCCTTGAAGGTCGCCGCGGTACCGCCGAGGTAGATCTTGGAGCCCTCCAGGGGAGTGCCCTTGATGGCCTCCTTGGCGGCGTTCTTGATCGCGTCGATGTGCGAGATGCCTTCGGCGCTCATCGGTTCGCCCTCATGCGAGATGATCAGGCGCACCGCTTTGCCGTCGGGCGAGATGAAGTTCTTCATGCCGCGCTTGAATTCGGCGTTGTCGAAGACCTCGGGCGGCAGGTAGAACGAGTCGTCATTGCGCGAGTTGTCGAACGCCTCGCCCATGGCGCTCGCGTTGTCCTGCTGCGCCTGCATCTGATCCTGCAGACCCTTCTGGGTCTGGTACATGGTCAGCATGTACTGCTTCATGTTGGTCATCGTCGAGATCATCTCGGGCATGAGCGCGACCATCTGAGGCATCAGCTTGTCGAGCTTCAGCATGTCCGGCATCAGGTTCTGGATGTCGTCGGTCATGGTGTCGATGCCGTCGAGGGTGTCGAATACCGAGCGCATGGTCCAGCAGACCGGGATGTCGTAGCAGTGCGGTTCCCAGTACAGGTAGTTGCGGATCGGGCGGAAGAAGTCGTCGAAGTCCGAGATGTGGTCGCGCAGGTCGGCCACGTCCAGGGTCATGTTCACCATCTTGCCGACCATGCTGTGCGTGGTGGCCGCCATCTGGGTGGTGATGCCCTGCATCTTCTTCATCGTGTCGATGTTGACCTGCATGTCGTTGGCCTGCTTGAGCATGTTGGCCATCGAGTCCTGCGCGTACTTCTCGTTCATCTTCTGCGAGGTGCCGCTCATGCTCATCAGGAACGGGATCGAGGTGTGCTCGATCGGCTTGCCTTCAGGGCGCGTGATGGTCTGCGACCGGGAGATACCGGGGACCTTGAAGATGGCCTTGGCGATCTTGTCGATCACCAGGAAGTCGGCGGAGTTGCGCAGATCGTGGTCGCTCTCGATGAGCATCAACTCGGGGTTCATCCGGGCGGGGGAGAAGTGGCGGTCCGCCGCGGCATAGCCCTCGTTGGCGGGGATGTCGGCGGGCAGGTACAGGCGGTCGTTGTAGGCGGGCTGGTAGCCCGGCAGCGTCAGCAGGCCGACGAGGGACAGCGCGATGGTGCCGACCAGGATGGGGGCCGGCCAGCGGACGACGACGGCGCCGATCTTGCGCCAGCCGCGCACCCGCATGGCGCGCTTGGGCTCGAGCGTCTTGCGGAACCGGCTGGCCACCGAGATCACGGCCGGGCCCAGCGTCAGGGCGGCGAACACCACGGTGACCATGCCGATGGCCAGCGGGACACCGAGAGATATGAAGTACGGCATCCGGGTGAAGTGCAGGCAGAACGTGGCGCCCGCGACGGTCAGGCCGGAGCCGAGCACGACGTGGGCGGTGCCCTCGAACATCGTGTAGTAAGCGTCTTCGCGGGATTCGCCCGCGCCGCGTGCTTCTTGATAGCGGCCGATCAGGAAGATGGCGTAGTCGGTGGCCGCCGCGATCGCCAGTGTCACCAGCAGGTTGGTGGCGAAGGTCGACAGGCCGATGATGTCGTAGAAGCCGAGCGCCGCGACGACGCCCTGTGCGGCGGACAGCTCGAGCACCACCATCAGCAACGTCAGCAGCACCGTGATGAACGACCGGTACACGAGCAGCAGAGTGATGATGATGACGCCGAAGGTGGCGGCCTCGATCAGCTTGAGGCTGCGGTCACCGGCGATGTGCTGGTCGGCCGCGAGCGCCGCGGGCCCGGTCACGTAGACCTTCAGGCCGGGCGGCGTCTTGATGCTCTTGATGATGTCCTGTGCGGCCTGAACGGATTCGTTGGCGAGCGATTCGCCCTGGTTGCCGCGCAGGTAGACCTGGACGTACGAGGCCTTGCCGTCGTTGCTCTGTGAGCCGGCGGCGGTCAGCGGGTCGCTCCAGAAGTCCTGGATGTGCTCGACGTGCGCTGTGTCGGCCTCGAGCTTCTTGATCATCTCGTCGTAGTAGGCGTGTGCCTCGGCGCCGAGGTGTTGATCGCTCTCCAGCACGACCATGACCGAGCTGTTCGACTTGAACTCCTGGAATACCTCGCCGACGCGCTTGGTCGCGATGACCGACGCGGCCTGGTCCGGTGACATCGAGACCGAGCGCATCTTGCCGACCTCGTCCAGCGAGGGGACGGCGCTGCCGAGGAAGACGATGACACCGATCCAGAACAGGATGACGGGGATCGCGAAGGTGCGGATGAAGCGGGCGATCAGCGGCCGGTGCGGCGGCTTCTCGGCCTTCGGGAAGATGACGGTGTCTTCGTCGGTTGAATGCGTCATGCAGATTTCACCAGGCAGAAGGTCTGGGCGTGCACGCCGGTGGAGGTTCGGGTGTCTTTGAGTTCGTCGTCGACGTGGACGGTGCAGGTGATGGAGTCACCGTCGCCCTGGGCGACGATGTTGGGCGAGGCTGCCGGTGCGGTGGTGGACAGAGTGAGCTTCCACGGCAGCGGGGCGTGGTCGATGCGCTGCGGCTTGGCGTCCAGGTCGAGGTAGTTGATGTCGGCGTAGCTGCCGGTGCCGGTGATCTCGTAGGTGACGACCTTGGGCTTGAACGGTTTGGCGTCGTCGGCGAAGTTGCGCGGGGTGACGATGACGGGGTTCTGGCCGAAGTAGCCGCGCACGCGTTGCACGGTGAAGCCGGCGACCAGGGCCACGGCGAGGATGAGCAACGGGATCCACGCCTTCTTGAGCGCATTGCCGATCACGCTGCG
>NZ_JMLM01000007.1:0-295467 GCF_000686745.1 Mycobacterium sp. UNC410CL29Cvi84
ATTGGAGATGATGTTCTGGCTGCCGTCGTACTTGTCGTCGTTGACACCCATCACGATGGTGATGTCCTCACCGGTCGCCGGCGCCGAGATGACCACCTTCTTGGCCCCGGCCTCCAGATGCCCCCGGGCTTTGGCCGCGTCGGTGAAAATCCCGGTCGACTCCACCACGATGTCCACCCCCAGATCCCCCCAGGGCAGCGCCGCCGGACCCTCCTTGACCGCCAGCGCCTTGATCTTGGTCTCACCCACGATCAGGGTGTCCCCGTCCGCGCGCACGTCATAGGGCAACCGGCCCAGGATCGAATCGAACTTCAACAGATGCGCCAACGCATCGGTGGAGGTCAGGTCGTTGACCGCGACGATCTCCAGATCGGCGTTCTTGCCCGCTGCTTTTTGCGCATCCAGGGCCCGGAAGAAGTTACGCCCGATACGCCCGAAACCGTTGACGCCGATCCGAATAGTCACCGCTGATACTCCTCGCTTGATCGTTTCAGAACGAACCATACACCCATTGGGATTTTCTGCAAGCTAGTTATGTACTTCAAATACCTAACTAACCCTGACTTACGCTTGCGTCGGCGTGTGTCGCCTTGCTTCAATGGCAGCCATGGCGCTCAGCGGCACGTCGGTGTCACCTACTGCCGGCGAAGTGCTCGCCGTGATCAGGGATCACCGGGCTATTACCCGCAGCGAGATCGGCCGAATCACCGGCCTGTCGCGCACCGCGGTGACGGCGCGAATCGCAGCGCTGGAAGCCGACGATCTGGTGATCGAGCCCGAGCACGTGGCGTCGACGGGCGGACGTCCGGCCGCGCAGCTCATGTTCAACGTCGATGCGGGCATCGTGTTCGCGGTGGCCATCGGGCGCAGCCGGACCCAGCTGGCTTTGTGCAACCTCGCCGGCGACGTCCTTGCTACCGCCGACATCGATCAGGAGCCCGGGATGGGCCCGGACGACCTGATGCCCGATCTGGTGAAGCGGCTCGGAGAGCTACTCGACGACTCCGGTCGCCGCGGCGACCGCATTTTCGGCATCGGTCTGAGTCTGCCCGGCACGGTCGATCGGCAGCTCGGAGCGAGTCTGGACTCGCCGAACATGAGCGGTTGGGACGGTGTGCCATTGGCGCCGTACTTCCAGCACCTCGCCGACGCGCCGGTGGTAATGGACAACGACGCCAACGTGATCGCACTGGCCGAACGCCGGTTCGGATTCGCCGATGTGCAGGACATGCTGGTCGTCAAAGCGTCCACCGGACTGGGCGCCGGCATCGTGATGGGCGGCCAACTCCGGCGCGGCGCGGTGCAGGCCGCCGGGGACTTCGGGCACAGCAAGATCGCGGCGGCTGCCGGTATCTCGTGCCGCTGCGGTGACACGGGTTGTGTCGAGGCGGTGGCCGGCGGCTGGGCGATCGTGCGCGATCTGCGGCGTGAAGGGTACGCCGTGGGCCATCTGCGTGACGTCGTGGCGTTGGCGCACAGTGGAGATGCCAAGGCCCGCAGCAAGATTCGTGACAGCGGCCGGCATGTTGGCGAAGTGCTCGCGGCCGCGGTCAATCTGATCAACCCTGCGGTGTTGGTCGTGGCGGGCGACATGGTCGGTGCCTACGACGTGTTCGTGGCCGGCCTGCGCGAGACGTTGTACGGCAACGCCAGTACCCTGGCCACCCGCACGCTGCAGGTGGTCCCGTCGGTGCTTCAGGAGCGCGTCGGCGTCATCGGCTGCGCGACGACGGCGCTCGATCACATCTTGAGCCCGCGGATGATCGATGCCTCCCTGCAGACCGGGCTTCAGCACTCAGGCGCCTGACGTTCGCGCCATGCGGCGGATGAGTTTTCGGGTGGCTCGTTCCAGGATCTCCTGAGCCGCAGTGTCATTCCGCTGCTTCTCGGCCCGCCCGACGGCCGCGGAAATCGTCAGACCACGTTCGTACGCTGTCACGACCCTCGGATCGACATACGAACTACGCGCCACGGCAGGGGTGTTGCCGAGTTCTTCGGCAACCTCGCGGAAGACCGAAGTCCGGGCGCGGCGAATAGCTGCCTTCGTATCCGCCGGCGCGACGGCGGCGAAGCTCGCGGCGGCCAGCACGGTGCCGTGCCACGTGCGCAGGTCCTTGACGCTGTACTCCTCGCCGACCAGCTCTTTGAATCGGGCATTGAGGTCGTCGGCATGCAGCTCTACGCACCCCGAACCACTGCGGCAGTACAAGAACCGCTCGGTGGGGCCTCGTCCTCGGCGTAGCGCGCGGACCGCTCGGACCACCTGCTGGTCGGCCAGTTCCAGGTGGCGCTGTACGCCGCTCTTCGCCGGGTAGTCGAATATCACTGTGCCGCTGCGCACCTCGACGTGTTCGCAGCGCAGCGTGGCCAGTCCGCACGAATCGTTGTCCTGCGCGTATTCCTCGCCACCGGCGCGGAAATACCCGAGGTCGATCAGGTGCAGGGCCAACGCGAGTACGCGCTCGCGGTGCAGTCCGCGGCCGGTGAGGTCAGCTGCGATCCGGTCTCGCCAGTCGGGCAGCGCCGTGGAGAGCTGGAGTACGCGGTCGAACTTCTCCTCGGTGCGTTCCTGTTGCCACACGGCGTGATAGAGGTACTGGCGGCGGCCCGCGGCGTCGATCCCCACTGCTTGGATATGTCCGTTGCGGTGGGGGCTGATCCAGACTTTCCGCCACGCCGGTGGTATCACCAGGTCCCGAATCCGTTGCAGCGTCTCTTCGTTGGTGACGGGTGCGCCGGTGGCGTCGTAGTAGGAGAAGCCGTTACCGCGCCGCCTCCGCGTGATCCCGGGCGACGTGATGTCGCTATGCCGCAGCCTCATGGCAGACCTGCGCGGTGTCTGTGTCGCACCGTCGGTCCTTACCCCGGATCGGCTCCGGCGACACCTCTGCGACGCCGGCGTCAACCCCAGCGGTACCGGACAAAATGATGCGTGGGTCACAGTGTCCTGCGTCACACCCTGAGCAGTCTGCTCAACATTTCCGCTGGCTGTTGACGTAGCCCGCACGTCACGGCAGATTCTGCGGCACCGATTGTTTGTGGTTCGGCTTAGCCGCCCCCGATCTGCACGTGTGGATGTCAGGGGGACACGAGAGTCGGAGGTGCGAGTGGCACGGGGCTGCGGGCACCAATCCTGCACACGCAACAACACACTGAGGAAATTGATGTCTCGTTCACGTCTGACCAATGCCGCCACCATCCGCCGCATCGCGGCCGCCGTCGGAGCCGGCGCGCTCGTGGCCATGGGCGCCGCGACCACCGTGGCGGGTGCCGAACCGGCGCGGGAGAACCCAGCCGGCGCGAACGGTGCGACGACGACCCAGGCCGCCCCGCCGACCGTGCCACTGACCCCGTCGGCCAGCCCCGTCGTCAAGGCTGCGCCCTACGGCAAGAGCTAGCCCACAGACATCGAAAGGCCAACTATTGCAGGCTTTTTCGTCAAGCGTGCAATAGTTGGCCCTTTGGTCGAGAACTCAGGCGCGCGGCATGATCATCACCGGGACCGGTGAATGGCGCAGGATTTTCGCCGCTGCCGATCCGAGGAACACCCGGGCGGACTGTCCGGCCGCACCCGATCCGAGCAGCAGCACGTCACCTGAGGTCCAGCCCGTGTTCTCCACGGCCTGCTGCCAATCTCGCCCGCTGCTGACGACCATGTCCACGTCGGGCACGGCCAGATCTTCGCGAACTCTGTTGAGCTGCTTGGTGACATCGTCGGCGGTGCGCTTCGACCACTGCGCGACCACCATGTCCTCGGCACCCGCCTCGAGCGAGGGCCCACCGAACGCCCACGCGGGCCGCACGGTGTACGCCACGATCCGCAGCTGGGCATTCCAGTCCTTCGACAGCTCCGCAGCCGCCCGGATCAATCCATTGGTGTCGGCCTCGCCGCCGTAGGCCGCGGTGAGGCGGCGGATCGGCTCGTGACTGAAGGCGTATCCGCGCGGCGCGATCGCAACCGGCACCTGCGCGGTGTGCACCAGCCGCTCCGTCACGCTGCCGAGCGCCACGCGTCCCAGTAGGCCGGACGACGACGACCCGAGCACCACCGCGCGGGCCTCGAACTCCTGCGCGAGCTCGAGCAAACCGGTTGGGATGGAACCAGATTCGTGAACCAGCATGGGTACGTCCGGTCGCCCGGGGAGGCCGTTGACGACGGCCTGCAAGGACTGGGCCGTCTGCGCCTTCACGTGGCGCAGGTATTCCTCCTCGACGGGGTCGTTGCGCGGCGGCCACGAGCGCTCGAGAACCGCTGCCGCGATGACCTTCTCGCCGGTGGTCCTCGCGATCTGCACGGCGAGGTTGATCGGGGCGCTGCCCTGCCGGGACGCGCTGAACCCGGCGATGATCGTCACGCGACAGGCTCCTCGGCGGGTGTCATCGCGATCACGTTGGTCACCGGGATGTTGTAGTCGGACCGGGCGCGGTCGACCACATCGAAGCGGTGCCAGATCGACTGTTCCGGTGGCTCTGTCGCGATGACGATCTGATCCGGGTGGAATTCTTCGACACCGGCTGCCAGCGCGCGCAGCGGGCGGTAGTCGCCCAGCTTGCCGTCGGCCTCCAGGTTCGCCGAGTGCAGCGCGGCCAGCGTCTGGTCGAGACGTTGCTGGGCAAGGACTTTGGTGGCCTCCCAGACGTCGAGGGGGCTGTGTGAGGCGGCGGCGCCGGTCTCGATCGGGCTGACCGGCACGACGACGTGATAGGTCGTGGCGTTGTCGGCGCCGATGGCGCGAAGTTCGTCGAGCAGTTCCTCGGAGCCGACGGTTTCGTTGGCCAGCACCAGCACTCGGTGCGGCCGCTCGGTCGCGGTGACGGGCTCCGGGACCGGCCGGCGGGAGTTGAACCAGCGGTTGGCGAAGAACAACCCGATCACCACAGCCCAGGACAGCAGGCTCAAGGTCAGGGCCCTGCGGTTGTCTCCGCCTTGGACGTACATCTGCACCAAGATGGCGGTCATCGCCAGCGCCGTGATGATCGACAACACGGGGAACAGCCACATTTTGACTTTGAGCTTGTCGCCGCCATTGCGGTACCGCAGCACGATCTGGGAAATGGCGATCAACAGGTAGACGAAGAGGATGACCGCACCGCTGGAATCCAGCAGGAACTTGAAGATGAAATCGGGCGAGAAGGCCGAGGCGATGACACCCAGGAACCCGATGACCGACGACGTCAGAATGGCGGCTGCCGGAACGCCGCGACGGGTGACGGAGACGAGCTGGGCGGGTGCCTCCCGGCGGGCGGCCAGCACGAACAGCATGCGCGAGGCGGTGTACATGCCCGAGTTCAGGCAGCTCAGGACCGCGGTCAGGACAACCGCGTTCATGATGTGGTCGGCGTAGGGGATACCCATCGCGGTGAAGGCCGAGACGAACGGCGACGCGGCGAGCTGCTTGCCGTTCCACGGCAGGATGGTCACCAGCAGGAACGCCGAGCCGACGAAGAAGACCGCGATGCGCATGATGACCGAGTTGGCGGCCTTGGCGACAGCGCGCTCAGGGTCGGTGGACTCGGCGGCGGCGATGGTCGCGATCTCGGCGCCCACCATCGAGAAGATCACGGTGACGACACCGACGGTGACCGCTGACGGGCCCAGTGGGAAGAACCCGCCGTGTGCGGTCAGGTTGGAGAAATCCATGGATTTGTGCGGCCACAGACCGAGCACGAAACAGGAGCCCAGTCCGATGAACACGATGATGGCCGCGACTTTGATGCTGGCGAACCAGAACTCGAACTCGCCGAACGATGACACCGAGAACAGATTCGTCGCCGTCATCGCGATGAGCAGCAGTAGGGCTGTGAGCCATATCGGTGCCGAGGGCAGCCAGTACCGAATGATCTTGGCGCCGGCGATCGCCTCGAATCCGACGACGATCACCCAGAAGTACCAATACAGCCAGCCGATCGAGAAGCCGGCCCAGTTGCCCAAGGCGTTGCGGGCGTAATCGGCGAACGAGCCGGTCGACGGATTGGCCACCGCCATCTCGGCGAGCATCCGCATGATCATGATGATCAGCACGCCGGCGAGGGCATAGGTGATGAATGTGCCGGGCCCGGTGTCTTTGATGACGACACCTGAGCCGACGAACAGCCCGGCACCGATCACGCCCCCGATCGCGATCATGGACAGTTGGCGTTGGCTGAGTGCCTTGTTGAGGGTCGGTGTCCCGCTCACGTCGTCTCCTTCGCGCTGCCCCGACGGCGTTTGTCAGGGCGTTTTCAGCCCACGCCCAGCGACAGATGTGAGCTGCACCACTATTTGGTGTGTGCGAATACTAAGCCGGTCACGACGGCATGTGGGGGCCAATGCAGGCGCCATCTTGTCGGAACATCCGGCCGTTTTTCCGACAGCAGTCGGAAGGTCGCCGGCGCCCGGCATCAGTGCCGGCGCAGCCGGGCCAGCCGGATGCTGAGCATGAGATCGAAGCGGGCTTCGCCGTCGGTGAGGTCGGTGACGTCGTCACCGAGGGCCTGGGTGATCTTCTCCAAGCGGTAGTACAGCGTCGAGCGATGCAGGTGCATGGTGTCGGCCGCGCGCCGGGCGTCGCCGCCGGAGGACAGATAGGCCTCGAGCGTCTGGATCAGGTCGTCGCGTCCCTCGGCCAAGAGCGCGGTGACGCCCGGATGGATCAGCGCGTCGAGTTCGTCGGGAGCGTCGGCGAGGCTGTCGGTGAGTAGCGCGACCGCCCGCCACGACCCGGCCGCGGTCCAGTCGAGCGCCGCGTCGACCGGGCCGGCGCCCGCGGCGGCCAGCGCGCAGGCCAGCCGGGCATCCCGAAACGACTGGGCGGCCTGGGCGAGGGGCAGCCGGCTACCGGACCAGCCGATGACCGGGGCGTCATCGAAGGTGGCCCGGATCGACGAGGTCACGGTCTCGGCGAGGCGCTGCGGCGGGACCCGCACGTGCGCGGGGCAGAAGGCGAAGACGCTCACGGGACTCCCCGGCAGGACGAACCAGTTGTGCGTTCGCTCGACGGCGGACAGCCGCAGCCGAAGTGCGGTGAGACGCTGCTCGGTCTCCGCGGCGTCCCCGGTCGGGACGAACGCGAAAACGGTGAGCAGGCTGTCCGGCTGCGCCATGTCCTGGGCGCTGAGCTCGAGTAGCACCGCGTTCAGCGGCTCGCCCACATCGGCCGACAACAGGCGGCCCAGCAGAGCCTGACGCGCGGACTCGACGGCACGCTCGGTGGTCTGGCGCCGATCCAGGACCGCCACCAGATCCGCGCCGGCCTGGTTCGCCAGGGCACGCTCGGCCGCGCTCAGTGACTGCTCCGGGTCGATCACCCACAGGTAGCCGAAATGATGGGCGGCCGATCGGACCGGCACGCAGTACCGCGCCACCATGGCGTACCGGGGCAGCGGTGGAATCGCGACGCCCGGGTCGGCGTCGTCGATTCCCAAGGCCTGAAGCTCCGCGATGACTTCGGGTTTCGTGGCCCGCTCGAGGAGGCTGTGCATCCGCACGTCGTCGACGGTCCCCAGCTGGCGGCTGAAGGTCATGGGCGTCATCGCCGTGTCGTCCAGCAGCACCGCGCGATTCAGCGATCGGGCCAGCAGGTCGACGATCAGCTGAATGTGGGCACTGGGATCGGTGCCGTGCGGTTCCGCCATGCGCTCCCATTCAGATCTGTGTCGGCGGCACTGCGCTCACAGGAACCGCAACGATTGTTGCCGGTATCGTCGCACGCACTCCGCGGCGGACGGGGCGTTGACGGTGGAGATGGACGATGTTGCCCGCAGTGTGGTCGGAAGTGCGCTGGGCCTTCACCCCGCCGCGCACCTGGCTGCTGGGCGTGGCGGCCAACGTCGTGCTCGCCGTGCTGTGGCTTGCCGTGCAGCCGTTGACCTCCGGGGGACGGCATCACCACGATTGGGTGATCCTGGTCGGCACGTACTTCTCGTCGTTCGTGCTCGCCGACACCACGACAACCAATGTGCTTGGTGCCGACCATGATCGGGTTCAGCAGCGGCTGGCCGAATCGGTGGCGCCATGGCGGATCCTGCTGCACAAGAACCTGGCGCTGCTGATTCTCGTCGGACTTCCGACGCTTGCCG
Source organism: Mycobacterium sp. UNC410CL29Cvi84 (assembly GCF_000686745.1). Classification (NCBI taxonomy): domain Bacteria; kingdom Bacillati; phylum Actinomycetota; class Actinomycetes; order Mycobacteriales; family Mycobacteriaceae; genus Mycobacterium; species Mycobacterium sp. UNC410CL29Cvi84. The sequence goes on from NZ_JMLM01000007.1 coordinate 8,059, forward strand.
CCGCCGCGGTGCTCACCGTCTGGTTCGAAAGCCCGGCCCGGCTCGGTGTGACGATCCCGAATGTCGCGGTGCCGATCGTGTCGTGGCTGGGCGTGGGCAATGCGGTGTCGGTGCTGCTGCCGGTTGCTGAAGTTCGGTTGGTGCAGCGGTGGGGCCAGCGCCACGACCGGCGCCGGATCGCATTCTGGTTGTCGTCGCTGGTGCTGCCGTACGTCCTGTATTTCGTCGCCGACCCGATCGGCGGCGTCGAACACCGTGAATTGTGGCGGACGCTACCGAACGCCGTCGCCCATGTCTTCGGTCCCGTCCTCGGCCGCGACACCAAAAGTGCTGTGCACCTTGGTATCGCGGTCGGCGTGTGGATCGCCGGGACACTGTTTGCCGATTGGTGGGTGCGGCGCCGGGGCGTGCAGTTCCGGTAACGACTACTGAGGTGGCGCTGCGTCCGGTGCCGGTGCCGTCTGCTCCGGTCCCGGGAGCCACGGCGCGCTCGCCGGCATGTGGGCCGGCGCCGCGGTGTTCGGCGGGGTCGCGGCGGGCGCGGACTGACCGCGCCCGGCCTGATCGGCGGCCTGCACCGTCGTCGATGACCACGGCGCGGGTCCGGCCAGTGCATCGGCCGCCCAGCCCGCCTGCAATTGGCTCACCGTGAAGTTGACGCCCCGGGTGATCAATCCGCTGTCGATGTAACTGTTGTGCGCGTCGAAGCTCGACCCGTGCGCGTCGCACACCAGGTCGTTGTTCGCGCAGATGTCGGTGGTCTTGGGCTGGTACACCGGGCCGACCGTGACGGAGGGGGAGCCGATGGCGCGCATGAACCGTGCGGAGGGCTTGCCGAACAAGGCAACGGCCGCAACATGATCCGCGACGTCCGGCGGCATGGGGGCCGGCACCTCGGCGGCGGAGATCCCGTCGGGAATGGTGCCCGCGGTGACGAAGCCCGCAACGGCAGCACCCTGCGAGAACCCGCCGAGCACCATCTTGGTCCGGGGGCAGGCCGCCGCCGTCGTCACGATTTGCCTACGGGCGTCACGGATTCCGTCGACGGCGGTGGGGAAGTCGGTGGTCGCGGGATAGTCGACCGCATATACGTCGAGGGTTTTCGGGCTGATGGCGGTACGCAGTGAATTGATGAACGCCGTCCCGACCCCGCCGGGTCCAGACGCTTCGTCGGTGCCGCGGGCGAAAATGACTTGGGCATCAGGGCAGTCGGCTGCATGTGCTGCCGGTGGTAGCGCAGCGGACATCAATCCTGGTGGTACCACCAGGATTGCGACCAGGCTTCTGATTCGGCTTCTGCTTTTGCTTGGCCTCACCGGTCCATGCTGACACACCGGCACCCCATCCGCGCGTTAGCTGGGCCCGTCGCGTTCGAATCGTGACATACCAAAAGTCCGCTATTGCGTGTTAGCGGTGACGAATTCGGCAATGGCGGGCCGGCTACCTGAGCATCATGACGGTGAACGCGACGACACTGACGACGACGATGCAGGCGCGTAAGGCGTTGGGTGGCAGGCGGCGTCCGATCCTCGCCCCGATGTAGCCGCCGACTGTGGAGCCGACGGCCAGCAGCAGCGCCGGCAGCCAGGCCACCTGGCCGACGACGATGAAGATGAGGGCCGCGACCGAATTGACCAGTCCCACAGCGATGTTCTTGACGCCGTTGAGGCGCTGCAGATCTTCCGAGACGAACAACCCGAACAACGCCATCATGATGATGCCTTGCGCCGCACCGAAATAGCCGCCGTACACCGCGCATCCGAACACGCCCGCGTACAGCGGCGCGGCATGGTCGGTGGACCGCGGCGCACCGCGGCGCGCATCCAGCGCGCGGCGCAACAAAGGCTGCACCAGCACCAGCGCGCCGGCCAGCAGGATGAGCCACGGCACGACCGCGGTGAACGCGCCGGGTGGCAGTTTGAGCAGCAACACCGCACCGACTATCGCCCCGGCCAGTGAGACCGCACCGAGGCGGAGGATGCGGGGGCCCTGGCCGCCGAGCTCATGCCGGTAGCCGTAGGCGCCGGTGAAGTTGCCCGGCACCAGTCCCACGGAGTTGGACATGTTGGCGACGAGCGGTGGATAGCCGACGGCCATCAGCACGGGGAAGGTGATCAGGCTGCCGGAGCCGACCACGGCGTTGATGATCCCCGCAGCGACGCCGGCGAGCAGCACCGCGGTGATCGCGAGGGCGGTCAGGAGCGCGGCTTACTGTGCGGTCTCACCCGCTGAATTCTTCACTGGCCTTCCTGTGGACTTGCAGTGGGCTGGAAGAACCGCTCGATGTCCGCGGTGGTCAGTGTCTCGACGCCGATGAGCGCCAGGTCGGCGAGCCGCTCGGGCGTCACCTGGGAGGTGGCGTCGGCGACCAGCGCGGCGCGGTAGTCCCGCTCGGAGGCGTCGAACAGGGTGGCGCGCGGGCAGTTCGGCAGATTGCAGCCGGCCACCACGACGGTGTTCACCGCGAGGTCGCGCAGGTGCTCGTCCAACGCCGTGCGATAGAACGCCGACCACCGTGGTTTGAACATCACGACCTCGCCCGGCGCCACCTGCTGGATACCGCCGGCCAGCAGTGAGTCGTAGTCGAGGGGGTGCGCCAGCAGGTCCGCGGGCACCGCGGCGCCATCGGTGTGCGGGGCGGCGATCTGCCTTCCGGACTCGATGGCGGCCCGGCGCGGTGGGTCGGCGTCGCTGCCGCCGGGGACGTACAGCCGCACGATGTGCACGATCGGCCGGTGCGCCGCGCGGAATGCCGCGAGCAGCCGTGCCATCTCGGGCATTCGTTCGGCGGTGCCGTCGACCTGCGACGGGCCCGAGACGAAATCGTTCTGCACGTCGATCAGCACCAGGGCGCTGCGTGCCAGGTCAGGGGAGGTGTAGTCGTGGCCGGCAGACACGGTCCCGATCTTTCCAGACATCCCGCCGGCGCGAGCCACTCTTGACGACCCGACGACGGCAATGCTAAGCAACTGCACAGCATTTGTTGCGCGTCCACCCCGGGGCGCGAACTCGCTGACGATGAGAGGCACGCGATGACGCTGCAGTCGGTCTTGGAGGACATCCAGAAGCGCCCGGGTACGGGCGAGCTCATCCCGATCATCGATCCGGTGAGCGAGGAGCAGATCGGCGAGTTCACCGATTGCGGCCCCGAGTTCGTCGACGAGGCCGTCGCGCGCGCCAAGTCGTCCTTCGAATCCGGTGCCTGGTCCGGTCTGCCCGGCCGGGAACGCGCCAAGATCCTGTGGCGCATCGCCGACCTGATCGACGAGCACGCCGCCGAGTTCGCGGCCATCGACTCGGCGAACACCGGCATGATGAAGATGCAGTCCGAGCTCGTTGTCCCGACCTGTGCCGAGTTCTTCCGCTACTACGCCGGCTGGTGTTCCAAGATCAACGGCACCGCCTACGACATCCGCACCAGCGGCATCGCCTCGGATGCCTACGTCGACCAGCACGGCTACACGCTGCGTGAGCCCTACGGCGTCGTCGGCCTGATCTTCCCGTGGAACGGCCCCATCTTCAATGCCTGCGCCAAGGTCGCGCCTGCGCTGGCCGCCGGCTGCAGCAGTCTGGTGAAACCCGCTGAGGAGACACCGCTTTCGGCGCTGCTGCTGGACCAGCTGATCCACGAGGCCGGCGTCCCCGAGGGTGTCGTCAACCTGATCACCGGGTACGGCCACACCGCGGGCGCCGCCATCAGCGCACATCCCGACGTCGAGAAGGTCGCCTTCACGGGTTCGACCGAAGTCGGCAAGGAGATCGTCAAGGCCTCGGCGGGCAACCTGAAGAAGGTCATGCTGGAACTCGGTGGCAAGTCACCGGTGCTGATCTTCGACGACGCCGAGCTGGACAAGGCCACCTTCGGGGCGGCCATGGGCATCTTCATCCACTCCGGCCAGGGATGTGTCTGCGGCTCAAGGATTTTCGTGCAGCGCGGAGTCTACGACCAGGTGGTCGAGGGCATCGCGAACGTCGCCAATTTCATGAAGTACGGCGGGCCGGAGGAAGAGGGCGTGATGAGTGGCCCGCTGATCAGTGCGAAGCAGCTGAATCGGGTTCTGGGCTTCATCGACGAGGGCAAGAACGACGGCGTCGAGATCGTCGCCGGCGGGTACCGGCTGGATCGCAAGGGCTACTTCGTGCACCCGACGGTGCTGACCAACGTCGACCCCGGCATGCGCCTGTACCAGCAGGAGATCTTCGGGCCGGTGGTCAGCATCCTGCCGTTCGACACCGAGGACGAGGCCGTCGCCATGGCCAACGACACCAGCTACGGCCTGGCGGCCACCGCGTGGACCACCAACGTCAGCCGGGCGCACCGCATCGTCAAACGTCTGCAGGCCGGCAGCGTTCAGGTCAACTGCCAGTTGGTCTTTGACCACGACCTGCCCTTCGGTGGCTACAAGCAGTCCGGCTGGGGCCAGGAGTTCGGCCGGGAAGGGCTCGAGGCCTACCTGAAGAACAAGAGCGTGATCGTCCAGTTGTAGTCCGCCCCGGGATTTGTGCACGTTTTTCCGCGCCGACCGCGAACAATCGTGCACAAATCCCAGCCAGGCTGCATGTGACGCAGGTCACGGCACGGCGTGACCTCGCACCCTTCGGCTACGCAACCGTAGGTTGGCGCAACCTACGGTTGCGTACGTTCTGGTCGCCGCCAATCCTTGGTGTGTGAGCCACTACATCGCCAATCTGCGCGATATCGAATTCAATCTGTTCGAAGTGCTGCCGGTCGGTGCGGCCCTGGATGCGGGTGGCTACGGCGACCTCGATGCCGATACGGCGCGATCGATCCTCGACGAGATCTCGAAGCTCGCCGAAGGCGTTGTCGCCGAGACGTTTGTCGAAGCCGACCGCAACCCGCCGGTGTTCCTGCCCGACGAGCACCGCATCACGGTGTCCGAGGAGCTGGCCAAGACCGTGCGGGTGGTCAAGGAAGCCGAATGGTGGCGCCTGGGCCTCGATGAGCGCGCCGGTGGGACGCCGGCGCCGGCGGCACTGGTGTGGGCGACGCAGGAAATGCTGATCAGCGCGAACCCGTCGGCGACCTTCCTGTACGGCCTTGGGCCGGCGATGGCGCACACGCTGGCCGAGGTGGGCACCGAGGAGCAGCAGCACTGGGCGCGGACGGCAATGGACAAGGGCTGGGCGGGCACCATGGTGCTGACCGAGCCGGACGCCGGGTCCGATGTCGGGGCGGGACGGGCCAAGGCCATCGAACAGCCCGACGGTACCTGGCACATCGAAGGCGTCAAGCGCTTCATCTCCGGCGGTGACGTCGGTGACACCGCCGAGAACGTCTTCCACCTGGTGCTCGCCCGGCCCGAAGGCGCTGGTCCGGGCACCAAGGGACTCAGCCTGTTCTTCGTGCCCAACTTCCTGTTCGACCCCGAGACCCTCGAGCTGGGCGAGCGCAACGGCGTGTACGTCACCGGCCTGGAACACAAGATGGGCATCAAGTCCTCACCCACGTGTGAGCTGACGTTCGGCGCCCACGGAAAGCCCGCCGTCGGCTACCTCGTCGGTGGCGTGCACAACGGCATCGCGCAGATGTTCAAGGTCATCGAGAACGCCCGGATGACGGTGGGCGTCAAGGCCGCCGGTACCCTGTCCACCGGCTACCTCAACGCTCTGGCCTACGCCAAGGAGCGCATCCAGGGCGCCGACCTCACCCAGATGGCCGACAAGACCGCGCCGCGCGTGGCGATCATCGAGCACCCCGACGTGCGACGCAGTCTGATGACGCAGAAGGCCTATGCCGAAGGTCTGCGCGCGGTCTACCTCTACACCGCCGCCTACCAGAACGCTGATGTCGCGCAACTCGTTTCGGGTGCCGACGCCGATCTGGCGCACCGGGTGAACGATCTGTTGCTGCCCATCGTGAAGGGCGTCGGATCCGAACGCGCCTACGAGATGCTGTCCGAATCGCTGCAGACGCTCGGCGGTTCCGGCTTCCTGCAGGACTACCCGATCGAGCAGTACATCCGCGACGCCCGCATCGACGCACTGTACGAGGGCACCACGGCCATCCAGTCGCTGGACTTCTTCTTCCGCAAGATCATCCGCGACCAGGGTGCGGCGCTGGCCCACGTGTCGAGCCAGATCACGGCAACCATCGACAGCGCCGGGCCGGAGTTCAAGGCTGAAACCGACCGGCTGGCAACGGCTCTGGCCGATGTCCAGGCGATGGCCGCCGCGCTGACCGGTTATCTGATGGCCGCGCAGGGCGATCCCGAGCAGCTGTACAAGGTGGGCCTGGGTTCGGTGCGGTTCCTGCTCGCGGTCGGCGACCTGGTGATCGGCTGGCGGCTGATCCTGGCCGCCCAGATCGCGCACGCGGCGCTCGACGGCGCCACGGAACGCGACCACGCGTTCTACACCGGCAAGGTGGCGGTGGCGAAGTTCTTCGCCAAGAACGTGCTGCCGCTGCTGACCGCGGTGCGTGAGGTGATCGAGACGCTCGACACCGACGTCATGGAGCTGGAGACCTCGGCCTTCTAGGGATTTTTGTGCACGATTTTCCGCGCTTGCCGCGGAAAATCGTGCACAAATCCCCGGCTGGTCGGAGGCGTTGGCGCGCAACATTTCCTTTCCGTCGAACAGATCACAGTTCCGGCCCTCGATTGCTGTGGATCTGGTGCCGCCGTGGAAAATGGTCCAAGGCCCACGACCGGAAGAGGAGAGTGTGACGTGCGACGCGACACCCTGGCGTGGCTCGGTGCCCGCGCGCTGACCCGCCGCCTGGGTTTGCCACGGGCCATGAGCTTCCAGGTGGAACGGTCGCTTCCGGTGCCGATGCGCGACGGCGCCGTCCTGTTGGCCGATCACTACGCGCCGCGGACCCGTAAGCCCGCCGGCACATTGTTGATGCGGGGGCCCTACGGCCGCGACGGCCTGCCCAACCGGGTGTTCGCTGGGCTGTACGCGGGGCAGGGCTTCCACGTCGTGCTGCAGAGCACCCGCGGCACCTTCGGGTCCGACGGTGCGTTCGAGCCCGGCCGTCACGAGGTCGACGACGGTGCCGACACGGTCCAATGGCTGCGTGAACAGCCTTGGTACGGGGGCGAATTCGCCACCGTCGGGGCGTCATACCTGGGGTTCACCCAGCTGGCGCTCCTCGTCGACCAACCTGACGACCTGACCACCTCGGTGATCACGATGGCGCCGCACGATTTCGGTCACTCGGTATGGAGCACCGGATCATTCGCGCTCGGCGACTTCCTGGGGTGGAGTTATCAAGTGGCGTGGCAGCACCGCGGCGGCTGGATCCGTCAGATCCTCCGCGGCATGGCGACGCCGCGCACCCTCAAGCCGGTGCTGGAGACGCTGCCGCTCGATCCCGCCGCGGCCGAGCTGCTGGGCGGACGGACCCCGTGGTTCAACGCGTGGCTCGAACAGCCGGATCCGTCGTCGCCGTACTGGGCCGAGAACGGTGTGGCGGCCGCACTCGACAACCTGCGGGGTCCGGTGCTGCTGATCACCGGCTGGCAGGACGTGTTCGTCGACCAGACCCTCGAGCAGTACCGGCGGCTGCGGGCCCGCGGTGTCGAGGTGGCTCTGACAGTCGGACCGTGGACGCACGGATCCGGTGGCACCGAGGCCATCAAGGAATCCGTGCTGTGGCTGGACGGCTCCCGCCGCGCAGGGGCTCCCGTGCGGATCTGCGTTGCCGGCGGTGACTGGCTCGACATGCAGGAGTGGCCGCCGGCGGCTGCCGAACAGGTGTGGCACCTGCACCCCGGCGCGGCGCTGGCCGAGACGCCGCCCGACAGCGGGGCGCCGTCCACGTTCATCTATGACCCGGCCGACCCGACCCCGAGTATCGGTGGGCGCCTTCTGGTTTCCGGTAAGTCGGGCTACATCGACGACACCGCGCTCGCCGAGCGATCGGACGTGCTGACCTTCACCAGCCCCGTTCTGCCGGCCGACCTCGACGTCATCGGAACGCCGTACGTCGAGCTGGACCACCGGACCGACAATCCGCACGCCGACGTGTTCGTGCGCATCAGTGACGTTGGGCCCGATGGACATTCGACCAACGTCACCGACGGCTACCTCCGGCTCACCGCGGCCGATGCGCCCACGGCGCTGCTGCGCCTGGAACTCGACGCCACCGCCTACCGATTCGCAGCCGGCCACCGGATCCGGCTGCTGGTCGCCGGCGGCTGTTTCCCGCGGTTCGCGCGCAATCTGGGCACCGGCGACCCGCTGGGGACCGCAACCCGGATGGTGCCGTCGGTGCACACCGTCGCGCACGGCGACGGCGGGCAGTCCCGGCTGGTGCTGCCGGTCAGCGCAACGTGACGACCACTTTGCCCTTGGCGGAACGGTTTTCCAGCGAGGCGATGGCGTCCGCGGCGCGCTCCAGCGGATAGACCTCGGGCGCGGGCGGGGTCACGGCGCCAGAGGCCAGCAGCGGCTCCAGCTCCTCCCACTGCTCGGCGAGATAACCCGGGTGCGTCATGGCCCACGCGCCCCAACCGACACCCACCGCGTCGACGTTGTTGAGCAGCAGCCGGTTCACCTTGACCGTCGGGATATCGCCGCCGGTGAATCCCACCACCAGCAGCCGGCCGCCGGGTGCCAGCGACCGAAGGGAATCGGTGAACCGGTCGCCGCCCACCGGGTCGAGGATCAGGTCGACGCCGCGGCGGCCGGTCAGCTCGCGCACCGCGTCCTTGAAACCGTCGGCCAGCACGACATCGGAAGCGCCGGCGGCACGGGCGATTTCGGCCTTGTCCGGCGAGCTCACCACCGCGATGGTGCGGGCGGCGCCGAACGCCGGGGCCAGCCGCAGCGTTGACGTGCCGATGCCGCCCGCGGCGCCGTGCACCAGCACCGTCTCGCCGGGCGTCAGGCGGCCGCGGGTACGCAGCGCGCAGTGCACCGTCAGATCGTTGAACAGCAGTCCCGCGCCGGCCTCGAACGACACCGAGTCGGGCAGCTTGAAAACCCGATCAGCCGGTAGCGCAACGACTTCCGCCATGGCGCCGGACAACATGGTCAACGCCGCCACCCGGTCGCCGGCCGCCACGTGTGCGCCCTCGGGTGCGCTGCGGACCACGCCCGCGAGCTCGGCGCCGGGGGTGTACGGCAATTCCGGCTTGTGCTGGTACAGACCGCGGGACTGCAGCGCGTCGGGGAAGGCGACGCCGGCGGCGTGCACCTCGATCACCACAAGGCCGCTGCCGTCAGGTTCGGGGATGTCGTTCAGTTCGGCCGCCGAAGGGCCGTCCAACCGGGCGATCTGAATGGCGCGCATGGTGCTCTTCTCCTGTAGGCGTTGCCGGTGGGTCACTGTCACTGTCGCATGTCCGTTTCACGGTGCGCCGCGGGCACCGAGTAAGAGGCCGGTCACCACCAGCCCGATGCCGGCGATCTCGCCGATCGTCGGAACCTGATGCAGCACCGTGAGCCCGATGAGGGTCGCCGTCACGGGCAACAGTGCCAGCAGGATCGCGAACCTCGCCTGGCCGACCTGGCGGAGGACGATCTGGTCGAGGGCGTAGGGGATGGCCGTCGACAGCAGGCCGACGCCCAGGCCGAGCAGCCAGGTGCGCGGGTCGACGAACACCGCCGAGTTCGTGTGGGCCTGAAGACCGATGATCACCGGGCCCAAAATGGCTGCGGCGGTCGACATTCCGAGGGCGAGCGTGTCGAGACCGCCGTGCGCGTCGGCCACCCGTTTGCCGACCATGATGTAACCGGCCCACAGCGCGGCGGCGGCCAGTGCCCATGCCACGCCGGCGAGCTCTGAGGTGAATTCGATGCCGGCCAACAGCACAACCCCGCCGGCGGCCAGAGCGGCAGCCAGAAGATCACGCGGCCGCCGTGAACCGAGCGTGGCCACCAGCGTCGGCCCGATGAACTCCACCGCGACGGCGGTGCCCAGCGGGATGCGAGCCAGCGCCTCGTAGAACGCGATGTTCATGCCGACGGTGATCAACCCGAACAGGGTCGCGATCGCGACGCGGCGGCGCGTCAACGGCATTCGCCACGGCCGGCGCCAGGCCATCAGCACCAGCGCGCCGGCCGCGGCCCGGAGCCACGCCACGGTGGCCGGTTGAGTGGTCGAGAAGAGAAACACACCGATCGCGGCACCCAGGTACTGCGACGCCGCACCGGTGACAAAGACAAACGGGACGGACCATCGGGGCAACTGGCGGTTGGTCATCCGCGCGGCACCCGGCAGTTGTCGATCCCGGTCACCCGGCGCAGATTACCGTCGACCTACCATCCGTGAATGATCGACGCACGTGCCGCGGTGTTGCTCCGCCCGGGTTCGGCCCCTGAACTGACCGACGTCCAGATTCGCGAGCCGCAGGGCGCCGAGGTACTGGTCGGCATCGATGCCGTCGGCATCTGCCACACCGATATCAGCACGGCCGCACGCTGGCCGGAGAAGCGCCTGCCCATGGTGTTCGGCCATGAAGGCGCGGGCACGGTCCTGGCGGCCGGACCGGACGCCCGCATCGACGTCGGCCGCCAGGTCGTCCTGACGTTCGCCAGCTGCTCGCAGTGCGCCGCATGTTCGTCCGACACGCCCGCCTACTGCGACAACGCCACCCGCCTGAACATGGCCGGCGACCGCGGTGACGAGGCGAGCGCCCTGCGGCTGGACGGTCAGCCCGTACGCGGTGGATTCTTCGGGCAGTCCAGCTTCGCCACTCACGCGCTGGCCAACACGTCGAATGTCGTGGTCCTGCCCGACGGCATCGACGCCCAACTGGCGGCGCCGCTGGCCTGCAGTGTGCAGACCGGGGTCGGCGCGGTGCTGAACACCCTGGCCGCGGGACCCGACGATGTGCTGGTGGTGTGGGGCGCCGGCGCGGTCGGTCTGTCGGCGGTGATGGGTGCCCGCATCGCCGGGTGCCGCACTGTCGTCGCCGTCGACCCGATCGCCGAACGGCGTTCGCTGGCAATCGAATTGGGTGCCACCGGGGCCGTCGACTCGGCCTCGGAGACCCTGCCCGCCGAGATCATGGAACTCACCGGCGGTGGCGCGACGCTCGCCGTCGACACCACCGCGCGCGGCGACGTCATCAGCACCGCGCTGACGCTGCTGCGCAAGTGCGGCACGCTCGCGCTCGTCGGCCTGGGCGCGCTGACCGCGGAGCTGCCCGTCGGGCTGATCCTGGCCAACGGGCTGCGGGTGCAAGGTGTCATCGAAGGCGACAGCGAGCCGCACAGCTTCATCCCGCGGCTGGCCGGGCACGTCCTTCGGGGCGAGTTGCCCGTCGACAAACTGGTACGGACCTACCCGTTCGGCCGCTTCGCTGACGCCTGGTCGGACGCCACCGCCGGTTTTACCGTCAAACCAGTGCTGGTTATTTAGGTAGGCTCGCGGTACGGGATGTCCCGCCGGCAACGTCGCCGAACCCGAAACGGAGCAGCATGACCGCCTTCACTCAATCCCAGCTGGTCAAACCCGGGCGTCCCGCGGCGCTGCCACCAGGCCGTTCCATGGAAATCAAGGCCGTCGACGGCACCCGGCTGCACGCCGAGGTATTCGGTCCCGAACACGGGCAGCCGATCGTGTTCGCCCACGGCATCACCTGCGCCATCGGCGTATGGGGCAACCAGATCGCGGATCTGGCGACGGACTACCGGGTCATCGCCTATGACCACCGCGGGCACGGCCAGAGTGAGGCGCCAAAAGGCCGCTACAAGTACAACCTGGACTTTCTCGCGGCGGACCTCGACGCGGTGCTGAGCGCGACACTCAGGCCAGGGGAGCGGGCCGTCATCGCCGGGCATTCGATGGGCGGCATCGCCATCACGTCGTGGGCGCAGCGCTATCCGCAGCGCGTCACCGAGTGCGCGGACGCCGTCGCCCTGATCAACACCACCACCGGTGACCTGCTGAAGCTGGTCCAGCTGGCGCAGGTCCCGAACTCGCTGGCGAAGTCCCGGGCCTACGCCGCCGGCCGCATCCTGAAGACCTTCGGCGGGGCGCCGTTGGTGCCGGGTTCGCGTAAGGCGGCGCGCCAGTTCGTCGCCATGATCGCCGTCGGGCGTGACGCCGAGCCCGCGGTCGCCGACTACGTCTACGAACTGTTCATGGGCACCTCCGCCGCGGGCCGCAGCGGATGGGTCAACGCGCTGGTCGACAACCTCGATGCTCATCACATCGGCCTCGACAACCTGACGGTGCCGACGCTGGTCATCGGCAGCACCAAAGACCGGCTGCTGCCCATCGCCGCGTCCCGCCGGATTGCCAGGAACGTGCCGAATCTGTGGTCGTTCGTCGAACTCGGCGGTGGTCACTGCGCGAACCTGGAGCGTCCCGAGCAGGTCAATCAGCATTTGCGGGCGCTGCTCGCCGGAGCTGCCCACAGCTCGACGGCCTAGGATCATCATGTCCTAAGGTGAAACCGGCGGTACCGGATTTGATCAAGGGAGATTCATGACGGCCAGCGACGGCGAGTTCTTCGATGTGCTGATCATCGGTGCCGGCATCTCCGGCATCGGCGCCGCGTACCGGCTGCACCAGCGCAACCCGCAGCTGACGTACCGGGTCCTGGAGCGGCGGACGCGCATCGGTGGCACCTGGGATCTGTTCCGCTACCCGGGTATTCGATCGGACAGCGACATCTTCACGCTCAGCTTCCCGTACCAGCCGTGGGAGCGTCCGGAGAACATCGCCGACGGCGATCACATCCGCGAGTACCTGACCACCGCGGCACACACCCACGGCATCGACCGTCACATCACCTTCAACACGCACGTGCAGTCGGCCGACTGGGATTCGGCGACCGACACCTGGACGGTGCACGCCGTGGAGAACGGCGAGGCCAGGTCCTACCGTGCCCGATTCCTGTTCTGCGGCACCGGCTACTACAACTACGACCAGGGGTACACCCCTGATTTCCCCGGCATCGACAGCTTCGCCGGCGACGTCGTCCACCCGCAGTTCTGGCCGGAGTCACTGGATTACGCCGGCAAGAAGGTCGTGGTGATCGGCAGCGGTGCCACAGCCGTCAGCCTGGTACCCGCGATGGCGACGACCGCCGCCAAGGTGACGATGCTGCAGCGGTCGCCCACCTACCTGATGTCGCAGTGGCAGATCGACCCGATGGTCAACCTGATCCGAAAGCTGTTGCCGAGCAAGCTTGCCCACCGCATCGTGTGGTTCCGCAATGTGCTCATCGGGGTGCTCAGCTACAACCTGCTCAGGAAGTTCCCGAAGGGCGGCCGACGGCTCATCCGCAGCCGCGCCATGGCCGCCCTGCCGGCCGGCTACCCGGTGGACGTGCACTTCAACCCGAAGTACGACCCGTGGGATCAACGCCTCTGCGCGGTGCTCGACCGTGACATCTTCACCGCCATCGGTGACGGCCGGGCCGAGGTCGTCACCGACCACATCGACCACTTCGACGCCAACGGCATCGTGCTGAAATCCGGTGCGCGCGTTGATGCCGACATCATCGTGACCGCGACGGGGCTGGAGTTGCAGGCCCTCGGCGGCATCTCTCTGGCGGTCGACGGTGACCCGATCACTCCGTCCGACCGGTTCGTCTACAAGGAGTTCCTGCTCGAGGACGTACCGAACATGGCCTGGTGCCTGGGCTATACGAATGCGTCATGGACCCTGCGTGCCGATATGACGGCGCGAGCATTCGCAAAGCTGGTGGAGTACATGGACACTCACGGCTACACCCACGCGTACCCACATCTCGGCGCGGCACCGATGGCCGAGAAGAAGACCTTCGACCTCGACGCCGGCTACATCAACCGCAACCCCCACGCGCTGCCCAAGTCGGGTACTCATCGCCCGTGGCACGTGCGGCACAACTACGTGCTCGACGTGATCGACCACCGCTTCGACCGCATCGAGGAATCGATGGTCTTCGGCCGGGTGCGGCAGCGGGTCTGAGCCTTCGGGATCAGGACTCCGGCTGCTCAGTGAGTCTGGGCGGCGCAGCCAGTCGCCAGGAGTCGACCAGAATGTCGGTCAGCTCCCGCTCGTCATCGAGGGCCGCCAGCCGGACCCGAACCCACGACGACGCGGCCTCGTGCCGCGGCACCCAGAACTTGTGGGGCTCGGCCGCGATCAGCTCTTCGCGGTCGAATCGGGGGCAGCGCACCGCAAACGAGGTCGCGTCGTCGGGCACCGTGACGAACATCTTGCGTGCCACGTCGAAAGTCGGGTGGCCCCAACGCTCTTTCTCGGTGGTCTCCGGAAGGGACAGCGCGATGCGGCGCACATCATCGGCATCGAGCACGGTTCGATCCTTCCGGGGGCGCGTTGACGGAGTTTGTCGGTCGAGGCAGCGTACCGCTGTGCGGTGACACCCAACTCGCTCGCGGGGGTTATGCCAGGGCAGTGACGAGCTGCTCGACGACGGCCTCGATCTCGGCCGGGTCATTCAGCCGGTCCGGCGCCCATGCCAGCGCGATTTTGGCCGGGGCCCAAGTGCTTTCGTCGATGGGGATCAGCTTGAATTCGGGCGGCGAGAAGATTCGGCCGAGCATCGAGGCCGGCGCATAGCTGACCAGCGCGACGAGATACCGGTTGAACACGTGGCTGGCCATCTCCAGTTCGCCGCCCAACTGGCTGACGGCCCGCACGATACGCGTGACGCCCCGCGCGTTGAGGCCCCGCGTCATCTGCGCCAGCACGACGGGATTGGGCCGCGCGAAGTCGATCACCACGTCGCGGTCCCGCAGGTCCTCGATCGCGATGATGTCATTGGCGGCCAACGGGTCGTCGAACCGCACCGCGGCCGCGCCCGGATAGGTGGCCACCACCCGGTGCCGGATGCGCTTGTCGGCGGACGGCAGGTGGATCAGGCCCAGCTCGAGATGCCCGGAAACCAGCTTGGCGATGACCTCGGCCGCTGACCCGGGCACACTGAACTCGGTGGGCATGGCGAGCCCGGCCACCGCTTGCTCGAATCTGACCAGGAAATCCGATGGCGCGTAGGCGGTCGCGCCGATGCGAACAGGGTTGATCTCCTGCGTGATTCGTGACGCGGTCGCCTTCAGCTCCTCGACCTGCCGCAGGATGTCGCGTGCCGGTTCCAGCAGCTGCAGGCCCAGCGGCGTCAGGCGGACGTCGTGGTAGGTCCGCTCGAAAAGTTCCCCACCCAGTTCGCGCTCGAGCAGCTTGATCTGCTTGCTGAGCGGCGGCGGCGTGATCATCAACCGGTCGGCGGCGCGCTTGAAGTGGAGCTCCTCGGCGACAGCGACGAAGTAGCGAAGGCGGGTGAAATCGATCTCCATGGGAAGGGGCGGTTACCGTCCCGAATGTGCAGCTGCCGCAGGTACTTCGAGCACGGCGCGGGCGATCAGCTCGTCGATTTTCTGGTCGTCCAAGCCGAGCAGTTCGGCCGCGACCTCGCGGGTCTGCTCCCCGAGCAGCGGCGCCTGCCCCAGCGGGGGATCGGGAATGAGGTCAGCATGGATCTGCACGTTCTCCATCATGAACGGTGCGGTCCCATGCGGATGCAGTTCCTCCCGGAACGCCCGTCGCTCCACGTAGTAGTCCCAGGTCGGGACCTCGACGGCGTGCAGCACAGCCCCGGCCGGGACGCCCGCGGCCTGCAACTGCACCATCGCGTCTACCGGTGCGTGCCGGGATGTCCAGGCGCTGAGCGCCGCGTCGAGCCGCGCCCGCTGACGGTCCCGCCCGGCGCGCGAACCCAGCTCCGCATCGGCAGCGAGGTCGGGCCGGTCGATCACCGCGCACAGGGCCGACCAGTCGGCGTTGTCGCGGACGGTGACCGCGATCCACGCGTCATCGCCGGCGCCGGGAAACAGGCCCCACGGTGCGTCATGAGCCGGCTGGTTGTCGCGCGCATGACCGCGACGGTTCAGCACCTCGCCGGCGATGTCGTCGGCCAGGTGGCTGAGCATCACCTCGGCTTGCGCGACGCTCGCCGATCCACCGCCACCGCTGCGTTCGCGGCGCAGCAGGAGCGCGACGGCACTCAACGCGCCGATCCGCGCCGCCACGTGATCGGGGTACACCGTGACCGTGTCGCAGAAGGCATCCGGGTTATCCGGGTAGGTCCACAGCTCGGTGAAGCCCGCCGCGGCGCGGACCA
Organism: Mycobacterium sp. UNC410CL29Cvi84; assembly: GCF_000686745.1. Classification (NCBI taxonomy): domain Bacteria; kingdom Bacillati; phylum Actinomycetota; class Actinomycetes; order Mycobacteriales; family Mycobacteriaceae; genus Mycobacterium; species Mycobacterium sp. UNC410CL29Cvi84. Next base: position 24,105 of record NZ_JMLM01000007.1, read on the forward strand.
ACGGTCCGTAGCCGAGGCGCTTCGCCCATGGGCCGGTGGCTCCGTACGCCGAGCTGTCGACGACGACAATGCCCGGATTCACCTGCTGCAGGGTCGCGTGGTCCATGCCGAGCGCCGCTGCCACACCGGGTTTGAAGTTGCTCAGCACGACGTCGGACTGGGCCACCAGCTGGTGTGCCAGCGCCCGGCCTTCCTCGGACCGGAGGTCGATTCCGATCGACCGCTTGTTGCGGTGACCGGCGGCGTAAGCCTGCGTCATCCGGGTGAGGCTGATGCGCAGCCCGTCGGGGAAGGCGGAATTCTCGATCTTGACGACGTCGGCGCCGAGGTCCGCGAAGAGGCGACCGGTGTCGCTGCCGACGACGATGACGCCGAGGTCCAGTACGCGCAGCCCCTCCAGGGGCAGTCCGAGGTCGCTGCGGGCGCGCGCGGTGAGAGTGGGTGCGTCACGGAGTCGTCGGTGACCCGGTGCCGTGATGTTCAGGTTGCTCGCCCGGTGCCCGTCGATCTCCACGACGCCGACGGGTACGGGTGCCGTCAGACCGGGGGAGAGCTCGGTCTCGCGGAAGAAGCCGCGCGCGGCAACCTGTTCGGTGGACAGGGCCTCGGCCAGGCTCAGCACCGCGGCCGTCGGCACGCCGTGCCGTTGTCCGGCCAGTTCCAGCTCGGCGCGGGTCTTGTCGGCACAGAACTGCTCGATGGCTCCGAAGAGTGTCGCGGACGCGAAACGCTCGCGGAGGCTGTTGAACTTGGGGTCGGCGAATTCCGCCGGGCGTCCCATCCACTCGAACATGCCCTGCCACTGGCGTTTTGCCAACACGCACATGCGGACGTGGCCGTCCTTGCACCTGAAGATCGGATAGCGCTGCTGCTCGGCGATCCAGTCGCGCTGCTGTTCGCTGATGGGCACACCGGCCGCCGCGCTGCCCGCGGTGCCGAATGGCGGGTCGAGGGTCTGCATCGCACCTTCGAGCACCGAGAAATCGATGAGATCGCCTGTGCCCGTGCGCAGCCGATCCAGGAAGACGGCGAGGGTGAAGAAGGCGGCCTGGGCGGCGGCGACGTGATACGGCAGGTCGGCACTCGGTGGCACCAGCGGTGGCTGTCCCGGGATGCCCGAGCGGGACAGCTCGCTGGTCAACGCGTGCAGCACGGGAGTGGTTGCCTGCCAGTCGCGGTAGCGCGTATCGCGACCGAAGTCACTGATGGACAGGATGACCAACGCCGGATGGTCGGCGTGAATCTGCTTGACTGCCAACGACTCCTCGGCCGCCGACCCCGGGCGCGTGTTTTCGATGAGAATGTCGGCGGTGGCCACCAATTCGGCCCATTCCTGTTGCCCGGCCGGGGTCGACGGATCGATCTCGGTTGGCGGGATGCCGTGGCGGTTGATGGCGGTGCCGATGGGCACCCCGTCGATACGTGGTCCGGTGGTGTCGGCCGCGGTCACACCGGCCAGGTGCACCGACGTGACGTGGGCACCGAGATCGGCGAGGAGCCGGCCGACGGCCGTGATGGGTCCGGCGGTCAGGTCGAGAATCTCGATGCCCGACAGCGGTGGGTCGTAGGCCATGCTCGTCAACTGCGTCGCGCCTGGCGGAACGGGATGTCGCGGTCGGTCTCGGGTTCCTTCGCCAGGCCCAAGACGCGTTCACCGATGATGGTGCGCTGAATCTGGTCGGTGCCGCCGCCGATGGAGGTGAAGAATGCGTTGAGGGACAGGAAGTTCACGTCGTCGGCCTCAGGGTTGTCGGGACCCGCCAGCAGTGATTCGGTGCCGATGATCTCGGTCTTCAACGCTGCCTCCGAGTGCAGGATTCGCGACATCGCGAGCTTACCCAGCGACATGATCGAACTCGACGTGCCCTGGCTGGTCGACGCCTTGGCGCGAAGATTGTTGAGACGGTTGAGTTCCCGCAACGCCAGCACGTCCGCGAGCCGCTCCCGCAGGGCGGCATCGTCGAGGCGGCCGTGCTCGCGGGCCAGTTCCACGAGGCTGTCGGCCTTGGACTTGTTGCGCGATCCGCGTCCGCCGTCACCCATGATGGAGCGTTCGTACGCCAGGGCGGTCTGCAGGACGCGCCAGCCGTTGCCTTCTCCGCCAATGAGATTGGCGTGCGGCACGGTGGCATCGGAGATGAACACTTCGTTGAAATGCGCCTCACCGGTGATCTGGACCAGTGGCCGTACCTCGATGCCGGGCTGCCGCATCGGGATGATGAAGTAGCTCATGCCCTTGTGCTTGGGTGCATCCCAGTCGGTGCGCGCGATCAGCAGACCGTATTCGGACGTCGCCGCTCCGGAGGTCCACACCTTTTGGCCGTTGACCACCCAACGGTCGCCGTCGCGCACCGCTGTGGTGCTCACCCCGGCCAGATCGGATCCGGCGCCGGGCTCGCTGTAGAGCAGGCAGGTGCGGGCGGCCCCGGTCAGAAAGTCCCGTAGCAGTTCATGTTTCAGCTCGTCCGAGCCGAACGCGAACAAGGTGTTGGCCGGGATGTTGTGCTTGTCCTGACAGGCGCCGGGAGCCTTGAGCGCGCGGAACTCCTGCTGGATCACCGCGGCGAGTTTGCTCGGGTAGCCGCGGCCGAACCAATCGGGCGGATACGTGGGCACGGCGTATCCGGCTTCGAGAACCTTTTCACGCCAGGCGATTTCCGCCGGCGAGCTGACCCACGGGTCGTCCGCCGGTGGCAACGCGGTCCAGTTCTGTGTGAGCCAGTCGCGGACCTCGGTACGGAGGTCATCGGGATTCGTTGCGGTGGTGGTCATCTCAGGCGCCCTTTGCTGCCAGGTAGCGCTCACGATGGTCACGTGAGCTGCCGAACAGTTGACGGCCGGTACGCGCCCGGCGCAGGAACAGATGCGCGGGGTGCTCCCAGGTGAAGCCGATGCCGCCGTGCATCTGGATCGATTGCATGGCGGTGGTGTGATAGGCCTCCGCACAGGCGAATCCGGCCAACGCCACAGGACCGTCAGAGCCCGCCGGGTCGGTATCGAACTGTGCGGCGGCATGCTGTGCGGCCGAGGTGGCGGATTCGACTTCCAGCAGCAGGTCGGCCGCCATGTGCTTGATCGCCTGGAAGCTGCCGATGGGCCGCCCGAACTGGATCCGGGTCTTGAGGTATTCGACGGTGACATCGAACAGGCGGCGAGCACCGCCGACCTGTTCCCCGGCCAGGGCGATCACCGTGAGGCACAACGCGTTTTCCACGGCAGCCCAGCCGCCGGTGCCGAGGCGACGGGCCGGGGTCTGGTCGAAGGTGTACGTCGACAGCCGGACGGTCGGGTCGAAAACCGTTGCGGCGGTGCGGTCGAAGCCGGGTGCGTCCGGGGCGACCTCGAAGATCGCGATGCCCTCGTTGGTCTTCGCGACGGCGATGACGACGTCGGCGATCTGTCCGTCGAGCACGTAGTGCGCGGTGCCCGTGAGTTGGTACTGGTCGCCGTGCCGAACTGCCTGAACCGCAACACCATCCGGTGCCCACGTGCCGCGGGGCCCGGTGGCTGCGACGGTTGCGATCGACGAACCGTCGGCCAACGCAGGCAAGAGCCGTGCCTTGTCGTCGTCGGTGCCGGCGGCCTGGATCAAGGCCGTGGCGAAGACCGCACTCGACAGGAACGGGGCAGGAAGCAAGGCTGCACCCGTGACCTCGGCGACCGCCTCGAGCTCCTGTGCGCCCAGCCCGACGCCACCGTATTCCGGATCGATGATCAGGCCCGCCACGCCCTGGGCGGCCAGCTTGTTCCAGAGGTCGCGATCGAATCCGGTGTCGGTGCTCATCACCCGGCGGACGTCGGCTTCGGTGCAATGCTCACTGAGCAGGTCTTTGACGGCTGCGGCGAGTTCGGCCCGTTCGGCCACGCTCATCGTCATGTGTTCACCCTTCTGCATGTGAGGTCCATGCAATGCTGTCGGCGCCGCCCTGTAAATCGCATTGTGCGACACCTATACGTTTCCTCATGCGACATCTGCGGGACCTGAGGGCAAACAGATGTCCCGAACGCTCATGTGCGGGTTTCCGCGCCGGTCGTTTACAGCGCAGGGCGGGTGCCACCAAGGTGGATGTATGCCCCTTGATCCCAGAACCCCGGTGCTTGTCGGCTATGGCCAGGTCAACCAGTACGACGAGAACCCGGGCGGCGAGCCCGTCGACCTGATGGAAGCGGCGGCCCGTGCCGCTGCTGACGCCCGTGTCCTCGAGGCGGTCGACGCGGTACGGATCGTCAACCTGTTGTCGGTGCGCTACCGCGACCCGGGGCTGTTGCTGGCGCAGCGCATCGGCGCGCCGGGCGCCGTCACCCGGTACACCCCGGTCGGTGGCAATGTGCCGCAGTCGTTGGTGAACCAGGCGTGCCTGGACATCCAGCAGGGCCGCAATGACGTGGTGTTGATCGCCGGCGGGGAAACCTGGCGGACGCGGACGCGGTTGAAGGCGCGCGGTGAACGGCTCACCGGAACCGAGCAGGACGAGTCGGTGCCACTCGCACCCAGCGACCCCGAATTCACCATGGCCGGACCCGCCGAACTGCGGATCGGTTTGGTGGCGCCGTCGCATGTGTACCCGATGTTCGAGCAGGCGCTGCGGATCGCGGCGGGGGAAGCTCCCGAGGAGCATCGCCGTCGGATCGGGGAACTGTGGGCGCGATTCAGCCAAGTGGCAGAAGGCAATCCGCATGCCTGGAGCCGGGAGGCGGTGTCTGCCGAGCAGATCTGGCAGCCCGGTCCGGACAACCGGATGATCAGCTGGCCGTACACCAAGCTGATGAACTCCAACAACATGGTCGACCAGGGCGCCGCCCTGATCTTGACGTCGGTGGGCAAGGCCGAAGCGCTTCAGATCCCGCAGGAGCGGTGGGTTTTCCCGTACGCCGGCACCGACGCCCACGACACCTATCTGATCGGGGAGCGGGCGAGCTTCTCCGGGTCGCCGGCGATCCGCATCGCGGGCCGTCGCGTGCTGGAGCTCGCCGGCCTCGGCATCGACGACATCGACGCGGTCGACGTGTACTCGTGCTTCCCGTCGGCAGTGCAGGTCGCCGCCCGCGAGCTCGGTCTGGCCCTCGATGATCCGGTGCGGCCGCTGACGGTGACCGGTGGCCTGACCTTCGCCGGCGGGCCGTGGAACAACTACGTGTCGCATTCGATCGCGACCATGGCCCAGCGGCTGGTGGCCCATCCCGGCCAGATCGGGCTCATCACCGCCAACGGTGGCTATCTGACCAAGCACAGCTTCGGCGTCTACAGCACCGAGCCACCGGCAAACGAATTCCGTTGGGCAGACGTGCAATCCGAGGTCGATGTCGAGCCGACGGTGGTGGCCGAGGACGACTGGTCGGGCACCGGCACGGTGGAAACCTGGACCACACCGGTGACCCGCGAGGGTACGCCTGAGAAGGTCTTCGTGGCTGTGCGCACGCCCGATGGCAGCCGGGCGCTGGCCGTCATCACCGACCCGTCGCAAGCCGAGGCCAGCACCCGCGAGGACCTCGCGGGTGCCAAGGTCACCGTCAGCGCGGACGGCACCGCCGGGCTGGAGTAAGCCGACAGCGAACAACAGCGTGCTGCAGGGAATAGATGAGCGACCTCCGTCGCTGAACCTGTGCACTAGTGCCGACGTTGCCGTCGCCGAGGGTTGTGCGATCTCAAAAGCATTGTCGGAGTTCGTGAAGGGATACCGCGATGGCTACCAACTCTGCGTCAGTTGGCTTCCACCCCGCCGCGGCCGCGATGCATTGGTGGTCGGACAAGACCGCCGCGTTCGTGACACGGCTGCATCTGGCTGCGAAAGTGCGCCAGCCGGAGACTTTTCGCCACAAGGCGTTCGAGCAGGCCGCCACTGAGCGCGAAATGTGGCGTCTCTGAGTCGTTTCGCCTGACGGCATGACTCACGTCCGTCATGCTGGTTGGTTCAGCGTCGTCGTCAGGAGGTAGCGGTGTCAGTGACTACCAACGTCGTCGTCGCCGTCAACGCGGTGTTCTTTGCCGGCATGGGCCTGCGGGCCCTGACCGCTCCGGCAGAGATGTTGCGGCCATTCGGAATCACCTTGGGCGAGGCGGCATCTCGGGCCGAGGTGCGGGCGGTCTACGGCGGTTTCGGGTTGGCCGTCGCGGCGATCCTGGGATACGCCATCGCGGCGCCGGAGCAGGTGCGTTTCGGCATCGTGGTGACTGTGAGCGTGGCGTTGCTCGGCATGGCCTTCGGGCGCATCGTGTCTGCAATCGTCGGTGACCGAACGTCGTTCTACCCCAACTGGTTCTACGGCTTGGTCGAAGTTCTGCTCGCCGCCTCCTTGTGGTGGGCCGGCTAGCGTCACCAAAGACAAATGTTCCCCGATACGCCGTTGTATCGGGGAACATTCCTGTTTGCCCGGCCGGGGGACGCCGCGCAAAACTAGGGGGCCATGGTCAGCCAGTCCGGGAAGCCCGACGGATCGTGGCGGCCGAGCGCGCCGTGCTCGAACAGGCCCCAGCCTTCGGCCGGCGGCTTGTTGCCCTCATGGCACACCGCACGGCCGACATGATCGATGACGCCGAAGCCGGAGCGAGCGATGATGCCGGGATCAGTCATGTCGTAGGTGAGGCGCTCGGTGAACTTCTCACCCTTCCACGTGCCGTGCAGCCAGTCGGCGTCACCGCCGTAGCCGCCGCCCACATGGATCGGCACGGGCAGCTTGGATTCCACGTCGAAGCGGACCGGTGTGCCGTCCAGCGCCGTCGCCTCGATGGTGGCGCCGGTGGGAATGCGGGTACCGGAGACGTAGTGGATCTTCACGCGCGGCCAGCCGAGCTGCTCGACGCGGCCGTCCTTCCAGACGCGGCTGCAGTCGTTGAGCGAGCGGAAGCCGTCGGGGGCCTCCTGGATGATCATCACGAGCGAGAACTCCTCGAACGCGAGCGGCACGTACAGCCACCACATGCCTTCGAAAGGCGGATCGGCCGGCCGGCCAGCCGGCTCGGCCTCGCCGACCGGGCGGATGCCCCAGGACCGGTCACGCGAACCGATCCATGTGTCCGGGCTGACCTTGATGTCCTCGCCGTCGATGGCGAGGGTGCCGCTCCAGGAACCCAGTTGCGCGAAGCGCTGCGCGTTCAGCGTGACGCGGTTGCCCTGGCGCATGATGTGCGGCTGCTCCTGCACGACGTCGAACAGGCCGTTCCACGTGAGGTCAGCGGCGATCCCTTCCGTCTCGTCGAGCACGATGCGGACCTGGTGCAGCGGGTCGGTGACCTCGATGCGGTAGCCGACGACGTGCTGGTTCAGGCGGTCCTGGTCGATGGCGTCGGACAGGTGGACGGCGGTCTGGGTGTCGCCGCGGCGCACCAGGAAGTAGGCATCCTTCACCCCGAGGTTGGGGTAGTAGCCCATGCCGGTGATGACGAAGATGTTGCCCGTGCGGTCGTGGGCATTGAAGTAGCAGCGGTCGTAGAAGTTCCGGTCGCTGGAGCCCGGCCACGCGATGGGCTGGGGGACCTGGTGGATCGGGTATTCGTCCATGGGGCCGAGCATCAGGCGGTTCCTTCCAGGAGCTTCTCCAGCAGAGACTTGTGGTAGAAGAGCGACTCGAGGTCGTCGGGCTGTTCCATCTCCCCGAAGTGCACGCGCCGGGCACCGGTGCGCATGAATACGCAACACCACACGACGCCGGAGTAGATGTAGAACCAGCGCAGGTCACCGACCTCGACGCCGGTGAAGTTCTTGTACGTCGCACGCACGTCCTCTTCGCGCAGCACGTCCGGCAGGCCGGGCAGCCCGGCCAGGCCGCCCAGCTCCTGGAAAACCTTGTGCGCGAAAATGATCCACGAGACATCGAACTCACGCGGGCCGACTGTGGCCATCTCCCAGTCCAAGACCGCGGACGGCCGGAAGTCCTGGTACATCACGTTGCCGATGCGCGAATCACCCCACACCAGAACGGATTCGGAAGCCGCGACGTCCTCGGGGAAGTTCTCTTCCAGCCATACGAGGGCACGCTCGACCAGCGGCGAGCGGCCCAGGCCCGACGCCGCGAACTGGTACCAGTCCTTGAGCCAGCCGAAGTGCCGGCGCAGCGCGGTGTCGCCTGGCGGGTCGATTTCCTGGAGAAAGCCGAAGGTCTTGTCCGCATCGGGGATCGAGTGCAGCTTGGCGATGGCCTCCACGGTGCTGTCCTGCAGCGTGCGTTGCTGCTCCGGGGTGGCATCGGCGAACCAGTTGCCGCCGAAGGTGTACGGCATGACGTCCGGTGGGACCACGCCGTCGACGCAGTCCATCAGGAAGAAGGGTGAACCGAGGACCTCGCCGGTGTTCTCCAGCCAGCGCACCCGGGGGACCGGGACGTCGGTGAGTTCGCCGGCCAGACGCATGACATCGAACTGGTGGTCCAGGCGGTAGGAGGAGAAGACGGGGACGTCCTCGGTGGTCGGCGCGACCCGGACGACCCACTTCTGCTCCACCGGCGCGCCGCCCTCGGTCCACCGCCCGGTGATAATGATTGTCTCGGAAGACATTCCGTTCGAGTCGACGCCGCTCTCGACGGTGATCTCGGGCTTGACGCCGCCTTCCATCACGGTGGACAGCCACTGTGACAGGATGTCTGGAACTGTTGTCACGTCACGGCTGGAGCGCTGAATATGGTCGACGTTCGTTTCGACCGTGACGGAGCTGTCCGCCGGTTGGTTCGGCACTGAACCTTCCTTCCCGAGATAATTACGATACGATGCGTAGCGTTATGAAATCAGACCTGCAACCGGTTGACAAGCCCTCTGGCGCCGGTCGGCCACGCGATCCCCGGATCGACGCCGCGGTGTTGACCGCTGCCGCCGAACTGCTGCCCGAAGTCGGCTACGCCAATCTGACGATGGCGGCGATCGCCGAACGTGCGGGAACGACGAAGACGGCGCTGTACCGCCGCTGGTCGAGCAAGGCCGAGCTGGTGCATGAAGCGGCATTCCCCACGGCGCCGACCGCACTGGCAACCCCGGAGGGGGACATCGTCGGCGATATCCGCGCCATGATCGCCGCGGCACGCGACGTGTTCACCAGCCCCGCGGTACGGGCGGCGCTACCCGGGCTGATGGCGGACATGAGCGCCGACGAGGAACTCAACGCGCGGGTCGTCGCACGCTTCCACGGGCTGTTCGACGTGGTGCGGGTCCGACTGGAGCACGGGATCGAGCGCGGCGAGGTGCAGGCTGACGTCAAGCCCGAACGGCTCATCGAAATCATCGGTGGCGCAACGATGTTGCGGATGCTGCTGCATCCGGAGAGCGAGCTCGACGAGCTCTGGGTCGACGAGACGGCGGCCATCGTGACGCACGGGGTGATCAGCGGAGTTTGACATGCAGGTGAGCTAGCGCTTCGAGTCCAGCCTTCCGCCGCAGAATTCACTCTGACCGGGAAAGTGCTTGGACCTAAATGTGGTCCGGCGGTCGACAGGCTACACGAGCCGTCGCTACTGCACAGGAGAAGCTGGGATGAGGCCGTCAGGAGGGAATTTGGTGTGCTACTGCCTCGCGCATGTCGGCTACCGGTTTCGGGGTAGTGCCGGCCGATAGTTCTTTGGCTTCTTCAGCAGTCAGGCGGGCATCTCCGTGGGCTGGAATGATGGAGTAGAGGTTCTCCTTGCCGCGATACATCGCATAGAGTGCGTAGGTCGTGCCCGGTTCGAGTGGCGCGTCTCCTTTCACGACGTAGGTGACGTTTTTGACGGGATCGTGGCCGCCTTCTTGCTCAACCACGACGTCACCTGCCGGTGAGCCCTTCAGTGCCAACTGGACTTTCACCTTGAACTGGGTGTTCGTATGTCCAGATCGGACGAAAGTGCCGGCCTGTTCAGATACCGTGCCGATGAAGACCGCGTCGGCGAGTCCGGCGAGGCGACGCAAATCAGTGACGTCAGTCGCGTAGTGAGGCACAATTTCGCGGATCGCGGGAGAAATGGCGGGGACTGCTGCCGATGATGGGGATGTCGCGCTAGCTGTGGACGTGGAGTCTGCTGACATGGATTCATTGCTGCACGACACAACGGTCACGACACACAACCCACCGGCTAGCAGGCGAAGCGCAGCGCGACTTCCAGGGTTGGACGGGGTCATCGTCACGGGCTTGCCGCCGGGGTGTAGGAACAGATTTTCCACTCGGAACTCACCTTCAGTAGTTCAATTTCGTAGCCGCGCGTCAATTCGGCTGCCTGCGGTAGGCTGCTCCTGTATTTCACAGTTATGGGCACGCGTGCGTGGTCTCCGTCCACGCGGGGCGTGGCAATGTTCGTCAACTCGCTTCGGAGAATCATCAACTCGGCGGCGCTCCGGCCATGTAGTAGTGCTGCGTCAGACGCGGATAGGTCCGCGAGCATTCTCCCGCACGCCAATGTTCGGGCCGCGATGAAGTCAGATTTGTTGACTGCAGTGCTGAAATTCTCAACTGCTCGCGTTATTGCTTCATTAGGAGGAGATTCCGCCGAGCAGCAGCAAGCTATAAACAGGACCGTCATCAATGTTGCGGCCAGCTTGGTAACTCGGCGCAGCTTTATTGACCGTAGCTGGTTGCGCATTATAGCCCTACCTCCATCGCTCGCAGAAGGTCGATTTTTGATGTATTAAATGATCCATCGGGTGAATCTCGATATCCAATCTTCGGTTGGAAAATCGTCGACACGACCAAAAGTAGCCAATTCCGTTTCGGCCGTTGGATAATCAAAAGTCCGAGCGTTCTGCAACTGATGCTATCTATTCTGAGAAGCCGTTGGTTTACAGTCGCTGAACATCTGTGACTGCAATATCGGGATAGACGTCGATCGTTACCCGCCCATCCGTACCCAACTCGCCCTTGAAGTCGACCGCTAGATGCGATGTGCCGCCCTTTGACCAGACTGTGAGTCTGTCGGCGCGATCTCTTGAGAGAGAGAGGAGTGTTCTCTCCCCTTCGCGCCACTCAACACAAACAAAGCCCGTCTCATCATACGAGACACGCAGTGTCTCTTTCCCCGTGGACAGCTCGACTGTTCTTTCCCAGTAATCAAGCTCCCGCGAAATAGAAGGAGCAACACCGAGATTGTCCAGGATCTCGGCATCATCGGGATATTCGAACGACACTACCGCGCACCTCCCATCGTTTACATGCCATAGGGTATAACACTCGTTAGTCTCAGGCCGTCGCTTGTGACTTCCCAGAAGGATTCTAGTTTCAGGACACCTCCTGGACCGATCAACAGGGAGTCTTTAGTTAGCGTGGTGACACCGTTCCGGACCTCCTCTTTGGCGACGTTATCTGTCGCCTTGGCGGCACTTTCGAGGCTTTGTTGCACCAATTTTCTACCCTCTGCATTGTCGAATACGCCTATGGCGTTGAGTTGTCTGAGCATCGATATCGATCGAGCAGTATTCTTCGGTGAAGATGTAACTTTTCCAAATATGTAGTCAAGCTTTCCAGGTGCGATAATAGAATTTAGAACTTCGACCGCAGACTTTGCATCGCGGACGGCTGACGCGATGCGCCTAACAAACTTTAGAAGTGCGCCGACGCCGACCGTAGCGGCGATTTCGACGATGTTCGCGGTGACGCGCTCCATCGCTTCTTTGTATTGCCCGGATTGCCACTTATCGAGACCGATCAGCTGGTTCAATGTCCCGAGTCCCAGGTTCGTCCACGCGTCGCCCAGACCTATGCTGCCCTCAGGCCCGAGTCCGAACAACGGGCCGAGCGCCTGGCGTAAGGCTGTTTGCGATTCACCATTGCCCGTGCTCGCTCTCGTCAGTTCCGCGATCAGACTGCCGATATCGGTTACATCGCCCCAGATGTCTTTTCCGACTCCACTGAAGAAGTCGCCGGTGGAGCGGGCGACTCCGGCGCCGGTGCAGCTGCCGTCCGCGTTGGTTCCGAACGGGCACCAAAATTCTTGCAGGGCATCTCGGAACCTTTGTGCGGCGCATTGTTGCGTCGCGCCTTGGTTGCCGATTTGTTGCAGGAGTTGAATATCGATTGCTTGCGGTACGTTGGGGAGGGCACCCGAGGGCGCCATGAGCTGACCTGGAATGTTGTCGTCGAGGCCTAGCGCGTGCCCGAGCTCGTGGCCGAGAACTGATTGGATTCCGCCAGGCCCAGCCGCCGGTATGCGCGCCAGGTTGATGATGATCTCGCCGGGCGAGGAGTCGTCGCCGCTGGTGTACTCGCCGCCCCAAGGCGTGAGTGGGTCGGCGATGGTCGAGATGTTCAGCGTCACAGCCGGCATGCCCGAGGTATCCCCAGACTGGTCACTGTTTGAATGCCGATCGCCGGAAACGTTGTCCTCCTGGGACTTCCTCCCGTCGGAGGCATCGCTTGCCGGGACGATCTGGATGCCACCGAGGTTGTTCCACTGCTGGGCGGCAGCGGAAACCTGATCGGCGATCTGGGTGGGCGCAGTGTAGATGACCTTGCCGTCTGTGACCGACGATAAGCCCGATATACCTTGGCAATCGCGATCTTTGTGCTGTTGGTCTTCGCGATTCGGGCTCGAGGTCTGCGTGGGCGACGACTGCTGGCTCTGTGACGGTTGCCGGCTGGGTGTCGCGCTCGCGCTCTGGCTTGGCTGCTGAGTAGGTGTCGCTTGTTGGCTCTCGTGTTGTTGTTGACCGTGCTGCTGCGGCTGTGCTGAAGGTTGCTGAGAAATGGGATGGTCGTAGTCCGGTGGTTGCGTGCCGTTAGCAGGCTGCTGCGATTGTGGATAAGTGGCGGCCTGGCTGTCACCGTCCGAGCCTTGCGGGGCATCCGAGTTGTATATGGAGATGCCGTTATTTTGATCGGGCGCAGGGTATGACCCACCGTTGTAACCACCTGGCGCACTGGGCATTTCTGGCGGCTGCATCGGGAAAGGGGGTCCACCGGAGCCCCCGCCAGACCCGCCGGTAGGACCAGTGGGCGCGGGTTGAGCGGTGGCCCCGGGAAGCGCTGTCAAGGTCGAACCATGTCGATCACCGGTGACGGTAACTACAGCGGACAGCAATACGGCCAGGATCGAGAAAATGGCCATTGCGCGCCGGTAGCGGTAAACGCTCCGCTGAAGTCGCGGCGTCCTCGGTGCCATCGCTGGATTTCCTCCCAAAGAATCACGTTCGAAACGTCGACAGTGCCGGTGCGCGTCTAGCCCGGTCCGCCGGCCATGTTGGCTTTAACCCATGCGACTTCGTCAGAGGCAGTGCGGATGCAGGCGTCGTAGTCGTCGCCGGTTTGGCCGAAGACAGTGACGCATTGGATCGACATGTGAGCCAGCAGCCGGTCGTTGCAGGAGTCGACGCTCGTGCGCGCGGGAGTTGTTGCGAGGCAGAGTTGTTGGGTTTGGCAGGCGGCCACGAAGTTCGCGGATCGCCCGTCGGCGCTGCCGTAGGTGTCGGGTCCGCCTTGGCAGTGGCCGGAGTGGCGCTGGGCGTAGGTCGTGGGATCGACGCCGTCGGGCCGGTGCGCGCCGGTCGGGTCGGTCACGTATCCGGCGGGGTTCTGCGGGGTCACCGCGCCAGCAGGTGTTCCGGCGGGCAGGCCGGCCCAGTTCGGAGCCGGTGCCCCGGTGGTTGCCGCGTCGGAGGCCCGGTACGAAACGGTGATGGTGACCGGAAACGCGAAAATGCTTGTCGGGCCCAGATCGACGGTGAGGTTGGATTGTCCGGGCGGGAACCCAGGCCCCAGCGTGGGGGAGACGCCGACGAGGGCTTGGTTGGCGTCGGCGGCGGCCGGGATGCTGAAGGTGCCTATGACGCGGGACGGATTGCCTGGCGCAGCATCGGTTTCCACCAGCACCACATTGTTGCCTTGCCGAAGATGTGTTGCTGCGGGCATCTTTACGCCGAAGGGGATCGTCGAGGACGAGAACACCGTCTTGCGGGTGACGGTGATGTCGACCCCGCCGCCGGCGTACGGAATGACCTGGTAGTCGACGTCATTAGAGCCGTAGATGGCGCCGCCGCCGGGTAGCCACGCCGCCGGGCCCAGGGTCACCTCGCCCGGGAGGTGGATCGCGATCTGGCGGTTGGGGTGCGCGGTCGGGGCGAAGATGCCGTCCTTGGCCCACATTGGTACCGTCGCCGCGCCGCGTTCGACCTGGGCGGCCAGTGGTCGTTCCATGCCGGCGGTCTCGCCCTGTGGAGTGCTGGAGGAAACACGCGCGCCGCCAATGGGATTAACCCGTGCGGGATCTTCGGGCATGGGCCGCGGCACCGGCACCGGTATCGGGGGTGGCGGTGCCGGTGCCGCGGGATCTGCGCCGGCGGTGCCGGCGACGCTGACGGCACCACCGACGCTGGTCATGGTGAGCAGTACCGCCGCGGTAACCACCGCTAGTCGGCCAACTGATGGTCGCGGGTGTCCTGAACGCAATGCGGGTGCCACGATCACAGGTCCTTCGGTTCGCCGTAGAGGGTCTGAGTGTCGTTGCCGTTGTCCGTGCGGACCCGGATCGTGGTGTAGGACTGGATTTTCACCTGACCACCGCACCCATCGGCTTCGATGTTCTGCTCCCGCAGGTTCGACACCGCGTGCATGTTGCGCAGGCTGATGCGGTCCATCGGAACTTGCGCGAGGCCACCCGGTTTGAGCAGCACCCGGATGTAGCCGCCGAGATGTTCCTGGACGCCGAGCGTGGCCCCGGCCGAGGCGCCGGCGAAGCCGCCTCCGCCGCCGCCCCCACCGCCGGCGCCGCCTTGGCCTTGTCCGTAGCCGCCGCCGTAGACCTGGCCGTTGATCTGCTGATAGGGAGTGATGCCGATATCGGCGCCGACCTCGACACCGGGGGATGAGTCGGTGCGGCACCCCACGAAATACCCGGATTCGAGTTGTGCGTCCTGAATCACCGCGCCTCCGGTGCCGGTGATCCGGGCCTCGGAGCGCAGCGTCACCCGCGCCTGCCACGAATTCGATGCGCCGGCCAGGTTGTCGATGTGATTGATCACCTCATTGGTGGTGTTCACGTCCACCACCCAGCCGTCGTCGGTGACGAACTGTGTCCACCGATCGGGCATCGGCTGCGGATCAGCGACCGACACTGCCACCGGAGATGCCCATGCAGTGACAGATATAGCGAACACTGCGGCCCCTGTTCTGAAGCGTCGCGACGACAAGCCAAATTCGACCATGTATGCATCCCCCTGTGAAGACCAGCCCCAAGCCCCCCGGCTCGCTTGGTCTTTCACTCAATAACGCGAACAATCGCATAAGCTGACTGGGACGTCAACCCGTACGTGTGCCGGCTAACGTCAGCAAACCAGATAGACAACCTACGAAAATGGCCGGTATAGCCGTTTCAGCAAATGGGGGATGACGATGGGCGGGCACTGTGTCTAGTGATGTGATCGGTCCGGATGGGCCTGCTGCGATTGCGGCGTTGGCGCGCGCCAGCATCTTCCACGGCGTCGGTCCGGACGTTCTGGACGCGGCGGTCCGCCAACTTGAATGGGCATCTTTTCCACAGCGGCACAATGTGTTTCGTGAAGGTGACGCCGGCGACCGGCTCTACATCATCACCGCAGGCAGAGTCAAAGTCGCCTGTGCAAGTAAGCAGTCCGACACCTTGATCGCCGTCCTCGGACCGTCGGACGTTTTCGGTGAACTCGCGCTCCTCGACCCGGGTCCGCGCACATCCACCGTCACCACAATCACCGCGGTGCTCGCTGCGACAATGACCCGTACAGCACTGCGGTCTTGGATGAACCAGGAACCCCAAGCTGCCGAGCAGATGCTTCGCGTGTTGGCACGGCGGCTGCGCCGCACCACCAACAAGCTGTGCGACCAGACGTTCAACGATGTCCCGGGGCGCCTGGCCACACTCCTTTTGGACCTCGCGAACCGATTCGGTGAATCGGACAATGGGACTTTGCGCGTCGACCATCAGCTGAACCAGAACGAACTTGCCCAGCTCGCAGGCTCAACCCGCGAATCGGCCAACAAAGCTCTCGCTTCGTTTGTCGATCGGGGCTGGATTCGTATGCAGAGCAAGACGATCAGCATTGTCGATCCAGCGGCCCTGGCCAGACGCGCGAGATGATGGCCCACGAACGATCACCAGACGTGCACGCGGCGCCGCCTGCTGCGGCGCTGCCCGCGGATTGCCTCAGACTGTCCCCATCGCTACGTTGCGCTGGATCGCAGCTCGACTACGGGTGGTTCATGTGGCCGGCCGATCGGCGTCCTGTGGAGTTGTTCGGCTAGCGGCCCTGCTTGCGACAACCGCGGTGTACAACGCGATACCGACGAATACGACGAGGCACCCGATTCCAAGGACTATCACCGGCCCCGCCGGCCATGACCGCACGATGACCGCCAGCAGCAGGCTGCATGCGATCACTGCGTTCGCCCCGTGCAGCGGTGCAAGGCGCCACGTAGCCCGGTGGCCGGCGACCCACGCTTGATCGCTGAGCAACGTCGACGGGGTACGGATGCCCGTCAACTGACTGCGGGCCAGACGCCCGGTGGCTGCTCGCCAGCTGACGACGATGAGAACCGCTGTGATCGCAATTTCGGTGACGATGAAGATCGCAGCGATCGACGCTGCGGCGAGGCGTTCAGGTCCCAATTCTGTTCTCTCGCAATCGCTCTTCCCAGCGCGCTCTCAGAAGTCGATCAGCCCCAGGGCGTACAGAATCGCAACCGAGGAGGGATCAACCAGGCCCTGCCCCAACACCGCTGTTGCGCCCTCGTCGATGACACGCTGCGCGAGTGCGGCCCGGGTGGCATACCAGCATGTGGGGCATAACCGCCCGAGTACCGCCGCGGCGGAGCCGTCCGCGTTGACCAGGGTGTCGCCGTCGGCGGCTACTGTCACCGAGTCCGCAATCAGAGCGCCCAGTTTCGCGCAGACGAGTTCACGCATCGCTGCCCCGGCCCGGGAAAGATCAGAAAACCCAGACTGGCCAAGCGCGTTGCGCTCCTCGCGTGCAATGCGCAGCAGATACTCCTGGCCGCGGGTGAGAGTCGCGCTGCAGCCCACGGGTAGGGCGATATTGATCATCGCCAGCATCGATGCCTCTCGTCGCGCAGCGTGGAAGCGCGCGATGTCCGCAGCCATCCGCTCCCTATCCAGCCGGTCAGCCTCGGCCTCAAGCAGGTGCCGGCCTTCGTCTCCGTGCCAATGCGCGGCAGCGTCACCAGACACGTAGGGTTGCGACCCTTCACTGCGGATGTAGTCCGTGAGTACGTCAGGAAACGACACCGGCGTCCGGGCCGGCAAGAACAGGCCGGCGTCGAAAGCGTCGGTGGTGCGGCGCCGGATCATCATCCACGCCGATCATCCGGGCGTCTATTCGCACGTGCCGGTAGACCTGCCCAGCGTTCGTTGCTAGTCATCGAATTCGTGACCTGCTGCGGCGGCGGTGGTGATGAGCGCGCCGACCACGTCGGAGTCGGTCACGGCAGGACGCATCAAGGCCGCAAGGGTCAGCAGCTGTTCGCGATCGCCAAAGACGGCGAATGTTCCTGCCTCAGAGTCAAATTCGAATTCGCCGGAAAGATCGGGACGGTAGCTGCTGATCAGGTATTCGGCCACTCCCGTCCAGAAGTAGCCGTTGGCCAGATGGCCGTGAGCTTCCACGGCCGAGTCCACAGGTAGGTCGCCGGTGCTCAGCAACAACTGCACCGATGCGGGATCCTCGTCGTCAAGGAAGAACGGGTCCACCGGTGACACCTCTCATTCTCTGTGCTTCTGCTGATCCGACGTCAGTTGGCGGGCAACTGTTCTGCAAGGTGTAGTCGCGAGCCTGTCCCGAAACCGAATGTCGCTCCATGGTGATCTGCCGCACAGTAGATAGCAGCGTTGGCCACCCAGTGTCGGTTTTTTCGATCCAAGCTTCTGCGTCGAAGGGAGTCCGGCGTAATCGGAGCGTTGATCGACACGCCGGCCAGGGTTAGCGATTTTGCGGGCCGGCACGCCGGTCGGCGGGAGCGCTTGCGGAGCAACGAGTTTCAACCACGCGGAACGGACCAAACTCTCAAACGCTTCGGCTCGACGATCAGGTTGAGAAGCTCTGTGTGATAGATCACAGGCAGTGGGCGTTCGGTTGCCGACTGCTCCAGCGACTACACCTTGACGAACGGGCCTGACCACGGGCACGTCGCGGGCAGTCGTGTGAATACCAGGCGTCGGGGGAGGCCAACAACAATGCTGTATTTCGGTGTGCTCGACATAGTCGTGTTGCTGTTCGCGATCGTCGACATCGCCTGCACCGATGATCACGAAGTGCGTGGATTGCCGCGCCTACTATGGATTTTCATCGTCCTGCTCCTTCCGCTAGTCGGCTCCATCGCCTGGTTTATCGCCGGACGACCGGCCGCTGTGGCGCCACGAAACCGTACGTTCAATGCGCGACGGTTCCCCGAGTACGACAAACCGGGCCGCTTCATACCGGAGGATCCCGCCGCTGACGAGGAATTCCTGCAGCGCTGCCGGGAAAGAGCCGAGCAACAACGCCAGGCCGCCAAACGCAAACGTGCACAAGATGATCCCGCCAACAACGACGCCGCAGATCAGGAACGCCCAGCTGCCAGCCCGGCGCCAAGCCCCATCCGACTCACTTCTACGCCCGAAGGAACCGCTGCCGCGATGACCGAGCCCAGCACCCAACGCCAAGAGCTCGCCGATCTCATCCGCGAGCGGCTCGTCTGTGGCTTCTGGCCCTACGACGACGTTCGGGAATCGGTGCTGGAACACATCGACGACGACAACGACATCACCGCCGACGAGGCTATCGCCCTGTTGGACTCGATGTGGGACCGGCGGATTGCCGAGCAGCAATCGTGGCCCGACACCGGCGATTTCGGGCGCCTGCAACAGATGTTCGCGCAACTGGAATCCGAGGGCATCCTTGGCCGGATGTGCTTCACGTGCTGCAACAACTGCGCGTTCGACGCCATCGATGACGAACGCACGCCCACCGACGACGTCGGTGCGGCTTATCCCTATCGCGAGTGGGCCTACGTGTACTTCCATGCGCAAGATGCCGACCGGCTTGGCGCCCCAGATCCGTTGCTCTACCTCGCGTACAGCACCTGGACCCACCACAGCCGACTGCCGAAAGAACTGATCGATGCGGCCCGGAGCGGTGATGGAGCTGCCAGGAGAGAATCGGTCGAGCGCAGCGAAGTGCTCCTAGGCGAGCAGATCGTCGCCGCGGCCACACGCTGTGGTCTCACCCCGCAGTGGTCCGGCTCGCGCCACGAACGCATCGCACTATCAATCCGCGATTGGCGAAAGCCGCTACCACCGCGGGCTGCGTGAAGCCGCTCGAAACAGCCAGGAATGGGAAGACACGTGGCATCGCGACATCGATGGCAAGCCTGGTTGACGGAAGCGACACCGGCAACGCCGGCCCAAACAGCCAGAAGCGCTAAGGCCGAAAGCCTCAACATCCGCGCTTACCAAGGTGAGAACATCACGTCAATAAGACCCCCGAGCTGTGCAAGCATCCCTATGCATGCGCGAATCGCCGCCGCGCGCAGTCACTCTGGGGAAGGTGACAGAGCTAGGGGGAAGTAGTCATATGACCATGTCGGCACAGGTGAATCGAAAGCGCCTCGATACCAACTTTATTGACTTCGAGCGGCTGGCTGGTGCTATACAGGACGCGGTAACCGAGCCGCCAGCCGCGACCAGTGATGGGCATACCTCAGAGCAAGCCGGTGAGGCTCGCGCCAGGTTCCGGAAGCGACGCCACGGCGCGACGGAGTCGATCGATCCGCACACCGTGGCAGGGCGCCTTAACCGGTTGTTCGACACGGTCCGACCACCTGGCCGCGGCCCGCTGCGCAACTACGAAGTGATCAAAGCCCTGCGTGCCCGCGGGATTGAGATGTCTGCGCCCTACCTTTCCCAGCTACGCTCCGGCCGGCGCACCCATCCCCGCCTGGACATGCTGCGGCCACTCGCCGATGTCTTCGGTGTGTCCGTCGCCTATTTCACCGATGCCGACAGTGCCTACACCAGGTACTTGGAAGCTGAATTGTGCTGGCTAGAAATGGCCCACGACCCTCAGGTCCGAGCGATCACCACGGCGCTGCTTACCTTGCCACCCGACATGCGCGGGGACATCCTGCAATCCGCAGAATCCCCGCACAGAGCGGAAACCTAGATCCGCTGCCATCGCGCGCTGTCATCTAATCATCCACCGCCGACGCCGACGCCGACACCGGTGCACTGATCCACGGTGCCCGAGCCGACGCCTCAGCCCCCTGGTCTTGTCGGCACCTGCTGATAGTAAGAGAAGGGGGCCCAACGACATGAGTGCCACTGCGGGATCGCCCCACTCTCAAGTGATGTCTACGCATGAAGGGGAATTGAATTGAGCATCGGAATCAATCAGAGCAATCTGTGCCAGTTATCGGCCACCAACCTGGCCACCACTCTGGACGGCATCGCCGGAATGGGCTTCACCACAGTCCGATTCGCAGTCGACTGGGGCTATCTGAGCAACGCCTTCGGCCAGACCAACTACGCGCCCGTTACTGCGGTGAACAACGCGTTGGTCGCCCGCGGCCTGACCCCGATGCCGTGCTTGGGCATCCACTACCCGTTCAACCACAGCGCTACCGGGTTCGGGAACTTCGTGGGCAAGTGCGTCCAAATCTTCGGCGCCATTCCCTACTACGAGGTGTGGAATGAGCCGAACCTGATCGCGTTCAGCATCGGCAGCCCAGCCACCTACCTCTCTTACCTCAAGGCAGCCGCGCCGAAGATCAGAGCTGTGGGATCTCAGGTGATCTCGGGCGGCCTGGCGGCCTACCCGACCTTCGGTTCGAACAAGTCGCCGGTCGATTGGCTGAACGGCATGTACGCCGCAGGCGAGAACGGCGACTACGACCTACTGGGTTACCACCCGTACAGCATCAAAGACGACCAGAACGCGACCTTCGTGGACCCGCGCACGACACCATTCGGCATTGCGCAGATCAACGCGCTCAAGGCGGCACAGGCCGCCAAGGGCGACACCCGACCGATGGCTTTCACCGAAGTCGGATACATCACCCCCGGCAAGGTAAGCCTGGCTGACGCATCCGACTGGCTGACATGGCAACTGGCCAACCAGGATCCGTCCTTCCCGCCGACCTGGTTCTTCTGCTACCAGGACACCGCGGGCGACGGTGGCGGCTACGGGATTCTGGACTCCTCGGGTGCACACAAGCAGACGTACTACGACACGGTCGCAGCCCTGGTGTGACGCCTACACCAAGCGGCGGGACTTCGCGCCGGAAGACCCGCCGCTTGCGATATGCCAGCACACGAGACTAACCGTGGGTAGATGGGTCGGGCCTGATCAGCCACAGGGTGCGACCGGCACGGCCCGCGTCATGTCGTCAGCCGTACTGCCGACATGGCGCGCTGTAGGTCGTGATCATCGGCAGCGCTGCGTTGGCCACGTTCTCGGACAAGAGCCCAACGTAATCAACACGGCCACCCACCGACCTTGTCGATCGCGCCACCAAACAACGGCACACTGGTAGGCGTGACCGAGATTCTGCGATACAGCGCGTTTGCGGCGACCCCCGCCGGTGGCAACCCGGCAGGAGTGGTGCTTGACGCATCCGCACTCACAGCCCAGCGCATGCAGGAAATCGCGTCCGAGGTCGGCTACGCGGAGACCGCGTTCATCGTCGACAGTGCGGGCGCCGAGCTCGGGCACTACCAGGTGCGGTACTTCTCGCCGGCGGCCGAGGTGCCGTTCTGCGGCCACGCCACCGTCGCCACGGCGGTCGCGCTTACCGAACGACGGGGGACGGGCACGTTCACCTTCGCGACAGCAGCGGGCCAGGTGGACATGACATCGACAGATTCCGACGGCGAGGTGACGGTCGCCTTCACCAGCGTGCCACCACAGGTCCGCGCCATCGATGCCACCGCACTCGCCGCAGTCCTCGAGTTGCTGGGGCTGGAGCCAAGCGACCTGGATCCAGCCATGCCGGTGCGCGAAACGTTCGCCGGTAACTGGCACCCGATTATCGCGCTCTCCGACCGCGAGGTATTTCACCAATTCCGCTTCGCGCCTGCACCATTGGCCGCCCTGATGGACAAGCAAGGCTGGACCGGCACGGTGACCGTGCTGCACCGGACAGCGTCCGACGAGTTCCTCGCCCGGAACCTGTTCCCGGTCGGCCGGATCAACGAAGATCCCGCAACGGGTTCCGCGGCTGCCGCCACGGGTGCCTACCTGCGCGAGGTCCTCGGCTTCGCCGGCGACCAAACGGTCCGCATCCGCCAGGGGGAGCACGTCGGTCGCCCCAGTCTGCTGACGGTCACGGTGCCCGACACCGGCGGCATCGTGGTATCTGGCGGGGCAGTCCCGATCATCCACTGAGTCCGATCGCCATCAGCGCTACCGTGTCTTGGTGCACCAGGCGATCTTCATGCCGCTCCTGAGAGAGTTGGCCGATCCCCACTCCATCATCGACATTGCGATCGCCACCGAGGAATCGGGCTGGGACGGCCTGTTTGTCTGAGACCAACGTGCTGAGTCAGATAGGTGAGGACTGGGCGATCGCAGACCTACCTGGGCGATGCACGCCTTCTGGCCGGGCGACCGCCCCGGCCAGGTGCTGCAGGTGATCGAGGCCGGCCGACCCGGCTGACTTCACACCGCCGGCGTCAAGACGCCGCGCGCGAGTCCATGCGTCGATGTGGGCGCCACCAAACACGCCTCATCCCAAACCAAGATGACCGCCAGGCAGCGGTCGCTCGATCTGTTCCCGAAGAATGTCCGTGTGCCCAGCGTGACGCGCGAAGTCCTCGAGCGCCAGCAGGTAGATGAACCGAAGGTTGACCTCCCCGAGATGGGGATGTGTCCTGACCTCATCAAGGTCGAACCTGGCGGCAACGGCACGGGAACGCGCACTGGCGCTTTCGAATTCAGCGATCACATCGGCAACCGATTGACCGTCATCGACCACAAAGCTCGCATCCCCGGCCGTCGTACCGCCGCCACACTCACTCTCGGGCACCTTGCCCAAGATGTGCTGAAACCAGATCCGTTCAGCGACGGCAGCGTGCTTGAGTAATCCTATCGGCGTGGTCATGGACGCAACGCCGCGGCGCCGTGCGTCGGCATCTGACAATCCGCGCACCGCATTGACCAGCTCGGCACGGTTGCGGTCGAGCATGCTCTCCAGCAACCGGCGCTCGCCCCCGGAAGTGATCTGCGGTATTGACCATGTCGTCATTGTGTGTTCGATTCTGTTCGTTGCGATACTCGAAATATTCTGCTGTGCTAGCGATTTCGTGAGCTGACTGCGCGGTCCTCCGCTGCAGTCAACGACGTTGAGCCCGGTAGGGCGAAGGAATGAACACCGATCGACGGGGATTAGGCACCTAGCCGCTGAGAATCTTCATCCGACCCGCCATCGGTACGGGCAACGGCCGAAGCACCTGATCAACGAGGGCAGAAGCTCGCCCGGATCAGCGATGCAGCCAACGCTACCCGAAATCCCGCTGGCTCAATCTTTGTGGCCCAGATCACCCTGTGGCGGCGTTCGGTCTCGGATCGGTTGGCCGACTACATATTGCGTAGCGGTTCATTGCCGGCTGCGCAGCAGCGCTGCGTCGAGAGGATTCGAGATGGTGGCTTGTTACAGGCGGTCCGGCTTGGGTGGATGCGTTTGGTGATTGGCCGCTGTCGGGGCGAGACGAAGTGCCCCGACAGTGCTTCGACGGATCGACTGCAACGTCATGAGCCGACCGTTACAACGAGGGGTTACCGGTCGGCTCAGCGCCTTCACCGATAGGGGACCGGACATAGTGATGCGCGAAATGCTCATGGTTGGGCTCGATATGACGCCGTCTGCCACTGCCTGCGCTGTCGGTCCGGACGCGCTCGAGCGGATCCTCACTGCCCAGGAGCCCCGACACCGGCAGAGTTCGACATGACGGGCCCGGCCGGCCACGACCCGAGCCGTGACGAATTCGTCTGCCTACCCGGTATCGTCAATACCCAGTTTGTCCTGCGCACCACCCAGTTCACCGCCGACAAGCCAGTAGGGACACCGGTATTCAGCAAGCTCGTTGATACCTTGGCGATTGAACGGGCCATCGCCGCCTACGTCGAGGACCAGCGCGAGCACATTGTCCGCATTGTGCATTTCTTCACCGGCCGCGACATCTACCTGCGCGACGGCAGCCGCACCGAATTCTATTGGGAACCAGCCTCGGCGGACTTCTTGTGCATGGACTGCGCAGTCGATACCGACACTCTGGGGGAGTACTTCATGTTGCAGCACCATCTCTGGGCGCAGATTCACCCGGACCGGATCGGGCATCTGTGCATCGGGTGCGTGGAGACGCGACTGGGCCGCAAGTTGACCGCCGCCGACTTCCTCGACGTGCCGGTGAACACCGACCCCGACCCCCGATGGGCCCGCAGTGCGCGACTGACTGAACGCCTGAACGCCAGCAGGCCGACCACCGGCGCACCGGCTGCGCCGGCCGGCTAGCGAAGGGATGCAACGATGTTCGTACGCTTAGCAAGGGCGCCATGGTGGGTCACCTGGATGGCACTGGTAGCCGTGATTGCTGGCGTCTACGGTCCGGTGTGGCTGCTGATGGACGGCACTGCCGATGGCTGGCCGCTATTCGGGTTCAACGTGGTCGGACTGAGCGTCGCACTGGCAACCGTGGTGCTCCTGCTTCAATGGCGGGTCCGCCGCTCCTACGCTGCGGCGCTGGCCGGACTGACCTGGACTCAACAGCAGCACGCGGCCACCGCCATGTGGCGAGGCGCCATCCGCACCGATCCTGCCGTACTGGAATCCTCCATACGACTGATCCTGATCAACAAAGCTCTCCGAGATCGACAACCTCAGTGGGGCAAACGATTTGAGCCGGTCTTACCGCTAGTGCTCGCCGCAAACACGGCCATCAGCCTCGCTGCCGGGGATCGCCAGCGCTCGATGGGTTACCTCGCCCTCTCGCTGCTCATGGCTGTGCTGCTGGCCTGGGCCGCGTATGTCAGGCGCCGGATGCGTACCCGACTTCGACTGTTGCGCGCGGCTGTCGGCCCGCTCGGCGCCGACTCCGCCCTGACCGACGCCGACTATCCCACGCCCATGTCGATGCGCCGGCGCCTGCTGTTCGTCGCGGTCCTTGGGTCGCTCGTCGCCCTTGTGATGGGCGCTGGGTTCTACCTGTTCGAACGGCCGAAATGGTCCTGTACCCATGCGTATTACGGGGTGCGAGATTTCACCGAGCCCGAAGAACTTGTATACAGCTCGGCAGTCCTGCCCGGCGGCCCGAGCGTGACCGCCGCCCAAGAATGGTCCAGCCGCATCCAACGGCAAGCCCGTCGTGTCACGACCGGCGCCGCGGCCCCCCACATGCAGCACCTTGCCGACCTATCGCAGCGGGCGGTCGACCTCATCCGAGACGCCCGCAACTCCCCCAACCCGGCCCAGGAGCAGACCATGCAGCGGCAGGCCGCCTACCACGAAGTCCTCAGCCACATGTACGACGAAGCGAACCAGGCACTCGATACCTGCCAGGGGGTCACCTAACGTCCTCAACCCCGAGCGCCGGCCACAACTGCTGTCGCCAAAATCGTTGACACAAAGCATAATTCGGTGGGCGGCGGCCGCCCGAGCAGTCTACGGGAAAACACCGCACACCGACCGCAACAATGAAAGGACCACCACCGCAATGACCAACGCCGCCACCACGCCGCGCGAGAGGCTCGCCACCTTCATCCGAGAACAGCTCGTCGGCGGCTTCTGGCCCTACGACGATGTCCGGGAGTCGGTGCTATTCCGCATCCAAGACTACACCGATATCCCCGCCGACGAAGCCACCGCACTCCTGGACTCCATGTGGGACCAACGACTAACTGAACAACAAACATGGACGGATACAGGTGATTTCGGTCGACTGGAACGGTTGTTCGCCCAACTCGAATCTGACGGCATCCTCGGCCGCATGTGCTTCACGTGCTGCAACACCTGTGCGTTCGATGAAATCGATTATGAACGCACACCCAGCGATAACTCCGACGATCCCTACCCCTACCGGGAGTGGGCGTTCGTCTACTTCCATCATCAGGACGCTGCAAGCCTCGGCGAACCTGACCCGATACTCTTCCTCTCTTACAGTGCGTGGACACTGCACCCTCAACTGCCGGAAGACCTGATCAATGCCGCCTCACACGGGGACGAAGCCGCCCGGGGAGAAGCCGTCGCCCAGAGTGAAGTCCTCCTGGGCCAACAGATCGTCGCCGCAGCCACCAACTGCGGCCTCACCCCGGAATGGTCCGGCTCGCGGCACAAACGCATCGCTCTGCGCATCCGTGATTGGCGGAAGCCATTGGCGCCAAGGGCGTCTGAGGCCGTCTGACATACCCAAGGAGAGGGGCAGATGGCATCGCAACAACAATGGCAAGAACTGATCAACGGCTTCGTCACCGAGACGCGCCGCAGGGCCAGCGTCGACGAGAACTTCGAACTCACCCTGCCCAACCCCGGGGCCAGCGAAGCCGACCTCGACGCGGCAGAACAACGTCTCGGCCATCGCCTCGACCCGGACCACCGCGCATTGCTGAAAGTCGCCGACGGCTGGGACGGATTGAACTGGTGTGACCTCCTGGGGACGGCCGATCTGGGCCAAGGGGAGCGATCGGCGCGAGCGATGGAGGCGGTAGAGCAGTGGTTCACTGAGAGCGCCGGAGACTTCGCGCAGAGGTTGGGGATCGAGGACAATTGGCGAGCCTGCCTGCCGGTGATCCACGACCCCGACAGCTATCACGGGCACACATTCATTCTCACCACAGACGGCCAGTCCGGACGCCAGCAGGTCGGCAGCGCGTTCGTTCTCGGCGACGACCCTGCTCAACTGTGGCCCGATCTGTATTCCCTTCTAGCCGAACAATTCTCCGCCACGCGACTCCAAGTTGAAGACGAGGTGCGCGGCCCATTCAACGCACCCTGGGACCGTAACGTCAGGAACAATCCACCGGGATTGTCCGAAGTCCTCGACAAGATTGACGACCAACTCCAGGCGATCGGATCGGTGCAGGCCACCCGCTACCCGCCGGCGAGCATCGAAGAGCTCGACACCGCCGAACGCGCCCTGGGGCGGGCCCTGCGTCCCGAACACCGAGCCCTCCTGCAGCTCACCGACGGGCTCGACCTACCCCACCTCACCTCGCTCTCGCGCGAACGGCGAAGCGTGCCCATCACCCGCATTCTGTCCATCGCAGAGATCACCAACACCGAAGGCTGGCAACAGCTGTTCGAAACCGCCGCTGAACACCTCCAAGCGGCGCTCGATCACCACCTGGAATCCGGTGTCAGCCTGCCCCCGGAACTGTATTCCGAGCCGGTCGCCGCCCGGATCGGACGCGTCCCGGCCACCCCGTTCGCGGTTCTCATGTGTCCCTACGAATTGTGGGGCTACAAGGGCGTGGAATATCACCTCTGGGGTGTCGACCACCGCGACGGCAAAGTCCGAAATTTGCTTCAAGATTCCGAGCCGGACGGGCCAGGGTACCGACCCGACCGTGCCCTCACCGTGCGGTCGCACCTACTGCAGTACTGCGAACAACTCTGGACCATACGCCGCAACACCGAGCCGATCCCGCGCTGCCGGTGACCACTTTGGGAAGCGCAGTAGGTGGTCTACTTGCTGGTGCAGGCGCAGCAACCGGCGGCGAAGCTGGCACATGGTATCCCGGTTCGATCGGGCTTCTGATGCCCGCTGCCCCTTCCAAGGTGACTGAGCGTCCGCTCCTATGAGCAATCGAATTGTGCTGGCTGCCAATATGATTGCCGCCATGGCAATCACTGGATGCTCGTCACCGGGAGCTAGCAGCGGTTACCGACCACCGTCTGCCGTTGAGCGCATGACGTTTCGCTGGTCGGCCGAACCGGGTATCTCATTGGTCGACGGTCCAGCGGTTGCCGTGCGCGCCTACCTGGAGTCCTATGATCGCGCATTGTTCGCCCAGGACGAACGTGCCGCGTATCACGGGTTCTACCGCGCCGTTCAGCCCAATGTGGGCGACTACCTCTCATCAACTGGCCTACGTCGCCCCTTCACCAGCTTTCTTGCCATGAAGGCCCCTGGGTCCGTGGGTACCGAGCACCTTCACATTCAACGGATCACTCAGTCCGGCGGTCGGACTGAGGCGATCGTGTTCAGTGATGTTCGGCGAATCTCCCAGGTATTCGACAACGATTGGGGAGGCGACCCGCCCTACAGGTCACTCGTCCTTGACGTCGGCGGGACGGTTCAACCGTACGGCAGCATGGAACCAGAGTTCCCGGTGCGCATGGGTATCACCGTGATGCGGATCCTCATGAGCGGATCACCGGAACCAGCCCAACCGGCACAACGCGGCAGCAGCAATTTCCCGCGCGGTGATGTTTTTGGCAAATGGTCTATCGACGAATTCAGCGTGTATGTCGGACAGTATTCCGTTTACACCAATAAGAAACTCTTCCTCTCGCCCGTGCCCTGGCCCACCGCTGACGCTGACCTCGAAGCCTGCAAGCACTTTGCTCAACCGCTCGCGAAACCTCAGACCGATGGGAATAATCCGTTGTACCCCACCGAACCTTCGGACCCGGGTTGGCCAGAATGATGATTCGTGATCGGCGACTGGCACCCCAGGAAGGCTCGACATGGTCGATCCGCTCCGGCTAGCCGTGGGTGAGGTCTATGACTCGGGGATTAAGAGGTGGCCGGGTCAGGAACTTGTCTTGACTACCGAGGGCTGCGTTGTGCTCGTCGCCTGCGTGTCTGCCTCGGCGTACCAGATCCGGAAATTTCAGAAGGCTGACATAGAGTTCGCCTGGATCGATTGCCCTCACAACGGGATCCTATGTTGCCGATTTGGCGACTTAGACTGGGAGTTCTTGCCATTCAATCCGCACCGGGATACGCCAAACGGAATGTCTCCCGGAGTGCCGACGGCGGCGTCCGGGGAGTGTCCGAGTATCGCCGTCGGGTTGGCCGAGATCGATGGTCCGGTCTTGGCTACTCGCACGGTCACGTGGCCTGACGATTTCGCCGCTGTAGTTGCCGCAACAGTGACGCGGCTGGCTGGACAGTCTTTCGATAGCGATGCCGCGGCCGACGAAGCCAACTTGCTGTACGTGTTTGAGGGGGCTGAGCGGCTCGCTCAGCGGGCGAAAGTTCGGACCGCGTGTGCCTGACAACCGGGGCGCTCAGGGCCGCGATCAAGCGCGCGAAAGGGGTCGTGTGCACGTCGGAGCAAGAGCGCAGTAGGAGGCTTCCACATCGCATGCGTGGCCTGGCAGGTCGTCCGACACCACGGCTTGCCAAATCGAACTAACCTTTTGCTTGAAAGGGGCGGTACGAAAAGGCCTATCTCACCCGCCAAAGCTGCTGAGTACCCGGAGTGCCGCATCGAGTCGGTGACCGCGGACAATCCTCTCACCGATGAAGAGGCACAGGCGCTTCTCGCGTGGTGGCCACAGCACGCGGGATTGAACGAGGACCATCCAAGACGCAAACCGTCAAACGCGCCTATTCGCCGTGCCGGTGACCACGCGGTGCTGCCAGCTTGAAAGAAGTTGGAGGCATCAGCCACAGTCGGGAAGATGCTCTCCTGCCAGTGACGGCCCACCTCGACGTCAGCATCAACTGTGACCGGCGATGTCGATGAGGTGCGCAGCGTCACCGCGATCCGGTCAGCCGACTCGTTGCTCGTGATCGTCGCCCCTGTATGCACGCCCGGAAATTGGCGGCCGCCCAGGGCAACAGCGAGGCGCGATGCGCTAAAGCGACGCGTGATGAACACGCCGCGTGACAGGTGCCCATCGTCGTTCGATCGTGGAGTTCATGCGTGCCAACACACGTGCCATCACCACATCACGCCTCGGAGAGTCCAACTCGAAGCCCACTGGATCAACCATTGCGCTCGTCCCCTTTCCTGCGTATTCGCGGAATGACACGTGGCCAAAATTGATGGTATTTGGCATGACCTATGGCATATCCGGCCGCGGGAATCAGAGCGGTCTGAAACAACTGAGGGTTACCGGAAGTTAGATAGATTGTGTTCCCGAGTAGTACGCTGCCGCCAAGTAATGCAAGCCAATCCGCAACGTGCGGCTGCTTCTCATCGCCGGAATCGTTCCACAAGCGTGTCGCCTGAAGGAGTAAACACGCGCTCGATACGCCGTTAGCGATGGCAATAGCTACATTTACCATAAGAACTTCCTCACAGCCTTAAGCGTGTCGCCTAGGCCGCTTGCCATGTTGTCCGCAAGGGCTGAAACCGCAACAGAATGCTGGCCACCAATTTTAGACACAGCGTCCGCCGGAGAATTCCCGTACCCTGCCTCCAATCTCACGGGCCCGATATTGGCAGAGGCATGGCTCGATTGGTTCTGATCACCGAAACAACGGTGGGGAACGAGACCGACCGGTTCCAGCGGACGCCTTTGGATGCCGGGTGTCATTCCGTGTAGCCGCGGTGCTCAGTCCCTGTAGATGTCAGCTGAGGCCTTGTCGGTCTGCCCAGCCGCGGATGTCGCCCTTGTTGATGGCCAGCGCCAGCAGTTCGGGGAACGCGTCGGGCGTGCAGGCGAACGCGGGGATGTCCATCGTGGCCAGGTCGGCGGCGATCTCCCGATCGAATGACGGTGCGCCCGAATCGGACAGTGCCAGCAGCACGACCACCTGAACGCCCGCGTCGACGAGTTGTTTGACGCGGGCCAGCATCTCGTCGCGGATGCCGCCCTCGTAGAGGTCGGAGATCAGCACGAAAATGCTGTCGGCCGGGCGCGTGATCAGAGTCTGGCAGTACGCGATGGCCCGGTTGATGTCGGTGCCGCCGCCGAGCTGGGTGCCGAACAGCACGTCGATGGGATCGTCGAGGAGGCCGGTGAGGTCGACGATTTCGGTGTCGAACACGACGAGCGACGTCCGGAGCGACCGCATCGAGGCGATCACCGCGCCGAAAATCGCGGAGTACACAATCGATTCGGCCATCGAACCGGACTGGTCGATGGCCAGCACGATGTCCTTGGTCACCGAGCGGCCGGCACGGCGGAACCCGACCAGCCGTTCGGGGATGATCGTATTCAGCTCGGGCTGAAACGTTTTCAGGTTTCGCGCGATGGTGCGGTTCCAGTCGATGTCGGAGGCCAGCGGCCTGCTGGTGCGGGCATTGCGCGACAGTGCCCCGCGCAGTGTGGCGCGGGTGCCGTCGGCGATGCGCCGCTCGATGTCCTCGACGACCTTGCGGACCAGGGCCCGGGCCGACGCCTTCGACTCGTCGGGAATGGCCTGCCCCAGCGTGATGAGCGTGGTGGCCAACGACAGGTCCGGTACAACGCTGTCCATCATCTCCGGTTCGAGCAGCAGCATGCGCAGGTTGAGCCGTTCGACGGCATCCTGCTGCATGACCTGAACCACCGTGCTGGGAAAGTACTTTCGAATATCTCCCAACCATCGCGCCACTGACGGGGCCGAACCGCCGAGTCCGCCTTTGCGGTCATAGAGCGCCGACAATGCCTTGTCCATCTCGACGTCACCGCCTTGCAGGCTCGGCAGTGACTCCGCGTCCGAGCCCAGCACGAGCCGCCATCGGCGGTCCCGTTCGTCGGAGATGGTCTCGTCAGTCATGGGCGATACCTCGTGCGAAGATGGCCGCCGCCGCGATCACCGCAGGGCGGGCGCGAGTGGCGTCGATGGCGAATTCGGTGTGAGCAGTGGCGCTTGCAGTGGCCACCGCATGCCCGATGTTGCGTTTGATGCCGGCGTCGAATGTGGAGAAGGTGCGACGTACCAGCGGCAGCACATCGGTGAATTCCGTTGCCGTCAAACCGGTCAGCCATTCATCGATCACGGAGAGCAGCTCTGTGTCATGTACCAGCAGCAGACCGCTGCCGGACAGGAAACCTTCGATCCAGGCGGACTTCTCATCGGCAGGCGCGCCGATGCTCAAGGCGCGGCGCATGCGCCGCGCGGCTTCGGTGGTGGTGAACACCGCTCCGTCGACACCGATCCGGACGAACCGGCCAACCAGGCTGCTGTGCAGATCGTCGCGATCGGCCAGACGCGCGATGGTGGACAGCCATTCCTCGCGGGTTCCGGCGTCGAGCAGGTCGACGGTGTTGGTGACCGCATTGATGTGGGCGAGCATCTCGGCGGCCGCATCCGGGCCGAGCCCGGTCAGCGTCGCGGGCAGCCCGACGTTGACACGGCGCAGCAGAGACGTGGTGACCACTCCGAGCGCACCCGCGTCGGTGCGGCGCACGTCGCCGTAGCGCAGTGATCGGGCCAGCGCGGGCAGCGCCGCCATGAGTTCGGTGAGGTCGCGGTCGACGGCGGCCTTGTTCTCCAGGATCGCGAGCAGTTCCGGGACTGCCTCGTCGACTCCGCCGAGCAGAGCGGCCTCGATCGCCGCGGTGACGTATCCCAGATGCGTTGCCTTCTCGGCGGTGTCGGCCAATTTGGCCTTGCAGGCGCGGTACACCGTGTTGCCCCACACCGACGACACCACGACCTGCACGGCGAATTCGGGCTGCCATTGCAGTGCCCAGGCTTCCTTGAACGTGCCCTGCCCGGTGATTGTCTCGGGTTTGCCCCACGGAATGTCGAGCGCGGTGAGCCGGTG
The DNA here is from genome assembly GCF_000686745.1 of Mycobacterium sp. UNC410CL29Cvi84. Lineage (NCBI taxonomy): Bacteria > Bacillati > Actinomycetota > Actinomycetes > Mycobacteriales > Mycobacteriaceae > Mycobacterium > Mycobacterium sp. UNC410CL29Cvi84. Next base: position 56,653 of record NZ_JMLM01000007.1, read on the forward strand.
CAGCAGATGCGATTTGGCAAGGTCATTGGGCTTTCGCAGGTCGAGGGTGACCTGCTTGGCAGTGGCATCGGGTTTGAGGCGCAAGGACTTCTGTTGTTTGGTGATATCGGCGAGCAGCGGGACCATCGGCAGATGTTCGGGAATGCTGCCAAGCCGTTCACCGATCACCAGCTCGCGCACGATCAGCCCGAACTGGGTGTCGGATCCCTCGCACAACACGGCCTCGGTGGCTTCGTTGACCTCACTCAAACCGGGATGGGCGCGGCCCCGCATCGCGGCCAGCGCGTTCGCCAGCCGCACTCCTTCGATGACATGGGCCGAGGAGACGAAGATGTCATGGTCGCGTAATGCCCTGGCCGCCAGCGTGAGCCAGGTCTCGACCGGACGTTCTCGCTCAAGGAACGCGTGCTGATACCAGCCGGGCGAGCGGACACCCGCGCCATAGCCAGACGCCGCGGCCAGCCGCGAATGCGTCCACGGCACCCACACCGTCGCGGACTTGACCTTGGGCAGCCCGCGCAGCAAAGCCGAATCCCCGCTTGCCGGAGGCAGTTTCCCGACCAAGGCCGGTGCGTGCCACGCCCCACAGATCACGACCACCGTCGAGAACTCCTTGACGGCTTTGCGGATCACCTGACGCATGTGTGCTTCGCGCTGATGCTCGATCAGGTCGTCCTCAGCGGGTTCGAGTTCCCGTACCGTCCGCATGGCCTCGGTGATCGCGTCGAAACCGCTTCCGTCCGTGCGAGATTCGACCACATCATCCCACCAGCGTTCGGGATCGTCGTAGCCTGCGGCGTCGGCGAGCGCCGCGATCGGGTCGACTCGGACCCGTGATACGTCCGCATGCCGCTCGTCGCGCTGGGCCAGCACGGTGGCAGCGGGCAGATCGCAGAACCGCACCGGCACCCGGTGGCGGGCGGCCCACAGCAGCGCCTGCCACTCGGGCGAAAAACCACCGAATGGCCAGAATGCCGACACCGCAGGGTCATCGACCGCGTAGGCCATGATCGCGACCGGCGGCACCATGGCGTCGTCGTCGACGTCGGTGGTGAGCCGGTCCGCATCGGCCGGTCCTTCGATGACCACGATGTCCGGCTGGATGCGGTCGAGCTCGGCCACCACGGCTCGCGCAGACCCGGGACCGTGGTGCCGGATACCCAGGACGTGGGTGGTCACGAGTGCAGGACGTCCCGTGATGCCCGGTAGAAGTCGGCCCAGCCGTCGCGTTCACGAACCACTGCCTCGAGGTATTCCAGCCACACGACCGCGTCGTTGACCGGATCCTTCACGACCGCACCGACGATGCCGGCCGCGGTATCGGCCGGCCGGAGCACGCCGTCGCCGAAGTGTGCCGACATCGCGATGCCCTGGGTGACCACCGAGATCGCCTCGGCGGTGGACAGGGTGCCCGATGGCTGCTTGAGCTTGTTGCGGCCGTCGGCGGTCAGACCCGAGCGCAGTTCGCGGAAAACCGTGACCACCCGGCGGATTTCGTCGGCCGAGGTCGGTACCGCGGGAAGCTGCAGCGAACCGCTGATGTCGGCTACCCGGCGCGTAACGATCTCCACCTCGTCGTCGAGGCTTGCGGGGAGTGGGAGGACCACGGTGTTGAACCTGCGCCGCAGCGCGGACGACAGGTCGTTGACTCCGCGGTCACGGTCGTTGGCCGTCGCGATCACGTTGAACCCCTGCGTTGCCTGCACCTCGCTACCGAGTTCGGGTATGGGCAGCGTCTTTTCGGACAGCACCGTGATGAGTGCGTCCTGCACCTCCGACGGAATTCGCGTGAGTTCTTCGAGACGGGCGATTTTGCCGGCCCGCATCGCGGTCATGATCGGTGACGGGACCAGGGCCTGCTCTGACGGGCCCTCGGCGATCAGCCGGGCATAGTTCCAGCCGTATCGCACGGCTTCCTCGACGGTGCCCGCGGTGCCCTGCACCAGCAGGGTCGAGTTCCCGGTCACGGCTGCGGCGAGATGTTCCGACACCCAGGTCTTGGCGGTGCCGGGCACACCGAGCAGCAGCAGCGCCCGGTCGGTGGCCAGTGTCGCCACAGCCACCTCGATGATCCGCCTGGGTCCGATGTACTTCGGGGTGATCTCCACTCCGTCAACGGTTTCCCCGCCCAGCAGGTAGCGCACGACGGCCTGCGGCGACATCAGCCAGTTCGGCGGCGCAGGCTTGTCGTCTGCGGCGCGCAAGGCCGCGAGCTCCGTGGCGAACAGCTGCTCGGCGTGCGGACGCAGCAGGGTCGCTTCAGTCATGAGTGAGTTCCTTCGCAATATCGGATCGCAGGGTGAGCAGTTCGAAGATGGTGGCGTAGAACTTGTGCAGTTCCTCGTCTGTGGTGTGGTCGACGAGCGTCGCGATGCGCTGAAGCCAGTCCAGCGGGTACCCGGCGGCGAGATGCGCGGCGGCTTCGCGGCGTTGCCGTGTCGTGCCCCAGGCGGCTCCGGCTAGGGATCCGAACAACGCGGCGGCAACGTCCGGAGCGAACGGTCGCGGCAATGCCGCTGCCACGCGCACAAGCGGCGCGGTCTCCGCGATGTTGGTGAGCGCGCGGATCATCTCGGCGGAGATGGCCGGATGAGCGGTGGACGGGTCGTAGCAGGTGGCGTAGTCGGCGGGCAGACAACGCTGTAATAGCGGCACGGCCCACCCGGGGTCGTTGCCGCGCAGCGCGCTGAGCGTCAACGCGGCCAGCACGGCCTGATCGGTGTCGGACAGCGCACGGGCCACCTTCTCCGGTGCCACCGCACCGAAGATCTCGGCCCAAAATGCGATCGGCGTGCGCGCGACCACGGCTTCGGGTTCGGTGGTGCTCAGCCCGTCACGAATCGCCGCCGCGTCGGGGGCAGGTAGTGGATGCACGACGAGCTTCACCCCGAGCAACGACTTCTTGACCGAGAAGATATGGGCGGCTCGGCCTTTCATTCGGTCGAGGTATCGGCTGCGGGCCCGTGCGCCGAGGACAGCGATGGCAGCACTGCGTACGGTGACGGCGCGGTCGTCGAGCGCGGCTTCGAGGAACGGCTCGTCGGCGTCGTGTTCGGGCGATGCGAAGGCTCCCAAAAGGGCCGCGCGGGACTCGGCGTCCTCGGCCGCCCAGTGGGCTGCGACGAGGTCGCGGGCCCGGTCCGGATCGAGGCTGCGCGCGGCGGCGAGCCAGTCGAGGCGTTTGGTGGTGTCGCCGTGGGTGTAGTCGGCTTCCTTGGGCCACTCGGCGAGCGGGGTTCGCAGAACATCACGCAGCGTGCGATGTCCGCGGCCGTAGTGTTCGACGGCGTACCACTGGCCACTGTTGCCGATCGCCTCCCAGAGTTCCTGTGTCACAACGCCGCTCTGCTGGATCCGCAACAGTTCGGGGATGAGCCGCGGCGGCAGGCGCAGGCCCGCCGCGGCGATGTCGGCCAGGACGCCGTGAAGGATAGGCCGGATCGTGAGCGCCCGTTCGATGAGGAAGGCGTGCGCAGTGGTGATCAGCGGCCGGGTCTCCGGTGGTGCGGAATCGGTGACCGTCTCGACGGAGATCGGCAACTGCCCGGCCCGCCGGCCGACCGCGTAGAGACCGGCCACCCGCACCACCGACCCCACCGGGTCGTCGGCGTCGAACACCGCAGCGACGCTGCCGTCGACCGGAGCATCGAATGTGCTGTCGGGTAAGGGTTTCGCGCCGAACCCCACGGTGGCCGCGGAGATCATCCGCTGGTAATCGCTCATAGTGCGGTCACCGCCGGTCCGGTCAGACGCGATGGCGGGGTGTCACTCAACATCGACAGCGGATCGATTCCCTCCGTGGTGATCTCGGCCAGCAGCGGCACTAGCCGCCCACCGCTTCCGGCCAGCAGCCGTGCCCAGCGGGCGTCGTCACATATCGCTGGTAGCGCGCAGCCATCGGCATCCACGAGGTAGCGGCGTCTGGGTCTGCTGAGTTGGACGGGCCGCGCGGCGATGACTGCGGGGTACCGCAGCAGCCACGGGTCGACCGTCAGTGCGCGGGCTCGTCCGGCCAGTGCCGAATCGATCCCGGTGCCTGCCACCGCGAGTCGCGCGATGGGTTCGGTCGGGACGTCGCCATCGGGGATTGCGACGCGGAAGCTCGACGGGCCACCGGGATACAGGTGGACGCCGCCGGCGAATTCCCGTCCGGGGGTGAGCCGGTTGTCGAAGCTCGACCCGCTCGGCGCGGTGGACTGCACGTTGACGAGGAGCCCGGTGGCTGTGCCGCTCAACCACATTCGTCGGGTGGTGTACCGGTCCTCCAAGGTCTCGGCGTAGCCGAGGACCTGCCACGTGTCATCGATCGGGTCGGAGGCCAGCACCTCGGCCCGCGGCACCGTGAATCCGATGTGGCGGCGCACCGCGGCGGCAGTCTCGTCGGGCAGCGCGTCGATGGTGCGGTACGCGTCGATCAGCAGCCGGATCAGGCCGAGATCCTCGATGATCAACCTCGGCCACTCGTCGTGCGCGAGATGGCCGGGCAGGCTGCGCAACCAGCGCGCCAGGCCGGGGGCCTTGGCGTCGATCATCCGTTTGGCGATCGGCTCACTCCACCCGGCGTACGGATCGGCGCTGATACCGGCGATGCCGTTGCGGATCTGATCATCGATCCATCGCTGGAGCTGCTCCAGACCCTCGCCCACGCCGTGCTCACGTGCCGCGATGGCTTTCTCGCTGACCTCACGCGGCGCTTTCGGAGCAGCGGAAGCCTCGACAACGCCCACCGGTGCCTCCGACGAGGCGTCGACGCCGCCGCCGCACCAGCGCAGCAGGAGACCGACTACGTGCTTGCAAGGGAACTGCCGCGACGGGCACGAGCACTTGTACGTCGGGCCCACCAGATTGACCTGCACGCGATATGGGGTACGCCCGCTGCCCTGGAAGTCTCCCCACAACAAGGTTTGGGTGGCACCGGTGCCGGACCAGCCGGCGGCGCCTGCGAGTTTCTGGCCCGCCGCGTACGCCTTACCGGCAAACTGACGAACCTCGTCGGCGGACCATTCCGCGCTCTGGTCCACCCCGTTGTTCACCCCGCCCCTTCAGATGTGTATCGACCCCAGCTGCCAGCGTAGCCAGATCGACCGACGTGTGCGCATGTTGAAGACCTTCGGCCGCGGCGCCCCGACCGCGCAGGCACTTCACATCGCGCTCCGACACCAGAATCGGCCCCTATCTGAAAACCGGCACGGCGCCTGCCGGCCGGCGCGGGCATAGCCGCCGGCAGTGTCGCCGTACCCAATTTCGACACCGAAGAATTCGGCCAGCATCTCCACCGTGTGATCGGAGGGCCCGTGCATATCCCGTATCTGGAACGGTCTAATCGATGAACCCTGTGGCTGGTTCATCGCGTCACAGGTCGAGACTGAGTGTTGAGCCCTGGTCGGCCCGTGATACGCAAATGGCCATCGAGTTGAGTCGTGCTTGCTGCGTCAAGCACATGTCTCGATGATCTACGTGGCCGCTGACGACCGTTGTAACGCAGGTTCCGCAGACGCCGAACCGGCAATCCGACGGTACTGCGACGCCGGCGTTCTCAAGTGCGTCCAGAATCGACTGGTCTTCTCTGACGGGAACGCTGCGGCTGGAGCGCGCCAAGACGACGGTGAACGCTTCGCCGATCCGTCTCCGCGGCGAGGACGCGGCGTTCCGGCTGCGTACTCGCCGTGGCCATTTCATCACCCGTGCAAAACCGGACACCCACTGACTTTGGGGCGATCGTGTTGGGTGTAGTCCGTTGCGATGCCGGCTTTTCGCGCTTGGGCACGCGCAAAGGCGGCGGCGATGCGTTCATAGGTGTCCCCGCGTCGAGCTGCTCGCCTCCGCCGAAGCTCGCGCCCCGGCAGGGTATCGCCGAAACGACGAAGCGCGACTTCGGCACGTACGAAGAGGCCGGTTAGAGTGCGCCACGGTTCGAGTTTGACCTGCTCATAGGTGGTGCCCCGCAGCAATGCGCGAACGAGCGGCTCACCGCTGAAGAACGCCACCACACCCATGGCCGGCCTGACTGCGGCGCGTGCTGCTGCGCCACGGAACCCGGTCATCTGGTCGAGGCTATCGACCGCCGCACTGACCATGGTCAACGTCCACTTGGTCGGCCCGCCCGCGGTCGCCACACCGTAGTTCATGACGGCAAGAGCTTCGGTTGCGTTCTGCGGAATGATCTCTGGCGCAACGCCGAACACATAACAGATGTAGGACCAGTAGTGCGTGACCGCTTCGATTTGATCCCAGGTGGCCGCACGCCCATACCGGTCGTCGATCAGGATCGGAATGAGACCGAACGTCGTGCCGGCGATCATCGTCATCGCGGTGCTGATCGGATTGCCATGCTGCGCATAATCTTCGGCGTTCCAGGTGTCCATGATCGCGAGGCGCACCTGCGAATGCATCATCCGAACGCGGATCGTTTCCTTGAAACCGGCGGAATAGCGTTGCAGCGAACTGGGTTTGGTCACTTGGTAAAACCAGCGCGAAGTTTCGGCGTTACGCCGGACCAGGTCAGCGACGAATCGTCCGGTGATGCCCGTCGCTGTTGAGACCTCAGAACCGACGAACGTGCCCATCGCGTCCTGAACGCCCATCGCGACGCGCGCGGACATGCTTGTGTTGTTCCACAGTTGCCTGCCGCGTTCCCAGAGTTCGGCGTCGTACCACTCTGGTGGGCTATCCAGGTGCCGGAACAATTCGACAAGTTCTGGCGGTGCTTCGGGGACTGCGTCGATTCCGTTGTCGAGTGCGCGATCGAGCATGGCGCGTCCCTTTGCCATACCGATCGATCGGAAATGTTCGACCACCGGGTCCATGTACGGATCGCCTTGCCAGAAGTGGTCCTTCAACAGCGGCAGGACCGGGCTGTCATGGACATCGACGTCGCTGATCCACTTTGACAAGATGTCGTGCCGGGGCGGCGACCAGATGTCGTTGAACGCCACTCTCGGAGGCGGCGGCCGGAATTGTGTTCCCGGGCTGTAGAAGTAGTTGTTCTCGTGCTGCGCTGCACGGGTTTGTTCACCGGCGGTTGTCATCTCGCTCCTTCGGGGACGTCTGGATGCGTGCCCAGCCGTTGCGGGCTTCCTCGTGCCAGCGCCACGGCCTCGGAACGAGTGGCCATCCGCGGCGGACGGTCGCGCGGATGGCGCGATATGCACGCTCGTCGGTGCGCGTCCATCGAATTTTGAAGCGCTCGCGTACGGCTTCGGGCAAGCCGCCAAAGATGGTCAGCCGCATCGGTGGAGCGAGCGCAGTACGTGTCGCGCGTAGCGGCAGCAGTCGGTCGGTTACCGGGCCGAGACCGGGTGGCGTCGGGAAAAAGGGCGAGGCGCTCATATCGGGGATGGCGCTGCGTTTGATGAAGGCGATCAGGTAGTCCGACGCCGGGTTGGGCTCCAGTACGTCGGTGCAGTACCGCTCGATGTCAGCTTCGAACGCTGCCCGGTCGGGGGGCATCGGTGCGTCGCTGACGCCATAGCGGCGATACCAGAGGCAGCCCTCCTGGTAGAGCTGCTCAAACTCGGTGTCCGTTAGGGGATAGGTGTCCCAGTATGTTGCGACACGATCGACCATGCGCTGGAACGTGGCGTGCGCCCACCAATAAGTCTCCGGACTCAGCGCGTGATAGCGGCGACCGTCTGGCATATCGCCTTTGATATCGCGGTGGTAGTCGCGTACGTCGATGCCCGTGGACAGCGCCTCGCTATCGCCTCGGTAGACAGTACCGAGAATCCCAGGTAGCGAACGGAATACGCGATCGACTGGGTCCTCGAAGAAGTTGGAATGGTCAATGAGCGCATACCCGATCGCCGGGTGCATCGTCTGCAGCAGACCAGCGGCACCGCCTTCAAATGCGATGCGCATGTCTCCTGCCCAGCGCCACAGCAACGAATGCTGGTCGAGCGCAACGCCGTTGATAGCCGTCACTGCCTACCTCCATGTACGGGTCTGAACTGTCGGGACAGTACCGCGGACGCATTGCTGCCAACTTCGGCGCCGCAGCGCACCGGTCTCGCCAGATGCCTGGGTGCGCAGGTTGTTTCGTCGAGCATCAAAATTTCGAGCGCCTATGCGTTGTTGCGGTCAACGGGAAGTTGGGCCCATTCGGCGCGGTGCGCGGCCAGGGCTGCGCGCGCCGACTCCAGTGTGATGTCACGCGGGTGAATGCCGGCGCGGCGGAATCCGGCAACGGCCTCAGGCGTGTAGTACAGCCGGTAGGGGACAAACCGGTCGGTAAACCGGGTCAGTACCCGAAAAGTGGTGCAGATGCGGCGATAGTTCCGCTCATCGCGCTCGGACCATCGTGCCTTCCCGAGTTCGCGCAGGTGCGGTCCCATCGACCCTAGCGTGGTCAGCCGGACATAGGCGCCTATCAACGGCAGAGCAGGCCCGATGATGTAATTCGCCACCCACTGGGGCACACCCTGGATTTGTCCGATGTCGCGTGTCACCTTCTTGTTGCTGAAGGTGCGTGCGGCCAGGGTAGTGCTGGTTTCCGACATGCCGTTGGCCACGAGTTGGTTCTGGAAGATGTCGGCGAGATAGCGCTCGAACTCGTCATAAGTGGCCGGTTGCGCCGAGTCGTCGACGCCGTACATCGAGAACCACTCTTTGGATTCTTCGAAGATTTGTTCCTTCTCGGCTCGGGTGAGTTTCCTGGCCATCGCGCCCTGTTCGGAGGCGCAGAAGATGGCCTCGAAGAACGTTGCGTGGGCCCAGTAGAACGTCTCGGCGTTGATGGCATGGTATTTGCGGCCGTTGGGCATGTCGCCCTTGATCGACTTGTGGAAATTGCGGACCTGGATCCCGACCTTGCGTGCTTGTTCCGGGTCCCCGTACACCACCGTTTGGATCGGTTTCGCGGACCGACGTCCGCGCTCGAGGAAGTTTCCTTGGCCACTGAATAGCACGGAGTGATCGGACACGCCTTGGCCCAGTTGCGGGTGCATGTTCTCGATCACCGCGATCCTGAGCCCCATGGACAGGGGGATGCGCAAGTCGCCGAGGTACTTCCAGACCAACGAATTCGGCGGAACCGGGCACTGTGCCCGATCGCGAGGCGAAAGACTGTCGTCGCTGCTGCGATCCGGGATCCGGATGCCGGCGGGGTAGTGATTCTTCCCGATGGTCTGCGCAGTGGTCAGCAGGTCAGCATCAGTATCGGCATCCGCTGCATGCGTCGAATCAACAGCCTTGGTCATCTCGTATCCCTCCGATCGCGGGCACGGGCCGTCCGCGTGATGGTCACCGTACAATTGTGGTACCACCCGGGTCAACTAATTCGCCTGCATTTGCCGAACTTTGATTGCGCGGTGTTGTCCGTGCTGCAAACTCGGACATCGGCACCGTTGTCGACCGGCCCGAGCGTCAACGGTCAGCCGCCGCCGCTTTCGTGGGATATCGAATCCTTCACGGCGGTCAGCCGGATGGTGACGGGCGCGAGGTCTCGCCCCGTACTATCAGCGCATGCCTGTGGAGGATCCGTGGAGCCGGTGGGCCGGTGTACCGCTAGCGGAGCGGAGCCGCCAGCGACGGCAGCTGATTCTCGACGCCGCCTTCTCGATCGTCGCAGAGGGCGGGTTGGACGAGGTCACCATTCGTGCAGTGAGCCGACACAGTGGTGTGCATCGTCGTTATTTCGCTGAGAGCTTTGACTCTCGCGAAGCGTTGCTCATTGCAATGTTCGACGCGGCCGTCGCTGATATGACGCATGCTGGCATTGAGAAGTTGAGGCACGATCCTGCCGGCAACACTGAACAGAATCTGCGGACGGTGATCCGGTCGTCGTTGTCGTTCCTGATCAAGAATCCCGCTCACGGGCAGGTGATCTTCGCTGCGTTGGAGGAACCGAGTCTGCGCGATCGTTGGCGCGAAGCCATTGCGGCGTTCCGGCTACTGATTTCCCCTCCTGCGCCCGACAAGGCGCAGGTTCCCCTGCGGGACACCATCGTCGCTGCCCTGATTGAGGGTGCTGTGGTTGAGTTTGGAAAACGCTGGAGCGCAGGTGAATTGGGCGATGATGTCGAGACCGCCACCGACGTCTCCGCCGTCGCGGTCCTGAATCTGATGGCGCTCAATCGATCCATCGTCGGCGCCGACGAGCGTGCCGCCGCGCTATGGCGTACGGTCGGGCCCCAGTAACGCCTGGCGGCCGGCGGTCAAAGGCCATCCGGTTTCGAAAGACCCAATGCCGCTGGTGCCCATGAGTGCTCGGCGTGAATGTTCGTTCAAGGATCTGCTCGGGACAGTCCGCGAATGATTGGGATGATCACCAGGTCGTCCGCCCCTGTCATCTGAGTGTCGGGCCACCGTCGACGTCGCATGGATCGGTTCCAGGAGCACGCCGCATCGGTCCTCTGATGCCCGTTGGTTCGAGGGTAAGCCGCCAAATCGCGGCATCAGCGCGTGAGCGCCACGGCCCGTTGACCCAGGCCCATTAGCGCAACCTCGGCGCCGCAACCGCACGAATAGTTGACCCATGTGGGACATCTTTGTACGCTGCCGGGATACGCACGCGTTGCGATTCCCCGTCGGTCTTTGCTGGATAGGAGCGTCCCAGGTGGTGTTGCGGGGGGCCTATACACAGTCATCTGGCAACCGGGGCGCCTCGGAGGGGCCGCTCAACGCCCGGGCCGATCGATTCGATGTTGCGATCATCGGCTCCGGCTTTGGCGGAAGTGTCAGTGCCCTGCGATTGACCGAGAAAGGCTACCGGGTCTGCGTCATTGAAGCCGGCCGCCGATTCGCCGATGCGGACTTCGCTCAATCTGCCTGGCAATTAGGCAAATTGGCCTTTATGCCCCGGTTGGGGATGTTTGGTTTGTATCGGGTGCACCTGCTGCGCAACGTGGGGGTCCTCGCCGGTGCAGGCGTGGGAGGCGGCTCGTTGAACTACGCGAACACTCTGTACCGGCCGCCGGGTGCGTTCTTCCGGGATCCTCAATGGGTTGGCATCACTGACTGGGAGCAGGAACTAGCGCCGCACTATGACCAGGCGGAACGCATGCTGGGCGTGGTGACCAATCCGCTCCGGACGTACAGCGATCGGGTGATGGCTGCAGTCGCTGACGAGCTGGGTGCCACCGAGACGTTTGCACCTACTCCGGTCGGAGTATTTTTCGGTAACGAGGACAACGGTTGCCGACCCGGACAGAAGACGACGGATCCGTTCTTCGGAGGTTCGGGCCCTGCCCGGACCGCGTGCACGGGCTGTGGCTGCTGCATGACGGGGTGCCGTGTTGGTGCCAAGAACACGCTGGTCAAAAACTACCTGGGGCTCGCCGAGCGCGCAGGTGCTGTGGTGATCGACCGCACCACCGTGACGCGCCTTGCTCGGGGCGACTCGGGCTGGCGGCTCAGCACGCGCAGGTCTGCGTCTTGGGGACCAGTCCGTGCCGATCGTCGTGTCATCGTTGCCGACCAGGTCATCGTGGCCGCGGGCACGTACAACACGCAAAGGCTGCTGCACCGGGCCAAAGATCGTGGAGACTTACCCGGTCTTTCGGATGCGCTGGGGCACATCACTCGGACGAATTCAGAGTCGATCCTCTGTGCGACGAGGCCGCGGTATGAGGCGGACAACGATACGTCGACGGGTATCGCCATCACATCATCGTTCTACCCAGAGCCGGATACACATATCGAGCCCGTCCGATTCGGTCCGGGATTCAATGCGATCGGTGCGCTCTTTGTTCCGCTCTCCGCCGCGCGTGAAGGGAAGTCGCGGTGGCGCAGCATGATTGGTGAGGTGCGGCAACGCCCGGCGGCGATGCGTCAGCTCTTCAGCTTTCGACGGCGGGCTCAACGATCGATCATCGTGTTGGCTATGCAACAACGCAACAACTCACTCACCACATACCTTCGACGGTGGGGACCGCTGCGTTATATCACCAGCAAGCAAGGCGCAGGAGAGCCGAATCCGACCTGGATCCCCTTGGCCAACAACGTGACCGAACGAGCAGCCGCCAAACTCGAGGGATACGCCGGCAACGCAGTTAGCGATCTGACGGGGGTGACCTTGACCGCACACTACCTCGGAGGTTGCGTCATATCGCAAAGTCCGGCCGAGGGCGTCATCGACCCCTATCACCGGGTCTGGGGTTACCCAAGCCTGCATGTGACGGATGGGTCTGCGGTGAGCGCGAACCCGGGTGTCAATCCCTCGCTGACGATCACCGCACAAGCCGAGCGAGCAATGTCGTTCTGGCCGAACAAAGGACAGCCGGACTCACGGCCGGCTCAAGGCCAGCCGTACGAACCGTTGCCGAGCATCGAGGCCAAATACCCCGCGGTCACGGCACATGCGCCGGCAGTGATGCATCCAACCATCGAAACCGGTCCCACAACCTGAATGGAGCACCACGTGTCAACCCCACCCACCGGAACTTGTCGGCAGTGCGACCGGGCGATAACTGTCTGCGTAGAGTGCGACGCCACCGGCATCGTTTCCGGCGACCCATGCGAAGTGTGCGACGGCGAAAAGTACGGATGCCCGGTCCATCACGCTGCCTGGAAATAGGCGCGAAGGCGGTGTCGGCCCGCGATACGTGGTCACGGTGCAATTTCAGAAGCGAAAGGACGTGAACGTGCTACCGGCACAGCTACATTCGACGACAGGGTTGTCGGTGGCGGCGTTCCTGCCGCGCGCGGCGGCAGTCTTCCCCAATCGAACCGCAGTCGTGGACGGCACCCTGAGTTTCACATACGCGCAGTTGGCCAACCGAGTCGCCAAGCTTGTGACTGCGCTGAGTGAATTGGGACTGTCCAGCGGTGATCGGCTTGCCGCGCTGTGTTCCAACAGTCACGTCATGCTGGAACTACACCATGCACTGCCCGTTCATGGCTCAGTGCTGGTGCCGCTGAACACCCGGCTGTCCGCGGGTGAGATAGGACTGATCCTTGACCATTCTGGCGCAAAGGTGCTCGTGGCAACCAGCGAGTATCACGCGCTGGCAGTGGAAGCCACGGTCGGCCGCAGCGTCACTGTGCTCAACGCCGAATGCCCGACCGGGCCGTATGCAACTGCACAGAGGGCCGCAACACCTGCCGATATCAGCGACTGGGAACTGGCCGACGGCGAGCAGAGCCTGCTGGCAATCAACTACACGTCGGGGACCACTGGCTGGCCTAAAGGAGTTATGTACAGCCATCGCGGCGCATACCTTCAGGCGCTGGCCATGGCCTACCACGCTCGACTGGCGCCGGAGACACGATATTTGTGGACCTTGCCGATGTTCCACTGCAACGGTTGGTGTTTCACATGGGCGGTGACTGCCGTCGGTGCCACGCACGTATGCGTGCGCTCGGTTGACCCGGAGACGATCTGGAACCAGCTGCGCGGCGAGGGGATCACACATTTGTGCGCAGCACCCACGGTGCTGACGATGCTCGCCGAGCACCCCGCAGCGGAACCGCTGCCGCGGGGGATTGCAGTTTTCACCGGGGGAGCAGCACCGACACCGGCGATATTGCGCAGCATGGAGACGCTGGGCCTGAACGTGACCCATCTCTACGGCATGACCGAGACATATGGGCCGATCGCCGTCAACTGGTGGCAGCCGGAATGGAATGCGCTCAGCGACAGCGTGATCAGTGCACTGCGTGCACGCCAAGGTATCGGCAATCTGGTTTCTGAACAGCCGCGGGTGATCCGGCCGGACGGAGCGCCGGTCGAGGCCGACGGCCGCGAAATTGGCGAGGTCGTCGTTCGAGGAAACACTGTGATGCTGGGCTACTACCTCGACCAGGGGGCCACCGATGCCGCTATCGTGAATGGCTGGCTGCGGACGGGTGATCTCGCTGTGGTACATCCCGATGGTTATCTGGAATTACGCGACCGCGCAAAGGATTTCATCATTTCCGGCGGTGAGAACATTTCCTCGATGGAAGTTGAGCGAGTGCTCGACGATCATCCCGATGTGATCGAGTCAGCCGTGGTGGCGCGTGCTGACGTGCGCTGGGGCGAAGTGCCGATCGCGTTCGTCGACCGTCGTCGCGATTCGCTGACGGCTGCGGAACTCGTCGAATTCTGCCGTGGCAGGCTGGCACGGTTCAAGGCTCCGAAGGAAATCGTTTTCGGCGAGCTGCCAAAGAACGCCACCGGCAAGATCCAGAAGCACGTACTGCGCGACGTGGCCAACAGCCGACCATCTCCGCCAATCCAGATGGTTGAATGACGTGGGCTCCATGGTGAATTCACGAATATTTCTGGCTGCGGCCTGGTCGGCCACCGGCGTCTATGGTGCGCTCGTGGCCGGCTCCCCTGCAGCACACGCCTACGATTCTTGGTGTGATCTGGTGGAGACCCACGCGCCCCGCATTGCAGTGGTGTCAGAACCCTTGCGCACTGGCAACGACCAGCTCGCCACCGACCGACTGAACGACTTCTATACGAAGGTCATACCCCAGCTCAACACGGTGGCGTCTGCGACGTTCTGGTATCCGAATGTCTGGGGCAGCCCAGATATTCGCACTGACACCAGGTCTCTGATGAACGCCATGGCGGATCTGCAAGACGTTGCCAACGAGTACCAGCCTGCCGCCGCTCAGGTAGCAGCGGTCGATGACGCGCTGGCGAGGCTGCATCGCCAGTGCGAAGGTCACCGGGGCCTACCGCCGAGGCCCCAACAGTAGCCGTCTATAGGAACATGGGGTGCTCGCTGCGCTGTGCGATGGCGTTGACCGAGCCGTGGATGCGTGCGGTCACATCCCGATCGTGTTGCCCGATGAGATTGGTCGCGGTCCGCAGCACAAATCGGCCTCGCCGCCCGCTGGACATCAACAGCGGAACCAGTCTGCCGGCCAGTCTCGGGTGTTCAGAAATCAACCGCGTGATTTTCCGCTCGCCGGCCAGTGAATGGCCGTAAGCGCGTGTCAGTCGTCGTGGCCATGCGGCAGTGAAATCATCGACGGCACCGAGCAGTTCGGCTGCCATGCGGCCGCTTTCCAGCGCGAAGTCAATGCCTTCCCCGGTCACCGGGTTGGTGCCACACGCGGCGTCCCCGACCAACATCCAGTTGGGGCCGGCGACGCCGGTGACCATGCCGCCGATCGATAGCGGAGCAGCCGCATAGTTCAACGGTGCACCGCGCAACTGCCATCGGTCCCGCATTTCGCCGATGAAGCGGTCATGCATGGCACGGGATGCGGCGGGAAGGGGTAGCTTGTCGGTGACGATCTGGCCGTAGCCGACGTTGGCGAGCCCGTCGCCAGTGGGAAAAAGCCACCCGTATCCGGTGACCAGGGCGCCGGTAAGGGCGTCCCCAAACGTCACGGTCATAACATCGCCGTCACCTAGCGGTGACTCCATATACGAGCGCGCCGCCACCGCATACATCTTGTCACGCCGCCAGCGTCGGCCCAACAAGCTACCGACGGGCGATCCCGCGCCATCGGCGACGATTACTGTGCGGCAACCGATTCGACGCCGAATGCTGCCTTCTTGTACCTCGACCGCAGCAATTCTGCCGTCAGTCAGGATCACGTCGGTAACCCGGGCCTTGCTGAGCATTGTGGCCCCGGAGTCCACGGCGCAACGGACCAGCCAGTGATCGAGCACCGTGCGCGGGACTACCGCGCTCAATGCGGGAAAGGCACCCCCAGGCCATGGCATCGCATATGTTCGGCCGAACATTGCTAGTGCCACGCCGGTTTGACAGCGCTGTGTTCGTATCCAGTCGCCGCCGCCGAGGGCGTCGAGTTCGGCGATGGCCCGTGGTGTCAGGCCGTCCCCGCAGCACTTGTCCCTCGGAAACTGTGCTCGATCCACCAGGGTGACGGTGTGCCCGCCACGTGCAGCCCAGATGGCGGCTGCGGAACCAGCCGGCCCCGCTCCGACCACGAGGGTGTCCACGCTGTCAGCCATCATGTTCTTTTTCTGCGGTGCCCGGTGATCGCAGTGAGGCAAGCGAAGAACTATGGCTGCGCAAGGCGTGTGGCCGAGTCGTTGGTCACTTCGCGGTGCTTGATGCCGTTACCCGAGGTGCTGTGGTCGTGGTAGGTGAAGTCGGCGGAGATTCTGGCGCGCCGCGCGGTTGACTCGAATGCCCATTGTCCCGCGGTGATGACGTAGTGCGGCGGGCTGAGTCGATTGACTCGCCGCAGGATGTTGACTCCCGGTACGCGATCGCGCACTGAGGCAACCCGTGCGGCAACCGCGCACAATGCCGTCAGAATCCGTCCGGGAACCTCGAAAGGTGCACCATCCCAACGTGTGTCGGTGAAGAACAGCTTTGTCATCTCGGGCCCCATCAGCGCTCGACCCGAGGCCGCGAAGACGAAAGCCACCACGTTGGCGCCCAGCCAGTTGCGCCGTCCGAGAATGCCTGTGACGAGTGCTGTGGACAGCTCGGCCCGCCATTCCGACGGCCGGCCGTTGCGGGCCAGGAGATAATCCAGATTGCGCATGGCTTCCATCGATGACCGTGGCAGCAGATAGGTCGACACCCCAGCCAGCCAGGTCCAGTACGACAGGAAATGCCACACGTCATCGAGATCGTCCCGGGTGATCTGCCGGCCATAGCGATGATCAACAAGCACCGCGATCATCATTGATTCCATGAATCCGCAGAAGGCCGCGTTTGGCATCGGATCGCCGAACCGTTCGTAATGTTCCTGTCCCCAGCGGGCTTTCAGTCCCCGCCGGGCCAATGCGTGCACGAGCCTCACCCTCATCGCAGTACTGAATGCGTCTGTGCCCGGGCCGACCGCGTCGGCCAACAGCACCGCGCTGAAGTACTTCGCCGTCTGCACATATCGTTTCGTTGGCTCCGTTTTGAAGCGCCCGGTGGCACCGGTGGCGGCAGACACATCGGAGTTGAGCACCGTGTCGAAGACGGCGAAAGAGGCCATCATCAGTGATGCGGGGGTGGTGGACCCGAGCAAACGTTGCCGTCCCTGCTCGCCCCGCTTTTGGCTGTACCACTCCGGGATCGTCGTCACCTCGTCGAAGAGCCTTACCAGGGCATCGGGAGCATCGGCGACTGCCTCGACTCCTTCGAGCAGTGCTTGCTCGAACTGCGCCCGCGTTTTTTCGGCGCCCTGCACGACGAAGAGTTCGGCGATGGGATCCATGAGTTCGTCGCCCTGCCAAAGATGGTCGTCGAAAAGACGTGTGGCGTCCGTTTCGGTGACGGCTCGTTCGACGTTGAACCAGGGCTCGAACAGCAGCTTGCGCAGATACAGCCACTCGTCGGAGAACTCGTCCTTTCCTGGAGGGATGGGCCGCAAGGTTCGACCTGGGCGGTAGTAGTACTGGTAGTCGCCCGCGGTAGCCTCGGTTACTTCCTTGACAGCCATGTCGCTCCTGTTCTTTTTGGAATAGACCCGCGCAACAGCTCAATTCGCGTCGGCCGGACGCCGGTAGATCGTCTTGACTTCGAAGTAGTTGTGCAGGCCTTGCACGCCGAGTTCGCGGCCGATGCCACTGTCTTTCATCCCGCCGAAGGGTGCACCGAGGTCGTAGGCATAGTGGTTGATACCCACTGTGCCGGTGCGTATTTGGTGAGCCACGTCTAGGCCGTGCGCCTCGTCGGCTGTCCACACCGACCCGCCGAGGCCGTAATTGCTGTCGTTGGCGATGGCGATGGCCTCGGATTCAGAGGTATACGGGATGATGGCAGCCACCGGCCCGAATATCTCTTCGCGGGCAATGACGTCGGAGTTGTCGACGTCGGCGAACAGCGTTGGCGTGACAAACCACCCGGGGCCGTCGTGGGCGGAGCCTCCGGCGACCAGCCTCGCCCGACTGGACTTGCCGTGTTCGATGTAGCCCAGCACTTTCTGTTGATGATGGCGGCTGACCATCGGCCCGCAGGTCACCTCCGGGTCAAGTGGATTGCCGACCGTCATGCTGCGGACATATCCGGCGACGGCATCGACGATCTCGTCGTAACGGGACCGCGGTGCGAGGATGCGCGCCTGCGAGGTGCACACCTGCCCGTTGTTCATGAAGGTGGTGTTGCCGAGGTTACCGATGAAGTGATCGAGGTCGGCATCGTCGAGGATGATGGCCGCTGATTTCCCGCCCAACTCCAGGGTGACCCGGCGTATGAGTCGACCGCACTCGGCGGCGATCGCGCGTCCTGCGTCGGTAGAGCCGGTGAACGCCACCTTGTCGATGCCTGGGTGCGACACCAGGTGTGCGCCTGCATCCCGGTCGCCGACGACGATATTGAGTACTCCCGGTGGCAGCCCCGCGGCAATGGCCGCGTCGGCGAACAGGTAAGAGTCCAGGGCGGTTTCAGGTGACGGCTTGAGCACTATGGTGCATCCGGCGGCCAGGGCGGGTGCGATCTTCATCATGGCCAGCGACAGCGGCAGGTTCCATGGAGTGATGGCCGCGACGACTCCGACGGGCTCATATCGGATGATGCTGTTGGCGTTCCCTCCCTCGAATTCGGTGGGGTGGGTTTCGATCATGTCGGCGTACATGTCGAGCAGCCCGGCCGGTGCTTCGCCGTTGAAAACTGATGAAACATGTCGCGGCATACCGTTTTGTCGCGAGACCAATTCGACAGCGGTGGCTGCGGTGCGGCGCAATTGATCGGCCATTCGTCGCATGACCGCGGCGCGCTCCTGGGCACGCGACGACGCCCACGATCCTTCATCGAATGCCGCACGTGCGGAAGTCACGGCCGCATCGATATCTGCGATCCCGCCGATAGCCGCCTGCCCGATCGCCAGTTCGGTGGCAGCTTCCCGTGAGACCCGTATGTCGCCGCTTTTCGCCGGCATCCATCGGCCGTCGATGAACAAGTACAGCCTGTTGAACCAATGCTCTTCAGAAGACATGGCTTAGGGAGCCTTTCTTGGCCGACGCCCAAAAGACGTTCCGGAAATGCTGTCGTCGTGGTGGATGAATGGGACGTCGGTGACGCCATGGCGCCGACCAAGGCTGCGGATCGCGGGCCCGAGGGTTGTCAACACGTAGTCGCCGCGCGCGGTTCGCCGAGAGCGCCATCTGCTCAGTGCGGGAACGTGATCACACGCGATGGCGGCAGCGATCGACGGACGCGCGAATGCGAAATACCACCGCCGGCACTGCCGTAGGTTGGCCTGCTCGTAGCGGGTGCCTGCCAGAGCCGCCTGCACCGTGTCCACGCCCATGACCGCGGCGGCGGCGCCCAAGATGATGGCGACTATGGCCGGCCGCGCGATGGCGGGGACCTGTGCTTGCACCGGATGGAGCAGACCTTCGACCAGCTCGGCGCGCCACGGCGAGGCCTCGCCTGCATCGCAGAAGATGTGGTTTGCCAGAGTCAGCGAGTCGTAGCCGTTGAGCGGGATGAGCCGTTCCTCGACGCCGAACAGGTACAGAATGTAGCCCCAATACAACGCGACGTCATCGTGGTCCCGCATAGGGCGGCGGCGGCCGAGAACGTGATCGACCAACAGCGGCATTGAGGCAAACCACCCCGAGCCTTCCGCCAACCGAGTGTTGGAGATCGGCATGCCGTGCGTTCTGAAATTGTCGTCGCCCCACTGCCGTCGGAGGCCGCGGCGTACCAGCGCGTGCATGAGGCGTACGCGCACGATCATCCGGACCGCCTCTGAACCGGGCACCAGTGCGCCGCGATAAGTGATCTTTTCGAAGAACTCGTGCGACTCGACGGCGCGGCGGATCGGCTCGCGCACGATCCGGCCGGTAGCGCCGGTGGCGGCCGAGACGTCCTGCGAGATCGCGGTGGCAAAGATCCCGAAAACGCCGGCGCCGAGCTTGCCGGCGACTGACACGTCATTGAGGATGCGGCGGCCGCGCTCGATGCGGGCAGGGTCATGCCACGTCGGCATGTGGTGGATCTGAGCCACGAGTGCGCGGAGTTCGTCTGGCAGCTCGCCGGTTCCTGGGCCATCTGCGATGAGTGCCTGCTCGAACAACTCACGCCCGCGGGCTGGACCTACGCGGTCGAACATCTCGACGACGCCGTCCATGAGTTGATCGCCCTGCCAGCGATGATCGTCGAGCAGCCGGGTTTGTACGGTGTCATGCCAGCTGTCGCCGACGTCGAGCCAGTCCCGGTACAACGTTTGCCGTAAATGGCGCCAAGAGGGCGCCGACGCGCGCCGGGGAGCGGCTCGCAGGTTCATTCCATCGCGGTAGTAGTACTCCCATTCGAGCCGGTCCGGCTCTCGCTGGGGACCGTCGACGTCGGTTGCTGCTGCCGTCATCGCCCACGCCCATCTGTTGGAGACCGGGTCTTGCTGCCTGTGCAGCCACCCGTTCGCACCATAAATTAGTGGTACCGGCTGGGTCAAGTATTGCTTGGCGCGCCCTGTCTGGTGCCATTCGTGTTCTGTGCTGATATCGGCCGCTTCGGCCGGGGTTCACCGAGTGTGGCGGTAAACTGTTGTACCCCAACTGCTTCCATTGATGCCCTGTCGTTGCGGGTGGCTGGGGTACGTCTTCTTTGGCGGGGCGCGTGGGCGACGCCGGCGACGCGGATTGGCGGCGCATTCAATCGATGGCGGCTGTCGTTGGCCCGGCTGCGCGACCGTGGACGCCTCTCGCTGTGATGGCCGGGAAATGCGTCAATCTTCAGCCATGTTTCGAAACGGCGAAAGATTTTGTACCAACTGGAGCCAATATGTGAGAGCATGCTCGCTTATGTCAGTCAGTCATGCCGGTGGTTTGCCAGCAGCCGTGTTTGGGCCACAGAACGGCACATCCCGCAGACAGGCTCAACGCTTGCCGCAGAGGGCCGGAGGGCACCGCGTGACTGTCGCAGCCTTCGAGCCGTCGCGAATCCCGGGTGCCCGCTGGAGCATCGGGTGAGCAGTGTCAACGCAGGTGTAGTCGGGCTGCGCGCAGTATTCACCCGTACGTTCATGGATGGTCCGGCAACCGTGGGGCGAGCGGTGTCGATGACCCTCGCGGCGCTGCGCTACCTCGCCGTCGATCTGGTGACCGGGCGCCTGCCGGTCCGCGAATTCGCTGAACAGGCCTGGCTCCTGTTCACTGTCACCGCGTTTCCGGCCATTCTGATGGCAATACCGTTCGGCGCCCTGATGAGTGTGCAGGCCGGCGGCATACTCCACGACATCGGAGCAACGTCACTGATGGGTGCGGCTACGGGAATGGGCATTGTCCGCCAGGGCGCACCCATGGCCGCCTCTCTGCTCATGGGCGGTGCGGCGTCCGCGGCGATCGCCTCCGACTTGGGGACACGGGCCATCCGCGAAGAGATCGACGCAATGCGGGTTATGGGTGTCGACCCGGTACAGCGCCTGGTGGCACCGCGGTTGCTGGCAATGGTGACCATTTCACCGATGGTGCTGGCGACGATCATCATCGTCGGTGTCGGCTCAGCGTTCGTGATCGCCGTCGAGGTGAGCAACGTGAGCCCGGGCAGCTTTTGGGCGTCGTTCGGTTCTTTCGCGAGCATGACCGATCTCTATTTCGCACTGGTGAAAACGATGATCGGCGGAGCCTTGGTAGCAATCATCGGGTGCCTTCGCGGGCTGAAGGCCGCAGGCGGACCACGCGGCGTGGCCGATGCGGTGAACGCTTCGGTCGTGCTCAGCGTCGTGATGATCGTTTTCGTGGACCTCGTCCTGACGCAACTGCAAACGATGTTCTTCCCGGAGCAGTTCGCGTGAACGCCAGAATTGCCCGCTATCTTCCCTTTTCGCGCGTCACGGTTCTGATCGAACGTCTGGTGGTCCTGCCGATCACCGAACTGCTGCTGCAGTGCGGCCGCGCAATCGTCTTCGTCAGCCTCACGCTGTGGCTGCTGCCGGCCACCATCCGGCATTACCCACGGCAGACATTCAAGATCCTCAACAACTTGGCGTGGGGCCGCGGTGCGCTCATCGTCGATGGCGGCGTGGTGGCCACCATGATGCTGTTGGGATTCGGTATCGGGACGATGGTGTCCATCGAGGCGTTCGCCGCCCTGGACCTGGTCGGTTTCGGCGCCCTCACCGGCGTGGTCGGCGGCCTGGCCAACGTTCGCGAAATGGGGCCGATCGCCGCCGGTGTCGCGTTCGCGGCTCAAGCCGGCTGCCGCATGACGGCAGAGGTGGGTGCCATGCGGGTGTCCGAAGAAATCGATGCGATCGAGTCCCTGGGCATTCGCTCGATTCCATTTGTGGTCGGCACCCGGTTGATCGCTGGAATCCTCTGTGTCGCACCAGCTTATCTGGCCACGCTGCTATTGAGCTTTATCGTGAGCCGCACCCTTGTCACAGTGGTCCACACCCAGTCCGCAGGGACGTACAACCACTATTTCGTGCAATTCCTGGACCCATTCGGCATCGTTTACTCCACCTGTAAAGCGCTCATCTTCTGCGCGGCGGTGACGATCATTCATTGCTACTACGGCTTTTTCACCACCGGGGGTCCGGCTGGGGTCGGTGTGTCGAGTGGCCGCGCGATACGCGCCAGCTTGGTGACCATCGTCGCGTTGGACTTGGTTCTGACCGTACTCGTCTGGGGATTGTTCCCCACTTATGTGTTCCGAGGATGAGTCATGTCTGAAATGTTGCGCGGCACAGAACAACAGCAGCGGCGCGTGTTGGTGCGGATTGGGGCTGGTGCGCTGGCTGCGACCGCGCTCACCATCTGCATCGCTGAGGCTTGGCCGCACCACCGACCGGCCAACTCCATCGACATCACAGTCTCTACGGCAAGCATCGGACAGGGAATCGACGAGCGCTCTAACGTGCTGCTGCGAGGAGTCACCGTCGGTACCGTCACCGCGATCACCCGGAACAACGGGTCGATGAATATGCAACTGAGGCTCGACAGCACCGCCATACATGGGCTCACCGACGCAGTGGGGTACGACTTCCGACCCCAAAACAGCTTCGGCCTGTCGGCGATGAATCTGATACCCCATGACTCGGGAAAGCCCCTCGCCGACGGGCTCTTCATCGAGCGCAACCCCGAGACCAACGCCACCATGTCACAACTGCTCAACGGCGCCGTCACTGTCGTCAACGGCGTGGTAACCGAGAAAATGGTGAACCTCATCAAAGACAGCGCCGACTACGTAGGAGCCTTAACGCCCCTACTGGAAACCGGTTTCATCCTGGCCAACCAAATCGCCGAAACCCAACAAAGCGACTCGGCCGCCTTGGTCGAGCAGGCGAATGCTGCATTGCAACCCTTGCCGCAATTGATCGACAGCACACTGACCGCCACCCACAACCTGCGCAACCTCAAGGGCAACGCGCACCTCAGCAACGACATCGACACCGCGCGACAGACCTTGGATTTGGTGAGCACGGGCGTGTTTGGCCTGCTGGGACAGGTTCTCGGCAAACACACCGCCGACCTCACGCCGGCGACCGAGATCGCCCGCTCGTTCCTCGACGCGGTGAGCACCATCATTCAGCGCTCTCGCGGCGGACTGCGACTGGACAAGATCCTGGCCGGCCTGCAGGACACCTACAGCGGGCCGCCCGGCGCGCAGTCGCTCAAACTGCGTGTGCTGTTGGAACCCTTGCCGGTGGTGGAATCGGCACTACCGCCGCTTTCGGACCTCGACCACCCGGGGGAGCGGTAATGAGCCGCCCCGTCGTGAGCCTGGTGGCCGCCGTGGCATGTACCGCAGTGGCGTACGTCCTCATCGTCAACGGGCTCCGCAATCCCGTCGCCGGTACCACCTATGACTGCCACGCGCTGTTCGCCGACGCTTCAGGGGTGCGGACCGGCGCGGACGTCCGACGACAGGGCGTACAGGTAGGCAAAGTCACCTCCGTACAGATTCGCCGCGCCGGTGACACCAACGTCGCCGATGTCGGCCTGAGCCTGGCACGCACGGTGAAGCTGACCACCGCCGCGCACTTGAGCGTGAAATTCCAGAATCTCACCGGTTCGCGCTACATCGATATCCGCGACGACCCCACATCGAACCCGCGACCGATTTCCGACGTGCCGCTGACTCAGACCAGTGGCTCATTCGACATCACTGCTATCTTCTCCGGCCTGGCGCCGGTACTCAAAACCGTTGAACCGTCAGACATCAACGATCTCACCGAGAAACTGTCGGTGTTCCTCGAAGGGGACGGCGCCGGAGCATCCGACCTGCTCAACAGCATCCAAGTGATCGCCGGCCGCGCGGCTGACAGGCAGCGGACCATCAGCACGCTGATCGACAACATCTCGACTTTTGCCGCACGGGTGCAAGGCAATTCGGGCCGCGTGATGCACATCACGGCACTGCTAGACCACGTGGTGGCAGAGACGCTGAAGGTGCGTGAACAATTCGGCTTGAGCGCCCAGTACGGACCCAATTTCACTGCCGCGGTCAATCGGCTGCTGTGGGTGGTTGGCTTGCGTG
This sequence comes from Mycobacterium sp. UNC410CL29Cvi84, assembly GCF_000686745.1. Classification (NCBI taxonomy): domain Bacteria; kingdom Bacillati; phylum Actinomycetota; class Actinomycetes; order Mycobacteriales; family Mycobacteriaceae; genus Mycobacterium; species Mycobacterium sp. UNC410CL29Cvi84. Next base: position 80,928 of record NZ_JMLM01000007.1, read on the forward strand.
AAGGCACCGACGTGAACGCGAAACTCGATGTGCTGCGCGCCAACCTCTACCGTGTGCCTGAGTTCTTTGAGCGCCTACCCGGCTTCTACAACGGCGTGCAGCCGTTCATGAAAGATCCACGGACCGACTTGCACTGCACCAACGGGACGCTGGTCGTTCCACCAACGGTCAAGGTCCTCCTCGCCGGACAGCAGGTGACGTTGTGCAACCGCTGATCGTTCGCGCGCGTGCGCGGTTACGGCTACGCCGGCGCCGAGGATCCGGCCGTTCGCAAAAGAGTCACTGGGCGGTGGGAGCCTCGGTGATCACAGTGATGGCTGTGCTCGCCTTGGGAGCGGGAATCGCCTACCTGCAGCCACCGGGCCACCGCGCCGTGGAGTTCGATATCAGCGATGCCGCGGCGATCAAGCCGGGCGTTGAAGTCCGGGTGGCAGGCCTGCATGCCGGTCAGGTCGAAGGCGTCCATGTCGACAGAAATTCCGTACACGTCACAGTCAGCATCGACGACAGCATCTATATCGGAAATCAGTCGTCGATCGATGTACGCATGCTCACCGCCGCCGGGGGGTACTACGTCAATCTCGTCTCCGCAGGCCCCACACAGTTGGCGGGGGCCACCATCCCAACTGCGCGGACGCACCCTCCTTACCAACTGCCATCACTGCTCGCCGACAGTGCAAACAAACTCCGTCAAGTCGACCCCAGCCCGCTGGTGGCCAGCCTCGACCAACTCGCCACGGGCCTGGAAAACAATCCCACCGCCATCACGACCATCACCGCCAGCATGCACACCATCACCCAGGTCGTGAGCAGCCAACAACAACAGGTGCGCACTGCGCTCGACGCAGCGCGGGAGATAATGCACACCGCCGTCCTCAATCGTGACGTGCTCACCAGCCTGCTCAACAAGACCGCCGTCCTCGTCGCAACGCTGGACAACTTTAAAATTGGCTTCTCGCAAGCGATTACCGGACTGGCGAAGATGTTCGACCGTCTTTCTGTGGCGCTCGATTTCTACGACAGCCACCGCGAATGGGCTCTGGACCTGCTGCAGCGCATCAACAACAGCCTGAACCTCATCAACACCGATGTGCCCCGGATCATCTGGAACCTCGGCAATTTCACGACCACGGTGCGAAATCTCATCCTTCCCCCAGGCGCCACACCCGCTCCAGTGCCCGAGAAACCCCTCGTTGCCACCGATATGTGCGTCCCGATCCCCGGCCGCACATGCTGACCCTCAACGGTGTTCGGGCCGTGGCGGCATCCTTGGCGGTGACTACAGTCGCGTCAGGCTGCGCCGCCATCCACAGCCAGGTCGCCAGCTCCACCGGCGGGTACTGCGCCATCATGGCCGACTCCATCGGCCTCTACCAAGGCAATTCGGTCACCCGCATGGGCGTACCGATCGGCGTCGTTGAACGGATCGAACCAACCAACACCGTTGTGAAGGTCAGGTTTTCGCTTCAACGGGACGTCACTGTGCCGGCGGACGTCACCGCCGTAACCCGGACTCCGACAATCCTGGCCGATCGCAGCCTCGAACTCAATGGAGGCTCGACCGTGAGCACTATGCTCACGCCCGGAAACTGCATACCACCGGAGCGCACGGCCACCGCTAAGAGCATCTCTGAAACGGCCGCGGCCACAAGTGCATTGGTGGGCGAAGTGACCGCCGGCGGCCACGGTGACGCGCTGAACCGCCTGCTGGCCGCCCTGTCCGACCAGCTTGCCGGAAACGGGACGACCATGCGCGATACGTTCGCCAACCTCGCGGCAACGGCCAACGATCCAGGCGCGATCGACGACGGCACGTTGCTCAAGGATCTCGCCACAGCCCTGCAAGCAAATGTGACGAACTGGGACACCCTAGAAGTGACGATGCGTACCCTGCCCAGGGTCCTCGACGAGCTGGGCTCGGGAGTTCTGAGCCCGGCCGCACGGATATTCGGGCCGACGCTGGGCGCCCTGGTCCGGCTGCTGCTCGACGCGGGCACCCACTACCACGACATCGTGTGGAACACTCTCGACACCGCGGCAGCGACCGTCCGGATTCTGTCCGAACACACGGGCGTGTTCGTCACATACGCCGGCACTCTGCCCAACATCCTCGACGGGGTGCGCTCATTCTGGGCGCGGCTGCGCGGCCGGACCGTGCCCGTCATGTCGCCCCGCGTGGCTGCCGGCGCCGCCGATAACGGCGCGGTGTGCTCGCAGACCGATCTCGACCCAGATCGAAAAGACCACTGCGGATTCTTCTACGGCGTTCCCGACGGCATCACCTCGGTCGACGTACTGCAGCTCGTACTCAACGGAGGCGTGCAACACCCATGACCAATCACCCGATATGCCGCTTGGCCGCGGCAACACTGACGATCACCGCGGCAACCGGCTGTGCAGTCAACCCGGTGAACATTCGACCGCCGGATATCAGTAGGACGGGCAAATATACGGTGACCATCGAGTTCACCAGTGCGCTCAATCTTCCCGCCGGGGCCAAGGTTGCCTACGAAGGTGACAGCGTCGGCTCGGTCGACAGCGTATCGCTGGACCATGATGCGGTCGCCGTGCGCACCAGTGTGGAATCCGCGGCAAAAATCCCCGCAAATGCGACCGCCGCGATCGTGCAGGACACGGTGCTGGGCGACTCCTACATCCGCCTCACCAGGGCCGCCGGTGGCCAGGACACAGCGTCGCTTCGCGACGGCGATCGCATCCCAGTCAGCCGGACCCGACCGCCCACGTCGATTGAAGACATGATGACCACCCTGTCGGCGTTTCTCGGCACCGGATCGCTCCAGCGGCTCCAGGGCGCACTGCGCCGGATCAACGTCGCTTTGCCGCCCTCGGACGGCGAGACTCGCCGTGTCGCATCGGTTCTCGCTTCGGATATCCGCAGCCTAGCCGCTCACCACGCAGCAGTAGAGGAAGCCCTGGACAACCTCAGCCACATCGCCAGCACCCTGCATGACCGGACCGACTACCTGCAAGATCTCGTATCCGATGACAGCCAAACCTACTGGGACAACCTGATGTCCACCGCCAGCTATATCGGGGTCCTGCTGCCGTCCGTCGGCTCGATCTTCACTCAGGGCTACTGGCTGATCCCGGTCATGGACTCAGCCGCCACTGCGATGGAACAAGTCGGCGTCACCGGTGGGCCACACCCCATCGGATTCGGCTGGCAATTAGACCAATTCGCGAGCACCGCCATGCTGCCCTTCCTCTCTGCGCCCAGAATCGACATCACCAACGTGGCCAGCCCTGACGGCGTGGACCACACCGCGGACGCTCAACGCGTGCTGCGCAATCTAGGGGCCACCCGATGATCCGGAACCTGTTGTCGGTCAGCGCATTACTGACGCTGACCGCGGCCTCCCTCGTCGCGATCGGCGCGCAAGGGGTGCCGTGGTTTGCCTCCGCAGACAACCGCCATCACGTCACCTTGATAGCTCGCGACGCCGGCGGCTTGGTGGCCCGCTCACCAGTACTGCTGCGCGGTGTCCCCATCGGCGAAGTCTCGACCATCCACCCCGATGCGCACAACGTATCGATCGACTTCTGGTACCCGAACACCGTGCACCTGCCGCTCGACAGTGCCTTCCGCGTCGAGAATCTCTCGGCGCTGGGGGAGACCTATTTGTCGATCAAACCCAACCGTGACGGCGGGCCGACAATCGAGGACAACCAGCGCATCACTGCCGACGAGAGCACCGTGCCCGGAACCATCGGCGACATGGCCGTCGCTGTGACGCGCCTTTTGCACGATCTCGATCCGCAGCGGTTCAACCGCATCATCGACGAACTCGGTATCGCATACTCCGATACCGCTTCGGTCCCGGCCCTGACCGCGGCGAGCACCCGGCTCAACCAGGCGGTCACGCAGAACAAGGACCAGTTACGCGGCATCCTCACGCAGCTTCAGTTCTTGCTCGGAAAGCAAGCCGCGGTGGCACCGGCGCTAACCGAAATGCCGCGGGCCTTCGACAACGTCGAGGCGGGATTCCAACAGCTGGTCGAACATGCCGTCGCGTTGTGCTATGAGTCTGGCGGCACGTACCCCGATGACATCCGAAGGGGTGCTGTACCGGTATTACAGCGGCTTTTGGCGTTTGAGGATCAGATTGGTATCAACCTCTACAACCTCACCGAACCGTTGTTGCCGCCCTTGCAAGCCACAGCGGCAGCCATGACGACGATCGACACCAGCCGACTGCTGGACGCGACCATGTCAGGTCTGGACACACCGGGGGCGTTCACCGTGCACGTCGTGGGCGGACAGTGACCGCTAGTTTCCCAGCTTGGTCGCCGAATCCACACCGCCTACATCGGTGATGACCCAGTTGTCATTCTTGTTGAGCGTTACGGTGTAGGTCGCGGTGGACTGAATTCCGTTGGGGGCCTGGATATTTTTGGTCACTACGCTGACGAAACAGTTCACCACAAAGACCCCGTCGTGCTCGGACCTCACCGCGGCGGCGATCGGGGTCGGCGTCGAAACCCACTGCAACGGCACGATAATTTGCTCCATCGACGTCGCTGCTTCGGTCAGCTTCTTCTTGAGTGCCGGAGTGGTGTTGGCGGTCAACCGATTCGACCATGCGGGCAGATCCTTGTAGTCCATGTCCGCGGCGCCTTTGGCGTAATCGATACTGACCTGCTCGGCGTGTTTGCGGGCGTCGGCTGCTTCGCGGGCGTCCGACAGGTTTGCCCGTGCCTGGTGCGCGGACCTTGATTCGGAATGCCAATGCCAGCCTGCGATTACGTTGCCAACCAACGAAGCACCCAGTAGAGCCGACGCGACTGGGGTAGTCCAGCGAAGTGCAGAACGCATTTGCTTACTGGGTGATGTGTCGGCGACCGGTTCCGACGCCTCGCGCGCCGAGCTGGTTGTCGACGGTTGGACCGACTCGTCCATGGTGGTGTCGGTTTCAGCACTAGATTCTTCGAGCGTCGTTGCCATCTGCCCATCCTGCCAGATATGCTCCATCTGGTACAAGTATTTGCTGACTGGTTCGGCGGCTGTCGGCGCGGCGCTGGAATGCGAGTGCCGGGCTGGACTCGGCCGGCAGCGTCGACATCGCGAAAGGAAGCTGGTGGCTCGCTTCGTGATCACACTGCTACCGATCGTCTTTTTGGTATTCCCTGCGGGCCTATCGATTGCCCCGGTTCGTGCGGATCATTCGGTCCGTTACGTTGTAACCGCTGGCGGCCCAGGCGAACTCGAAATCCACTACCGAGCGCAGGCTCCATCGGAAAACTCCAGTGGCGCCAAGTATGACCACGTATGGGTCAGCCCCGAGGCGCCCTGGACCGAAACCGTACCGCTGGGCGAACCAGATAGGTATGCCTACGTCTCGGTCAGGCAAGTGTGGTGGAACCCGAGCCTGCGCTGTGAGGTCTGGGTCGACGGCTTGCTCGTAAAGCACAACGACAAGGGAGTGTGCATCTAAACGACATGGACCGACTTTTCTCGGCGTATTGAGATTGTATTGGCAATCGAAACAAGTCGAGTACTCATGTGCGCTTCGGTTTGTTTGCGTTGGCGGGCGGCAGCGATCATCAGAAGCATTGCCTACCAGAGACTTTCAGTGCACGCTTCGCGTACTCTGCGCGTGTACGCGGTCGATTCGACGCCACACGGGTGCGATGCCACTCGATCGCGTCCAGTGCCGGTAACCCCGGCGGGGCTGGACCCAGTAGTAGACCTCTAGGATCGCCAGCAGGCCGTCGAACGGGCAAAGCAACACTCCGCCGATAGCGTTGCCGTTGCCGTCGAAAATGTCACCGGTGATTTCGACGGGACGAGCCGCATCCGACACCGGTAGATCGTCTCCGACCGGGTGCAGATTTAAAGTGCCGCAACCGCAATCACAGCCCGAGGTCACCAACAATGAGCGGGCCTGCGCGCGCAACTGCTCCACACCGGGGAAGTCGAACGCGAGAAACGCGTTGACCAACTTCGCCTCGGACAGCGTCATGGTTCGGGGACCGGGTCGAGTTCCGCCCTCGCCGATGCGAGTCATGAGTTTCTGCGCCGTTTCGCGAACTGCGAGAGCGCTCGCGGCTGATGCGCGAGTCGGCGTGTCTTGGTCAGCTCAACCCCGGCCGGGCAGCTGATGAACCGATCACGGCCGAGCCCTCGGTTGACCGACGCAATGCTTGACGCAAGGGACTTCTCGGCCGTCACGGTCCTACTGCGTCGTCCCGTGACTAGGGACGACGAACTGAAAGTTGTTGATGATCTTCTGCTTGTCGGCGATGTACGCAGGATTGTCCGGTTCTGCGGTTTGCACGGTCAGCGTTGCCGCCCAGACCTTTTGCCCGTCCGCCGCGGCGACGACGAGCGCGGTCACTGAGTGACCTTTCAACGTGTAGGTGATCGTTGCGCTCGGGTGTCCGCACACCGTTCCCGGCGTGCGGCTGGTGACGGCGATGCCGGCCTGCTGTGCGCCGACGACCTCGGCCTCGATGCCCTGCTGGGCGTCGGCGACCTTGCCGGTGAGGTCTTCGAGAGTCACTACCGCATTTGGGGTGAAGTCGTTGGCTCGCAGCCCCTTGTTGACGACGATTCCACGGATCATCGGTGAGCCCATCGTCGACGCCGAATGCTCCCACCCTGCCGGCGTCGGAAGCTCCAATGTCGGTTCTTCGGCGGTCTTCGGCCCCAGGGTGGTCAGGGGGACATCAGCCGTCGTGCATCGTGCCGCGTTCACGACCGCGGACGACGATGTCGGTGAAGCGGCTGCGGAGCCCGACGCTACGGACGACTGTGGGTGCGACGACGAACACCCCACAATGAGCGTGGCGACAACCACGCCACACAACACCCCAAGAACACGCCCCTGAGCGTTCACCAGCTGCCACCTTCCCTCGTTATGCCCAACCCCTCAGCACTTTTCATCCTGATGAGGACACCTCGCTGGCCACCGCCGCTCGTCGGCATTCGGACAGCCGGTGCTGCCGTGGAACCACTCTGGGTAGATGGAGTTCAGCGTTCACGACCGACCCCCGTGGTTCACGAAATCAGATGGGCTCAGACGAACTGTCCCGCAAGATGTAGTCGACGGATCAGCACACAACCGAACGCCGCCTGATGGTGATCTGGCACACAGGGCACAACAGGGGGTTGCGCGCCGACCACATCCGGTAGTGGGTGTTCATTGTTGCCACCACGGGTTTAGGACGATCGATTCGCCGGGATTCCATCCGCACAGCATGGTGTTGCGGCCAGCGGACGTAACCAGTGGCAGGTACGCGGTGTAGGCGAATCCGCCGACACTGAGGGTGACCAGGTCGATATCGGCGGCTGCCGACTGCCAATGTGGTACCCATAGCTCGTCGAACTGCTGAAACTCGTGGCTACGGAAGACGCGGCGCTGGGCGGGGTAGCGGTCGACCAGAGTGGCCCAGTCCTCGGGGCCGGCAATCGTGAACCGTCGGTCGCCGCGGTATTGGGACGGAAGCCGCTGTACCGCAATGGGTTTGTTATCCGAGTGCTCGTCGGCGCAGTAGTGCCGCACGATCTGCATGTCGCCGCCGAACGCCTGAGAGATCGTGGGATAGCCGCCGGGCTCCATCCACCATCCGCCTCCGAGTCGAGGGGAGTGCTCAGGTTGAATGACCAGATGCTCGTGCTGGATCGGTTCGAACCACCAGCGCACACCAACGTGGTTCAGCAGCGCGGCGACTGTTGCGGGGTCCGGGTCGTGCGTCCAGGCCATCACCTCAGTCCAATGGCGGTCCGCGAACGCCACCATGCCGGCCTGAGACTGTAGTCTTTCCAGCCCTTCGACGCCGTCCATCCCGATGATCTCCACATCCAGGCAGTGACCGTAGTCAACGATCGCTCTCTGTACGTGGTCGACGAACGATTTCCACACCGGTCCAATGCTCGGCTGCTTCAGTGCTGCCATACCCTCAATTCTCTCCTGGTAGTGCGGTTGCGCGTGTCGACCACGATTGGTGCCGCCCATGCCGGTGAATAGCAGCCAGCTGACGAATCGGGTTCGAGATTCTTTGTGGCGGTGAGCAGTTCGCCGCTTCGTCTCGAAAAACCCAGTACTGTAGCGGTCTCGGCGCCATGTTGGTTCATGTTCGCGATTGGTACTTCCTAGTCGGTGTCGTAGTACCACCACCGTGGCATCATTTCGGGGCCGATACCGCTTCTGTGGCGGTCGGGTTCGGGGATCCCTTCCGGCACATACAGCAGCCCATCCCAGCTGGGATGGAATGCGACAAGCACTGTCCCGTCCAGGAGTCCGGACACGCTCGCCGAGTAGGTGCCGAGCCGCAGATGCTGCGTCTGGCCGCGTGCGGGCGGATGTGCGGCGATGACCAGCACGGCTGGGCGGGCCTGAGCCCACCGCACTTTCTGCACGACACCAGTCGCAATGGACAGGGCCGAAAGACCAACCACGGCAGCGATGGTCAGAAGCGGTGCCATGATCGGCCGGCGAGCCGAGCAGATGAAGAAGTAGACCCAGCCGATCGGCACGAGCACCATTCCGCCAAACATCGCAAACACCGGCCATCCCATGCGTTCGAACGGGCCGCCGCACCACACCAATGTCCAGCACAAGTACGCCACCGCTGCAATGAATGCCGTGTCGACTACCCGGAACATCCACATGACGGTGACGTGCCATCTCCGGCCGTGAGAGGTAGCCGGTGAAGCTGCTGCGTGTGAAATCGCCCATCGCGAACGCCATGGCTGGCGCCGCAGTGATTCGTCGGCCGGCAGGATGATTGGGTCCCTGCGGTTGTGGTCGCCATCATCAGCATCGAATCGTTCGATGAACGCGTCAGCGTCCACCGATGCTCTATGGCGTTTCCTAGCGGCCATGCCATCCCCTGGATACGGTTGAGGTACAGAGACTTACAGGCCGCCCGCGCAGCGGGAGAGCCGCCTGATGCGTGGTCCGCAAGCGCTTGGTGATGACCGCCCGGGGGTGCGGCATCTGGGTTGGCTCCTAAGCCGGTGACGCCGCAGACGGCGGACCCGATGTATGTACATTAGCTCAAAGTTGAGTGGATGTGTTGACAGCTACGCATCGCTATGAGTTGACGAGTCGGTTGGTTCGTGGAATTCTCGTGACTGTCAGTTTGAGAGCCGATCGGGCCGGGGGGCTTGGGGCGGGCTTTCGCAAGGGGGACGCATTGTTTCGTAGCATGCCGCGCGTGGTGCGGTCTCGTGTATCAATTCCGGCGCTGTTTGCTGTTCTCGATTCTGGCTACCAATCGGGAGGCCGGGGTGGTGGTTGCTGGTGGGGGATTACTCAGGGTCGTAGGAATTAGTTCACTGACGATCGGACTGCCGCCGGGTATACAGGGTCAGCCCTACCCTGCGCGCGGCCGGTAGGCCGGGCATGTCGCAGCGCTGGCGGAACCATACGTGCGACAGCACCGTTGCCCCGTCGCGCACCGTGTAGCACTGCCGCTGACGACCTTTCATCGTGGGACCGCTGTCTGCGCCAACGCCCGGATCGCAATCTGTCTTTGGAATTGGAGCTGCCACATCCGGTGGCTGAAAGGGGATCGGCTGTGCGAACCGCCACAAACCGGCTGCTGTGTGAAACCACGCTGGCACCTGATGGCAGCATCGTCATCATCGAAGACGCTGGAGCGAAAGGAATTTCAGGTACGTACGTACATCCTGAAATCGCCCCCGCCCCTGAATCCGTGCATCAGGCATTGTGGGTGCACACCATGAGCGTCCATGAATGTGACGTCGTTGGCCGACACGTTTATGTACGCGTGCTCTCGGGATCGGACACCGGCGGCCTCGGTGACCTCGCCTTCGATGGGTACCTGAACATCGCCAGCGGCCTCATGGCGATCGGCGAACGCCGAAACCCCGATCGCCAACTACTGGTCGGGCCGCCGGGAGTGACACACGTCAGCGTGTTCGTCGCCAACGACATCGAAGCCGTCTGTTTCGACGACTCCGACGTCAGCTACCCCACGTCAGGTCCCAGCGAGATCACGCTGCTGCTGCATGGTGATACCTGGCATACCCGCAGGGTGAACGATCGACTCTGATGAGCTCGAGGCGATGGTTTGGCTTCTGCAGAGGGGTGGATATTGATGGATCGGGAAAACGCCGAGCATGGGTCAACGGGGTTGCGCGGAGATCGCTACGGGCGAATGGCATTCAACTTGCCTGTAGAAGACGATGATCCCGATCACCCCTGGCCTCCCTACGCGGTTGAAACCATGTGGGTTGAAGCTCTTGGTGACGGTCGATACCGCGTCGACAACATTCCGTTTTTCGTCAAGCCGCTCGCGGTAAACGATATCGTCCGAGGTCAGCGGTCAGATTTCAATAGCGACTTGATTTGGTTCTCTGGTCGCCTTGAGTGGTCAGGCCATTCAACCGTACGAATTGTTGTTTTCGCTGACGAGGATGAAATCCTGGCGGCGCTGAGCGATATGGGGTGCACCTTCGAGAGGCTTCGCAGGATCATTGCAGTCGATATTCCGGACAGCGAGGTCGTAGAGCGAGCGCATGCGTTTCTAACGGATAAGCAGCTAAGTGGTGCGTTAGACCTTGAGGAAGCATGTCTGCCCGACAGCTTCCCGCGTTGACGCCGGAAGTCATCGGCTGGTTAACCCAGGTGCGGCAACCACATTCGCGACCTGCGCTGCGATGTGCCTGCTGTCTACAGGACGTATGACCTGATCGAGTTGATGAACCGCGTTGCACGGGAAGACCAAATACTATGGGGGACAATTTGATCGAGAGTTTCTGGGAATGGTGGCGTACCGAAGGTGCAACTGTGGTCGCTGCCGCAATCGAGGCAGGTGACGCCAGTTCGGCGTTTCCGTTGATCGATCAGCGCGTCGCGGCGATTCATGACGGCCTGGCGTGGGAGATCGGTCCAGGCACGGTGTCTGAGCATCAACTGGTCGTCACCGGCAACCCGGATCACCGTGCGGTCGCGCGACGCTGGCTCAACGCTGCACCGAGTCCAGATCCAGTGTGGTCATACGCTGATTCGCTTCAGCGCCGACCGTTGGGTGAATTCCGGCTGGGGCTCGGTTCGGTATTGGTCCACTATGCCGACGTGATCGTTGCATGCCAACGTCGTCAAAATCGTCTTGACGTGCGGGTGTACCACCCGAGCTTCGGCGGACTCGAACAGCGGCAGCAATTCGAGATCGCCTTCCTGGCCCTGGATCACGCACTGGGAGAAGTCGCAGTCGAACAATGGCTCGGTGCGGTCGACACCACCAGATACCGCCCCGCCGACGGGTATTCGTTGGCTGAGCTTGTCGGTGTGGTCGATGCCCTCGCCGCGGAGAACACATATGAGGACGGCACACCAGCCTGGGTGGGTCTGCAATGGGACGGGGAGAACGGCCGCGTTGTCGCTGCCGCGCAAGTGCCACTGTGCAGTAGCCAGGCGCCCAACCTGGATACGCATATCGCGATCTCGGTCCCTTATCGGAGCTTCGACGAGGCAGGGTTGCCTACCGAGCAGACCTGGGATGCGTTGGAGGAGTTGCGTGATCGGCTCGAATCCGTACTGGGCACAGCCGGTCGTGTCCTTGCCTGCGAAACGACCGCTGGCGTGCACACCGTGCACGTTTATGCCGACAGTGTCGCAGTCGATGTCGTCGCGATCGAGTCCGAGGCTGCAACCTGGGCGCAGGGAGCCGTGATAGTCGCGTCCCACGACGATCCAAAGTGGTCCGACGTCGCCCATTTACGCACGTGAACGCGCCCTAGCTCGAACGTCAGCGTGAATGCGACAAGTCGCCAGAATCCCGGGGGAGAGGAAAACCGTGGTCCGTAAGCGCAAGACGCTCCCGAAGGACTTTGAGGCCACACTCGATGAAGGCGACCTCGACGCTCTCAAGAAGGTCTTCGACGCGTGTGAGTTCAATGCTTACGGTGGCCAATGGAAGAGCACGGCACTGGGTTTCGACAATTGTCCGGACGAGCTTGCACGGTGGCTGGTCGACCGGGGCTTGGACGTCGACACTCCCGACGCCAGCGGCCGTACTCCGCTGTGTCGGCGTGCCGCCGCCGGACGAGATCTCACTGTGCTGCTCGAACTCGGTGCGGACGTCAACGGCGGACGAGGGCGGCGCGCTCCCATCATCGCCGCGATCGCGCACCCCGCGACATTGCGTGTCCTCGTCGAACAAGGTGCCGACGTGAATATCGTGACCAGCGAGGGCACACCGCTCCATCGGGCGGCACTGCGCTCTGCCGAATCGACGCGCCTTCTTCTCGACTATGGTGCGGACCCGGTGATTGTGGACTCGAGCGGGCGAACACCGTTAGAGGCCGCGCTCCACGACTGCCGCAACATCGATATTCCGCAGGTCGCGGGTTCTGCGCGCATACTTCTCGATGCGGACTGCCCGAGCCCCCAGGACGCCGCTGAGATGGTCACCCGCATTGGCGGCCAGTTTGAGTTCCACCGCGCCGGATTCAACCCGCGCTACCTGGACGAGACAGATGCAGCCCTGTCGGATCTCTACAGCTTGTTCGGCATGCCCCCGGTCGCCCGCCGCAGGGTCCATGACGGGTCATCGCCGATCGTCGTCGACGCCACCGAGTCGTCTGCGCAATTCGACGAGTTGTGGAACCTTTTGGTGCCCAGCAGTGGTCCGGCGAAGACCGTCCAGGGCGAAGTCATCCGACTCGCCGGCCGCATCGCGCGGGAACTGCTCAACAACGGCGGAATCAACTGGAACCACGGCTTCCGCCAGATGAAGGACGCGCTGATCGCCCACCTTGGATCGGCGACACCAGTGGCAACAGCAGCCGAACGTACCGAGCTCAGTAGGGGCATCACCCGAGACAAATACGACGAGGAATCGATCCGCCGCGTCACCGAATTGGCCGTCGCCTGGGTCCTGGCCAATCCCAGTCCAATGGCATTAGGCGAGACCGAGTACCGCTACTAGCGGCGATTGCACCAGCAAGTCCGTGCACGGGCCCGAGCTGACTGGCCCTCGTGCAGGTGTTTTGCCAGGACGGTATCCGTTGTGAGCTAGATCACCGTTCGGTTCTGCCTCTGAATCCCGACTACACCTTGCACAGGCTCGTCATCGCCGACGGGTGTACGGGGTCGGTCTGCTGGACAGGGGATGTGGTCATGGGTGGTTTCTCGTCGACGAAGGTGATGCCCGCACTGCGCGTGTTGGCGCCATCAGAGAGCTGATCTCGATGACCGAACTATCGCCCGGCCGACCCAGCGGGCCGGACACTCACCAGGACTGGGCGCCCTACTCCGACTTGGCGCAAGCGGCGGAGGCATACCTGCGTGATCCCGCGATCGCGTTGGAGGCGTTGTACCGAGTGATGGATCCGGCCGCGATCACGGCATTCGTCATGGAACGCACACTCGAAGAAAAGGATTCGCGCGAATCGTTGTACCAAGAGGTCGCTGTGACCGACGGCCGGACATTGCTGCTGTGGATGGGTGACGACGAACTCACCGACGACGACGATCCCGAGCCCGGCGCACCCTTGCTGACGTCCACGCTGCGCTCGATTCCGCTGTCCGCGTTGACCGATCGAAATCTCAAGGTCGGGTATCGCATCGACCACCGTGGCGGACGGTCACTGCACAGCGTTGAACTGCGGCTGGTGACCAACACGGCCGACTACACCCTGGCCAAGACCCCATCGAGAACCGAGGCCTTCAGCGAGGAACTGCTGTTCAGCAAGTCCGTCACCGACGGCGGACGAGCACAGATGGAACGGCTGATTCAATTCGGAAGGGTGCTTGCCGCACATGGCTGACTGGGCATCACACAGGCATCTTCAGCAAGCCGTAATGCTGGGCATTCGCAATCCTGAAGCGGCGCTGAACAATTTGCGTGCTTTCATCAACTTCGACTCTGCTTACTCATTCGTGCTCACACAGCGCCCGACGTGGCAAGAGGTCGCGATCACCGACGGACGACGGCTGATCCTGTGGCACGGCTCTGACACGGAATGCGCTGGTCACGATAGCCGACTGCCGCACCCGATGTTCCAGTCGTCGGTGCGGACCGTTCTGCTCTCGCGGCTCAGTGATCAGGCGCTGCACACCGACTATGACGTCCTGCCTGACGGTTCGCACGAGCTGGTGTCGGTGCGCCTGCGGTTGTACACGCCGATAGTCAACAGCACGACCAGGACCACTCCTGAGGACAGCCAGCACTACGTCGAGTGCTACCTCTTCGACAAGAACGCAGACGATGGTCAGGAAGCCATGGGGCAACTCCTCGAATTTGCGGCCGCGCTATCGATTTCGCCCAGTGTGTGACCGGCCATCAGGGTGCCAACGCGACTTATGCCGCCGAAATCACTCGAGAGGCCAAGGGAGAGTAGATGTTTCGTGACGTGTCGAGGGTTCTGAGGTGTCTCGCATCGGTACCGGCGCTGTTCTGGACTGCGATCACCGCTCCCGCTCGTAAACCGGGAGAAACAGCTGGCCGGAGAAATCCACCCGATCCGGGTCAGTACTTCGCGGACGACCCATGGGCGGATTGAACAGCATCGACCATTGCCCGCATGAGGCGGGACCTCGCGAAGACGAGGGGAATGTGATTGCCATATTTGGCTGCGGAAAGAGGAGACATGGCGGCACGAACGGCAACGAACAAGCTGCTGTGCGACATCATGATCGCACCCGACCGCGGCGTCGTAGTGATTGAAGATGCTGGGACACAGGGAGTTACGGGTACCTACGTACGGCCCGGTATCAACCCCGAGTCCGCGCAGGTGCAGATGGCTCTGTGGGTAGGGGCCATGAGTGCCGACGAGCGTGACGCCGTCGGCCGGCTGATTCGGGTTCGCGTGCTGTCCGGCTCGGACACCGGAGGGCTGGGCGTCCGGGCCTTTGATGGCCGCCTCAACATCGCCAGCGGTCTCTTGGCCATCGGCGATCGTAGTAACCCCGACCGTCAGTTGCTGGTCGGCCCTTCGGGTGTGATCGGCGTCAGTGTTTTCGTGGACACCGACATCGACGCCATCTGTTGTCACGACTCGGGTATCGGTCACGCACCATCCGGTCCCAGCGAGGTCACCCTGCTGCTGCACGGAGATGCCTGGCATACCTACACATTGCGTAACACGGTCGACCGGTGGCAGCTGCGATGTTAGATCGCCCCCAGGGCTCCGGGCAGTGTGCTATTCAAAGGCATGCTGCCGAAAATTTGTGCGCTGCCCGCGTTGGTGCTGATGGTGACGCCTCCGTTGGCGCCCGCCGATCGTGCGGAACCGGTGCCGCTCTACGGGAGCTACGACACGTTTCTCGATCACTCGCGTCAGACGTTCAACGGCCGTCCAGACGCCTCGGACCCGTCGACCCAGGCGGCCTTGTTCCGGACCGTGTGCGACGCCGCCGGTTGTGTTGCGCACTGGCTGAGAGTGACTGAGCTCAAAGAGAATCCGAATGCGCCGGCGCTGTTCGATTACCGGTGGACGGGCGACCGCTGGGAGTCATCGGGAGACTACCCGTTCCACTGTGGCCCGAATGGCGCTGCGGTGACGGCATTCCGGTCCGATTTCCTGAAACCCAACGGCGACGGCAGCTTCACCGGCGAGCGGACGTTCACCGTCGCCGCGCCGGGTTGCCCCGGTGACGGAGCGGGGACCTACTGGCTGCCGTTCACCTTGACGCCCACGTAGGCGGCTGGGGTGGTCGGCGCGGGCTCTGGCGTGTCGCCGTGCTTCCGTCGACCGACGACCAACGCGGCGACTCCGGCAAGGGTGAGGATCGTGAGAGCCGTGATATCGAAGGCAGGCCGGCCACCGAGATCCCTGTCGATCACGTGCGACACGACATGGAGCGCTTCGAACGCGATGAAGCCGCCGAGCGCTACCTCCACGGGTGACCGCTGCGCCGCGGCCAGCAGCATCGCGACTCCGACACCGATCTGCAGGACGCCGGCGTCATGCAGGAAGTGGCGGTTGTAGGGCTCGAACGGTGCGAGCACCTCGAAGAACGACATCGGTGCGACGAACGCCCAGATGCCGAGGATCAGCGTTATCAGGCCGAGGATCGCGCAGGTCACCAGCACGATCCGCAACGGTGTTCGCGTCGTCATGGCTCGAGATTAGGCGCGCAATGGCCCAGTGTCAGGCGCCACTTTGGCGGTGGTACCGGGTACCACTTACGTCGCGTGGCCGACTGCTGCCGCGATGGCCCGTACGCCGGCGTCGATCTGTGACTCCGTCAGGTTGGCGTAGCCGAGAATCAATCCCGGTGGGGCGCAGTCGGGTTCGGTATAGCACCAGGACAGTGGATCGATGCGTACCCGCTGGTTCGCGGCCTCGCGCACGATGCCGTCGATGTTGCAGTCGGTGGGCAAGCGCACCGTGAGATGGACGCCGGCGGCAGCGCCGAGCACCCCCGCTTCGGGGAGGTACCGACCGAGTGCTGCCAGCAGGGCATTGCGCCGGGCCAGATAGCGGCGACGCATGAGCCGCAGATGCCGGTCGTAGTCGCCGGAACGGAGCAGGGTCGCGAAGGCGAGTTGATCCATGACTGAACTGCCGGTGTCGGCAAGGCTTTTCGCCGACACGACGGGGCCGACAAGATCCGGGGGCAGGACCATCCAACCGAGCCGCAAACCGGGGGCCAGAGTTTTGCTCACCGAGCCGAGGTAGACGACGCGGTCGGGGGCCAGGGCATGCAGCGCGCCGACGGGTGCCCGGTCGTAGCGGTATTCGGCGTCGTAGTCGTCCTCGATGACGAGATTGCCTGCTCGCGCCCATTCGAGCAGCGCGGTGCGGCGGGCGGGGGACAGCACCACCCCGGTCGGGGATTGGTGGGCCGGGGTTGCCAGCACCGTCGATGCCACGGTGTTGGCGAGTGCCGTGACGTCGAGTCCGTCGTCGTCGACCGGGATGGGGGCCGGCTCAATGCCGTGCTGACGGAAAACCATGCGGTGCAACCAGAATCCGGGTTCCTCCATCGCGATGGCGCGATGTCGCAGCACCTGGGCCAGTAGTGCAATGGCCTGCGTTGCTCCGGAACACAAGACGACGCGCTGCGGATCGGCCAGCACGCCACGGGTGCGTCTCAGGTAGTCCGACACCGCGGCGCGAGCGTCCGGTAGGCCCTTGGGGGAGGCGTATCCGAGCGACGGGGATTCGATGGAGGACAGCCCCTGACGCAGCGCGCGCAACCAACTTTGTCTGGGGAAACTCGACAGGTCGGGCACCCCGGGTGCGAAGTCGATGTCGAATGTTCGGCGGTCTGGACGCGACGGTTGCGACACCCGGGTGGTCGTGTCGACAGCGGCAACCGTTGTGCCAGAACCTTGTTGGCTCTGCAGGAAGCCCTCGGCGACGAGCTGGCTGTACGCGTCGACGACGAGGCGACGCGACACCTGGAGGTCTGCGGCGAGCACGCGGCTGGAGGGCAGTCGGGTTTTCGGTGTGAGCCGACCGGTCCGGATCGCGTCCCGCAGGCCGTCGGTCAGCTGGCGATGCAGCGCGTCGGCACCACTGGTCCGGTCCAGCTCGATGAGCAGCTCCGGACCTGAAGTGGTACCCGATTCAACTGAAATATTGGTTCCTAACTTGCGTCCAATGGCGACCTAACATGAGGCTATACCGCAGCCGCCGTGCGCTGGTGACGGAATCGAGGAGAACGCGTCATGAGAATTCTGAAGCGCATCTGGGTACACCTAGTGGTGTCGGCGAAGGCCCGCCAAAACCGTTGGGACCTACCGGGTTGGCTGATCCGGCGTCCGCTCATCGCGGCGGCGAATGCGCTCTACGAAATGGCGCTGTTGTTCAGTGGTCGGGCGCCCACCGAACTGAAGCTGCTCGCGGGGATCAAGGCGGCGATGTTGACGCACTGCGAATTCTGCATCGACATCTCCGACACCCTCGGCCGGAGTGAGGGGTTCTCGGAGGAGAAACTGATCGCCCTGGTGAACTACCGCGACAGCGATGAGTTCACGCACCTTGAGAAGCTCTGCATTCAATTCGCCGAAGAGATGTCCCGCACGCCCGCGGTCCTCTCCGAAGGCTTGCGTGAGGAGTTGCTCACACACCTCAGTAAGGCGCAGTTGATGGAGATCGCTGCGGAAATCGCCTGGGAGAACCAGCGTGGTCGCCTCAACCAGGGCCTGGGTATTCGGCCGATGGACACGGCGGGTGGAACGCTATGCCTGATCCCGCAGCCCGAGGTCCGCAGTGGCGCAAGCGATTCCATCGCGTGATGACGCCGTTTTCCGGGTAGGCAGGCGAGGCTGAGCTGATTACGCTCTGGCCCAGGTGATTTCGCTTCGTGACAATCGAGCGCGGTTCGGTGCAGGTTGCGTCTTTTCGCTCGACGGGCGCCCAGTCGGTCCAAAAGCCGTCATCGACGTCACCTCCCAGGCAGCCGGGACGTCGAATTCGCGGGCGACAGCGTCACGGTCGAACGCGCGGAACTGATGCGCACCGAGTCCCATGACCAGTCCCTGAATCGTCATGTGGGCGACCGCTTGTCCGAGGTCGTATCGCGCGAATTCAGAGAACTCCCAGTCGGTGTCCTCGACGAGGATATGAGCCAGATTCACGACCAGCAGCGCGGCATCGAGAGCCCAGCGCGCTGAGCTGGGTGCGAGGTGATTCACGATCCGTGAGTGGACCGGGTCGTCCCGGCGACCCACGATGAACATCCACGGCTGGGAGTTTCCCGCCGATGGCGTCAGGCGGGCGGCCTCGAGCAGAACGTCGACCTGATCGTCACTCAGGGTCGCGTCCCGGTCGAACGCCACCGGGCTGAACCGCTCCGCCAGGAGGGGATGAACTCCGTCAGCCGCGGCATTCTCACACTCGGTCACACCAGCATCATGAGTGGAAACGCCTTGTTTCACAACCAATGTGGTGTGCTCGAGACTAGTGGTGCCTGCCTGCGCCGTTGGGCGAGATTTCGTCCTGGTATTCCTTGAGGGCGGTGAGTGCCTTGTGCTCGGCGGCGTGTTCGGCGTCGGCGAGGGCGGCTTGTTCGACGACGGAGTCGGCGAACAGGAAGCTGCCGGTGCCGGGGGAGCCGGCGGAGCCGAGCTTGTTCATGCGCTTGGGCAGTGCGGCACCCTGGTATTCCAGCGGGATGGGGTGGCCGTGGTCGTCGACCGGGCCCAGCGGCTGGTGCAGCTCGACGTACGCGCCGTGCGGCAGCCGCTTGATGATGCCGGTCTCGATGCCGTGCTCGAGGACGGCGCGGTCGCTGCGCTGCAGACCCACACACCAGCGGTAGGTCAGGTAGTAGACCACCGCGGGCAGAACGACCATGCCGATGCGGCCGATCCAGGTAGTGGCGTTCAGGGAGATGTCGAACTTGAGCGCGATGATGTCGTTCATCGCGGCCAGGGTGAGCACCATGTAGAACGCGATGGCCATGGCACCGATGGCGGTGCGGACCGGCACGTCACGCGGACGCTGCAGCAGGTTGTGGTGGGCGTCGTCGCCGGTGAACTTCTTCTCCAGGAACGGCCAGGCGATCAGCAGACCGAACACCAGACCCATGATCACGGCGACACCCATGACGGCGGGGATGGTGTGGCCGAAGGGGTAGAACTCCCAGGCCGGCCAGATACGGGCCAGGCCTTCGGTCCACATCATGTAGAAGTCGGGCTGGCTACCGGCGGACACCTGTGAGGGCTTGTAGGGGCCCAGTTCCCAGATCGGGTTGATCTGCAGCAGACCACCCATGATGCCCAGGACACCGGTGACCATCGCGAAAAATCCCCCGGATTTGACGGCGAAGACCGGAAGGACGCGTACACCGACGACGTTCTTCTCGGTGCGCCCCGCGCCCGGGAATTGGGTGTGCTTGCCGAACCACAGCAAGACCAGGTGGACCGCAATGAGGCCCAAAATGATTGCGGGAATGATCAATACGTGCAGGGCGTACATGCGCGGGATGATGGTTTGGCCGGGGAAGTCCCCGCCGAACAGGGCCCAGTGCATCCAGGTGCCGATGACCGGGATACCCAGGGTGATCGAGGACAGGGCGGCGCGCAGACCAATACCGGAGAGCAGGTCGTCGGGCAGCGAGTAGCCGAAGTAACCCTCGAACATGGCCAGGATCAGCAGCACCGCCCCCGTCACCCAGCTGGCTTCCCGTGGGCGGCGGAACGCACCGGTGAAGAACACCCGCGCCATGTGCACCATGATCGATGCGGCGAACATCAATGCGGCCCAGTGGTGAATCTGGCGCACGAACAGGCCGCCGCGGACCTCGAAGGAGATCTCCAGGGCCGATTCGTAGGCACGCGACATCTGCACGCCGCGCAGCGGTTGGTAGACGCCGTTGTAGGTGACTTCAGCCATCGACGGGTCGAAGAACAACGTGAGGTACACGCCCGTGAGCAACAGGACCACAAAGCTGTACATGGCGATCTCACCGAGCAGGAAGGACCAGTGCGTCGGGAAGACCTTGTTCAGCTGCCGACGCACCGCCCCGGACGGGTGGTACCGCGAGTCGATCGCATTCCCCTGGGGAGCAAGAAAATCCGATGCCGGTGTCGTCTGTTGCGGTCGTGAGACCGGGTCGCCATTCATGTCCTGCCTCCTTTGCGATGAACGCGCTACCCATAAGACACACGTGGAGCATTTTTTGTGACAGTTCCACGTCGTGACCTGCGTCATGAATCCAGGCCACGGCGTCGCAGCCTTCTTGTGAAAGTCGGCGCCGGACGTCCGCCGCTAGGTCTCGGCGAGATGCTTGAGATTCAGTAGCTGCCGCCGCGCCATCACGAGATCGCCCACGCTGAGCAGGGGAGCTGCGAGCCGCCACGACTGTGGGGCAGTCACTTTCAGCACCAGCCGAGTTCTGTGATCGTCGATCGGGGTGAGCTGATAGGACATGTGAGCGCCCATGATCTGCGCGGTCAACTGCACCTGGTGGTCCACCGAGAGCACCTTGCCCAACGGCCGGCCGGCACTGGCAGTGAAGGGATCGCCGGGCCGAGGATCGCTCAGGTTCTGCAACTCGTGGGGCGATTCCCGGCCCAGGTCGTCGATCCAGTCATACGAGTACGGTGCCAGTCGCACTTGAACAAGCCACGGCCACAACCGATCTGGGCCGGTGTTCACGGTCACTCCGCGCCACGCCTCGAGCGAGGGACTCGGGACATAGCTGTCGCAGCCGTAGCGAGCCCGTGTCTCGGCGTCGGTGACGCCCCAGCGGTCACCGATCATCGGGTGGCCACCTTGTTCATCAGATACGGGGCGGCCGTGCGGTGGATGGGACCGATGGCCTTCCAGACCGCCGCCGCAGCCCGTCGATGTTTGTAGTGCAGTGCGGTGATGAGTTGGCCTGTCGAGGCATTCACTCGGCGGAGGATCAAGGTTCCGTCCATCAGTGGCGATTCGGCCTCCAGGCGAACTGCATCGGGTGTCGACTCCGCGATACGCCAGCCGAGGACATGCTGCGGTGAGTCCGCCGGCCCGAGCCGGAACAGCAGGAATGCCTTGTGCGCGAAGCGGATTCCCTCGCGGATGGGCGGGCCGGATCGCTCGAGCGCCTGCCGCGCCAGCGTTTCGGGCGTACGGGCGTCGGATTCGGCGACGGTGACATCGAAGACGTCGAGATAGTCAGCCTGCTGGAGGCGCGGGGGTAGAGCGGCGCTTGCCAGACTCACCTGGCGCGCATGCCCAACTGCCAACTCCGTCGCCATGATTACGAGGCTAGGTACTCATTGGCCGCTTGTCAGGGGCCAGTTTCGTGGCGGAACCGGGTACCACTCGGGTGGACAACGGGCTCCGATGTCCAGTTCAACGAGTATCGGGGTGGCGAGACGGCGGCGATCGTCGTACGTCGTGATCTGGCCATGACCCATTCGCCCCCAAGTCTGGCTACGTTCTGATGCGCGACTCTGCCAAAGTTCGAATCAGCGCAACCCCTTTGCGAGTCGAACATATGTTCGATACAATTGGGCATGGAAATCGCACCGGATCTCAACCCACTTCTCGATCGCCTTCGCGGCGTCGTCATCCCCGACGACATGCCCGGGGACGACGCGGTGGCGGCGCTGAGGTGTGTGGTGACGCTGCGCAATGTGATCGATCATCTGGCGGCGATGCTGACCGGGGTGCTGGACCGCTGCGCGGTGGCCGCCGGGCAGGGCCGGACGCCGCGGGAGTTGTTGATGGCGTTGGGGTGTGCGCCGTCGGTGGCCGAGCGGCTGGTCCGGGTCGGCGGCGCCTTGCCGATGTTGCCGACCCTGGCTGCGCATGCCGCCGACGGGGCGGTCTCGGGGGAGCATGTCGATGCGATCGTCAAAGGCATCAACCACATTCGCGCCCGCGCACCCGGACCGGTCGACGACGAGGCCCGCTTCGCGCAGGTGAGCGACCTGTTGGGGCAGTTCTTCTCCGGGGCCACTCCCGCCGAGATCGGTGCTCGGGCGCGGCGGTTGGGGAACCGGGTCGCCGCTGCCGAAGGCGGGTTGCCCGCGGCCGAGGATCGGTCGGTCAACACCGTCGATCACCGGGTGACCAGCGACGGCCGGGTGCAGGTGCGCGCCGATCTGGACGCCGAGGTGGGTGCCAAGCTGGTGGCCGCGGTGGAGGAACTGTCGGCGCCGCGGCCCGAACCCGACGGCAGCCCCGATGTGCGCTCGGCTTCCCGGCGGCGGGCGGATGCGCTGGAGGCGGTGTTGGATATCGCCGCCCGTGGTGGGGAGGTCGCTTCGGCGCCCCGCACCCAGTTGTTGGTGACGGTGCCCGCCGATACCCCGGACTTGGCCACGTTGGAGTTCATCGGGTCGATCAGCACCATGACCCTGGACCGGCTCACGTGCGACACCACCGTCACCACGATGATTGTGGACGGGGAACAAGTGCCCCTCGATATGGGGCGGGAGAAACGCCTGTTCCCCGCCCATCTGCGCAAAGCCCTGTATCTGCGCGATGGTTGCTGCATCAAGTGCGGGGCGCCGCCCGGGCGTACGCATGCCCACCACATCGTGCATTGGACCCACGACGGCGAAACATCGCTGGCCAATGGGTGCCTGTTGTGCCCGGCCTGTCACGCGAACGTTCACCACGACGGCTGGGACGTCGTTATGGGAATGGACAAGCACCCCTGGCTCATCCCGCCGGCCAGTGTCGACCCGCAGCGCAGACCCATCCCCGCCTACAACCGCCGCACCATGCGACTCGACGTGGCCGCCTAAGACCTAAAGCGTTGTGCACCTTGAAAACTCAATAGTGATAGCGCATCGCGGGCCTGCTGCTTCGGCGGCGGGTGGAAGCAGCAGGCCCGCTCACCGCAGGAACTGACCCGCGTGGTTGGCCAGGTCCAGCACCGGCTGCGGGACGGCACCCAGCGCCAGCGTCACAAAGGCGGTGAGCCCGATCATCGCGGTGCTCAAGCTGCCCGACTGCACTTCTGGACCGTCCTCGACCGGGTCGGTGAAGAACATCAGGACGATCACGCGGACGTAGAAGTACGCGGCGACGGCACTGACGATCACACCGATGACAACCAGGGATGAGGCGCCACCCTCGGCCGCGGCTTTGAAGACCGCGAACTTGCTGACGAATCCACTGGTCAGCGGAATGCCGGCGAATGCCAGGAGGAACAACGCGAACACCACACCGAAGAACGGATGCCGGCGTCCGAGTCCGGCCCACCGCCGGAGGTCACCTTCCTCGTCACCGTCGGCGCGGCGCACCACACTCACGACCGCGAAGGCACCGAGCGTGCTGAACCCGTAGGCGAACAGATAGAACAACGACGCCGACAGTCCGTTGTCGTTGAGCGCGATCACGCCGGTGAGGATGAAACCCGTATGTGCCACCGAGGAGTACGCCAGCATGCGCTTGACGTCGTTCTGTGCGATGGCGATCACCGTGCCCACCGCCATGGACAGCACCGCGATGATCGACAGCACCGGCCGCCAGTCGTTGGCCAGCGCCGGCAGTGCCACGTAGCAGACCCGCAGCAGCGCACCGAATGCGGCGATCTTGGTGGCCGACGCCATGAAGGCCGTCACCGGCGTTGGTGCTCCTTGATATACGTCGGGCACCCACGAATGGAATGGCACCGCACCGACTTTGAACAACAGGCCAACGCACAGCAGTGCGATACCGATGAGCCCGAGGGATGCCGGTCCGTGGCCGGCGGCGACGCCCGAAAGGCTCAGGCTGCCCGAGTAGCCGTAGAGCATCGCGACACCGAAGAGGAAGAACGCCGACGAAAACGCTCCCAGCAGAAAGTACTTGAGCGACGCTTCCTGCGACAGCAGCCGATTCCGGCGGGCCAGGCCGCACATCAGGTAGAGCGGCAGCGACAGCACCTCGAGTGCGACGAACATCGTCAGCAGATCGTCGGATGCGCCGAACAGCATCATGCCGCCGAGTGCGAACATCGCCAGCGGGAACACCTCGGTCTGGGTGACTCCGGTTTTGAGGGCGATCTGTTCGGCGGCGCTACCGGGCACGGTCGCGGCCTGTGGGGTGAACGCGGCCAGCCCACTGCCGTCCGAAACCCGTTGTGCCATCAGCAATGTTGCCAATAGGCTGACGCCCAGCAGGGTGCCCTGCAGGAAGAGCGCTGGGCGGTCGATGGCGATCGCCCCGAGAACTGCGGGCCGGCCGATCGCCGAACCCAGGTGCAGCGCTTGGGAAACCACGGCCACGAGGGCCACCGCCTGGCCGCCGATGCTCAACGCGACCTGCGCGCGGTATCGCGCCGAGCGCGGTGCGAAGGCCTCCACGAGCACGCCTGCCAGTGCGATGCCGAACACGATCAGCATCGGCGAGAGCAGGCCGTACTCGACGGACGGCGCGGGGATGGGTGTCACCGGGCGACCCCCTGGGCGGTGCTCGACGAGGTATGTCCGACAGCCGGATTGATGATGTCCAGCGCGGGCTTGGGGTAGACGCCGAGAACCAGCAGCAGGGCAACCAGCGGCACGACCACGGTCAGCTCACGCGGTACCAGGTCGCGCAACTTGTCGTTGCCGGCGGCGACGGGGCCCGTCATCATCCGCTGGTACATCCACAGGATGTAGAGCGCGGAGAGCACCAGGGCCGTGGCCGCGACGGCGGTGACGGCGGGGTAGTGGATGAATGTGCCGACCAGAACCAGGAATTCACTGATGAACGGTGCCAGGCCAGGCAGGGACAGCGTCGCGAGTCCGGCGATCAAGAACGTGCCGGCCAGGATCGGCGCGACGGTCTGCACACCGCCGTAGTCGGCGATGGCGCGAGATCCCCGGCGGGACACCAGGAATCCGGCGATCAGGAACAGCGCGGCGGTCGAGATGCCGTGGTTCACCATGTACAGCGCGGCGCCGGACTGCGCCTGCTCGGTCATCGCGAAGATGCCCAGAATGATGAAGCCGAAGTGCGAGATCGAGGTGTACGAGATCAGGCGCATGACGTCCGTCTGGCCGATGGCGACGATGGCCCCGTAGACGATGCCGATGACGGCCAGAGCAATGATCAACGGCCGGAATGTCGCGGCGGACGACGGGAAGAGCTGCAGGCAGTACCGGAGCATGCCGAATGTGCCTACCTTGTCGACGACCGCCATCATCAGCACGGCCGTGGCCGGTGTGGCGTGCACCGCTGCGTCGGGCAGCCAACGGTGCAGCGGCCAGAGGGGCGCCTTGACCGCGAACGCGAACATGAACCCGCCGAACAGCGCGTTGGCGATCCCCGGGCTGATGTTGAGGTTGCCGTAGCGCACGGCGTCCGCGACGGCACGGAAATCGAAGGAGCCGTGGGTGAAAGCCGGACTGTTGGCGGTCGCCACGTACAGCCCGATGACCGCGGCCAGCATGATCAGGCCGCCGAACAGGTTGTACAGCAGGAACTTCACCGTCGCCTTGGACGCGGCCGGCCGGTCCGCGCCGAAACCCCCGATGAGGAAGTACATCGGGATCAGCATGGCTTCGAAGAACACGTAGAACAGCAGGATGTCCAGTGACACCAGGGAGATCAGCACCATCGATTCGACGGCGAGGATCAACGCGAAGTAGGCGTGGGTCGACCTGGCTTGCGTACCGGCATCATTCGTGTCGGTGTCGTTCCAGCCGGCGATGATCAGCAGCGGTACCAGGACAGCGGTCAGCGCGATCAACACCAGGGCCACGCCGTCGACCCCGAGGATGTATCCGGTGCCGAATGACGGTATCCACGGGTGGTTCTCCACGAACTGGTAGCGCGCTCCGGCCGGGTCGAAGCGCAGCCCCAGCACCAGCGCGATGACGAGCACCACGAGAGACACCGCGAGGGCGGCCCAGCGGGCGAAAGCCCGTGCGCCGGCAGGCAACAGGATCACTGCCGCACCGCCGGCCATCGGGACGGCCCACAACGCCGTCAGCCACCACATTCCGGTCACCACACCCTCACCGTGAGAATGGCGGCCGCAATCAATGCCGCTCCGGCCAACATGGACAGCGCATACGACCGGGCGAACCCGTTCTGCCAGCGTCGAAGATCCTGCGATCCGCTGCGGACCAGCGCGGCGAGTTCGCGGGTGACGCCGTCGACCGCGACGTCGTCGAAGTCCACCAGGTTCTTGGTGAACCGCCGGCCCGGGACCATCAGGGCCCGCTCGTTGAACGCGTCGCCGTACAAATCATTGCGGGCGGCGACCGTCAGCCCGGAGACGTTCACCGGCGCGCTGATCGGGACGGGTTGGCGCGCGTACATCCGGTACGCGATCGCGACGCCCACACCGACCACCGCGAGCGTGACGACCGTGAGCAGCCAAGCGGGCACCGCATGCTCGGGCTCGTGGTAGCCGACGATGGGTTCCAGCCAGTGCTCCAACTTCCCGCCGACAGCGAGCAGCGCACCCGCACCGATGGACCCAGCGGCGAGCACCACCATCGGCCAGCCCATGACCGACGGCGATTCGTGGGGATGCGCCTCGGCACGCCAACGCTTTTCCCCGAAGAACGTCATCAGCATGACGCGAGTCATGTAGAACGCGGTGATGCCCGCACCCAGCAGGGCGGCGCCACCGAACAGCAGCCCTTTGGCGCCACCGGCCGCGAACGCGGTCTCGATGATGGGGTCTTTCGAGAAGAAGCCGGACAGCGGCGGGATACCGATGATCGCGAGGTAACCCATGCCGAACGTGGCGAATGTGACGGGCATGGCGGCGCGCAGTCCGCCGTAGCGGCGCATGTCGGTCTCGTCGTCCATGGCGTGCATCACCGAACCGGCGCCGAGGAACAGGCCGGCCTTGAAGAAGCCGTGCGCCAGCAGATGCAGGATCGCGAGGGCGTAACCGGCGGGACCCAGACCGGCGGCCAGCATCATGTAGCCGATCTGGCTCATGGTCGACGCCGCGAGGGCCTTCTTGATGTCGTCCTTCGCACAGCCGATCACCGCGCCGAACAACAGCGTGGCGGCCCCGACGACGGCGACCGCCAACCGGGCGTCGGCGGATTGGTTGAAGATCGGAGCCGACCGCACCACCAGGTACACGCCGGCCGTGACCATGGTGGCCGCGTGAATGAGCGCCGACACGGGTGTCGGGCCCTCCATGGCGTCCCCGAGCCAGGACTGCAGCGGTACCTGAGCGGACTTGCCGCAGGCCGCCAGCAGCAACAGCAGACCGATGAGGGTGACGGTGGTCGCGGCGAGATGTGGCGCCTGTGCGAAAACACCCGTGTACGAGAGGGTTCCGGCGTGGGCGAACATCGCCGCCAGGGCCAGCGCCAGCCCGATGTCGCCGACGCGGTTGACGACGAACGCCTTCTTCGCGGCCGTTGCCGCCGACGGCTTGTGCGACCAGAACCCGATCAGCAGGTACGACGCCAGGCCGACGCCTTCCCACCCGACGTACAGACCGAGATAGTTGTCGGCCAGCACCAGCAGCAGCATGGCCGCGACGAACAGGTTGAGGTAGGCAAAGAAACGCCTGCGAGCGGCGTCCTTCTCCATGTACCCGATCGAGTAGATGTGGATCAGCGCGCCGACGCCGGTGATGAGCAGGACGAAGCACACCGACAACTGGTCCAGGCGTAAGCCGAAATCGACCTGGAGCTGCGCGACGGGTACCCAGGAGAACAACGTCTCGTGCACCATCCGGAAGTCATTGTCGCGACCGGACATTGCCACGAACTGCGTCGCGCCGACGAGGAAGGCGCCGACCACCGTGGCGCAGCCGAGCAGATGACCCCACGCGTCGGTGGCCTTCCCACCGAGCAGCAGTATCGCCGCACCGGCCAGCGGCAGCGCGATCAGCAACCACACGGATGTCGTCACGGTCACTGCTTCAGCAGGCTCGCGGCGTCCACTGACGCCGACCGTCGGGAACGGAAGATGGTCATGATGATCGCCAGTCCCACCACCACCTCACAGGCAGCCACCACCATGGTGAAGAACGCCACCACCTGACCGTCGAGTTCGCCGAGCATCCGGGAGAACGTGACGAACGCCAGATTGGCGGCATTGAGCATCAATTCGACGCACATGAACATGACGATGGCGTTGCGGCGCAGCAGCACACCGGCCGCGCCGATGGTGAACAGCAGCGCCGAGAGATACAGATAGTTGGTGGGATTCATGAGGCGTTCCCATCGTCGGTGGACACACTGCGCCGGGGCAGGACGGCGCTGACGGACATGTCGGCGTCCGATCCGTCGGGCAACCGGGCCAGGATGTCGACGGCGTTGTGCCGCGCGTACACACCGGGGTTCGGTCGCGGCGTCGGATGCCCGCCCGGGGCGAACCGTTCGATTGCCAGCTCGCGCTGGGTCTTTCGGTGTTCGAACCGTTCGCGGTGGGTCAGCACCATGGCGCCCAGCGCCGCGGTGATGAGCAGGGCGCTGGTCGTCTCGAAGGCCCACAGGTAGCGCGTGAAGATCAGTACCGCCAGGCCCTGGACGTTGCCGGCCCGGTTCGCGTGTTCGAGACCGACGACGTTGGTACCGAGGCTGCCGATGCCGGCGATCACCGCGATGCCGAACCCGATGCCGGCGACGACGGCGGCAACGCGTTGTCCCCGAATGGTTTCGATGAGCGAGTCCGCCGAATCGACACCGATGAGCATGAGGACGAACAGGAACAACATCATGACCGCACCGGTGTAGACCACCACCTGCACGACGCCGAGGAACACCGCGTCCTGGGCGATGTAGAGCACCGCGAGGCTGATCATGGTGCTGGCCAGGAACATTGCCGAGTACACCGCTTTGGGAGCGGCCACCATGGCGATGGCACCGAGCACCGACACGGTACCGAGCACCCAGAACGTCACGGCCTCTCCGGTCACTTGGCCGCCTCGCGCCGCGTCAGGCCGTCCGCGGTGATGTTGCCGCGGTAGTAGTCCTCGTCGGTGCTGCCCTCGGCCATGGCGTGCGGCGGCGCGGTCATGTCGGGTTTCAGCGGCGCCAGGAGCTTGTCCTTGCCGTAGATCAGATCGGACCGGTTGTCGTCGGCCATCTCGTAGTCGTTGGTCATGGTCAGCGCCCGCGTCGGGCAGGCCTCGATGCAGAGCCCGCAGCCGATGCACCGCAGATAGTTGATCTGGTAAACCCGGCCGTACCGCTCGCCGGGGGAGAACCGTTGTTCCGCAGTGTTGTCCGCGCCTTCGACGAAGATCGCGTCGGCGGGGCAGGCCCACGCGCACAGTTCGCACCCGATGCACTTCTCGAGGCCGTCGTCGTAGCGGTTGAGCTGATGGCGGCCGTGATAGCGGGGCGCGACCGGACCGGGCTCCTCGGGATACTGCTCGGTGACCGGTTTCTTGAACATCGTGCCGAAGGTGACGCCGAAGCCCGCGATGGCGTCGATGAATTTGGGCCTACCGGGCATGGTGAACCTCCTTGGCCGGGATGGGCGGCACCGGGAACGCGCCGGGCGGTGGCTCGACGGCCGGGGCACGCATGCGAGCCGATTTGCGCCGCGCCGTATTCCACAGCGCACCGCCGATGGCGACCACCGCGATGGCGCTGGCGAAGGCCAGAACGACGGGCCAGCTGTCGTGACCCTGCAGTCGCAGCGTCCGCACGATGCTGACGATCATGATCCACGCCAGCGAGATCGGGATGAGCACCTTCCAGCCCAACGCCATGAACTGGTCGTACCGCAGGCGCGGAAGCGTGGCCCGGAGCCACATGAACATGAACAGGAACGCCCACACCTTGCCGATGAACCACAGCAGCGGCCACCAGCCGGTGTTGGCTCCGGGAATGAGGCTCAGCGGCCAGGGCGCCTGCCAACCACCGAGGAACAGGGTGGTGGCCAGCGCCGAGACCGTCGT
This sequence comes from Mycobacterium sp. UNC410CL29Cvi84, assembly GCF_000686745.1. NCBI lineage: Bacteria > Bacillati > Actinomycetota > Actinomycetes > Mycobacteriales > Mycobacteriaceae > Mycobacterium > Mycobacterium sp. UNC410CL29Cvi84. The sequence continues at coordinate 111,116 of NZ_JMLM01000007.1, forward strand.
CATGTTGACGTACTCCGCGAGCATGAACATCGCGAACTTCAGCGACGAGTACTCGGTGTGGAAACCACCGACCAGCTCGCCCTCGGCTTCGGGCAGATCGAAAGGCGCCCGGTTCGTTTCGCCGACCATCGAGATGACATAGATCAGAAACGACGGCAGCAGGAGGAAGACGTACCAGCGGCCCTGTTGCGACGCGACGATCTGCGACGTCGACATGGTGCCCGCGTACAGGAACACCGCGGCGAACGACAGTGCCATCGCGATTTCGTACGAGATGACCTGCGCGCTGGACCGCAGCCCGCCGAGCAGGGGATAGGTCGAGCCGGAAGCCCAGCCCGCCAACACGATTCCGTACACCCCGATCGAGGTGACCGCGAGGACGTACAACACCGCGACCGGCAGGTCGGTCAATTGCAGCGGCGTCTCGTGCCCGAAGACGTGGACCAGTGGTCCCATCGGGATGACGGCGAACGCCATAATCGCCGGGATCACCGAGATGATCGGCGCCAGCAGGTAGATCGGCTTGTCCACACCGGCGGGGACCAGCCCTTCCTTCAGCGCGAGCTTGACGCCGTCGGCCAGGCTCTGCAGTAACCCGAACGGCCCCACTCGGTTCGGTCCGATGCGCATCTGCATCCAGCTCAACACCCGGCGTTCGAGGAGGATGGCGACGAGCACCGTCAGCACCAGGAATATAAAAACGCCAAGGGCTTTGGCGAGGACCAGCCACCACGGGTCGAGGCCGAAAGAGGAAAGGTCGGGATAGTTCACGTCGCCGCTCCGCTGATCGAGACGACCGCACCGGGGGCGACGCCGAGCGTCGCGTGGACCGTCGACCCCGGCGAGTTCAGCGGCAGCCACACCACGCCGGTCGGCATGTCGGTGATCTCGAGGGGCAGGGTGAGACTGCCGCGATCGGTGCTGACCGTGAGGGTTTCGGACGCGCCGACGCTCGCGGCCGTGTCAGGCGACAACCGGGCGACCGCCGGACGCGCCGTGGCGGCCAGATGAGGTTCGCCGTCCTGCAGGCGCCCGGCATCCAACAGCATCCGCCAGCCGGCGAGGACCGCCTGTCCCGCACCGGGCACCGGGTTCGGGGGCGCGGTGAACTCCGGTGCGGCGGGCCGGGGTCCGGTCCAGCACCCCAGGCGGTTCATCTCGTTGCGCACCGCCGCGACGTCGCGCAGACCCAGATCGATGCAGTGTTCGTCGGCGAGCGCGGCCAGCACCCCCATGTCCGCGCGCGTGGCGGGCGGCAGCGCCGCGCCGAATGCACGGTGTCGCCCTTCCCAGTTCACGAAGCTGCCGGCCTTCTCGACGACAGGTGTCACCGGGAACACGACGTGCGCGAGGTCGGTGACGGCGCTGCGGCGTACCTCCATGCTCACCACGAACTTCGCGGCACCGAGCGACTGCTGCGCGAGCTCCGGGTCGGGCAGGTCGTCGAGTTCCACCCCGGCGACCAGGACGGCCTCGAGCTCACCGCCGGCTGCGGCGGCGAGTATCGCGGTGGTGTCGCGGCCCGGGGCGTCGGGCAGTTCGTCGACGTGCCAGGCGACGGCAACTTCGGTGCGTGACGGCAAATCGGTCACCGAACGGCCGCCGGGCAACAGATTTGGGGCCGCACCGGCTTCCAGCGCACCGCGCTCGCCGGCCCGCCGCGGCACCCAGCCGACGGCCGCGCCCGTACGCTCCGCCAGGCGGGCCACGGCGGAGAAGCCGCCGGGCACGCCCGCCAGCCGCTCACCGGTGAGAATGACCGAACCGGGCGGCAACACTTCGACGGCGTCGAGTGCGCGGGGTTCGCGGCCGGGTGCGGCGGAGATGAGGGTGCCGCCCATCTTCTCCAGGCCGCGGCTCGCGAACGGCGCCACCGCAACAACTTTCAGGCCGTGCTTGCGGAAGGCCTTGCGCAGCCGCAGGTAGACGATCGGCGATTCATCTTCCGGCTCGAACGCGACGAGCAGCACGACGGGCGCCTGCTCCAGGTCGGCGTACGTCACCCGCATCGGCTGACCGGCGACGGAGGCCGCCAGGAACTGGGCTTCCTCGTCGCTGTGCACCCGGTTGCGGAAGTCGATGTCGTTGGTGCCCAGCACAATCCGCGCGTACTTCGCATACGCGTAGGCGTCTTCGGTGGTGAGTCGTCCGCCGACCAGGACACCGGTCCGGGCGCCGGCCGCCGATAGGCCGCGCACCGCGACAGCGACCGCTTCCGGCCACGATGCCGGGCGCTGGGCGCCGTCGGCCTCGCGGATCAACGGCGTGGTGATCCGATCACCCTGCGTGGCGTAGGTGAAGGCCCAGCGGCCCTTGTCGCAGTTCCACTCTTCGTTGACCTCGGGATCGTCACCGGCCAAGCGGCGCAACACCGTTCCGCGGCGATGGTCGGTGCGCTGCGCACAGCCCGAGGCGCAGTGTTCGCAGACGCTGGGGGAGGAGACCAGGTCGAAAGGCCGGGCCCGGAACCGGTACGCGGTCCCGGTCAGTGCGCCGACGGGACAGATCTGCACGGTGTTGCCGGAGAAGTACGAGTCGAACGGATCATCGCCGCCGATGCCGACCTGCTGCAGCGCGCCACGTTCCAGCAGCTCGATGAACGGGTCACCGGCGACCTGATTCGAGAACCGGGTACAGCGCGCACACAGCACGCAGCGTTCCCGGTCGAGCAGGACCTGCGCCGACAGATTGATGGGCTTGGGGTAGGTGCGCTTGACGTCCTCGAAGCGAGAATCACTGCGGCCGTTGGACATCGCCTGGTTCTGCAGCGGGCATTCGCCGCCCTTGTCGCAGACGGGGCAGTCCAGCGGATGGTTGATCAGCAGCAGTTCCATCACGCCGTGCTGTGCCTTGTCGGCGGTCTCCGACGTCACCTGGGTACGCACGACCATGTCGGGTGTGACCGTGGTGGTGCACGATGCCAACGGTTTCCGTTGACCCTCCACCTCGACGAGGCACTGCCGGCAGGCGCCCACCGGGTCGAGCAGGGGGTGGTCGCAGAACCGGGGAATCTGGACGCCGATGAGTTCGGCCGCGCGAATCACCAACGTGCCCTTGGGCACACTGATCTGCTGGTCGTCGATGGTCAACGAGACCATCTCGACCGCGGCGGTGTCCTTCGCCGGCTCGGTGACCGTCATGCGCCCGCTCCTTCCGTGGCGAAGAGCGTGGCGGCGTGCGGGTCGAAGGGGCAGCCGCCGTTCAGGTGTGCGACGTATTCGTCGCGGAAGTACTTGAGCGAAGACATGATCGGGCTGGCCGCACCGTCGCCGAGGGCGCAGAACGACTTGCCGAGGATGGCGTCGGAGATGTCGAGCAGTTTGTCCAGATCGGCCGCCTGGGCCTGTCCGTTCTCCAGCCGGGCATAGATCTGCGCCAGCCAGTAGGTGCCCTCGCGGCACGGCGTGCACTTGCCGCAGGATTCGTGCGCGTAGAACTGGGTCCACCGCCGGACGGCCCGCACCACGCAGGTGGTCTCGTCGAAAATCTGCAGTGCCTTGGTGCCCAGCATCGAGCCGACCCCGGCCATGCCTTCGTAGTCCAGCGGGACGTCCAGATGTTCGGGCGTGAGCATCGGCGTCGACGATCCGCCCGGTGTCCAGAACTTCAGCTGGTGCCCGGCCCGCACCCCGCCGGCATACTCGAGCAGTTCGCGTAGCGAAATCCCCAGGGGGGCTTCGTATTGCCCCGGGCGGGTGACGTGACCGGACAGCGAGTACAGCGTGAAGCCGGGCGACTTGTCGGACCCCATGGACCGGAACCAGTCGACCCCACCGCGGATCACCGACGGGACACTGGCGATCGATTCGACGTTGTTGACCACGGTCGGGCACGCGTACAGCCCGGCGACCGCGGGGAATGGCGGACGCAACCGCGGTTGGCCGCGGCGGCCCTCCAGGGAGTCGAGCAGCGCGGTCTCCTCGCCGCAGATGTACGCACCCGCCCCGGCGTGAACCACCAGATCCAGGTCGTACCCGGTGCCGGCGATATTGGTGCCGAGGTAGCCGTTCGCGTAGGCCTCGGCGACGGCACCCTGTAGACGGCGCAGGACTGGAACCACCTCACCGCGCACGTAGATGAATGCGTGCCGGGCGCCGATGGCGTACGACGCGATGATCGCGCCTTCCACCAGCGCGTGCGGCGAGGCCAGCATCAGCGGAATGTCCTTGCACGTCCCGGGTTCGGATTCGTCGGCGTTGACCACCAGATAGTGCGGACGGCCGTCGTCGGGCGAGATGAAGGACCATTTGGTCCCCGTGGGGAAACCCGCGCCGCCGCGGCCGCGCAGTCCGGAATCCTTGACCAGCGCAATGACTTCGGCGGGTTGCATCCGCAATACCGCCCGCAATGCCTGGTAGCCGCCCTGCCGCACGTAACTCTGCAGCGTCCACGATTGCGGCTGATCCCAATGTCTGCTCAGCACCGGCGCGAGTGTCATTGCGGCGCCTCCATCCCGCGCTCCTGCGCGACGCGCAACCCGGCGAGGGTGGCCGCGCCTGGTTCGGAGTCGTTGCTGCCGGGGCGTTCATCGGGGAAGCCGGCGAGGATGCGTGCGGTGTCCCTGAAGGTGCACAGGGGCGCGCCCCGCGTCGGGGTGACCGGCTCACCGGCGCGCAGCGAGTCGACGAGATCACGTGCGGAACTGGGGGTTTGGTTGTCGAAGAACTCCCAGTTCACCATGACCACCGGCGCGTAATCGCAGGCGGCGTTGCATTCGACGTGCTCCAGCGTGACCCGGCCGTCGGCGGTGGTCTCGCCGGCGCCGAGACCCAGGTGGTCCTCCAGTGATTCGAGGATGGCGTCGCCGCCCATGATGGCGCACAGCGTGTTGGTGCACACCCCGACGAGGTACTCGCCTGTCGGGGTGCGGCGGTACATCGAGTAGAACGTCGCGACCGCGGTGACCTCGGCGGTGCTGAGGTCCAGTTGCGCAGCGCAGAAAGAGATTCCGGCAGGGGTGAGGTACCCGTCCTCGGATTGGGCGAGATGCAGCAGCGGCAGCAGCGCCGAGCGGGCACTGGGGTAGCGGGCGATGATCACCGCGGCGTCGGCGGCCAGGCGCTCGGTCACCTCAGGCGAATAGGACTGCGGCCCTTGACCGATCGGTGGGCCGGGCTCGTCCGGACGCGGCCCGAGACGCAGTTCGATAGCGGTCACCTGTCGACGCCTCCCATCACCGGATCGATCGATGCCACCGCGGCGATGGCGTCGGCAACCATGGAGCCCTCGCACATCACCGACACCGCTTGCAGATTCGTGAACGACGGGTCGCGGTAATGCACCCGGTAGGGCCGGGTGCCGCCGTCGGAGACCATGTGCACGCCCAGCTCGCCGCGCGGCGATTCGACGGCGACGTACACCTGCCCGGCGGGCACCCGGATACCTTCGGTCACGATCTTGAAGTGGTGGATCAGGGCCTCCATCGACGAGCCCATGATCTTGGCGATGTGTTCCTTCGAGTTGCCCAGGCCGTCGGGGCCGACCTTCAGATCCGCGGGCCAGGCCAGCTTCTTGTCGGTGATCATCACCGGCCCGGCGACCTTGCCGAGCCTCTCGACACACTGCTCGACGATCTTGATGGACTCGTGCATCTCACGGACCCGAATGATGTAGCGGCCGTAGGCATCACACTGGTCGTCGGTGATGACGTCGAAGTCGTACGACTCGTATCCGCAGTACGGCTGCGACTTCCGCAGGTCGTGCGGCAGCCCCGTCGAACGCAGCACCGGTCCGGTGATACCTAGTGCCATGCACCCGGTCAGGTCCAGGTATCCGACCCCCTGCGTGCGGGCCTTCCAGATGTAGTTCTCGTTGAGCAGATTCTCCATGTCGCGCAACCGCTTGGGCAGCAGCTTGAGCAGTTCCCGAAGTTGTGGCAGTGCCTCATCGGGCAGGTCGGCGGCCAGGCCGCCGGGGCGGACGTAGGCGTGGTTCATCCGGAGCCCGGTGATGGTCTCGAATATCGACAGCACCAGTTCGCGTTCCCGGAAGCCGAAGAACATGGCCGACATGGAGCCCAGCTCCATGCCGCCGGTCGCCAGCGCGACCAGGTGCGACGAGATGCGGTTGAGTTCCATCAACATGACCCGGATGATGCTGGCGCGCTCGGGGATATCCTCGGTGACGCCCAGCAGCTTCTCGACGCCGAGGCAGTACGCCGTCTCGTTGAAGAAGGGCGACAGGTAGTCCATGCGGGTCACGAAGGTGACGCCCTGCGTCCAGGTGCGGTATTCGAGGTTCTTCTCGATTCCGGTGTGCAGGTAGCCGATTCCGCACCGGGCCTCGGTGATGGTCTCGCCGTCGATCTCGAGGATCAGCCGCAGCACTCCGTGGGTGGACGGATGCTGCGGCCCCATGTTGACCACGATGCGCTCGCCGGCCACCGCGCTCTCGCGTGCCGCTGCCACGACGTCGGCCCAGTCTTGACCGCCGACGGTGACCACGCGTTCGCGGCCATCGGGTTCGTTGTCCTGAGTCATCAGTTGTAGGCCCGCCGTTCGTCCGGGGGCGGGATTTTCGCACCGTGGTACTCGACCGGGATTCCGCCGAGCGGGTAGTCCTTGCGCTGCGGATGGCCCACCCAGTCGTCGGGCATCTCGATCCGGGTCAGGGCAGGGTGGCCGTCGAAGATGATGCCGAAGAAGTCGTAGGTCTCCCGCTCGTGCCAGTCGGTCGTCGGATACACCGAATACAGCGACGGCACATGCGGATCGGCATCGGGAGCGCACGCCTCGACACGAATCCGGCGGTTGTGGGTGATGGACATCAGCGGGTAGACGGCGTGCAACTCGCGACCGGTGTCGTCTGGGTAGTGCACCCCGGACACTCCCAGGCACAGTTCGAATCGCAGTTCGTCCCGTAGCGCCTGAGCCACGGCGACAAGGTGGTCGCGGTGCACCTCGAGGGTCAGTTCGTCGCGGAACACCACGACGCGCTCGATCGCGGCGCCGAAGTCGTCGGGACCGAGGGCCGCCGCCAAGGTGTCGACGACGTCGTCGAAGTAGCCGCCGTAGGGCCGGGGTGAGCTGCCGGGCAGGGCCACCTCCCGGACCAACCGGCCGTAGCCCGACGTGTCGCCGCTGCCGCGCACACCGAACATGCCGCGCCGCGTCCCGATCACCTCGGGTCCCGTCTGGTCCGGCGCGTCCGTCATGACCGCAGCAGTCCCTTCAGCTCGATGGTGGGACGGGCCTGCAGGGCGGCTTCCTCGGCCGCGGCGATCGCCTCGGCCCGGTTCACACCCAGCGGCATCTCCTGAATCTTGGCGTGCAGCTTGAGAATTGCGTTGAGCAGCATCTCCGGCCGCGGCGGACAGCCCGGCAGGTAGATGTCGACGGGCACGATGTGGTCGACACCCTGCACCACCGCGTAGTTGTTGAACATGCCGCCCGAGGAGGCGCACACACCCATGGCCAGCACCCATTTGGGCTCGGCCATCTGGTCGTACACCTGACGCAGCACCGGCGCCATCTTCTGGCTCACACGGCCGGCGACGATCATCAGATCGGCCTGGCGCGGCGTCGCGGAGAACCGCTCCATGCCGAAGCGCGCGATGTCGAAGCGCGGGCCCGCGGTCGCCATCATCTCGATGGCGCAGCAGGCCAGCCCGAAGGTGGCGGGCCACAGCGACCCCTTGCGTACGTAGCCCGCGACCTTCTCGACAGTGGACAGCAGGATGCCGCCGGGCAGGCGTTCTTCGAGTCCCATGGGTCTGTCCTCAGTCCCAGCTCAGTCCGCCGCGGCGCCAGATGTATGCGTAGGCGACGAACACCGTCAGCATGAACAGCAACATCTCCACCACCGCGAATACCCCGAGTGCTTCGAAGGAAACGGCCCACGGATACAGGAAGACGATCTCGATGTCGAAGACGATGAACAGCATCGCGGTCAGGTAGTACTTCACCGGGAACCGCTGCCCGGTGGTCTCATGGCCCGCGGAGCCGGGCGCCATCGGTTCGATGCCGCACTCGTAGGCCTCGAGCTTGGCCCGGTTGTACCGGCGCGGCCCGATGACCAGCGCAATTCCGACCGAACCCACCGCGAACGCCGCGGCGATCGCGCCCAGTACCAGGATGGGGATGTAGACGTTCATGCGTTCGTCATGCCCTGTGAGGCTCCCTCGTCGAGCTGTCGATGTGAGCTGGCCCACAGCTTAGCTCGGTTAACGGAACGGCCGCCGCATTTTGGCTAGGATCATGATCAGTTTCTGACGTTGCCTACGCTATTAACGACACACCGCCGCCGGCGCGAAGAGTGAACGGCCACAGGCCATTTCGTGCTGGTTAACGCACGGTTTCACCGCTGGGGAGACAGCACCGCCACCACGGCCTCACCGAGCCGGATCGGGTCGATCGGGTGGGGCACCGCGGCCTCCGCGCGTGACCAGGACGCCAGCCAGGCGTCATCCGCACGGCCCGTGAGCACCACGATCGGCGGGCAGTTCGCGACCTCGTCCTTGAGCTGCTTGGCGAGCCCCATCCCACCGGCGGGCGTGGCCTCGCCGTCGAGGATCGCCAAGTCGATCCCGCCGGCGTCGACGGAACTCACCACGACGGGCGCTGTCGCCACGTCGAGATACGTCAGGTCGGGCAGGTCCGGGTGGATGCGCCGTCCCAGCGCCGTGCGCACCTGGTCACGGGTGTTCGGGTTGTCGCTGTACACCAGGATCTTGAGCGCGGAGTCGGCCACGTGCTCAGGCTACGACAGTCCGGTGATCAGGTAGGTCGGGTTCGGTTACTCGTCCGCATAACCGGGGTGGGCAACGTCCAGCCGATGCCGCACGAGTGCCCGCAGCACGGGCTCGAGTTCCGGACCGCGGTCGTCGAAATCCCCGTCGCGTATCGCGCGCGCCAGGGCCTGCTCGTCGTCGAATCCCAGCAGGCCGGGCTCCGCGCCGTGCTGCGACAGCTCGCGTTCGACGATCCGCAGCGCGTTCGCGGCGACGCGGGCGTGGAAGTTCACCGCGCCATCGGTCGCCGCGCGGACCTCGGTCTCCAGGAACTCGGCCACCGCGGCGACCAGTTCGGTGGCGGTCGGACGGTAGTGGCTCACCGGTCCTCCAAGAGTTCGAGAAGGTCCCATTCGGTTTCGCACACCCGCCGGCCGATGGTGGCCAACTCGACCGACCGGGTCTGCCCGGACAGGTGGCGCTGCGCCTGATACCGGCAGATGATGCCCCAGCGCAAGGTGGCGGATACCAGCCACCAGTGAAAGGTTCTGCGGTCCAGGGTGATTCCGCTGGTGCGCTGGTAGGCAGTCAGGAAGTTCTCGATACTGCCCAGGCCGCCGGCGTCGAGCGCTCGCGGCGCTCCGAAGCGCCAGGCCCGAATGCAGAACCAGGCCAGGTCTTCAGCGCGCGAGCCCAGGTGGGTGAGCTCCCAATCCAGCACCGCCGCCAGCCGGTTGCCGTCGACGATGAGGTTGCCCATCCGGAAGTCGCCGTGAACCAGCACCGCATCGCCGGCGTCCGACGGCTGGTTGCGCGCCAACCAGCGGAAGGCCCACTCGAAAATGGCTGTGGTGTCGCCGATCTCATCGAGTTCGCGTCGCCATGAACTCAGTTGGTCCTCGCGCGACAGCCCGATACCGGTGGGGTCGGCGCGATGGATGGCCGCCAGTGCTTCGGCGCATTGCCCGAGAAGGGTGGCGCGGCCGTCGTCATCGAGTGTTCGCTGGATCTTGCGGACGATGGTCTCGCCGGGCACGAAGTCGCACACCAGGAACGGATTGCCCAGGGCCTCAGGCGAGTTGCTCGCTGCCAGCACGCGGGGAACCGGCGCGCCCGCGGCCGCCGCCCGGGACAGTGCGGCGGCCTCGAGTTCCATGCCGGCGTGGATTTCGTCGGGCGGTCCGACCCGCAGGATCAACGCGCGGGCCCCGGTGGCGGTGCGCGCGTCGAAAGCCCACGTCGCACGGCTGGCGCCGCCGGTCAGCTCCCGCAGGTTCTCGACGCTGACATCGCCGAGCCCGGGTTCGAGCGTCGCGGCGAGGGCTCGGGCCAATTCCGGAGCGTCGATCACTTGCGCCCGAACTTCAGCATCCGCTGCGCCACCCGGCGAATCTGAATCTCTTCCGCCCCTTCGGTGATCCGGTAGCGGCGATGGTGCCGGTAGATGTGCTCGAACGGCTCGTGCCGGCTGTAGCCGATGCCGCCGTGAATCTGCATGGCGCGGTCGGCAGCCTCACACACCAGTCTGTTGGCGCGGTAGTTGGCCATCGAGACCTTGTCGGAGACCTCCATGTGGTGATCGCGATCGAGGTGCCACGCGGCGTAATACACCAGCAGCCGGACCATCTGCGCCTCGGTCTGCAGCTCGGCCAGCGGCCACTGCACGGCCTGGTTCACCGCCAGGGGTTTACCGAACACCACGCGCTCGCCGGCGTACTGCGCGGCCCGGTCGATGCAGTACTGCGCGGCGCCCAGACTGCTGGCGGCCTGACGGATGCGGTTCTCGTGCAGGAACGTCTGGCCGACCTCCAAGCCATGGTCCACCTCGCCGAGCACCGCATCGTCCGGCACCCGAACATCTTTCAGTTCCACCTCGCCGTGATCGCTCGGCATGTTGAACGTCCACCAGTAGTACGGCACGGTGAATCCCGGGGTGTCGGTGGGGACCAGGAACGCGGTGATGCCGACCGCTTGCCCGGGTTCCCCCGACGTGCGGGCGAAGATCAGGTCGTGGGTGGCGCGGTGCACGCCGGTGTTCCAGCGCTTGCGGCCGTTGATGATCCACCCGTCACCGTCCCGGACCGCGGTGGTCTCCAGCCAGGTGGCGTCGCTGCCGTGGTCGGGTTCGGTGAGCCCGAACGCCATTGACCGCTCACCGGTGATCATGGCCTCGACCCATTCGGCTTGCTGCGCGGGGGTGCCGAACCGGCTCATCATGATGACCTGGGGGAAGTTGCCGACGATCGACGACTCGTCCTGCAGGTCGTTGTGCAGGCCGAGGCCCTTGTGCGCCAGGTGTTCCCGGATGACGGCCATGTCCAGATTGGTGCCGTCACGGCCACCGAACGCGCTCGGCAGGCCGTACCGCAGCCAGCCGGCCGCGTCGGCGCGGCGGCGCATCTCGTCGAGCAGATCCTCCCATTCCCTCGTGGGCACCCCGCCGTTCTCGAGGTCCGTACGGGCGAACTCCCGGCGGCGGTCGAAGTACTGCAGGTTCTCCTGTTCCAGCGGTTTGATCTCCGCCTCGATGAAGGCGTCCATGTCGGCCAGCAGGCCCGGAAGGTGTTCCGGTAGAGCGAAATCCACGTTGATCTCTTTCTTCGGTCAGAAGCCGTACAGGGTTTTCTTCCAGATGGTCGACAGGGTCGTGATGGCGTCCTCGTCGCTGATCTGCAGCCCGGAGCCCGGGCTGCCGACCACCACGACGGTGAAGTTCTCGAACAGCAGCGAAATCGCCGCGGCGATGTGTTCGGGGTCGAGGCGTTGCCCCGGATGGATGCCCTGGGCATACCCCTGTTCCTGGGCGTGGCGGACCGAGTCGGCGACCAGGTCCATCCCGAAGCGACGGAACTCGTTCTGCACCTTGGCGAATCGCGGCTGCGTGGCGCCCAGTTGGGCGACCGCGATCATGATGCCGATGTTCTGCTTGAAAAGGTTCCAGTACCCCGTCACCACGGTGGTGAAGTACTCGGTGTCCTCGGGGGACTCGGGCAGCGGCACGCCCATCCCCGAAGGGGTGACGATGTCGTGCAGGAACGACTCGGCCAGGCCGGCGAGGAGGTCTTCCTTGTCGTCGAAGTAGCGGTAGAACACCGCCGACGACTTGCCGGCCGCCGACGTGATGTCCGCCAGTGTGGTGCCATGAAAGCCCCGCTCGGCGAACAGCTTCCGTGCCGCCAGTTCGATGGCCTCGCGGGTCTGTCGGCCCTTGGCGGTCAGCGTCTCGGCCGGCATGCTCAGCCCAGCAGCCGGTCGCCGGCGCGCAGCAGGGCGCTGGGCAGCTCGTGGCCGACGACGCGCTGCGCCACCATGGCCGCGTCGATCGCCAGGTCCAGGTCGATGCCGGTGTCGATGTCGCTGTCCCGCAACAGATAGACCAGGTCTTCGGTCGCGATGTTGCCGGTCGCGCCGGGTGCGAACGGGCAGCCACCCAGGCCACCCACCGATGCGTCGAGCCGCGTCACACCGGCCTGCACGGCGGCGTAGGCGCTGGCCAGGCCGGAGCCGCGTGTGTTGTGGAAATGCGCGCCGAGCGGCAGGTCTCCGATGACCGGGCGGACGCGGCTGATCAGGTCGCTGACGCGCCGCGGGGTGGTGGTGCCGATGGTGTCGGCGATGGCCACCCGATCCGCGCCGAATTCCCGTGCTGCCGCGGCGATCTCGACCACCCGGCCCGGGTCGGTCGGTCCGTCGAAAGGGCAGTCCCAGGCGGTGGCGATGATGACCTCGGCGCTGGCGCCGCTGTCGTGGGCCAGTTTCACAATGTCGGAGATCAGGGTCGTGGACTCGGCCGTCGAGCGCCCCACGTTCGCCTGGCTGTGCCCGTCCGCGGCGGACACCACGTATTCCAGCGACCGCATGCCCGCCGCGAGCGCACGACCGGCGCCGCCGGCTCCCGCCACGAGCGCGGAGAACTCGACATCGGGAAATGCCCCCAGCGCCGCGGCCAATTCGGCGGCATCGGCCAGTGCGGGCACCTTGGACGGCGAGACGAACGCGGTCGCCTCGACCTCGCGCACGCCGGTGGCCACGATGGCCGCGAGCAGTTCCAGCTTGGCGGACAACGGAATCGGGTCTTCGAGTTGCAGGCCGTCGCGCAGGCAGACCTCGCGGACGGTGACGTGGGCCGGCAGGTCGGTCACAACACACCCTCCTCGCGCAGCGCCGCCAACTGCTCGGCATCGAGACCGAGGAGCCGGCCGAACACCTCCTCGTTGTCCTGACCTGGCCGCGCCGAGCCACCGTTGCGGATGGTGCCGGGCGTGTCCGAGAGCACCGGGACGACGCCGGGGCCCTTCACGTTGCGTTGCACGCGTTCGTCCCAGTGGTCGGCGATCATGTTGCGCGCCAGCAGTTGTGGGTCATTCACCACCTCGGCGACGGTGTTGATGGGCCCGCTGATCACGCCGGCCTCCGACAGCGTGGCGATGATGTCGTGGGGCTCACGCTGCGCTGCCCAGTCGCCGATGATCTTGTCGAGTTCGTCCTGGTTGCGGCCCCGCGCCAGATGGTCGGCGAATCGCTCGTCCGTCGCCAGCTCGGGCCGGTCCATGGCCTGACAGAGCCGACGGAACACCGTGTCCTGGTTGGCCGCGATCACCACCCAGCTGCCGTTCGCGCTCTGGTAGATGTTCGACGGTGCGATACCTTCGAGCCGGGTACCCGACGGTCCGCGCACCACGCCGCCGACGTCGTAGTCCGGAATGGTGGATTCCTGGATGGCCAAACAACTTTCGGTGAGTGCCGTATCCACGACCTGCCCCTCACCCGTGACGCTGCGCCGGTACAGCGCGGCGAGCGCGCCCTGCGCGGCGAACATGCCCGCGAGGCTGTCGCCTAGCGACAACGCGAGTCGTGGCGGGGGACCGCCGGGGAAACCGTTCATGTGCCGCAGCCCGCTTGCCGCCTCGGCCACCGATGCGTAGCCGGCCTTCCCGGCGTCCGGGCCCGTCTGGCCGTAGCCCGACACCCGGACCAGGATGATGCCCCGATTATGTTCGCGCAGAACGTCGTAACCCAGGTTCCATTTCTCGAGGGTGCCCGGCCGGAAGTTCTCCACGATCACATCGGACTGCTCGACGAGGTCGAGGAAAAGTTCCCGGCCCTGCTCGGTGCGCAGGTCCAGTGTCACTGCCTTCTTGTTGCGTGCGTGGACCGTCCAGAAGAACCGGTGTCCGTCGAGTTCGGCCTGGCCCCAGGTGCGCAGCGGATCGGGGGCGGACGGCAATTCGATCTTGAGGACCTCGGCGCCCATGTCGCCCAGCAGCCGGCCGGCGAACGGCCCGGAGATCAGGGTGCCGAGTTCGAGCACCCGGATGCCGTCGAGTGCCCCTGTGGTGCTCATGCGGAAAAGCCTCGCTGGTGCAGCCAGTCCGTGCAGATGCCGACGGCCTGCCCCAGGGTGCCGCGCTGATCCGGTCCGGAGTAGTAGTGGTTGGCGCCGGGGATCTCGTGCATCTCTTTGTCCGGATGCCCGATCGCCTCGAACAGCCGCCGCGTGTGGCTGGGCGTGCAGGCGTCGTCGGCGAGGTTGCCGATCACCAGTGTCGGCACCGCGATGTCCGGACCCGCCTTCACGGCGTCACCGTTGGCGTCGTCGTAACTCCACTGCGACAGCCAGCTGCGCAAGGTACAGAATCGGGCCAGGCCGACGGGGCTCATGTTCACCACTCGAGGATCCCCCAGATAGCACTGTCCCGGGGTGCGTTCGTTGGGATCGACCGTCGGGTCGAGCCAGCGCGGGTCGGCCATGGTGCCGTGCACGACGAACGCGAACTCGTCATCAGGACGTCCCGCGGCCTTGAGCTCGGCGAGCTTTTCCTTGACCCACTTGGTGATTCGCCGGTTCCGGGCAACCTGTGCCTCGTGGTACCGGCGCAGGAACTCGGGAGAGTACGGCGGTTGATTGGGGTTGTCCGGGTTGTAGAGATCAAGTTCCGGATCGCGCTTCGACGGGTCGTTCTCGTCGAGGATCGAGGCGTCCATCCACTCGGTCATGGTGCCGTGGCGACTGATGTGGGCGGCCAGCAGCATGAGACCGTCCGCCGGGATCAGGCCCAGTTTGGTCAGGTCGGGCCCGTCCCCGGACGGACTGGCCGTCACCGTCGGGTGTTGCGCCTGCTGCTGGTAGAACACCGACAGTGAGCCACCGCCACTCCACCCGGCGAGGACGACCTTCGCGTAGCCCAGCCGGTTCTTGGCGTCCTTGATGCACTCGCCGAGATCCTCGACCACCTTCTCCATCAGCAACGCCGAGTCGGTGCCGCGGAAGCGGCTGTTGCAGTAGATGACATGGTGGCCGGCGCGGGCGAGGGCGTTGATCATCGGCAGGTAGGCACCGCCCCCGATGGGATGCATGAACACCAGCACGGTGTCACTGGGCTTGGCTTTCGGCTTCAGCAGGTAGCTTTCCAGCACCACCAACTCCGCCACGCCGCCGTACACATCACGGACCGCCGAGTTGTTCTGGTACGCAACCAGATACGGGATGCGCTCGTAGTCGTGCTTGACGGGTGCTTCAACGGTCATCAGTGCTGCCCCAGATCATTGGCGAGGATTTCGGCGGATGGTGTCAGACGTCGGCGCGTGTCGATGGCGATCACCGACCAGTCGACGCGGTCGTATTGGTCGAACTTGCGGCGGGCGCGCTCCCGCGCCGCTTCCGGTGCGCCGTGGTGAACACCTTGGGGCGCATGGGAAATCAGGCCCGGCGGCATCGGGATGCCGTACAGCGAGCCGGAGTGGAAGAACGCGATCTCGTCGTAGTCGACGTTGCGGTGGTACCAGGGGGTGCGCTCGGTCCCTGGGACGCTCTCGGCCGGCTTGGGCAGGAAGTTCATCACGTAGACGCCGGTCGCCTGCATGAACAGGTGCACCGTCGGTGGCAGATGCACGCTCTCGGACGTGATGACGGTGTAGTCCTCGATGTTGAAGGTGAACGGGAAGTTGTCACCCCGCCAGCCCTCCACATCGAGCGGATTGTGTTGGTAGATGAGAGAGGTGGTCCCGACCCCGTCGATCGGGGAGTGGTAGAGACGCACCTCGTACTCTCCGTCTTTTTGCGGGCCGTCGCCAGTTTCAAGCGGCTCGGGCTCGGGGATGGTGACCTGCGCCGGGTCGAACGGGAAGTGCCGTCCCAGCGTCCCGGCGGGCGGCACCCGGAAGTCATCGGTGGCCTGGATCATGAGCCACGTCGACTCGTCATTCGGCACCTGCCGGAACGTGCACGCCTTCGGGATGTAGACCCAGTCGCCCTCGCGGTATTGCAGCGGGCCGAATTCGGTCTCCAGGAGCCCGGAACCCTTGTGCACGAACAGAAGTACGTCGCCGTCGACGTAGCGGACGAAGAACGGCATCTCCGTGTTCCGCCGGCTCAGCAGCACCTGACAGTCGGTGTTGGAGAACAGGAGCAGGGGAGTGCCCGCCGCGTCGGTCGCATCCGAGGGCTTCAGCTCGGAGGACAGCACGTCGGTGGGGCGCAGCGGGCCGACGGTGCGGTACGCGGTCGGATCGTTGCGCCGGTACATGTTTGCGGTGCGGCCGACGAAGCCGCCGCGCCCGAGTTCGTCGTCCTTGAGCCCGTCGAGGTCGGCGTGAACTCGCTTGGGAGTCTTGCCTTTGCGCAGGTGGACGAACGATTCCATGCTTGCTCCTGTATGTGGCTGGAACTAAAAGTGACGTTAGTTTCACTTATGGACGGATGTCAATGACCCGACGGAGATTGGCGCGGCCTAACCGTCCAGGTCGACGCGCACGGTCAGCAGGTTGGTGCCGAATGTGCGTACCCCGAAGCTGTTGAACTGCGGCAATTCGCGAAGTCGCGCGGCCGCGTCATCGTCGGGCACCAGGTGCGCAGTCCCGCTGTGCCACCTGCCACGCAACCGCACCCGAACCCGGGGATCGGCCTGGATGTTGCGGATGTACTGGGACTGCTCACCGAATTCCGAGACGAACCAGAACTGCCCGTCGACGATCTTGCCGCCCAGTGGGGTGCGACGGGGTTCGCCGGACTTGCGCCCGGTGGTCTCGAGCAGCGTCTGGAACGGCAACCGCCGCATGACGGGATTGGCGATCCGCTTCTGGAAGAAGTTGGTGAAAGCGGGCTGTGGGTTTGGCATCTGGCTATTTCACACCCTCGTGTTCATCAGATCATCGACGTCCGCGGGATCTTCATCCCGAGTGTGAGTGCGCCGGCCAGCTCCCGGCTGGTGTCGTAATCGAAGACGACGTGTCCGGCCAACACGTCGACGTCGCGCTTGAAGCGCTGCATCGGGCTGGACAGGAAATGGATGCTCGCTCCGCCGGCGCCCATGAGGTCGCCGATCACCGCCCGTGATTCGGCGACGATGTGGGCGGCCGCCAGCCGGGCCTGCGCCCGCACGGGCTTCTCGACGGCGTCGCCGGCGACGACCATCTCCTCGATCTCGCCGACGGTGTCGGCGAGCAGCGCGCGCAGTGACCGCAACCGCACCTGCGCTCCGGCCAAGTGCGCCTGGGCAATCGGCTTGTCCTTCTGCATGACGCCCTCGTAGGGCAGCACCCGCTCGGCCAACCGTTGCGCGTAGTTCTCGGCGACGCGTTCGGCGCTGCCCAGGGCGGGCATGGCGGCGAGCAGCGCCAGCGCCGGCACCATCGGCCAGCGGTAGGTGGCGCTGTCGTGCAGTCCGGCGCCGGGGGCGGTGCCGGCGTAGATGTCGGTCACCTTGACCAGTCGGTGCTCGGGCACGAAGACGTCCGTGGCGACGACGTCGTTGGATCCGGTGGCCCGCATCCCGTCGGTGTGCCAGACGTCCACGACGGTGACGGCATCGATCGGCAGGAGTGCGAGGGCGGGGTAGATACCGTCATCCGGCCCGCAGAGCGCGGCGACGATGATCCAGTTGCCGTGCATCACCCCGGTGGCCCAGGACCAGCGCCCGGACAACCGGACGCCGCCGTCGACCGGCAGCCCCCTGCCGGTCGGGGCCAGCGGTGCCGGCGCCAGGAAGGGGCGGCTGTCGAACGCCTCCTGCTGGGCCTGCTCGCCGAACAGCGCCAGCATCCAGTTGTGCAGCGCCAGGAATCCGATGGTCCAGGCGCTCGAGGTGCAGCCGTGGGCGAGGCGGCGCACCGGATCGAGGATGTCGGGGAACGGCGCCTCCTGCCCGCCGAAACGTGCGGGGACCAGAAGCTCGGTGAATCCGGACGCGATCAGGTCGCTCACGGTGTCGTCGGGAAGGCGTCGGAGTTTTTCGGCCTCGGCGGCGCGTTCGCCGAGCGCGGTTACGAACCCATCAGTGATGCCGGCCTGCGTACTCAACATGAGCCGGACCGTACCATACCTTTTGGTATGGAGGTCAGGTGGCAAGCATCAGGTCGAGGAATCGTTCGCTGCGGGCGGCCAGCCGCGGATGCGGGGAGTCGCCGGAGAGGTGCAGGAACCCGATGCCGACAGCGAAGGTGGCGTCAGCCCGCAGCTCCGCCTCGTCGGCGTCGAAGCCGTAATCCTCGAACGCGCGCCGGACCGCGGCGAGAATGCGCCGGTCCGCGGCGCGCACACTGTCGGCGACGGCCTCATCCGACCGCGCCCACTCCCGCATGGCCCGTTCCAGCGTCCAGTGCCGGGGGCTGACCAGCGAGTTCATCATCTGGATCAGCCGGTCCCGCGGTGGCAGGGATCCGATTTCCTCGATCTGGCTGCGGTCGGCGTCGCGGAGCTCGCCCCAGCCCTGGATGAGGGCGGTCCGGTAGCCGGCGATGTTGGCGAAATGCCAGTAGAAGCTGCCTTTTGTGACGTTCAACCGAGCACACAAGCGATCGATCTTGAGCGCCTTCAGGCCTTCTTCCGCCAGGATCGCGTAGCCGGCCGCGCGCCAGTCGTCGATACCCAACCGGCTGCCCGGCCGGGTGTCCGGCAGGTCGTCGACATCGTTCCGATCGCTCGCCACAGACGGCAGCCTACGGCCGGATGAACGGCCCCAGCAGCGCCACCGGGTTGGTAGCTGAACGATACGAAGTCCGCAACAACCTGGTCTCAAGCGCGATTCGGGGGTTCCTCGGCGTGTCAGGTGCGTGTTTTACTGCCCACAGACAACTGAATCATTCGGTGTGTTCAGTTCCCGTACCAGGCTGAGCCACCGCACGCGGCTGCGGGCATCGCGGCCGTGCCACCAACGCCATCCGATCGCGTGGAGTGGGCACTTTACCCGGTACCCGACACTGAAATGGGATTGTGAATGTTCGTTGACAAGATTCGCGGCCGTTGGGCACGCAGGATCGCCGGCGCCGTTTCCGCCGCCGTCCTGCTCCCCGGCCTCATCGGACTTGCCGGCCAGACAGCGACCGCCGGCGCGTTCTCGCGCCCCGGCCTGCCGGTCGAATACCTCCAGGTCCCGTCGGCTGCGATGGGACGCGACATCAAGGTCCAGTTCCAGAGCGGTGGTAACGGGTCACCCGCGGTGTACCTGCTCGACGGCCTGCGCGCGCAGGACGACTACAACGGCTGGGACATCAACACCGCCGCGTTCGAGTGGTACCTCGGTTCCGGTCTGTCGATCGTCATGCCGGTCGGTGGCCAGTCCAGCTTCTACACCGACTGGTACAAGCCGGCGTGTGGCAAGGCGGGCTGCTCCACCTACAAGTGGGAGACGTTCCTGACCTCGGAGTTGCCGCAGTGGCTGCAGGCCAACCGCGAGGTCAAGCCGACCGGCAGCGCCGCCGTCGGCCTCTCGATGGCCGGCTCGTCGTCCATGACCCTGGCGATCTGGCACCCCGAGCAGTTCATCTACGCCGGTTCGATGTCGGGCTTCTTGAACCCGTCCGAGGGCTGGTGGCCGTTCCTGATCAACGTCTCGATGGGTGACGCCGGTGGCTACAAGGCCGACGACATGTGGGGCTCGACGGGCGACCCGAACAACGCCTGGCAGCGCAACGACCCGATGGTCAACATCCCGCGGCTCGTCGCCAACAACACCCGCCTGTGGGTCTACTGCGGTAACGGCAACCCCAGCGAGCTCGGTGGTGACAACGTGCCGGCCAAGTTCCTCGAGGGCCTGACCATCCGCACCAACCGCACCTTCCAGGACAACTACCTGGCCGCGGGCGGCAACAACGGCGTGTTCAACTTCCCCGACAGCGGCACCCACGACTGGGGCTACTGGGGCCAGCAGCTGCAGGCCATGAAGCCTGACCTGCAGCGTGTGCTGGGCGCGAACCCGTCCTCGTAAACCACGACAGCAAAAGGCCCCGGGAGGCAATCCCGGGGCCTTTTGTCTGTCACGGTGCTACCGGAGCACGGTCACTTGAGCTGTGCCGACGACAGGCCCAGCAAGCGTCGCGCCACGACGAGCTGCTGAATCTGCTGCGTGCCCTCGAAGATGTCGAGAATCTTCGAGTCGCGGGCCCACTTCTCCAGCAGAGTCTGCTCGGAATAGCCTGTGGTACCGGCCAATTCGACGGCCTTGAGGGTGACGTCGGTACCCATGCGCCCGGCCTTGGCCTTGCTCATGGACGCTTCCTTCGAGTTCGGGATCTTGTTGTCGGCCTGCCAGGCGGCGCGCAGCGACAGCAGGTACGCAGCCTCCCAGTCGGATTCCATGCGCAGGAACTCGGCAGCCGGTGCGCTCTGGGCGTGGGCCGGCTTGTCGTACGAGATCTCGATGCCCGCGTCGGTCAGGATCGCCCGCAGCTCCTCCAGGGCGGCACGGCCCACGCCGATCGCCATGGCGGCCACCATCGGACGGGTGTTGTCGAAGGTCTCCATGACCCCGCCAAAGCCCTTGTCCACCTTGACCTCCGGATCACCGAGGAGGTAATCCTTCGGGACCCGGCAGTTGTCGAAGCGGATGACCGCGGTGTCGGAGGCCTTGATGCCCAGCTTGTGCTCCAGGCGCTCGACGATGACGCCGGGGTGCTCGCGCGGCACGACGAACGACTTGATGGCGGCCCGGCCGAGCGACTTGTCGACCGTCGCCCACACCACGATGTGGGTGGCGCGCGAACCGGCGGTGACGAAGATCTTCTCGCCGTTGATGACGTACTCGTCGCCGTCGAGCACGGCGGTGGTGGTGACCGCCGCGGAGTCCGAGCCAAAGCTCGGCTCGGTGATGGCCATGGCGGCCCACACCTTGCCCCACTTGGACAGCTGTTCCTTGGTGGCGACCGCGGAGATGGCGGCGTTGCCCAGGCCCTGGTAGGGCACGGTCAGCAACAGGGCGACGTCGCCCCAGCTGACCTCGAGCGCGTTCAGCAGCGCAGACATGTTGGCGCCGTTGACGTTTGCGTGCTTGCTCTTGGACTCGTTCGCCGAGAAGCCGGCACCGGCCACCGAGACGGTGTTCGACTCCTGAACGCCTTCGAACAGGCTGGCCAGGGTGTCGAGCTCCGACGGGTAGGCGTGCTCGGCGAGGTCGTACTTACGGGAGATCGGGCGGAGCATCTCGGCGGCGCCCTGGTGTCCCTTTTCCGCAACAGCCTTCAGCTTGCGAGGCAGTTCCAAATTGATTGCCATGATTGGTCTTTCGGGTGAGTGGGAAGAGTTCGGCGGTTGGGCGACTACAGGACGACAACACCCTCGGCGACACCGAGTGCCCGCAGATCGCGGTACCAGCGCTCAACCGGGTGTTCCTTGGTGTAGCCGTGGCCACCGAGCAGCTGCACGCCGTCGAGGCCGATCTGCATGCCCTTGTCGGCGGCGAACCGCTTGGCCAGCGCGCCTTCCCGCAGGAAGGTCATGCCCTGCTCGGCGCGCGACGCACCGCGCCAGACGATCAGGCGCAGGCCGTCCAGTTCGATGGCGATGTTGGCGCACATGAACGCCACCGCCTGGCGGTTGGCGATCGGCTCACCGAACGCCTCGCGCTCCTTGACGTAGGGCACGACGTAGTCGAGCACCGCGTGCGAGGTGCCGACTGCCAGTGCGGCCCAACCCAATCGGGACAGCGCGATGGCTTCGGAGTAGTCGTTGTCGGTCGCTTCGTCCTCGCCGAGGCGGTTGGCCAGCGGGACTGCGACGTTGTTCAGCTCGATCTTGCCCAGGGCCGCGGCGCGGATACCCATGCTCGGGTCGGCCGTGATCGAGAGGCCTTCGGAGTTGGACTCGACGATGAACAGCGCCGGCTTGCCGTCGAGCTGCGCGCCGATGATGAACAGCTCGGCGTCGGCGGCGGCCGGGACCAGCGACTTGACGCCGTTGAGGCGGTAACCGCTGGGGGTGCGGACCGCGGTGGTCCGCAGCGCGGTCGGGTCGAACAGCGCGTGCGGTTCGGCGATCGCGACACAGGCCTGCGGCACGTTCTCGCCGGCGAACGACGGGAGGTACGTGGCCTGCTGACCGGCGCTGCCCCAACGGGTCAGGGCCGACGCCACGCCGCCGGGCGCCAGGATCGGCAGGGCCAGACCCATGTCGCCGTACGCGAGGGCCTCGGCGACCAGTGCCGTGGTGACGGTGTTCTGGGAGGCGGCGATGCCGTCGAACTCCTCGGGCACGTTGATGGCCGTGATGCCGAGTTCGGCGGACTTGGCGATCAGGTCGGCCGGGTAGGTCGCGGCGGCGTCGGCGTCATGCGCGGCCGGCCGCAGGATCTCCTCCGAGAATTCGCGGACGGTCTCGACGATCATCTGCTGGTCTTCGTCCGGGTTCAGGTCGAAGTAGTCCGAGCCGCCCGGCTTCAGGCGGGTCGGGGCGCCGTTGATCCCGGGAATGCGCTTGAACGTCCGGCCCGCGGCGCCGGCGGTGGAGAACGCCGTCTTGATGCCGTACTTCAGGCCGCGGTTCATGGGATCCCGCAGGTTGTACTTGTCCAGGAACTCCTGGCCGACAAAAGGTGTGATCAGCGCCAGACCGATGTCGGTCGCTGTCCGCTTGTGTCGCTGGAGTCCGATGGCGCTCTCCGGGCCCTTGCGCACGGGGCGCTGGGCGGAGCCGGCTTTTGTGCCGTTCTGAGGAAGGGTGTTGGTCATTTCGACAGCCTCGCGTCGTTGGGGCAGTGCGCTATGACCGTATCTTACTCCGGAGTAAGGTACGACGCTCGTGTTATCAACTTCACATTTGAAGACCCTGCGGCCAATGCACGAAAACCCGCGCCGAACGCGGGTTTTCGTGCACAGATTCCGGAATCAGGAGAGGGCGGCGAGCACTTTTTCGTGCAGCAAGCCGTTGGTCGCGACCGCGCTGCCGCCGTGCGGCCCGGGTTCGCCGGCCAGGTTGGTGAACGACCCGCCGGCTTCCCGGATGACGACGTCCAGCGCGGCCAGATCCCAGAGCTTGACCTCCGGCTCGACGGCGATGTCGACCGCACCTTCGGCCAGGAGGCAGTACGACCAGAAGTCGCCGTACGCCCGCACCCGCCACACGGCGTCGGTCAGTGCGACGAACGCGTCGCGCCGGTCCTCCCAGCCGGTGGTCAGATCCGAGTAGGACAGGCTCGCCGCGTCCAGTGCGTCGACGCCGGACACCGAGATGGGCCTCGTCTGCCCACCGAAGGAACTGAACGCGCCTTCGCCGGTGCCGGCCCACCATCGGCGTCCGAGGGCCGGGGCACTGACCACACCGACGACCGGCACGCCGTCCTCGAGCAGGGCGATCAACGTCGCCCACACCGGCACGCCGCGGACGAAGTTCTTGGTGCCGTCGATCGGGTCGATGACCCACTGTCGGCCCGCGAAAACCGCTGTGCCCCCGTACTCTTCGCCCAGCAGCGCATCGCCCGGCCGGGCCGCAGACAGCGTCTCGCGCAGCACCTGTTCCACGGACTGGTCGGCATCGGTCACCGGGGTCAGATCCGGCTTGGTCTCGATGCGCAGATCCAGCGCGCCGAAGCGGTCCAGCGTCACGGCATCGGCCTGATCGGCCAGGGCCAAGGCCAAAGTGACGTCGTCTCGGCGGGACGCGCAATCCGCTGCGCTACTTGCTTGGGTGGCACTCATGAGTGCAGTCCTACCATGAGTACGTGTGGGAATTCGTCGTGCTCATTGTCTTGCTCGGAGCGCTCGTACTGCTGGCCGCCCCATGGCTGCGGCGGACGCGGAGCGGGGAGAGCGGGACGTTGTTGATCACCGGCGTCAGTCCCCGCCCCGATGCCACGGGGGAGCAGTTCGTCACCGTCGCCGGGGTCATCAACGGCCCCAGTGTCAATGAGCACGAGGTCTACGGCCGGATCGCCATCGATGTGGCCGAGTGGCCCGCGGTGGGCCAGTTGGTGCCCGTCGTCTACTCACCCAAGAATCCCGACAACTGGAACTTCGCGCCGCACGCTCCGCAGGCGTAGTCGCGCGGCCTGTCGGCCGTTCACCCACCCCGATTCCGGCGTTTGCTCAGCACCCTCCGAAATTTCCGGCGATCGGGCCATTTTGGCTATTTTCCTGTGCTAATAGATCTCCTGTGCGAATAGCCAGCTATCGCATCGAGCTTGCTGAGCCGTCGGCGCGCAGCGCTCGGATTCGACCGTCGGACACAGTCTTTCCGAAAGAAGGGGACCAAAACGCAACATGGCCAAAACTCAGATGTCGTCGAGCGGTGGAGCCATCAGGATGATCGGGGTGGGCCTGGCGGCGGGCGGATTGATGCTCCTCGCGCCGGCCGGCCTGGCATCGGCCGACGGCGGGCCGCTTGACGGGTTGGGTGGCGCGCTGACCAACGAGGTCGGTTTTGCCCAGCACTTCACCACCCACAACATCGGGGGACTCGAGGGCATCGCCGCGATCAACACCGGCGGACTGCAGGCCGGCGTGGGGTCGCTGAGCTCGGGCGTGCTGTCGGGGTCGACGGCCACGTCGTCCCTGCTCAATTCAGGTGGCAACCTGACGACATTCGCGGTGCAGGGCATCCTGCGGCCCGGCCACTAGCCGGCCCGGGGCGGCGGCACGGAAGGCGCGCGGCGGGTCAGCCGTGCGCCACCCGCAGCATGTGGGCCACATCTGTCAGCTTCACCCGCGGGCGGTTCTGGCCCTCGCCGGTTGACCGCTCGTGCGCGTCGATCAGGCGCCAGTGGTCATTGGTGACCAACGCGGGCTGGCGGGACAGGAACCACGCCGCCAGGTCCTCGGTGTGGGTGGGGCCGAAGTCGGCCAGCTCGGCGCCGCAGATGTCCTCGATCAGGGTGTTGACCGTGTCCTGCGAGTCCTTCTTGTTGCTGCCGATCACGCCCGACGGCCCGCGCTTGATCCAGCCGACGACGTACTCGTTGCGGCTGCCCTCGACCCGGCCCTCGGTGTGCGGGATGGTCGCGGCGCGCTCGTCGAACGGCAGGCCCGCGGTCGGGACGCCGCGGTAACCGACGGCACGCACCACCAGCTGGGCCGGCAGTTCCTCGCGATGACCACTGTCCTTGGCGACGATCCGGCCGCCGTCGTCGACCAACTCGTTGTGGCCCAACACGATTGACTCGACGCGATCGGTGCCCTTGATCTCGATCGGCGACGTCTGGAACTTGAACACGATGCGGCGCTCGCGCCCGAGGGCCCCGCGTTCGGCGTAGCTGCGCAGAATCTTGATGTTCTGCCGCACGGTCTTGCCGGCCGCTTCCAGGTCCGCGTCGGTGATGCCGTCGACATCGGCGGGGTCGACGATCACGTCGACGTCGGCCATGGCCGCCAGGTCACCGAGCTCGCGCAGTTCCAGCGTCGTGAACGGGGCCTGCAGCGGGCCACGGCGGCCGATGATCACGACCTCGCGGACGCCGCGGGCGCCGAGGGCCGTCAGCGCGTGGTCGGCGATGTCGGTGACCGCCAGCTCGGCGGGATCGCTGACGAGGATGCGGGCCACGTCCAGCGCCACGTTGCCGTTGCCGACGACCACGGCCCGGTCCTTCGTGACATCGGGGTTCATGGCCGCGAAATGCGGATGCGCGTTGTACCAGCCGACGAAGTCGACGGCCGCCACGCTGCCTTCCAGCTCCTCACCCGGGATCCCGAGCGGCCGGTCGGACTGAGCGCCGATGGCGTAGATGACCGCGTCGTACCGCTCCGAGAGCTCGGTGGCCTGCACGTGCTCACCGACGGTGACGTTGCCGAAGAAGCGGAACCGGGGGTCGTCGGCGATCTTGTCGAACTGCGCCGTCACCGTCTTGATCTTCGGATGATCCGGAGCCACGCCGGAGCGCACCAGACCCCAGGGGGTGGGCAGCATCTCGAGCATGTCGATGCGCAGGTCGACCGGATCATCGGTTGCGGCCTTGGCATCGGCGAATTTCAACAGTGACGCGGCAGCGAAAAACCCTGACGGGCCGGATCCGACAACCGCCACATGGTAAGGGCGCATATGTATGGTTTGCCTTCTTGTTCTGCTCAGTGCGCGCAAGGGGCTGTCGCGACGCGGCCGAGCGGGCCTACAGGGCGATGCTAAACCGGTCTAAGCGATCAGGGCTTGCAATGTGAAAGTCCGTCTCACTGGTCGGTACCCTCATCCTTTGTGGACCTCGACCGTCAAGCCGACATTGCCGCCCTCGACAGCACTCTGACGACTGTGGAGCGGGTGCTCGACGTCGAAGGTCTGCGCGCGCGAATCGCCAAACTCGAAGACGAGGCATCCGACCCCAAGCTGTGGGACGACCAGGCCAACGCCCAGAAAGTGACCAGCAGCCTGTCGCACGCACAGGGTGAGCTGCGCCGGGTCGAGGAGCTGCGTGGACGGGTCGAGGACCTGCCCGTGCTCTACGAGCTGGCCGAGGAAGAAGAGGGCGTGGCCAAGTCCGACGCCATCGCCGACGCCGACGCCGAATTGGCCAAGCTGCGTGAGGACATCGAGGCGCTCGAGGTTCGAACGCTCCTGTCGGGGGAATACGACGAGCGGGAAGCTGTCGTCACCATCCGCTCCGGCGCCGGTGGCGTCGACGCTGCCGACTGGGCCGAGATGTTGATGCGCATGTACATCCGCTGGGCCGAGAAGCACGGGTATCCGGTCGAGGTTTTCGACACGTCGTACGCAGAGGAGGCGGGCATCAAGAGCGCGACGTTCGCGGTGCACACGCCTTTCGCGTACGGCACGCTGTCGGTCGAACAGGGCACGCACCGGCTCGTGCGAATCAGCCCCTTTGACAACCAGAGTCGGCGCCAGACGTCGTTCGCCGACGTCGAGGTGCTGCCGGTCGTCGAGACCGCCGACTCCATCGACATCCCCGAAGGCGACGTCCGGGTCGACGTCTACCGGTCCAGCGGCCCGGGCGGTCAGTCTGTGAACACCACCGACTCGGCGGTCCGGCTGACGCACATCCCGACGGGCATCGTCGTGACCTGTCAGAACGAGAAATCGCAGCTGCAGAACAAGGTTTCCGCGATGCGAGTGCTCAGCGCCAAGCTGCTGGAACGCAAGCGCCAGGAAGAGCGCGCCGAGATGGATGCGCTCAAGGGCGACGGCGGCAGCTCCTGGGGCAATCAGATGCGCTCGTACGTGCTGCACCCCTACCAGATGGTCAAAGACCTGCGCACCGAGTTCGAGGTCGGCAACCCGGCCGCCGTGCTCGACGGCGACATCGACGGCTTCCTCGAAGCCGGGATCCGCTGGCGCAACCGAAAAGAAGATGACTAACTTTTTCTCTGACTTTGTCGCGAGCCAACCGCAATCGCTCGGTTGGTGGGCTCAACAGTGGCATGACTTCTGGCGAGGCTCGATCGGCGAGTGGATCATCACCCGCGGGCTGCGCATCGTCATGCTCGTCATCGCGGCGATGCTCATCGCGCGGTTCGTCGGCTGGCTGACGCACCGGATCACCGCCCGCATCGATGAGCGTTTTCAGGAGAGCGACGCGCTGGTCCGGTCGGAGACCACCAAACACCGGCAGGCCGTCGCCTCGGTGATCTCGTGGGTGACGATCGCGCTGGTGTCGGTCATCGTGCTGGTCGACGTCATCGGAATCCTCGGCATACCCATCGGTTCACTGGTCGCGCCCGCCGCCGTGCTGGGCGCCGCGCTGGGTTTCGGCGCGCAGCGCATCGTGCAGGACCTGCTGGCCGGGTTCTTCATCATCACCGAGAAGCAGTACGGCTTCGGTGACCTGGTGGCGCTCACCGTCACCGGCATCACCGTGCCGGCCGAGGGCACCGTCGAGGACGTCACGCTGCGCGTCACCAAGCTGCGCTCCAGCGACGGCGAGGTGTACACGATCCCGAACGGCCAGATCGCCAAGACAGTCAACCTGTCGAAGGACTGGGCCCGCGCGGTGGTGGACATTCCGGTGCCCACGACGGCGGACCTGGGCAAGGTCAACGACGTGCTGGGCCGGGTGTGCGAACGCGCGATGGAGGACCGCCAGCTGCGCACACTGCTGCTCGACAAGCCCCAGTTGATGGGTGTGGAGAGCATCGAGCTGGACACCGTGAACCTGCGCATGGTGGCGCGGACGCTGCCCGGCAAGCAGTTCGAGGTCGGCCGGCGACTGCGCGTGATGGTCGTCTCCGCGTTCGGCCGGGCCGGCATCGAGAGTCCTGCCGACCACGAGCCTGAAGTGGAGGCCATGGTGCATCCCGCCACGGTCGGCGGCGCCGAGGACAAGACCCAGGGGCCGGGGGACGAGCAGTGATGAACGCGTTGTCCCGGATCGCGGTCAAACGTGCTGACCGCGCCTGGCCCGCTTACATCCTGGGCCGGGTCCGGACGTCCACGGTCGGCTTGATCGTGGCCTTCTTCGTGGCGTACTGGCTGCACCAGACCTACGCGCCGCCGCCACCTCCGCCGCCACCGCAGCCCGCGGTGGTGCCGCCGGGTTTCGTACCCAACCCCGAGTACACCTGGGTGCCGCGTACCGACGTGAACACCCGACCGAAGACGACGTACCGGCCGACGCCGACGGAGACGGAGACCACCGAGACGTCGACGACGACCACCACGACCACGACGTCGAGCACGCCGACCACGACCACGACGACGGCGCCGCCCACCACGACGGTCATCACCCCGGCGCCGGGCCTGCCGCCGATCACGCTGCCAGTGCTGCCCGGCATGGCGCCGGCACCGACTCCGGCCCCCGCACCGTCGCCGCCACCGGGACCGCTCCCGGCCGCAGCGCCCGCTGATGGCCCGGTCACGACCACCATCATTTCGCCCGGCGCGGCACCCGCGCCGAGCTAGCGGCATCAGCCTCAGCCGTCACACCTCAGCGTCCGACTACACTGGCGTGCCGTGATGATCACCCTCGACCACGTGAGCAAGAACTACAAGTCTTCGGCACGCCCAGCCCTGGACAATGTGTCGCTCAAGATTGACAAGGGTGAGTTCGTCTTTCTCATCGGTCCGTCCGGTTCCGGGAAGTCGACGTTCATGCGTCTACTGCTCGGTGCCGAGGTGCCGACCTCGGGTGACATCCGCGTCTCGAAGTTCCACGTCAACAAGCTGCCCAGCCGGCACATCCCGAGCCTGCGCCAGGTGCTCGGCTGCGTGTTCCAGGATTTCCGGCTGCTGCAGCAGAAGACGGTGTTCGAGAACGTGGCGTTCGCGCTCGAGGTGATCGGCAAGCGCCCGGACACCATCAACCGCATCGTGCCCGATGTGCTGGAGATGGTGGGCTTGTCGGGCAAGGCCAACCGGCTGCCCGGTGAGTTGTCCGGTGGCGAGCAGCAGCGGGTCGCGATCGCCCGGGCCTTCGTCAACCGGCCGCTGGTGCTCCTGGCGGACGAACCCACCGGCAACTTGGACCCCGAGACGAGCAACGACATCATGGACCTGCTGGAGCGGATCAACCGCACCGGTACGACGGTCGTGATGGCCACCCACGACCATCACATCGTCGACTCGATGCGTCAGCGCGTCATCGAACTCGAACTCGGCCGCCTCATCCGTGATGAGCAGAGCGGCGTCTACGGAATGGATCGCTAAGTGCGCTTCGGCTTTCTCGTCAATGAAGTCCTGACTGGATTTCGTCGCAACGTCACCATGACGGTCGCCATGATCCTGACGACCGCCATCTCCATCGGCTTGTTCGGTGGTGGTCTGCTGATCGTCCGCCTGGCCGACCAGTCCAAGCAGATCTACCTGGACCGCGTGGAGAGCCAGGTCTTCCTGACCGACGACATCTCGTCCAATGACCCCAACTGTGACGCCGACCCGTGCAAGTCGCTGCGCAAGCTGATCGACGACCGCAAGGACGTCAAGTCGGTGCGGTACATGAACCGCGACCAGGCGTATGACGACGCCGTCCGCCGGATTCCGGCGTTCAAGGACTATGCGAGCAAGAAGGCGTTCCCGGCGTCGTTCGTCGTCAAGCTCGACAATCCCGAGCAGCACAAGGGATTTGAGGATGCGTTGCGCGGACGTCCCGGTGTGCGTCAGGTGACCGACCAGAAGGAACTGGTCGACCGCCTCTTCGGCATTCTCGACGGCATCAGTGCCACCGCCTTCGCCGTGGCGCTCGTTCAGGCAATCGCCGCGACCCTGTTGATCGCCAACACGGTGTTGATCGCCGCACGTACCCGCAGCACCGAGATCAGCATCATGAGGCTGGTCGGTGCCACGCGCTGGTACACGCAACTGCCGTTCTTCGTCGAAGCGGTGCTCGCGGCACTGGTTGGTGTGGTGCTTGCCGTCGTCGGGTTGATCATCGTCCGGGCGATGTTCCTCGAGGACGTGCTCAACCAGTTCTATCAAGCGGGCTTGATCGCCAAGGTCGACTACGCCGATGTCCTCGTCTATTGCGCGCCGCTGATGTTGTTGCTGGGGCTCGGCATGGCCGGCATCACCGCATACGTCACGCTACGCGCGTACATCCGGCGGTAGCGATGGCGAAGAAGAAGGACGACAAGGACAAGTCGGGTAACAACTCCGTCGTCGCGACCAACCGCAAAGCGCGACACAACTATTCGATCATCGATACCTACGAGGCGGGGATCGCGCTGGTCGGCACCGAGGTGAAGAGCCTGCGCGAGGGCCTGGCATCGCTGGCCGACGCGTTCGCCACCGTCGATGACGGCGAGGTGTGGCTGCGCAACCTGCACATCGCCGAGTACCACCACGGCACCTGGACCAACCATGCGCCGCGACGCAACCGAAAGCTGTTGTTGCACCGCAAGCAGATCGACATGCTGGTCGGCAAGCTGCGGGACGGCAACTTCACGCTGGTGCCGCTGAAGCTGTACTTCTCCGACGGCCGGGTCAAGGTCGAATTGGCGCTGGCCCGCGGTAAGGAAGCGCACGACAAGCGCCAGGACATCGCCAAGCGCGATGCGCAGCGCGAGATCACCCGTGAGATGGGCCGCCGCTTCAAGGGCAAGATCTGACCGGGGTTCTGCTCGCGCTGCTGTCGGCGCTGGGCTACGGCATCAGCGATTTCGTCGGTGGTATCGCGGCACGGCGCGTCGCGGCACTGCGGGTGGTGCTGGTGTCATACCCCATCGCCGGGGTACTGCTGACGGTGATGGCATGCGTTGTCGGTGGCCAGGTTTCGTCGAACGCGGTGCTCTTGGGTGTGTCGTGCGGCGTGCTGCAGGCGTTCGGAATCTGGTGGTTCTACGCCGCGTTGGGTTCCGGACCGATATCCGTCGTCTCGCCGTTGACCGCGATCCTGGTGTCGGCAGGGCCGATTGCCGTCGGCGTCGCCATGGGGGAGCGGCCCAGCGGGCTGGCGATCGCCGGGATCGCGCTGGCGTTGGTCGCCGTCGCGCTGGTGAGCGCGCAGGCCACCGATGAGGACGAGACGCCGCACCGATTCACGGCCAAGGTCGCCTGGCTGACCGTCGGCTCTGGATTGACCTTCGGGCTCAGCTTCGCCGTGATCCATCAGGTGCCGCACGACGCGAAGCTCTGGCCGCTGGTGTTCGCCCGCTTCGCGGCCACCGCGGTCGTGATGATCGCCGCGGTGGTGACCCGCAATTTCGCACTGCCGGCCGGACTTCCGCTGAAGCTCGCCCTCATCGCGGCGGGACTCGACGTCATCGCGAACGTCGCGATGCTGCTGGCGCTGCAGGCCTCGATGCTGTCGTTGGCGAGTGTGCTGATCTCGCTCTATCCCGCGGCGACCGTCGCCCTGGCCATGGTGGTGCTCAAAGAGCGTGTACGGGCCTGGCAAGCCGTCGGCATGGTTTTGGCGTTGGGCTCGGTCGCGATGATCGCCGCGGGATAGCCGGCAGCACTAGAGCTGATTGATCCGGATCAGGTTGCCGGACGGGTCGCGAAATGCGCAGTCACGCACGCCATAATCCTGGTCGGTCGGTTCCTGCAGCACGTCGGCGCCGGCGGCCTCGAGGCGCGCGAACAGCGCGTCCAGGTCATCGGTGGCCAAGGTGACGGCGCCGTAGGAACCCTTGGCGATGAGCTCCAGGATGGTGCGACGCTCGTCGTCGGTGATGCCAGGGTCGGCGGCCGGCGGGTGCAGCACGATCGACGTGCCCGGCTGTCCGGGCGGGCCGACGGTGATCCACCGCATGTCTTGGTAGCCAACGTCTTTGCGCACCTCGAAGCCGAGATCGTCGCGGTAGAACTTCAGCGCGGCCTCGGCGTCGGTGTGGGGCAGGAATGCGTAGTGAATGGAGATGTCCATGCCCGTCACGGTAGTGGCGGTCAGTGCGGCGGTGCTTCTTGATTCCTGACCGGTCTGGTGACCTGCCGGGCCAGGCAGGCGGGAATGCCGTCGGCCGCCTGTGAATGGTCGCGGCGGTACACACTCGGCGCCACCCCGACCAGTTCGGTGAACCGCGTACTGAACGTGCCCAGCGATGAAAAGCCAACGGCGAAACAGACATCGGTCACGCTGAGGTCGCCGCGACGCAGCAGCGTCATGGCCCGCTCGATGCGCCGCGTCATCAGATACGAGTAGGGCGATTCCCCGTAGATGCGCCGGAACTCGCGGCTGAGGTGACCGGCCGACATGTGCGCGCCACGGGCCAGGTCTTCGACATTGAGCGGCTTGGCGTACTCCCGGTCGATCCGGTCCCGCACCTTGCGGATCACCGTGATGTCCCGCAGGCGCTGTGCCTCGGCCCGGTCGTCCCCCATATGGCCATCGTCGCATGACCAACGATTGGGATGCTTGCGCGATTCGCCTTCCGGGGCCGTCCGGCCGTCGTACGGTCAGCCGGTGAGCAGCTCAACGCGACCCGTGACCGTCCTGGAGAAGTCCGACGTCTTGCCCGCCCTCTTCGGGGTATGGGACGACATCGACAAACTGCTGGCCACCATCTCCGAGGCGGAGCTGCTGACCACACAGACCGAGTTGCCCGGCTGGCACGTCCGCGATGTCGTCGCGCACATCATCGGCACCGAGCTCATGCTCAAGGGTGAAGCGGTGCCCGAAGCCGACATCGACGTCTCCGAGTTGGACCACGTGCACAACCCCATCGGCGTGATGAACGAGTGCTGGACCCGGTCGATGGCTGCGCTCTCGAGCACCGAGCTGTTGGAGAAGTTCCGCGCCGTCACCGACGACCGGCGGGCCATGCTGACGGCGATGTCGGACGAGGAGTGGAACACCCCGACGATGACACCGGCCGGCCAGGACAGCGTCGGTCGCTTCATGCGGATCCGGACGTTCGACTCGTGGATGCATGAGCAGGACATCCGCGAGTCTGTCGCGCGGCCCGCACCGGATGCGGCGTTGCAGAAGCCGGAAGCGCAGCTGTCCCTCGACGAGATCGAGACGATGATGGGCTTCGTCGTGGCCAAGCGCGGGGGAGCGCCCGACGGATCGCGGGTCGCGATCGAGCTGACCGGACCCATGGCGCGCACCATTCGGGTCGCGGTCGACGGCCGCGCCGCGGTGGTGCCCGACTTCGGCGGCGCCGAGCCGACCACGGTGATCCGGATGGACGGCTGGCAGTTCACGCGGCTGTGTGGCGGACGTCCGCTTGGCGCGGTGCGGCCGGTCGCCATCGAGTTCGAGGGTGACGCCGAGGTCGGCCGGCGGATCGTCGAGAACCTCGGTTACGTCATCTGACCTGGTCTGACGGCGGCACCGGATACTCGGTGGACGTTGTCGGTGCGGCCGGTATGATGGAGTGTCCTGCCGAAAGTCGGCGGGGGTGCGAGGGGCTGAACGGTTTCGACTTCGCGCATCGAATCAAGGGAAGCGTGCCGGTGCAGGCAAGAGACCACCGTAAGCGTCGTTGTAACCAATTAAGCGCCGATTCTCATCAGCGCGACTACGCCCTCGCTGCCTAAGTAGCGACCGCGTGTCTGTCAGACCGGGAGCGCCCTCGGCCCGGACCCTGGCATCGACTAGAGGGACCCACCCACGGGGCCGGTCGCGGGGCCCGTGGGGACATCAAACAGCGACTGGGATCGTCATCTCGGCTTGTTCGCGTGACCGGGAGATCCAAGTAGAGGCATAGCGAACTGCGCACGGAGAAGTCTTGAGGGAATGCCGTAGGACCCGGGTTCAATTCCCGGCAGCTCCACAAGAAAGGCCCGGCTCGGAAACGAGCCGGGCCTTTTCGTTTGATCGCCTTGTTTGGTCTGCCCCACACGCCCCCGGGCTCAGACGTTACGGATGTCCGCTTTGAGCAGGTGGGGTTCGGTGTCGGTGTCGTCGATGCCGAAGCTGATGATGCGGCGCGGGGTAATGCGGATGATCGCGGAATCGAGGGCATCTCCCGCGGGGCCATGCTGCCCTGACGCTGTCACGGCCTGTTCTGCAGTGCCGCGAATCTCCAGGCAACGCACGCGCCACGGGTCGCGAGAGGCGATGTCGTCGACGACGAACGCCACCTTGTCGTGGTGGGCGAGGTTGCGGAACTTCTGACTCTTGGCCATGTTGTAGCCCGAGATGTCGATGGTGCCGAGTTCCTCGTTGTAGGTGAAGCCCACGGGGCTGACCTGCGGTGTGCCGTCGGGCTGGATCGTGGCGAGTCGCCCGAGGTCTGCCGCCTTCATGAATTCGATTTCGTGTGGTTTGAAGGACATGTAATCCACGCTAGAACCTCAACCATGGTTGAGGTCAACCCCGGCGCATGCAACACGATTCGTAGTTTCGGTACCGCCATGTGGTGAGCCATGTCCCGCATTTTCGTGACAGAAACTGAAACACGTTCTAGTCTCTGGGGTATGGGTAACCTGGAGGCGATCGCCGACATTCAACGGCTCAAGTACCGGTACTTCCGCTCCTTGGACCTCAAGGACTGGGACACCTTCGGGGACTGCCTCGCCGCAGATGTCGTCACCCGCTATGGCACACACGCGATGGGTGAGCCGGTGCACTACGAGGGACGAGACGCCGTCGTCGACTTCATGCGGACGAACCTCGACAACGGAATCATCACCACGCATATTGCCAGCCACCCCGAGATCGACCTCGACTCCGACACCACGGCGCACGGTTCGTGGGTGTTCGAGGACACCGTGATCGTGCCGGGGCACGCGATGATCCGCGGCTCGGGCTACTACTCCGATACCTACCGCAAGGACGAGGACGGTGTGTGGCGGATCGCCAGCACCGGGTACCAGCGCATCTACGAGGCGCTCACGTCGCTGGAAGATATGCCGAGTTTCAAATTGTTAGCGAACCGCTGGGCTTAGTGCTCGCGCGCCGCGGCGCTCAGTTCGTCACCACGTTCAGCACGAAGTTCGCGTCGGTCTGATTCGGCACCTCGGGTGGCACCTGCGCGGTGCCGTCACCGCGGGCCTTGCTGTACTTGCCGCTGCCTCCGACGATCGAGACGGGCAGTGTTTCGCCCTTGCTGAACACGGCGGCGCGGTCGGCCAGCATCTGGATCGAAATCTGACCGCCATCGAGGATGAAGGTCTCGGTGCACGAGACGTCCCCGGCGGTGGCATCGCCGCTGACAGTCGTGCACACCCCTGCCGTCCGCCCGAGCTTCGTGCCGCCTTGGCGATCGAAAACGTCTCCGGCGAAGATGAATTGGTCACCCGGCCCCTCGCCGGGAGTGCCGAGATCCACACTGGTCTGCCCGGTGTCGTGCTCGTAGAAGTGCAACGTCGTGCCGCCCGGCGCCGACTGATCCTTGCCTCCCGAGGAACAAGACATCGTCAACAGCAAGGCAGGGATCAGCACGGCCGTCGTAGTGCGCAACATGTTCATGTCTCTTCCTCTCGGAGGGGTGAATAGCTACCGATGGCCGCCAACCATCGGCTGACCGGCAAGACCTCCTCCTCCATAGATTCAGCTGCGAGTTGCCTGTGAGGAACCGTTGTCTGTTGAGCATCCCACTCGCGGAGCGCGATTCATAGCAAACAATTCGGCAGGTGACGTGCGCGCAGAAAGTTAGGCTTGCTCGGGTGTGCACCCGAGTCATCTGGCCTGACGCAGGCGATGCGGTCCTGGTCGGCCGCAACATGGACTTCCACCGCGACCTCATGACGAACCTGTGGAAGCAACCGCGCGGCGTGACCCGTGACGACGGCGTCACCGGAAAGCTCACGTGGACCTCGAAGTTCGGCAGCGTGATCGCCACTGCCTTCGACATCATCTCGGTGGACGGCATCAACGAAGCCGGATTGGCCGGGCACGTGCTGTGGCTGGCCGAATCCACCTACGGCACACCGGATGACACCCGGACCCAGCTGAGCCAGGCGGTCTGGCTGCAATACTTCCTCGACAACTTCGCGACGGTGGCCGAGGCGGTCGCCTGGATCGGCGAGACCGACGTGCAGGTGGTCCAGCTGGACGACCCCACCGGCGGCGACCCGCCGACCATTCATCTGGCGCTCGATGACGCCACCGGCGACTCGGCGATCATCGAGTACCTCGACGGCCGGCCGAAGGTCTATCACAGCAAGGACTTTCGGGTGATGACGAACTCGCCCACCTTCGATCAGCAGCTCGAGCTGGTGAAGAACTTCGAGGGCCTCGGCGGCTCGGAGCCGCTGCCGGGTACGACGTTGGCCTCCGACAGGTTCGCGCGCGCCACCTACTACGCCGGCCGGCTGCCCACGCCGGCCGGCCAGGTGGAAGCGATCGCCGGCATGTTCTCGGTGATCCGCAACGCCGCGCAGCCCTTCCGGATACCGGATCCGGGCAAGCCCGATGCCTCGCAGACCATCTGGCAGGTGGTCATGGACCTGACGAACCGGCGCTACGTCTACGAATCGACCACGCGCCCCAACATCGTGTGGGTCGATCTGGCGGATCTCGACTTCACCGCGGGCAGCCCGCAGCTCAAACTCGACCTGATCAGTGACCTCGCCGTCGAAGGCGGTATCGCGGGCAACGTCGGCAGCAAGTTCAAGGACGTGGGACCGATGACCTTCCTGTCGTTATCGCTGCTGCACGAACTCGAGAAGGCGAACACGGCGGATTGAGCGGCACGTCCGCTATTGCCATGACGTGCCGTTGACGCTCTGACACGCTGTCCGGATGGACCTCGTGTGGGGTGTCGTCGCGCTGACCGTCGCGACGTTCACGGTGCTGCTGGCGGTGCGCCGCGTTGTGATGGCCGTCAGCGGACTGGTGTTCGCGCGCTATGTCGCCGTCGGCGGGTTGGCGGCGTTCTCCGTCGACCGCGACGCCGCGGCTGACGACACCTATCGCGTGCGGTTCGAGGTCGGTGGGCCCGCGGTGTTTCACAACGTGACGGTGCAGCTGTTCGGCATGCCCGAAGGCGCAGCGTCGGCACCACCGCCGTTGCGCCACACCATGATTGCCGGCGACGATCCGATCGACTGGACCTTCCGGCTTCCCGACGGCGCGGCCGCGCAGGCGTGGGTCACTGTCACCTGGGTGCGGCCCTACCTGCAGGGCGTCGAATCCGAAGCTCTCGCACATTGGCTGCAGGGCGACCGGCTGTACGAATGGCGTTGGTACTCAGAGACGAACCGCTACGTCCGGACGGTCCTGCGATTCATCGCCCGACGGTGGTCCGTGGGCGGCGAGTCGTTGCGGGAGTTGCCGCTGTACGGCCGGTGGCGGCGCACCTCGTCGAACAACAGCGCCGATCTGTTGGGCCCGGCGGCCACCCCGCCACCGAGAACCTAGACGCCGTCAGGTCGGCAACTGCGCGAGCACCGCTGCCATGACGTCGGATACCGCGGCGGGATTGTCGCCGCTCACCTCGACCACGGGGACCAGTCGACGTTCATGGCC
Organism: Mycobacterium sp. UNC410CL29Cvi84; assembly: GCF_000686745.1. Taxonomy (NCBI): domain Bacteria; kingdom Bacillati; phylum Actinomycetota; class Actinomycetes; order Mycobacteriales; family Mycobacteriaceae; genus Mycobacterium; species Mycobacterium sp. UNC410CL29Cvi84. Next base: position 148,718 of record NZ_JMLM01000007.1, read on the forward strand.
GGCGCCGACACCGCTGAACTCGTCGCCGACGATGGCGGTCGCCGTCGTCGTCCCCGGATCGGTTGCGGTGTAACCGGGATGCCCACCGAACGCGGTTGGCTGGGAGTTGACGGTCGCGAGTTCCCGAGTGCGGTAGTTGAAGCTCACCAGGAGATCCGTCCCGCCGCGTTTGAAGAAGCAGCTGTCGAGGCTCTGGTCTTTCCAGTCGAACACCAGGCCCGGCGCCTTTTGCAGTTCGGGTACGACGGCACACGGTGCAGTTCGGGTCAGCGCCGTGACTGTCGTGTTCGGGGAGCTGCCTTGGGCCGGCTGCGACGGCCACTTCGACAGCACGGCGCGTACCAACGGTTCGCCGGATGTACATGCCTTGCGGTCCCGGGCCATCGATACCGACATGCGCACCGCGATGTCGTTCTCGAACGGTATGTCGATGCTGCACGCGCTCTCGACCAGTTGGCCCCGAGCCTCCGGCGGGAGGGCCGAAGCAGAGTCGATCTGCCGGATCCGGGCACCGTCGATCTCTGTGAGTGTGCCCAGGGGAGTAGTGAGGAAATCCGTTGGTGTGAAAGCGATCGCCCAGTCGACGTCGACGCCGCGGTCGCTACCGTCGTCCATGTGGGCGGCGCAGCTCGTCGGGCTGGACGCCGTCCCGAAGGCGCTGATGGTGCCAAGCGCGGCGAGCTTGTCGCGGTCGATCAACGCGCACGGATCGATCCCGCGGGCCCACGCGATGGCATCCTGACGGGTCAGGTTCTTCGGCATCGGCTTCGTGGCCGACGTCGGGGCTGCCGACGGCGTGGGCTCGGTCGTGCTGTTGCAGCCCGTCATGAGCGACGACGCAACCACCGTGACGCCGACGCAGGTAACCCAGTAGCGATTTCCCCCGATACGCATGGCTCAAGCCTATGGGGTCGTGGCCATGGCACCTTGCACGTATTTCTGGCGATGACGATCACCGCAGTGCCAGGATGGCCTCATGACTGTCGTTCTGGTGCATGGCAATCCGGAGACCGCTGCGATCTGGGGTCCGCTGGCCGACGCGCTCGGTCGCGACGACGTGGTGCGCCTGTCGCCACCGGGATTCGGCGCGCCACTGCCCGAGGACTTCCCGGCTACCTACCTTGCGTACCGGGACTGGCTCGAGGCCGAGCTGGAAGCCATCGGGGAGCCGGTCGACCTCGTCGGCCACGACTGGGGCGGCGGCCACGTACTGACTGCCGTCATGCACCGGCCCGAACTCGTCCGCAGTTGGGTGACGGACGTGGTCGGGATACTCGACCCGGACTACGTGTGGCACGACCTGGCTCAGGTGTGGCAGACCCCGGGGGAGGGCGAGCAGCTGGTCGAGACGATGCTCGGCGGCAGCGTCGAGGACCGCGCCGCCCAGATGGTCGCCCTGGGCATGCCGCTGGATGTCGCCACGGCCCTCGCCGCCGCGCAGGGGCCGGAGATGGGCCGGGCGATCCTGGCGCTGTACCGCTCGGCGCGCCAGCCCGCGATGGCAGAGGCCGGGCGTGACCTCGAGAAGTTGCGTGCCCGGCCGGGCCTCGCGCTGCTGGCCACCGATGACCCGTACATCGGATCCGACGAAATTCGTTACCGCGCAGCCGAACGCGCGGGCGCGCGCACCACGGTGCTCGACGGGCTGGGGCACTGGTGGATGCTGCAGGACCCCGCGCGCGGCGCGGCCGCGCTCACGGAGTTCTGGGCCACGCTCGACTGAACGTCAAAACCCAACTGGCTCAGGGCAGTACGGTGTGCAGCAGCATCACGTTGTACGCCGACCAGAGCGACAACGTGAAGTACAGGTCGCGACCGTTGGACCACGGGTGCAGGTACGGCGCGTAGACGCCGCCCGGGAACTGCTGCGACGACACCACCAATTGCTCTGGGCCCCAAGGCCCTTGCGGTGTCGGCGCGGTACGGATCACCACGTCGGACAAGTTGTTGCAGTACATCACCAGGTATTGCTTGAGGTAGGTGTTGTACTGCACCGACATCTCACCGACCGGACCGGGAATGATCGGCGAGGCCGCAGCGGGATTGTTGGGCACCCACGACTGGCTCTCGTTGTTCCAGTACTCGTACTTGCTCATGTCCGGCAACAGGTTCTGCGGAACCCGGGACACGTAGGCGTTTCCGACTCGGCCAGAAGGGGTTCCGTACGAATAGATGTAGCCGTCGCTGCCCTTCAGGAAGGCGCCCTGCTGGAAGTTCTCGTTCCCCGGCAGGTACGCCACGCGCGACACGCTGTCGGGCGCCATGGGCCGGACGCTGCTGGGGTACACACCCCAGTTCTGGCCGTTGTCGTTGGAGACGGCGATCGCCGAGTAGTTCGTCGTCCACGCGCCGGCGCTGTCCCAGTTCTTGATCGACATGAAGCTGGCGTACTGCGTCTTGCCCACGGAGACACCGGAAGTCGGGATGATGCCCTTCTCGACCGGCGCCCACCGGATGGTCGGGATGGTCTGCTTGGCCAGATTCGGCTGCCACTCGGGTGAGCCCGAATAGGGGTTGGTCACCGAACCGGGCGGAATGTGGATGCCGTGCGACAACGTGCGGTCGTTGGTGCGGAACATGGTGTTGTAGCGCCATTGCTGATTGGGGGTGGCGCAGTAGCCGTAGGTGTCACCGAACATCATCAGCACCTGGTTGTTCACCGGGTCGCCGTTGTCCCACATGATGCCGAGGTCGGTGCCGGAGATGCCGAACCGCTGCAGGGTGTCGCCACCCGCGCTCTGGTCGCCGGTCACCCAGCCGACCAATGACGTGGTGCCCGCGTCGATGGCCGGCGCGGGTTCTGCTCCGGGCTGGGGTTGCGCCGCGGCGGGGGCGGGCTGTGCCGCGCGAGGTTGGACCGGCGGCTGCGGCACGCGGGGCTTGCCGGGCAGCACGCCCGCCTGCTGTTGCACGGTGCCCTGGGTGAAGGCGCTCAGCAGCGACCGGGACAACTTGCCCAGAGTCGGCAGCGGGGCCTTGTCGTTCGCGTTGCTCGGTCGGTGGCCGCCCGACGGCGGCCGCATGACGCCGCTCGAGGGCACCCCGTTCGGTGGCAGGACGCCCGCATTCGGGCCGGTGCATGGATCGGCGGCTGCGCGTGGCGGCGCGATGCCGACTGCTCCACCGAGAACGACGGCGGCCGTCAAAGCCACCGATGCAATGCGAGGACGCGGCGACACGGTCACACCTTTCGGATGGCGGGCGGCGCTCGGACGCCAGCGAGGGGCTTTTGTGACCATAGTTATCAATGGGGCTGTTGAGGCCTCTGCTGTCGGGATGGGTACCCATCTGTAACCACGTCGCGATCGTTCACCTGGCGTTTGCCCGGCGAAGGTGACCCGCGTCGCAGGTCGGAACACAGCGCTCGTACCGCGCGGCCGGATCGTCGTCCGACCTAGACTCCAGCCATGACTGCCGCCCAGCGCGAACGTGCCGCACTCGTCGAATCCCTGCGCGAGCACGGGCCCGATGCACCCACTTTGTGCGAGGGCTGGACCGCTCGTGATCTGGCGGCGCACCTGGTGGTGCGGGAACGTCGACTCGACGCCGCGCCCGGAATTCTGGTGCCACAGCTGGCCGGTTATACCGAACGCGTCCAGGCGCAGGTGACCGCATCCACCGACTGGGAAAAGCTGGTCGACATGATCGCTGCGGGCCCGCCGCTGTACTCGCCGTTCAAGCTGCTCGACCCGTTCGTCAACGTCGCCGAGATGTTCATTCACAACGAGGACGTCCGCCGGGCTCAGCCGACGTGGGAACCGCGCGAGCTCGACGACCGGCTGGTGTCCGCGTTGGCGGGGCAGGTGGCGAACATGGCGCGCATGGGGATAAAGAACGCTCCGGCGCGGATCGTGCTGGTCACCCCGGACGGCCGCCGACTGGCCGCAGCGGGCCGCGGCGCCGAGGTGACGGTGACCGGCGCGCCGGGGGAGCTGCTGCTCTTCGCAGCGGGTCGCGGGCCGGCTCAGGTGGCTTTCACCGGGCCTGACGAGGCCGTCGCCGCGGTCCGGGGTTCGAACCGCGGATTCTGACTTTCAGCCTCTAGAAAGCACAACGCGGCTCGATCCCGAAGGATCGAGCCGCGTTGTTCTGGCTTCTGATCAGAAGTTGTTGCAAGTGTTGGCCACGTTCAGCACCAGGTCGGTGTACTGAGCGGCGCCCGGGGTGTTGTACGCCCGGGTGATCAGGGCCTTACGCTGCTGCGGACCGGAGGCGATCAGCTGGTGCAGGTAACCGACGCCGATCGGGTTTGCCTGCAGCTCGGCGGCGGCACCCGGGTCGAGGGCGGTCAGAGCGGCGATCACCTGCGGGTAGGTGCAGGTCGAGTACATGATCGGGGTGGGGTCCGGCTGAGCGGTGGCGACTGCGCCGCTGGCCATGACAGCGACCAGTGCCGAGCCCGCGCCGACCATCATCCGAGTGGTGAAAGACATTGTGTATTCCCCTCCCGCACCAGCTAACCGATGCGACCAAAGTGATTGATGACTACGTTAGCAGTTCTATCGACCGTCTGTGGCTGTGCGTTACAGCGCCTGAACGAGCAGTCCGTGCGGGTTCTGGGTGGCATGAGTGGCGGTATCGGCGACGGTCGGTATGTGCGCATCGGCCAGGTGCAGACACCCCGATGTAGGCAAACCTAACCTAAACAAAATCGGGTAGGCTCGCCGCTGAAATGACCGAGATTGATCAGGGGCCGGTGCTACCGCGCGAGTTGACCTCACTGTCCGCTGAAGTGCGCGCGGTGGGTGCACCACCCGTTCCGCAGCTGGCAAGCCCGTGGGCAGTGCGCCTTGTCGACGCTGACGCCGACGCCGAGATGCTGTCCGAATGGATGAATCGACCACATCTGGCCGAGGCGTGGGAGTACGACCGACCGCCGGAGTGGTGGCGACGTCACCTGCAGGCGCAGCTCGACGGTGAGTACTCGCGGCCGTTGCTGGTGAGCTACCAGGACAAGGCCATGGGCTACCTCGAGCTGTATTGGGCCGCGAAGGATTCCATCGCGCCTCGATACGATGCCGATCCCTACGATCTGGGGCTGCACGCCGCGATCGCGGATGAGCGCTTCGTCAATCGCGGCCTGGGACCGATGTTGATGCCCCAGGTGCTGGCCAGTCTCTTCCAACTCGTGCCATCGTGCCGTCGGGTGATGTTCGATCCCGACCATCGCAATACCGGTGCGCGCCGGCTGGTCGAACATGGCGGCGCCGAATTCCTCGGTGAACACGACATGGCCAACCGCAGGATGGCGCTGTACGCGCTGGCGCGCCCAGCCAGCTGACGTCGGGCCTGCCCTGTATATAGAGGGAGTGGCAAAAAGGCTTCTGCTGTTGCTGGCAGTGCTCGCCGTCGTGGGGGTGTGCGCGGGACCGTGGTTCTACCGAACCCAGATGGAAGGCGCCCCGGCTCCGGCCCTGACCTTGCCGTCCACGCATCGCCCGGCCAGCACGAGCCTCGACGGTAAATGGATCGTGGCCGCGGGTCCTGATGATGAGGCCAACCGCTCCCAGGCCGGTTACCGCGCCCGGCAACAACTGCTGTGGGAAACCGTGACCGTCACCGGACGGACCAACTCGGTCCGGGGCGACGCGACTGTTGCCGGTGGCACTCTGCAGGCAGCTAGCTTCGTCGTCGACGTGGCAACCATGCAGTCGCCGCACCGCGGCCGTGACGACAGGTTCCGCGGCACCGACGTGATGGACGCCGTCAAGTTCCCGACGGCCAAACTCGCCGTCCTCGACCCGGTCGACCTGTCGTCCATCGCCGGTGACGGCATGCCGACGACCATGGAGGTTTCGGCGCAACTGACGCTCAAGGGCGTCGCCCGGCAGGTCGCGGTGCGCCTCGATGTGCAGCGGTCGGGCAACGGGGTCGTGGCCGTGGGCCAAATCCCTGTCACCTTCGCCGATTACGGCATCGTCCCCCCGGCGCCGCCGGGGGGAGTGCTCGCCGTCGATCCCATCGTCACCATCGAATTCCTGGTGAATCTCGTCAAGCGATGAACGGTGAGGACGTCACCGCGTCGTACCCCTCGTAGTCAGGCCGCATTCCCGCGGCCACGAGTTCCCAGAGCACCTCGTCGGTGCCGCCGCCGACCCGGGCGAGCTTCATGTCACGCCACCACCGGCCCAATGGTGTCTCGTCCACCAGATATCCGGCGCCGCCGAAGATGTGCATGCACTCGTCGACGACCTCGACGCCGAGCCGCGCCGCGGTGACCTTGATGGCCGCGGCCGCGCGCAGATCCATGCGCCCCTGCGCGGCCAGCCCGGCCAGGCCGTAGCGCAGTAGATCGACCCGCGCGTGCAGGTCGGCCAGTCGCATCCGCAGTGCTTGATGCTCGTACAACGTGTGGCCGAATTGGCGCCGTTTCATCATGCGGGCCAACGTGATTCCGATGATCCTGCGGCAGTTGGCCTCGATCTGACCGGCGACGGACAGCCGCTCCTGCGCCAGTCCCCAGGAGATGGCGGCCAGGCCGGTGCCCGCCCGCGCCACCAACGCTTCTGCCGGCACCCAGGTGTCGATGTGGACCGCCGCGGTATCGAGTGGACCGGCGCCCACCTTGCGGTAGGGCGTCCGTACCTCGACCTGCGCGGTCGGCACGGAGATCACCACGACGCTGCCGTGGCGGCTCTCCGGATCGTGGTCGACGCTCCGGGCGACCACCATGATGTGATCGGCGATGGGCGACAGCGACACGAACTTCTTGGTGCCGCGGACCTCGAAACCGCCACGCGCGGAGACGACTTCGGTCTCGGCGATTTGCAGGTCCGAACCACCCGACTCTTCCGACGCACCGATGCACAACACGGCATCGCCCCGGATGGCCTGCTCGGTGATGTCGCGCAGATAATCAGACTTGCCGAATCTGCGCAGGATGGCGATGGCCGAGTCATGCAGACTGACCCCGACACCGATGCCCGCGGAACCGAGCTTGCCCAGTTCCCCGGCGAGGGCGAAGACCTTCGCCACGTCCGGATGCTGGCTGTCGCCCCACTTGGCGGCGAAAACCTCCGACTGGCCCAGGTATTCGATGAGCTTGCGCGGAAAGCGTTCGTTTTCTTCGGCTTCCGCGGTCCATTCGCGGACCCGGTCGTCGAAGACCTCGCTCAGCAGCTCGCGATAGCTCTCGGTGGTGCACGCCTCGAAAGTGGTCACGATCCCACCGTCTCCAGGGTACGACGGACTTCGAGGCGCCGGAGTTTGCCCGACGAGGTTCGCGGCAGGGAACCCGGTTTGAGGAACACCACGTCCGCCGGGACGATGCCGCACTCGGAGGCGACCAGGGACACCACTTGGCTGCGGGCGGTCGACTCGTCGTCGCCCTTGAACTCCGCGGCGATCACCAAACCCTGCCGGGCGCCCGCGTCTTTGGTGCCCACAGCCACGACGGCGCCCTCGCGCACACCATCGGCGCGGGCGGCCACCTGTTCGATCTCGGTCGGGAAGATGTTGCGTCCGGCCACGGTGATGAGTTCTTTGAGCCGGCCGCACACCACCAGGCCGTCGGCGGTGACATAGCCGAGATCGCCCGTGGCGAACCATTCTTCGCGGTCGACGGGGTTTTGCCCGAGATAGCCGGCCATCATCGAGGTGCCGCGCACCTGAACTTCGCCCACGTCGCGTCCGGTGAGCTCATGGGGCACGTCCGTGGGAGCGATGCGGACTTCCATACCGTCGATCGGCCGGCCGAGCACCGCGTACCTGCGCACGGCGGTGTCGCCGTCGATCGACACGGTGACATCGTCGCAGCGCAGGCCGCCACCCGGAGCGGGAACGGTTACCGCGCAGGTCGATTCGGCGAGCCCGTACGACGGGCACAGGGCGTCCGCGTCGAAGCCGAACCTGGCCATCTCGGTGGCGAAGCGGTTGGTGCCGTCGCAGTCGACGGGTTCGCCGCCGTTGAGTGCGAACCTCAGCGCGCCCAGGTCGACATCGGTGATCAGGCGGGAGTACTTGCCGAGCAACCCGAACGCCATGTTCGGGGCCGCGGTCATGGTCGCCTTGCTCTCGGTCAACCACTTGAGCCAGTTGAAGGGCGACGCGGAGAACGCGGTGGTGGGCGCCTGCCAGAGTTCGCCGCCGCCGAGCGTCATCGTCAGCATGAACGCCAAACCCATGTCGTGGTAGATCGGCAACCACGAATGTCCACGATCGGCGTCGGTGGCGCTGATCCGCGCGACCAGTCCACGCAGGTTCGCCAACGCCGCGTCCGCTGGGATCTGCGCGGTGCGCGGCGTGCCGGTCGATCCCGCGGTGCCCTGCAGGATGCCGAAGTCGGCGGTGCGAGAGGGTAGGTAGGTCGTCGAACGACGTTCGTGGGCAACAGTATTGACGTCGTGGAGGTGCGTGTCACCGGTGCCGGTGCGCAATAGGTCGAGGTGCTTGCCGTGGCTGAGTACCGTGCCGATGCCGATACCGGCGAACCTGTCCAGGGTGGCGTCGGCCCAGGCGGCTGTGTCCGCGCCGCGTACCGGTCCGGGCAGGATGGACACGGCGGCGCCGGCGAAGATCGCACCGTAGATGCCCGCCAGGAATTCCACCGTGGGCTCGCCGACCAGCCCGATTCGGCTTTGTCCGTCGATGTGTGCGGCGACGTTCTCGGCGCGGGCGTGCACCTCCTGCCACGGATGCCGTTGCCAGTCACCAGTTTTCGGATCGAGGGTCACCAGGTCGCGCGTGGACCGGGTCATCACCTCGGACAGGGCGGACGCGAGGCTCGAGGCGCTCATGAGCGTTGGGTGGTAGGCAGTTTCGCGGCGATGGCGTCTTCGAGGTCGCCGACGGTTTCGCTGCTCAGCAGGTCTTCCTCGGACAATGCGACGCCGAAGCGGTCTTCGATCGCGACCATGCCCACGGCGAAAGCCACCGAGTCCAAACCGACATCGTTGATGAGCCGTGATTCGCGGGTGACGCGTTTGATGTCCACGCCCATGTCGTCCTGCATGATCTTGGCCAAGCCAGTGCTTACCGATTCAGCTGTCTCCATGTCGAGGGACCGTAGCTGACCGAAGGTGTTTAGGCTAGGCTTACCTTCTAGCCAGGGAAGTCTCCCAGACTGGTACCACCGTCCCGGTTTCCATTGTCGATGGAGACCAGCGCCGGCACCCGTTCGCAGGTGACCACGCCGTGGTCGGCGGTCACTTCGTCGATGAGATCGAAAGCGGTAGAGATGTTTTCGGGGGTGTCGACCACGATTGTCGTGACCGGGACCTGGCGGCCGAGCTGAAACAACCGGTCGCCATGCGGCGTCCGTCGGTCATGGAAGCCCCAGATGCCACGCAGCACCGTGACGCCGCGGCTGGCCTCGATGGCGCGCAGTCGGCGCACGATCTCGCGGTGCACCGGCTCGCCGCCGTGCAGCGTGTCCTCGGTGGTGTACACCATGAGCTTCTGCCACAACGGAGTTCCGTCGGCGTCGTGCGCCGGCAGCGCACCCGGGCGGGCCCGGAGTGTCCCGGCCTGCTTGCACAGCTCGGCTCGCTCCACCGTCACCAACGGGTCGGGCAGCAGCCGCTCCAGCTCGGGCAGGACCGCGGACGCGCGGTCGCCGTCGCCGATCGCGATGATCATGACGGGAACGTCCGTGTTGCGGTTCAGGAATCGGGCCCGTTCGCGGCGTCCGCGGACCGTGCCGTCGACCCCGAGAAAGACGGAGGCGCAGGCGAATCCGCTGCGGTGGAGCAGGTCGCACACCGCGATGTGGGCCGGCCGGCCGTTGACGCGGTGCTGGCGGCCGACATAGACGGTGAGCTTGGTGGGGTGGGGCGAGCGAAGCGACGGGGATGAGCTCGGGTCGGCGCTTGCGGTGGTGAGCAGGCGCGCGCGTTCGAGCGTGACCAGTCCGCGCGTCGTCAGCTCCACGGTTTGCTCGGCCAGCTCGGCGATCTTGTCGGCGGTGTCCACCGCGGCGATGGCCACCGGCAGGTCCTCGGACTGGCTCAGGGTCTGGTCGGTGCGCAGCTGATGCCGTGGCCCGAACCCGGCGATGCCGCGCAGCACCACACTGGTGGCGACGTTTTCGGCGCCGTAGAGGTCGAGCAGCTCCTCGGCGAGGAAGCGGCGGCCCTGATGACGTTGTCGCTCACCGAAATACGTGGTGAGTTTCAGGTAGTCCGTGGAGTCGCTCACAGCAGGCCGCCCATCCATATTCCCAGCGCCGCGGCGGCCAGGCCCAGCACCACGCTCGCCACGATGTTGGCGAGCGCGAACCAGACCTGCCGTTCCTCGCCGAGGCGCTGGGTTTCCAGCATCCACGTCGAGAACGTCGTGTAGGCGCCGACGAACGCGGTACCGGCCAGCAAGGCGACATTGGGAGGCAACGCCAGACCGCCGAAGAAGCCGAGCAACCAGGCGCCGCTGAGATTCACCACGAACGTGCCGTACGGGAAGCTGCTGCTCTTGCGTTTCGATACCGCGCGGTCCACCAGGAACCGCGTCACGGCTCCCACGCCACCGATCAGCGCGACGCCCAGCCAGATGACCGCCGTCATGCCCGCACCCGGACCCGTCGGACCAGGACGGTGGCGAGGTAGACCGCGACCAGGCCGGCGATGATGCTCGCCACCGTGTAGCCCGCGGCCAGCCCGTAGGCGCCGTGTTGGAGCATCCGCACCGTCTCGACCTGCATGGTGCTGAACGTGGTCAGGCCACCGCACACGCCCGTGCCGAGCAGCGGGCGCTGATAGCTCGATACCGGTAGTCGCTCCAGCAGCCGGGTGGTGAAGTAGCCGAGCAGGAACGCGCCGACGATGTTCACGATGAACGTGGGCCAGGGCCAGTGCGCGGGATGTGGCGCGGCGAAGACGGCGAGGGCGGCACGCGCGACGGTGCCGATGGCGCCCCCGACGAAGACGGCGGCCAATTCTCGGTTGTCGTGGCCGAACATAGGGCAAAAGTATGGTGGCCGAACGCCGACTGGTGCACACCGGGGGAGAACCGGTAGCAGAATCGAGCCCATGACGGCCAACCCGCGCGCCGGCCAACCGGCCCAGCCAGATGACCTGATCGACGTGGCCCACGTGGTCACCGCCTACTACACCGTGGCGCCCGATCCCGAGAACGTCGATCAGCAGGTGGTGTTCGGCACGTCGGGCCACCGCGGATCGAGTCTGGACGCGGCGTTCAACGAGCCGCACATCCTGGCCACCACACAGGCGATCGCCGAGTACCGCGCCGCGCAGGGCACCACGGGGCCGTTGTTCATCGGCCGTGATACCCATGCCTTGTCCGAGCCGGCCTGGGTCACGGCGCTGGAAGTGCTCGCCGGCAACGAGGTCGTCGCGATGATCGACGCCGCCGACCGCTACACGCCCACACCGGCGGTCAGCCACGCCATCTTGACCTTCAACCGCGGCCGGGAAGGCGACCTCGCCGACGGCATCGTCGTCACCCCGTCGCACAACCCGCCGCGCGACGGTGGTTTCAAATACAACCCGCCCAACGGCGGCCCGGCCGACACCGATGCGACGAGCGCGATTGCCAAGCGCGCCAACGAGATTCTGCGTGACGGGCTGCGCGACGTGAAGCGGATGCCGCTGGCGCGTGCGCTGGGCTCGACGGAGCGGCACGACTACCTCAATGCCTACGTCGAGGATCTGCCGAATGTGGTTGACCTGCATGCCATTCGCGCAGAGGGGGTGCGCATCGGCGCGGATCCGCTCGGTGGCGCCAGCGTCGACTACTGGGCCGCCATCGCCGAACGGCACCAGTTGGACCTGACCGTGGTGAACCCGCTCGTGGACGCGACCTGGCGGTTCATGACGCTCGACACCGACGGCAAGATCCGCATGGACTGCAGCTCGCCGAACGCCATGGCGTCACTGATCGCGAATCGCGACCGCTACCAGATCGCCACCGGCAACGACGCGGACTCGGACCGGCACGGCATCGTCACGCCCGACGGGGGCCTGCTCAACCCGAACCACTATCTCGCCGTGGCCATCGACTACTTGTACACGCATCGGGCGGGGTGGCCGGGTTCCACCGCGGTGGGCAAGACCGCGGTCAGCTCGTCGATCATCGACCGCGTGGTGGCCGGGCTGGGGCGCCAGCTGGTGGAGGTGCCGGTCGGCTTCAAGTGGTTCGTGGACGGATTGCTCAGCGGCACAATCGGCTTCGGTGGCGAGGAGAGTGCCGGGGCATCGTTCCTGCGCACGGACGGGAGCGTCTGGACCACCGACAAGGACGGCATCATCCTGGCGCTGCTGGCTTCGGAGATCCTGGCGGTCACCGGTAAGTCGCCGTCGCAGCGTTACGCCGAGCTGACCGAAAAGTACGGTGCGCCAACGTATGCCCGTATCGACGCGCCGGCCAACCGCGAACAGAAGGCGCGATTGTCGAAGCTGTCGGCCGAACAGGTCACCGCGACCGAGCTGGCAGGCGAACCGATCGTCGCCAAGCTCACGGCCGCGCCGGGCAACGGCGCGCCGCTGGGCGGGCTGAAGGTGACAACCGAGAACGCCTGGTTCGCCGCGCGGCCCTCGGGGACCGAGGACGTCTACAAGATCTACGCCGAATCGTTCAAGGGTCCGGAACATCTGGCGCAGGTTCAGGCCGCCGCGCGGGAAGTGGTGAATACAGTCATAGCGTGAGCGCTGTAACGGAGGGCGACTGTCCGACCCCGACCCGACTGCCGGCCGAGATCTGGGTGCTGGCCGGCGCCAACATCGTCATCGCACTCGGCTACGGCGTGGTGGCCCCGGTACTGCCGGCGTACGCCCGCAACTTCGGTGTCAGCATCAGCGCGGCGACGTTCGTCATCACCGCGTTCGCCGCGATGCGGCTGATCTTCGCGCCGCCCAGCGGCCTGTTGGTGCAGAAGCTCGGTGAGCGGCGTGTCTACCTCACTGGCCTGCTGATCGTCGCGTTGTCGACGCTGGCCTGCGCGTTTGCGGAGACCTACTGGCAGCTGTTGGTGTTCCGATCCCTCGGTGGTGCGGGCTCGGCAATGTTCACGGTGTCGTCGCTGGCGCTGATGATCCGGCTGTCGCCGTTCGACGCCCGTGGCCGGGTGGCCGGGTTGTTCTCGAGCGCATTCATGATCGGTGGCGTGGCCGGGCCGGTGGTCGGCAGCTTGACCGCCGGGTTGGGTCTGTCCGTGCCGTTCGCCATCTACGGGGCGGCGCTGGTGGTCGCCGCGGCCGTGGTGTTCGTCAGCCTGCGGAACTCGACGCTGGCCGCTCCGGACGAGGAGGCGGTCGGGCCGACGGTGTCGGTGCGAACCGTGCTGCGTAACCGCGCCTATCAGGCCGCCCTGCTGTCGAACCTGGCGGCCGGATGGGCGGCGCTGGGCCTGCGCGTGGCGCTGGTGCCGCTGTTTGTCGTCGACGTGCTGCACCGCAGCGCGGGCATGGCCGGCCTGGTGCTGGCGATGTTCGCGATCGGCAACGTCTGTGCCGTGATTCCCAGCGGGCACCTGTCCGACCGGGTGGGCCGCCGCAAATTGATGATCGTCGGCTTGACGGTGTCGGCCGCCTCGACTGCGCTGCTCGGCTGGACCACGTCGCTGCCGGTGTTCCTCGTGATCGCGTTCGTGACGGGTGCGGCGAGTGGCGTCTTCGTCTCGCCCCAGCAGGCGGCCGTCGCGGACATCATCGGCAACCGGGCTCGCGGCGGCACCGCCGTGGCGACCTTCCAGATGATGTCGGACCTCGGCACGATCGTCGGCTCCCTGGCCGCCGGACAGATCGCCCAGCACGTGTCCTTCACCGCCGCATTCGGCGTCGGCGGGGTGATCCTGCTGGCGGCTGCGGTGTGTTGGTCGCTGGCCCCGGAAACGCGTCGATCCGGTGACGACGAGGAGACCCCGATCTGTCCACTGGGCCACGAGCCGGTGGAAGGGTCCCTCTGACCAGCCGTTTTGTCGACGGTGGTGCCAGTGGTGTAGCTTCATCAGGCACCACTTAAGGGGCTATGGCGCAGCTGGTAGCGCACCACACTGGCAGTGTGGGGGTCAGGGGTTCGAGTCCCCTTAGCTCCACAAGTAAAACCCGTTCTGACTTCGGTCAGGGCGGGTTTTCGCGTTTCGCGGCGCGCTGCGGTTGATCCTGCGGCAGCGCAGAACTCGTAATTCCTCAGTAACACCGGTCCACGAAGCTGTACCGCATGACACGAGATCAAGTAACCGAAGAGATCGTCGCCGCGCGTCTGGCGAAAGGCCTGACATGGCAACAGTTGGCGGATGTGCTGGAGCGTCCGTTGGTGTGGACGATCGCCGCATTGCTCGGCCAGCACCCGGTGCCCACCGAACTGGGTGCCAAGGTCGTGGCACTGCTCGGTCTCGACGAGTCCGTCATTCCCGTCCTGGCAGCGGTGCCGATGCGCGGCGGGTTGCCGACCGCGGTGCCCACCGACCCGACCATTTACCGGCTCTACGAAGCGCTTTCGGTATATGGACCAGCGCTCAAGGAAGTCATCCACGAGCAGTTCGGTGACGGCATCATGAGCGCCATCAACTTCAGCATCGACCTGCAACGTAAGTCCCACCCAGGCGGCGACCGCGTGGTGATCACGTTCGACGGGAAGTTCCTGCCCTATGAATGGAACGCGGCGACGAACTGATCGCTGCCGACCGCCTGGCGTCCCGGCCGCAGGAAGGCGCCACCTATCGACCAGCGAACTTACCGCGCGGTAAGATGCGCGCATGACGCAGCGCAGCATGCCCACTCTCGATGGCGTGACCCATGAATATGTGCAGGCCGGTGACGTGAAAATCCACGTGGCTGCGGCCGGGCCGGAGGGTGGACGCCCCGTCGTGCTGTTGCACGGCTGGCCGGAGAACTGGTTCATGTGGCACAAGGTCATTCCGGCGCTGGCCGATGCCGGCTACCGGGTGCACGCCATGGACCTGCGCGGCGCCGGCTGGAGCGAGGTCACCCCGAAGGGTTACGAGAAGGAACAGTTCGCCTCCGACGTGCTCGCCGCGGCGACGGCGCTGGGGCTGGACACCTTCGACCTGGTAGGCCATGACTGGGGCGGCTGGACCGCGCAGCTGGTGGCGTTGAAGGCGCCGGCGCGCGTCAAGCGGTTGGCGATCCTCAACATCCCGCCGGTGTGGCAGGAGCCGGGCCGGGTCGCACGGCATGCCCACAAGCTGGCGTACCAACTTGTCGTGGGCGCTCCGGTCGTTGGACCGCTGTCGCACCTGTCACCGACGCTGTGGTGGTTCATCCGCCGCAGCGGCATGCCCCAGGAGTCGGTGGACTTCTTCCGCAGCTGCTTCCGCGACCGGGACCGTCGCGTCGCGGGCTCAAAGATCTACCGCGCCATGGTCGGCAAGGAGTTCGCGAAACTGGCGCGTGGTCCCTACGACGATCAGAAGCTCGCGATGCCGGTGCGCGTCCTGTTCGGTCTCGACGATGTGGCGGTGCATCCGTCGCTGCTGGAGGGCTTCAAGGATCACGCCGACGATCTGAACATCACCGAGGTGCCCAACTGCGGTCACTTCATCATCGACGAGCAGCCCGATCTCGTGATCAAGTGGCTCTCGGACGTGCTGGCCGAGTCACGGCAGAGCTGACGTTGTCGGGCAGTTCTGGCAATCCGACCCAACCGCCGCGGCCGGATGCCCGGTGGCGAACAATGATCTGATGGTGAATCCCGAGCTCGTACCGTTCGGCGACGTGTCCACCGAGCTGGCGGTGATCGAGGCCGCGGAACCCCCGGGCCTTCCGGGCAGCAATCCGACTCTCGCGCTGCAGCATATGGAAGCCGCGCTGGTTCGGGCCGACCTCGACTGCCCCGACGTGCTCAGCCCCGAGCAGTTCCGGCGCTTGCGCTACCTGTTGAGCTTCGCGCGTCTGACGGTGTTCGAACCGGGCGCGGCCGGTCCGGGCGGTACCCGGGGTCGCGGCGACGTGACGGTTGGTGACGAGATCGCCGGCTTCCGCGCGCGAGTGATCGATGCGCTGTACCACGCACTGCGCGGGCGGACCACCGCACAGGAACGGTTGGACGCGGCGAAGGCGATCCTCGAGACTTTCGCCGAGGACGTCGACTATGAGCGGTCGCTGCTGCTGGAGCGCCACGCCAACGACTTCTCCGCGGCGGAACTAGATGCCGAACTCGGTTACAAGACCTACGTCGCGGTCCTGGGCGGCGGGGGCGGCGCCGGCTACGTCTATCTGGGCGGCATGCAGCGCATGCTCGCGGCGGGCCTGCCGCCCGCCTACATGTTGACCAACTCGTTCGGCGCCATCGTCGGCAGTGTCATGGCCCGCGTCCTGCCGGTGCCCATCGAGGACTACGTCGCCTGGGCGAAGACCGTCACCTACCGCGGCGTCCTGGCCCCGGCCCGGACCCGCCGTCGCCACGGACTCAATGGCCTGTTCTCGTTGCAGTTCAACGAATTCGCAAAGGAGATGTTCACGCGCGAAGACGGTGAACCGATGCGGATGACGGATCTCTCGATCCCGTACGAGACCGTCGTCGCCGGCGTCCGGAAGCAGTCATTCGACCGGCTGCCCGGCCAGTTCCATCCGTCGCATTTCACGATGATGGGAGTGCGCGCGCTCGAGCACCTCAAGCTGGGCTACGCGCCCGGCGTCGTCAACCGGCTGTGGCAGGTCGCTGCGTTCATCGATTCCCGCGTCGTCAAGCCGATCGTGCTCGGGGGCGACGATCTGACGGCCGACTTCAATGTCGTTGACGCCGCGAGCTTTTCGTCGGCGATCCCGGGGATTCTGCATCATGAGTCGAGTGATCCGCGGATGTGGGGCCTGCTCGATCAGCTGCTCGTGGAGAAGGATGTCGCCGCGTTGGTCGACGGGGGAGCGGCGAGCAACGTCCCGATCGAGCTGGCGTGGAAGCGAATTCAGGACGGTCGCCTCGGCACCCGCAACGCGTGCTACATCGGCTGGGACTGCTTCCATCCGCAGTGGAACCCGAGACACCTTTGGCTGCAACCGATTACCCAGGCGCTGCAGTTGCAGATGGTCCGCAACGCGCCGTTCGCCGACCGTGTCATCCGGTTCAGCCCTACGCTGTCTCCGGTGACGTTGGCTGCCGCGCCGGAGGCCATCGACCGCGCGATCGAGTGGGGCAACGCCTCGGTGGAGAGTTCGGTGCCGTTCGTGCAAAGGCTCACCGAACCGGTGTGGTGGAAGGGAAGTCAGCCGCCGCAGGTCGATCGGACACCGGTTCGGGTCTCCGCTCCGTTGCAGCCGATGGCCACGATTCTGGACGGTGCCCGACGGGCCGCCGAATACGTACCGCGGGTCACTCGGGTACGGCGCCGGGTCGCGGCCGTCGGGGACCGCATCCGCAAGTCGCAGTCCGAGTCGACCTAGGCGCTCGGTCAACGCCAGTGGCGATCACCGGCCATGCGGAGTAGGAGGATGGCGAGCCACGCGGCGATGGCGCACACCTGTATCCGCTCCACCAGCCCCACCATGGCTGTTGAGTCCGTCAGGCACATGGCGACGTCGACACTGCCGAGAAGCGCGGCCACGGCTGCGGCAGAAAGTCCGGAGACGCCGAGCCTGCCGTAGCCCGGCTGCCGTGTCAGCGCTGCCCCGTAGAGGCCGATGGCACAGACGAGTGCGGTGAACCCGATGAGGCTGGAAGCGGTATGGGGTTGCACGACCTGCGTCGTGTGGATCGCTTCTTCCGTTGCGCGGCAGCTCACGTCGATCGACGGCGCGCACGGCATGGTCCACAGGCCATCGACCATCGACGAGACGCCGGCGACCATCGCGCACAGATGCGCGACCGACGCCTGCCTCGTCGGCGGCCAACGCATCAGCAGGTTGGCAACGGCGATCAAGCCCACCCCGGCCACGATGTCGCTGACCCGGAAGAACGCACGTGCCGGTTGGCCTGCGACCGCCAACTCGCTGACGTATGAGCGCAGCGGGCTCAGATGCGAGTTGACCAGCCACGCCACCGGGAAGTCGCAGTATGCCAATATCCCCACGAACGCGGTGAGGGTGACGACGACCGACAGCGACGCGCGGCGATCCTGGACCATCTCGGCATTCATGTTCGGCTGATACCCACTTCCGCCGGGTCCAACGTAGTCCGACGCGGACCGTCGTTGCGTGGCCTTGCGGAAAGTGTTGGTGGGCGCACAGCTGCGGCCGATTTCCAACGCGTTTCCAACTGCCTGCCACTACGTTCCCGTCATGACCCGATCCACCGGTTTCATCGGCACGACCGTCATCGTCGGGGTCCTCACGCTGCAGTTGAGCGCGTGTACCTCGACCATCAAACCCGAAGGCGCCGCGCAGTCGGTGACCGACATGGTGAGCAGCAAGACCGGATTCCACCCGACCGATGTCAAGTGCCCGTCGGGCATCGACGCCAAGGTCGGCGGCGAATTCGACTGCACCTTCACGGGACCGGAAGGGCCATACAAGGCGCATCTCAAGATCACCAGCGTCGATGGCGAGAAGGTCGGCTTCGACATCAGGACGAACCGGAGCTGACGTCGGCGACGCGAGCGAGAATGCCGTTATCAAATAGGTAGAACATTCCTTCCGGTCGCGGTATCGTGGCGGGGTCATGGCCGAGTGGTTCTTGTTCCTGCCGCAGGTGCGGCTGAGTATTGGCGACATCGTCGAGCGCGCGCGGGTGGCCGAGGAGTCGGGCTTCGATGGCATCGCCTTCATCGACCACCTCGAAGCGCCCGGCGCCCCGGATCGCGGTATCTGGGACGCCACGGCGATCGCCGCCTGGGTCGCGGCGCATACCCAGCGGCTGCGCGTCGGGCATCTGGTCCTGTGTGACGGTTTCCGTCATCCGGCGGTGCTCGCCAAGCACGCCGTCACGATGTCCGCCGCGTCGGGCGGGCGGTTCGAGCTCGGTCTGGGCGCGGGATCGATGCCTGCCGAGTTCGAGCGGTTCGACATCGACAACGCCGACGACGCCCCGGCTCGCTTCCGCCGGCTCGAACGTGACCTGCAACTGATCCGCCGGTACTGGGGCGACGACGGCGATGATGCGCAGTTCCCGCGCCGGGAACATCCGATTCCCTTGGTGCTGGGCGGTGTCGGCAAGAAGACCATGGAACTCGTTCGCAGACATGCCGATTGGTGGAACCTGCCATGCAATCACCTCGACCGGCTGCAACTGCTGCGCCCGCAGGCGGGCGCAGCGCGGGTGTCGGTGCAGCAGATGGTCGGTTTCGTCGGCTCCGCAGCGGACCGCGCGACGGTCACCGAGACGAGCACGCGCCGCTTCGGGCATCTCGGTGCCGGACTGACCTGCGGTACGGCCGACGAGCTAGTCGACCACTTCGGGCGGATGAGTGATCTTGGCGCCGAACGGTTTTACGTCTGGTTCGCCGATTTCGCCGAGCCCGATACCTTGCGGGAATTCGCCGAGACGGTGGTGAGGGCGGCATGAGTTTCGTGGACCGCCCCGACTACCGTGTCGATATCCATCGCCGCCGCAACAGGATTACAGCCGAGTACGATGGACGACTGCTCGCGTCGACCGCGGCCGCGTTGCTCGTCGACGAGCAGGACCACGGCCTGGTGTTCTACTTCCCGCGGTCGGACGTCCACATCGAACTGCGCAAGGACCCGGACGCGACAAGCCGCTGCCCGTTCAAAGGGCAAGCCACCTATTGGCGATTCGACAACGACGGAGACGAACCGGTGTGCTGGAGCTACGAGGACCCGACCGAACAGGTGGCGCGGCTGCGCGACCACATCGCGTTCTATCAAGACCGCGTTGTCGTCCGCGTCGCCCAGGCTCACCCCGCTGTCCTCGGGTACGGCCACGCATGACGACGCCGTCCTCCGTCACCGGAATGCTCGAGGTGTTCGACGTCCAGCCTGCGGGCCCCGGCCGGTTCCGCGGCTTCAGCGACGGTGGCGAACGCGCTGTCGTCGACGGCACGCAGCTGCTGGCGCAGTCCATCGTGGCGGTCGCAAAGCAGTTGCCGAACAAAGCGATTCGCTCCGCCCACGCGATCTTCGGCCGGGCCGTGCAGGTTGATCTGCCAGTCGAATTTGCCGTCGACGTAGTCAACGACGGCCGTAGTTTCGCCGTGGCGGTCGTCGCGGTCGAGCAGGGCGGCCGGCGCTGCGCGACAGTGACGGTGTTGGCAGACACCCCGACACCCGACGTGATCCGCCACCACGCGGACCGCCCCGACATCGCGCCTCCCGCCGAGTCGAATCCGAGCCCCATGCCGATGATCGGCCGCGAACTGCGCCTCGTCGACGTTCTCGACGTCAACAGTCCCGACGAGGTCGGTCCGCCCGAATTGCACGCGTGGCTGCACTACGATCCGATCCCGCGCCGCGACGACCTGGCCAAGGCGCTGCTCGCGCACTTCACCGGCCACCTGTCGATCTCGGCGACCATGCGTGCGCACGCCGGCATCGGTACCAGCCAGGCACACCTCACCGTGTCCACGGCGCCGATGACGGTCACCGTGGCGTTCCATGAACCCGTCGGCTGGGACGGTTGGCTGCTGTACTCCCACGACAGCACCCAGGTCGGCGCCGGAATGTCTTATGTCCGAGGACAAGTCCACACCGAGGACGGTCGACTCATCGCCTCGTTCACGCAGGAGGGCATGATCCGTCCGCTACAGACCACCGACACCGCCATCGCCGTGACGGCGCGGTTGTAGTCGGCATGGCAACCGGTGGCCGCCGTGACCGAACCGGTGAGGACGGTCATGTCTCATATACTGTGAATGCAACAGTAACCATTACAAGTAGGGGAACCGAGGTCGCGTAATGCCCACACCCGTCATCGTCGGTGCTGTCCGCACAGCGATCGGCCGTTCTTTCAAAGGCACCCTCGTCAACACTCCGCCGGAGACGCTGATCACCACCGTCCTGCCGGAGGTGGTGCGGCGTGCCGGCATCGACCCGAATGCGATCGACGATCTCATCTTCGCTGAATCCCATTACGGTGGTGGTGATCTCGCTCGTTATGCGGCCGATGCCACCGGTATGCAGCATGTGCCCGGGCAGTCTGTGAACCGGCATTGCGCGGGTAGCCTCACCGCGATCGGCAATGCGTCGGCCCAGATCGGTTCGGGCATGGAGCGGGTACTGATCGCCGGCGGCGTGCAGTCGCTGTCGATGAATCCGCTGGTGAGTTGGCGCATCCCGGGGCCGGAGCTGAAATTCGAAGAGCGATGGATGCCGCCGACGCACGTCGAGACGCCGGATGCGCCGGCTAAGGACATGTCGATCACCGTCGGCTGGAACACCGCGCAGGCCATGGGCATCACCCGTGAAGAGATGGACGCCTGGGCCGCGCGGTCGCACCAGCGGGCCATCGCCGCGATCGATGCCGGCAAGTTCCTCGACGAGATCGTGCCGCTGAAGGTGCAATTGCCCGACGGCTCGGTGGTGGACTTCAGTGTCGATGAGCATCCGCGGCGGGAAACCACCGCCGACAAGCTCGCCGCCCTGAAGCCCCTGCACCCTGAGATCGAGGGCTTCTCCATCACTGCCGGCAACAGCAGCGGCACCAACGACGCCGCGGCCGCGGTAGCGATCGTCGACGCCGCCTACGCCGAGGCGGAGAACCTGACGAAGATGGCCACCGTGCGCGCGTGGGCTGCCGCCGGTGTCGCGCCGCGGGACACCGGCCTGGGTGCGCTACGGGCCATCGACAAGGTGCTGCAGCGTGCGGGCCTGCAACCGGCTGATGTTGCGTTGTGGGAGGTCAACGAAGCGTTCGCGTCGGTGTCGATCGCGGCCTGTAAGGAATTCGGTCTCGACGAGGAGAAGGTCAACTTCTCCGGAAGTGGTTGCAGCCTCGGCCATCCCATCGCCGCGTCGGGCGCTCGGATGGTGACGACCCTGATCTATGAGCTGCAGCGGCGCGGTGGCGGCATCGGTGTCGCCGCGATGTGCGCCGGCGGGGGCCAGGGCGGCGCCGTCGTCATCGAGGTCTGAGCCCGACTAGGAGCGCGGCGCCTTGCGGCTGCGGGGCGCCGGCTTCTTGTTGGCCTCGATCAGGCGTTCGGCCTGATCGAGGATGCACTCGAGTCCGAAATCGAAATTGCTCTCGTCGACGGTGCCCAGATGATGGCCCTCGCGAACGGCGCGGGCGAGCAACGGGGTGGTCTCGGCATCGATGGTCATGGCGTCCTGGAGGTCGCCCAGCACCTTGCCGTCGGCCTGATTCTTGTCGCGAAGGCGTTGCAGCACAGCTGATCCGCGGACGTGCACCGATACCGCCGAATAGATGTCGAAAGCGCTCTGCGGCGGCAATCCGGCCTCCACCAGGCTCGCAATGGCCTTTTCGACAGCCTGCACGCCGACACGGGCGGCCCGCGGGCTGAGCGCGGAGCGGATGAGGATCAGGTCGCACAGAATCGGGTTGGCCACAAATGCCTCACGCATGGTGCGGGCATGGTTGCGCAGCGTCGAACGCCAGTCCTTGGCTTCGACATACGGCGTGGCGAACACGTACTCGCGCAGGGCGCGGTCCGTCATCGCGTTGAGCAGGTCGTCCTTCTTGCGGAAGTACCAGTAGATGCTCGTGACGCCCACGCCGAGGTGTTTGCCCAACAGCGGCATGCTGAGGTTGTCGATCGAAACCTGTTCGGCGAGTTCGAATGCGCCGTTGATGATGTCGTCTGGGTTGATCGAACCTCGCTCACGCCGTTGGCGCTTCTCGGCGGTTGCCACCTTTGCCACTGTCGGCACCTCCATCACGATCGATGCTGCGCAACTGTTGAATCTACCGTGTGCGGTCCTCTCGACTGGCACGCCTATCTACTGTAAGAGTTATGGTAAGTAGTTCTGTGTAGCGTGGAGGGCGGACGATGGCAGATGAAGTCCTCATCGAGCGGCAGGACCGCGCTGTCGTCGTCATGATCAACGATCCGGATTCGCGCAATGCCGTGATCAGCGGTGCTGGCGGAAACAACTGTGCTGGAGTGCATTTCAATCTGACAGAGAGGGTCACGTGAGCGACCAGATTGCCGACGTCGTCCTGATCACCGGTGCGTTCGGGCAGGTCGGGAAGCGGTGTGCGGAGATCCTGCTCAGCCGGGGGCGAACCGTCATCGCCATGGACCTGCAGAACGACAAGACCACCGCGGTCGCCGCGGAGCTCGCCACCCAGTCGCGCGACGGAACACTCGTCATCGCTTATGCGAATCTGCTCGACGCGGACACCATCGCCGAGTGCGTGACCCGAAACAAGCCGGCGGCCATCGTGCACCTGGCGGCGATGCTGGCCCCGGTGTCCTATCGAAACCCGTTACTGGCACGCAAGATCAACGTCGACGGGACACGCAATCTCGTGGCGGCCGCGCGCGCACTTGCCGAACCGCCGCTGTTCGTCGATGCGTCGAGCGCATCGGTCTATGGATCACGTAATCGGTACACCCATCCGCAGCGCATCACCGCCCAGACCCCGGTGAACCCGATCGACCAATACGGCGAGGACAAGGTGCTCGCCGAAGAAGTGGTACGCGCCAGCGGGCTGCCGTATGCGGTGCTGCGCCTCGGGGGAGTCATCTCGACCGACGTCTCGGCCAACTTCAACGCCGACTACCTGGTGCTGATGCGCGCGACGCCGCGGGACAATCAGTTGCACACGGTCGATGCCCGCGACGTTGCACTCGCATTCGCGAACGCCGTTGACCGCCGTGAAGCGGTGAACGGCAAGACTCTGTTGATCGGTGGCGACGATACGCATTTGCATGCTTTCCGGGATGTCGAGGACGACATGATGCAGGCGTTCGGCATCGGGCGGCTCGGGCCGTCGGCGAGCCTGCCCGGGGATCCGGACGATGAGCGGGGCTGGGGCTTCACCGGCTACTTCGACACCACCGAAGCGCAGGAGCTGCTGCAATTCCAGGAGCATCCCTGGACTGAGACGGTGGCCTGGGTTGCGGAATCCCTGGGGCGCGCCCGCACGCTACTGAAGGTGTTGGGGCCGGCGATCCGTCCGGTACTGCGGACGTTGCTCGCGGTCCAGCGGAAGGTCGAGCGGCGCGGTCCGTATGCCGATCCGTGGGCACTGATCGAAAAAAGTTATGGGCCAGGCGCTTTGGCTGGCGGGCAGGCCCGAGCGGTAGTGGACGAACGCCTCTAGTCACCGCGCCGCCGGCGCAGGGGTGTAACAGTGCGGACCTGCCCAGGTGTCGACGCTGACGATGTGTTTCGCGTACTGAGCGACTTTATGGAAGTAGCGTTCTCCTTTCTGATAACCTGATTCTCATGGTCAAGACAGGTAGCCGGCTGCGCAGTCAGGTCTGTGACACCCAAGTGATCGTCGTCCGGACGGGGGACAGCCTCGACGATCTGCGGTGCGGTGGTGCCCCCATGGTGGCGCTCGATGCCGAGGTCGACGGTGCGGCGGTCGCGGACCCGAAGTTGTGCCACGGTTCCGTGATGGGCAAGCGATACGTCGACGACGCCGCGGCGGAGGTCTTGGTCACCCGGGCCGGCGCCGGCACATTGAGCGTCGGGTCGACACCGCTCGTCCTCAAGGAAGCCAAACCCCTCCCCGCGAGCGATTAGGAGTGACCATGCAGAAAGCGCTTGCCCCGGAAATCTCGACGTGGCCGGACGCCGACCCGCAGCTGATCGGCAGTCAGTGCGGTGCCTGCGCGGCGACGACGTTCCCGCGCCAGGACCGTTGTCCGAAGTGCAGCAAGGCCGGGATGTCCGACGTGCTGCTGCCGCGGCGCGGCACGGTGATCGCCTGGACCACACAGGGTTTCCCGCCCGGAGCACCGTACGCCGGCCCGACCGGCAAGGACTTTGTGCCGTTCGGCGTCGGGCTGGTGCAGCTCGGTGACGTCATCCGGGTCGAGGGCCGACTGACCGAGAATGATCCGGCAAAGCTGAAATTCGGCATGGAGGTCGAGCTCACCATGGCGCCTTTCGCCACCGACGCCGACGGCGATGAGCTGATCACCTTCTGGTTCAAGCCGGTGGCGGCATGAGCAACGACGTAGCGATCATCGGCGTCGGTATCCATCCGTTCGGCCGGTTCGACAAGACCGCCATGGAGATGGGCGCCGAAGCGATCCAAGGTGCGCTGACCGATGCCAACCTGGAGTGGAAGGACATCCAGTTCGGCTTCGGCGGCAGCTATGAGGTGTCCAACCCCGACGCGGTGACCCGCCTGGTGGGGCTGACGGGCATCACGTTCACCAACGTGTTCAATGCCTGCGCCACCGCGGCGAGCGCCATCCAGCAGACCGCCGACACCATCCGGCTCGGTAAGTACGACATCGGGATCGCGATCGGTCTCGACAAGCATCCGCGTGGTGCCTTCACCGATGATCCGGCCAAGCTCGCGCTGCCGCAGTGGTACGCCAACAACGGGCAGTTCGTCACGACGAAGTTCTTCGGGATGAAGGCCAACCACTACATCAACAAGCACGGCATCTCCGAGGAGACCCTGGCGCGGGTGGCCAACAAGAACTTCCGCAACGGCATCTTGAACCCGAACGCGTTCCGGCGCAAGGAGATCACCGTGGACGAGATCATGGCCTCGCCGGTGCTCAACTATCCGTTGCGCCAATACATGTTCTGCGCACCCGACGAAGGCGCTGCCGCGGTCATCATGTGCCGAGCCGACATCGCCCACCGCTATACCGACAAGCCGGTCTACGTGCGCGCCAGCGAGATCCGCACCCGTACCTACGGCGCCTACGAGGTGCACGCCACCTCCGCGCCGCTCGACGAGGACGTGTCGCCCACCGTCTACGCCGCCAAAGCCGCCTACGAGGCCGCCGGCATCGGGCCGGAGGACGTCGACGTCGCGCAGCTGCAGGACACCGACGCGGGTGCCGAAGTCATCCACATGGCCGAAACCGGGCTGTGTGCCGACGGTGAGCAGGAGAAGCTGCTGGCCGATGGTGCCACCGAGATCCATGGGTCGCTGCCGATCAACACCGATGGCGGACTCATCGCCAATGGCGAGCCGATCGGCGCGTCGGGGCTGCGTCAGATGCACGAGCTGGTGCGCCAGCTGCGCGGTGAAGCGGGGGAGCGGCAGGTGCCGGGCAATCCGCGCGTCGGTCTGGCCCAGGTCTACGGCGCGCCGGGCACCGCGTCGGCGACCATCTTGAGCCTGTAGGGGGAGACTGCGACATGGCCGACTACAAGTACGTCGCGTACGAAACCCTCGACGAGGGCACCATCGCCCGAATCATGTTGAACCGCCCGGATACTCGCAACGCACAGAGCCGCGGCATGCTCACCGAACTGCACGAGGCGTTCCTGCAGGCCGAGGCCGACGACACCGTCCGCGTCGTCATCCTCGGCGGGCTGGGGCCCATGTTCTCCTCGGGCCATGACCTCGGCTCGTCGCAGTCGCGCGCAGAACGCGCGCCCGGACCCGACCAGCACCCGAGCTTCCGGATCAACGGCGCCACCCGTCAGGGCGCCGAGATGCTGATGCTGCAGGAGTGGCACTACTACTTCGAGAACACCCGCCGGTGGCGCAACCTGCGCAAGATCACCGTCGCCCAGGTGCACGGCGACGTGTACGCCGCCGCACTCATGCTGATGTGGGCGTGCGACCTGATCGTCGCGGCCGACAACACCACGTTCGCGGACGTGGTGGGCACCCGGTTGGGTATGTGCGGTGTCGAATACTTCGCGCACCCATGGGAATTCGGGCCCCGCAAGACGAAAGAGCTGATGCTCACCGGAGACAGCCTGTCAGTGGACGAAGCACACCGCATGGGTATGGTGAGCAAGGTGTTTCCGGCTGACGAACTTGCTGACCGCACACTGGAATTCGCCCGACGGATCGCCGCGGTACCGACGATGGCTGCCCTGCTGATCAAAGAGTCCGTCAACCAGACGCAGGACAACATGGGCTTCTACAACTCCCTCAACGCCTGCTTCACCCTGCACGAACTGAATCACAGTCACTGGGCGCAGGTGCACGACAACGGGTTTCCGGTCGGGCTTGAGGAGGACGGCCTGCCGAACTGGCGCACCGCGCCGCCCGTGGTGTCGGCGGTCAAAGATCAGGTGCGCGGCGGGGAGTGATCAGGGCCGACCCTCGAGCGCGGCGAAGTTGACCGTCGCTGTCGCGGCGAGATCGCCGTTGCCGCGCCGGATTTCGATCTGAACGACCGCTGAGCGCCGACCTCGGTGCACGATCCGTGCCTCCGCGCGGGCCGGACCGGTGTCGAGTTCGTCGCTGTCATCTTGTTCACCATCAAATGACCGATCGCTCGCGGGCCTGCTAGCCGAGGAACAGATCCGGGATCGGGTCGGATCCACCGCCGTACCGGGTCAGGTCCTTGCCGGCCGCGGTGAGGACGTCGGCGTCGATGAAACAGCCTGCAGTGCAGTCGGTGGCCCGGCGCAGCAGAATCTGGACCGCCGCGTCACCCATGATCGCCGGGCTGCGCGACGAGTCCAGCAGCGCTGCGCCGTCGGCCATGTTGGCGACCGCCGAGGTGGCGATATAGGTCTCGGGCCAAAGGCAGTTGAACGCGATGCCGGCATCGGCGTATTCGGCCGCCCAGCCGAGCGACAGCAGGGTCATCCCGTACTTCGACAGCGTGTACGCCGGGTGCGCACCCAGCCAGCGTGGCGTCAGATTCAGGGGTGGCGCGATGGTCAGCACGTGGGCGTTGTCCGACTGGCGCAGGTGCGGCAGCGAGGCCTTCGTCAACAGGAAGGTGCCCCGGATATTGACCTGCT
The DNA here is from genome assembly GCF_000686745.1 of Mycobacterium sp. UNC410CL29Cvi84. Classification (NCBI taxonomy): domain Bacteria; kingdom Bacillati; phylum Actinomycetota; class Actinomycetes; order Mycobacteriales; family Mycobacteriaceae; genus Mycobacterium; species Mycobacterium sp. UNC410CL29Cvi84. Next base: position 176,329 of record NZ_JMLM01000007.1, read on the forward strand.
GCATCAGATCGAACTTCTTGGCGGACAACAGCTCTGTCGGCTCGACGCCGATCGCGCTCGCGTTGTTGACGCAGATGTCGACACCACCGAAGCGCTCGACCGCCACGTCGACGACGCGGTTGACGTCGTCCTCGGAGCGGATGTCACCGACCACGGCGGCGGCCTTTCCGCCGGCAGCCTCGATCTCGGCCGCGGCGGTGTAGACCGTACCGGGCAGTCGGGGATGGGGCTCGGCGGTCTTCGCGAGCAGTACGACATTGGCGCCCTGCTGTGCGGCGGCCACGGCTATCGCCAGTCCGATACCCCTGCTCGCTCCGGAGATCACCATTGTCTTGTCGGCGAGTGCGTGGTCCGTCATCGTCCTCCTCAGGAGCTGTTACCGAAAATGGTATTGGCATTCTCTTTTTTTGCAAGTACGTTATCCATTGATGGATAACGATGGCCAGACTCCGTCCGGAATACCGCTGAAGCCGGTCTACGGACCCGCGGATCGCCAGGGCGATCCGCCGCAGCCGGGTGAATTCCCCTTCACCCGGGGAAATTTCGCGTCCGGGTACCGCGGAAAGTTGTGGACTTTCCGTCAGTACTCGGGTTTCGGCACTGCCGAGGAGTCGAATCAGCGCTACCGCTATCTACTGGATCAAGGCGGGACGGGACTCTCGGTCGCCCTTGATCTGCCGACGCAGTGCGGCTACGACTCCGACGACGAGGAGTACGGCGAGGAGGTCGGCCGCGTCGGCGTCGCCGTCGACACCCTGGCCGACGCAGAAGTGCTGTTCGATGGCATTCCGCTGGACAAGATCAGCACCAGCTTCACGATCAACGGGACGGCCGCCATCCTGTTGGCGTTCTACGTCGCGGCCGCGGAGAAGAAGGGTGTGCCGCGCGAAAAGCTCACCGGCACAATCCAGAACGACATCCTCAAGGAGTACGCCTCGCGCGGAACCTGGATCTGGCCGCCCGAGCCGTCGCTGCGCCTCATCGCCGACACCATCGAGTTCTGTGCTGCCGAGGTGCCGAGATTCAACGCGATTTCGGTGGCGGGAGCCCACTTCCGTGATGCCGGCGCAAACGCCGTGCAGGAGATGGCGTTCACGCTGGCGGACGGTGTCACGTATTGCGACACGGTCGTCGAGCGGGGCCGGATGACCATCGAAAAGTTTGCGCCGCAGATTTCCTTCTTCTTCTACACGCACGGCGATTTCTTCGAGGAGATCGCCAAATACCGTGCGGGACGCCGCCGTTGGGCCACCATCGTGCGCGAGCGTTATGGCGCCACCACCGACAAGGCGTCGATGTTCCGGTTCGGGTGCGTCTCGGGCGGGGCGTCCCTGTATGCGCCGCAGGCGCAGAACAATCTGGTGCGGGTCGCCTACGAAGCGCTGGCCTCGGTGCTCGGCGGCGTACAGTCCATGTTCACCGCGGCGTGGGATGAGCCATTCGCCCTGCCCAGCGAGGAGTCCGCGACGCTGGCCCTGCGGACCCAGCAGATCCTGGCCTACGAAACCGGCGTCGCCAAGGTGGCCGACCCGTTGGGCGGCTCATATTTCGTCGAGGCACTCACCGACGCGACCGAGGAGAAGATCATCGAGATCATGCGCGATCTCGAGTCGCACGGCGGCATGGTGCGCTGCATCGAGGACGGTTACCTGCAGGGGCTGATCGCCGACGAGGCGTTCAAGATCCACCAGGAGACCGAGTCGGGCGAGCGCCCGGTGGTCGGGGTCAACAAGTTCGTCGTCGACGAACCCGCGCCCGACCTCGCCACGTATGAACTGGATGCCGAAGGCCGCGACAAGCAGCTCAAACGGCTGGCCAAGGTGAAGGCTGAACGCGACGATGTCGCGGTGAAGGAAGCCCTTGCCGCCCTGGCTCGTTCGGCCGATGGCGACGACAACTTGATGCACCGGCTCATCGATTGCGCGAATGCTTACTGCACGGTGGGAGAGATGGTGTCGACGTTGAAATCGGTGTGGGGCGAGTTCCAGCAGCCGGTGGTGTTCTGATGCTGCGCACGCGAGGAGCGATCTGATGGCAGTCCGCGTATTGGTGGCCAAGCCCGGGCTGGACGGTCACGACCGGGGCGCCAAGATCGTCGCCCGGACCCTGCGGGACGCGGGCTTCGAGGTGATCTACACCGGTATCCGGCAGCGGATCGAGGACATCGTGTCGATCGCTCTGCAGGAGGACGTCGCCCTCGTCGGCCTGTCGATCCTGTCCGGTGCGCACCTGGCGCTGACGGCGCGCACCGTCGAAGCGCTGCGGGCCGCCGACGCCGGAGACATCGCGGTCGTCGTGGGCGGCACGATTCCGTTGGGCGATGTGCCGAAACTGCTGGAAGTCGGTGCGGCGGCGGTGTTTCCCACCGGTACGGGGCTCGACACCCTGGTGGCGGAAGTGCGCAAGCTGACGTCGGAAAGCGCGGTGGGCTGACATGCGCCTCGGTGTGATGATTGGGGCCGAGCGCGGCGACATGGCGCGCAAGGTCGCCAAACTGGTCGCCGACATCCAGTGGGCCGAGAGCGCGGGGCTCGACAGCGCCTGGATGCCGCAGGTTCCCAACGATTTCGACTGCCTGACGATGGTGGCGTTGATGGCGGCGAACACATCGCGCATCGAACTCGGTACGGCGGTGGTTCCGCTGCAGGCGCAGCATCCGGTCGCTCTTGCCCGTCAGGCACTTTCGGTGCACGCCATGTCGGGCGGTCGCCTGGCTCTGGGTGTCGGGCCGTCGCATCATTGGATCGTGCGCGACATGCTGGGCCTGCCCTATGACAAGCCCGCCGCGTATACCCGTGACTACCTGCAGGTGCTGAACACCGCGATCAGTGGTCCGGGAGCCGTTGACGTGGAGAATGATTCGTTCACCGTGCACAATCCGACGGTCCTCGGCGCGGATACCCCGATGCCGGTGCTGGTGTCGGCGCTGGGGCCGGTGATGCTGCAGATCGCCGGTGGGCACGCTGATGGCACGTCGCTGTGGATGGCCGACGAGAAGGCGATCGGCGAGCACATCGCGCCCAAGATCAACAAGGCCGCCGCCGAAGCGGGTCGGCCTGCGCCACGCATCGTCGCCGGCATCCCGGTCACGCTGTGCGCCAACTCCGAGATCGACGCCGCCAAGGACCGGGCGAACCGCATCCTGGCCGAGGCCGAGACATCGCCGAATTACCAGAAGCTGCTGGACCGCGGGGACGCCCGGAGCGTCGGCGACCTGTGCGCGGCCGGCGACGAAGAGTCGATTCTCAAGCGGTTCAGGCAGTTCGCCGACGCGGGCGTGACGGATCTGTCGGTACGCCTGCTGCCCATCGGGGACAACCGCGACGAGTTGATCGCCTCGAAGCACCGCACGCGCGAGGTGATCGCCGAGCTCGCCAAGGCAGTCTCGTGAGACGTCGAGGCGGCGCGTTTTCGCGACTTTTCGGCGAAACCGCATCACAAACCGTAGTCTCGGCGCCGAAATGAATGCTCCTCTCGCCGGTATCCGGATTCTCGAGGTCGGCGTCATGCTGGCCGGCCCGTACGCGACGATGCTGCTCGCGGATCTGGGTGCCGAGGTGATCAAGATCGAGCCGCCCGGCGGGGAGATTTCCCGGCAGGTCAGCGACAGCTACTTCGCGAGCCTCAACCGCAACAAGACCAGCATCTGCCTGGACCTCGCGTCGGAAGCGGGCAAGGCGCGGCTCGGCGAGCTGGTCGCCGAATCCCATGCGCTGCTGGTGAACATGAAGCCTTCGGTGATTAGCCGGCTGGGCCTGACGTATCAGTCGCTGCGCCAGTTCAACGAGAAGATCGTCTGTGTGGCGATGACAGGCTTCGGGCTGGACGGCGGCGACGACCCCGCTTTCGACTACGTCATCCAGGCGGCGACGGGAGTGGCCGCGATGACCGGCGACCCGGACGGGCCGCCGACGCTGCCCGGTTACTCATCCGCGGACAATTCCACCGGCATGGCGGCGGCGCTGGGCCTGCTCGCCCAGATCGTGTCGGGGCGTGGTGGTCAGGTCGAGGTGTGTCTGCGCGACGTGATGCTGTCGCAACTGAACTACCGTGCGGCGGCGTATCTGAACGATGGCACGCACCCGAGCCGGCACCCGAACGGTGCGCACTCGTATTACGTACCGGCGCAGCTCTTCGAGACGGCGGACGGGTATCTGGCGTTGTTCATCACCCACGACGGCTTCTGGAGATCGTTTGTGGGGGAGGCGGGCATCGACCGCAACGGTGAGATTCCGTTCGCCACCATGGCGGAACGAGCCGCGAGCCGGGACGAGGTGCTCGCGGTGGTCGAGAAGGTGCTGTCCACCGACACCGCCACCGGCTGGGAAAAGCGGCTGCGTGCGCTCGGCATTCCGGCGGCAGCCGTTCGCACACTGCCGGAAGCCTTGGATGCGACGCCGGAAATGATCGTCACCGCAGGCGATTTCCGGTTGATCGGCAGTCCGATCCGAATCGCCGGCCACCACGCGGAGTACCGGCCGGCGCCGGCTCAGTCGTCGTAACGCACGGTCACCGACGCGGTGTCCGGAACTGCTTGGCAGGTCAGCACATAACCCTCGGCGACTTCGTCGTCGTCCAGGGCCTCGTTGTTGCGCATCGTGGCGCTGCCTTCGGTCAACATGGCGATGCAGGTGCCACAGTTGCCTGCCTCGCAGGAGAACGGTGGCGCCAGCCCGGCCCGCCGGGCGCTGTCCAGTAGCGTCTCATCGCCGACGCGGGGGACCGACACCTTCTGCCGGTCGAGGTGAATGGTGATCGTGCCCGTGCCCGTGCCTGCGCCCGCGTCCGTGCCGGTCGTCGCCGTCGTCGTGGCTGGCCCCATCGTCGTCCCATCGTCGCGTATTGTCGTTCTAACTATAGGAGAATATGATTCTCGGTATCAACCGGAAATCTTCTCACTCTGCTGGAAGGAGCGGGCGCGACGTGGCTGACGGTGCGGTGCTCGCCTTCGATCAGCGGGAGTACAGCCGGCCGGAGCTCGACGCCCTCGCCGGCGGGATGGCCGCCGTGTTGGCCGACCGGGGCGTCGGTGTGGCTGACCGCGTCGCCCTGATGTCGTCGACCCGCCCGGAATTCGTGATTGCGCTGCACGCCATCTGGCGTCTGGGCGCCGCCGCCGTGCTGCTCAGTCCGGCATGGCGGCGCGCCGAGGTGCAGCACGCGCTGGCGGTGACGGCGCCGTCATGCGCAGTCGGCGACAGCGCTGTTCTCGCTGATCTGATGCCGATGCTGCATCTCGACGAGCCCATCGCCGCGAAGGACTCACCCGCCGGCACTCCGGCGCCGGATTCGGATGCCGTGCTGGCCTTCAGCTCCGGTACCACCGGGATGCCCAAGGCAGTCCGCCATAGCCACCGTGGGCTGGCTGCTGCCGTGCGCCAGTGGCGCGCCGCGCTCGGTCTGTCCGCCGCGGACCGCCTGCAGGTGATGACCCCACCGTCGCACATTCTCGGCCTGCTGAACATCATGACGGTGCTGGACGCGGGTGCCTGGATCCGGTTGCATCCGCGATTCGACGTCGAAGCCATGCTGCGCCACATCGAAACCGACCGCATCACCATCGAAATGACGGTGGCGCCAATCGCATTGGCTCTTGCCGCCCACCCACGGCTGGAGACCTACGACCTCTCGTCGCTGCGGTACCTCATGTGGTGCGCGACGCCGGTGACCGCGACGGTGGCCGAAGAAATCACGCGCCGTACCGGCGTGGGCTGGGTAACCGCTTACGGGACAACCGAATTGGTCGTCATCGCGTGCGATGACCTCACTGGTGGGCGGTTGGACACCGTCGGCAGGCCGGTGCCCGGCGTCGATGTGCGCATCGCGGAGTCCGGAGAGATCGAGGTGCGCTCGGAAGCGGTGATGGCCGGCTATCTTCCCGCGGAGGAAACCTCGACGGTCATCGTCGACGGCTGGTTCCACACCGGTGACATCGGACATTTCGATGAGTCCGGGCGGCTACGGATCACCGACCGGCGCAAGGAGATGATCAAGGTGCGGGGCTTCCAGGTGGCCCCGGCCGAGATCGAAGCGGTCCTGCATTCGCATCCCGCCGTCGCCGACTGCGCGGTGTTCGGGCTGCCCGACGCACGAGACGGTGAGACGGTGGTGGCTGCGGTGGCCACGAACTCGGCCGTCACCGATGGCGAATTGATGGACTTGGTCGGCGCCAGACTGGCCTCCTACAAGCGGCCGAGCCGCGTTGTGTTCGTACCCGAAATCCCGCGGCTGCCTTCCGGGAAGGTGCTGCGCCGAGTGCTCAAGGAGCGCCTGTGGACGTCCGTCTGACCGCCGAACAGCGGCAACTCGCCGAATCGGCCGCCGAATTGGCTGCCGATTTCGGCCTGCACTCGGTCGCCGACCTCGATGATGCCGGCCGCCGCACTCAGCTGGAGAAGGCCGTCGACAGCACCGGGTTTCGGACGCTGCGCTCCGACGGGGCCTCCGGCGTCGAGGTGGCCATCGTCGCCGAGGAGTTCGCCCGCGGACTTGTCGATGTGCCGTTCCTGGGGCCGGTGCTGGCCGATGACCTCCGGCGGATACTCGGCCGAGAGCCGGAAGCCGCAAGTGCGCAACCGGATTCGGTCGATCTGCTGGGCGGAGTGACCGGCGTGGCGGAATGGCCGCCCGAATTGAGTGAGCTGTCCGCGGAGGACGCCGGCCGCTGGCATGCACTGGCGCTCACGGTCACGTGTGCCGATCTCGTCGGTGCCGCGCGCGGGGCGCATGCGCTGGCCCTCGACTACGCCAAGGTGCGCGAACAGTACGGTGCGGCGATCGGCTCGTATCAGGCCGTCGCGCATCTGCTGGCCGAAAGCCTTGCGCTCATCGAGGGCTCGGTCAGCGTGCTGCGGCACGCCGCCTGGGCTGTTGATGCCCTGCCCGCCTCCGAGGCGATCGAAGCGGCACGGGTTGCCAAAATCTACTGTGCGCGTGCGGCATTGACGGTCTGCGAGACGTCGATCCAGGTGCACGGCGGCATCGGCAACACCTGGGAATGTCTTGCGCACGTGTACCTGCGTCGCGTTCTGACCGCCACCGAGCTGTGGCCGGCCAAGTTGGAGGAGCTGACCATTGGACTTTCGTGACTCACCGGAGGAAGCCGCTTTCCGGGACCGGCTCCGGAATTGGCTGACCGAGCAGAAGGGCAGGTTCCCGACCTCGGGCGACGAATACTGGGCGGCTCAAGGTGATTGGCACCGCGCGCTCTACGGCGCGGGCTTCTTCGGCACCTCGTGGCCGCGCCAATTCGGTGGGCAGGAACTGCCGCCGGTGTACGACGTCATCGTCGACGAGGAGATCGCGAAGGCGGGAGCGCCGGCGCGGCCGAGTCTCGGCTACCTCGTGGTGGGACTGGGCCACCACGGCAGCAAGGAACTGCAGCAACGGTTTCTGCCCGGGATGATCAATGGCACCGAGCGCTGGTGCCAGGGCTTCTCCGAGCCGGGTGCGGGCTCGGATCTCGCGTCGCTGACCACGACGGCCACGCGCGACGGTGACGAGTACGTCATCCACGGACACAAGGTCTGGACGAGCTATTCCGATGTGGCCGACTGGTGCCTGGTGCTGGCGCGCACCGACAAGGACGTTGCAAAGCACAAGGGCATCTCGGCGTTCGTCGTCTCGATGCACCAGCCGGGCATCGAGCAGCGGCCGTTGAAGATGATCAGCGGTGTCACCAAGGAATTCGGCCAGGTGCTGTTCGACGGGGCCCGCGTGCCGGCGGAGAACATGGTCGGTGCGCCGGGGGAGGGCTGGAAGCTCGCGATGACGGTAGTCAGCCACGAGCGCGAGCCTTCGACCCTCGGTTTCTCGGCGCGCTACGGAAAACTGGTGCGGCAGTTGGCCTCCCGGGTCGACGGCACGCCGCCGGAAGCGCTGTCGTGGGCGTGGGTGCAGACCGAGATGCTGCGCCTGCACGTGCGCAGGCGGCTGTCCGAGCAGCTCGACGGGATAACGCACGGGCCGAACGGATCCCTCGACAAGCTGCTGATGACGTGGACCGAGCAGTCGGTGGGGCATGCGGCGCTGGCGACGGTCGGCACCGGTGACCCCGAGTTGTTCGGCGCCTACATGTACAGCCGTGCCCAGAGTGTGATGGGCGGCACCTCGCAGATTCAGAAGAACATCATCGCGCAACGCATTCTGGGATTAGGAGTCTGACTTGTACGGCATGCCAACGGAAATCGACGTAACGGCCGACGGCCCGCTGCGGATCATCACGCTGAACCGCCCGGAGGAGCTCAACGCGGTCAACGACCCGCTGCACGTCGGTCTGGCGAGCATCTGGGAGTCACTCAACGAGGACGCCGACGCCCGGGCGGCGGTGATCACCGGAGCCGGCCGGGCCTTCTCCGCGGGTGGCGACTTCAACTATCTCGACGAGCTGCGCCACGATGAAGCCTTGCGGCAGAAGACCATCAAGCACGGCCGCGACCTCGTCATCGGTATGGTCCGCTGCCGTGTCCCGGTCGTTGCCGCCGTGAACGGGCCGGCCGTCGGTCTCGGGTGCAGCTTGGCCGCGCTGTCGGACATCGTCTACATGGCCGAAAATGCGTTCTTCGCCGACCCGCACGTGCAGATCGGTCTGGTCGCGGCCGACGGTGGTCCGCTGGTCTGGGGGTCGCAGATAAGCCTGTTGCAGGCCAAGGAGTTTGCGTTGACAGGTGTGCGGATCAAAGCGGCCCGCGCCCTCGAGCTCGGTCTGGCGAATCATGTCGTCGCCGACCCGTTGGCCGAAGCCATCGCGTGCGCCAAACAGCTCGCGGAGTTGCCCAAGCAGGCCGTCGAGGCCACCAAGCGTCTGATGAACATCCAGCTGGAGCGTTCGGTGATGGCGTCGCTGGACTACGCGAACCTCGCGGAGTACGTGTCTTTCGGCACCGCCGACTTCAACAAGATCGTCGACGGACTGATCGCCAAGGGATAGTCGCGATACGAAAGTTGGGGTCACGCCGTCGGAGTGACCCCCACTTTCGTACCGGGTGGCCGGTCAGCGCGGCGGGAAGCGCAGGGCGCCGTCGAGACGGATGACTTCGCCGTTGAGGTAGTCGTTTTCGATGATGCTCTGGGCCAGTTGCGCGTACTCCGTCGAGCGGCCCATGCGCTTGGGGAACGGGATCTGCGGGGCCCAGTACTTCTCCAGTTGGTCGGCCGCCTGACCGTAGGCCGGGGTGTTGATGGTGCCCGGTGCGATGCTGACGACCCGGATGCCCAGCGGTGACAGGTCGCGGGCGGCGACCAGCGTCATCCCGAGTACGCCGCCCTTGGCCGCGGAGTAGGGGAGCTGGCCGATCTGGCCTTCCATGCCGGCGATCGACGCGGTGTTGATGATGACGCCGCGGGCGCCTTCCTCGAGCGGGTCGGTCTTGGCGATGGCGGCTGCCGCGAGGCGCATCACGTTGAACACAGCCGTCAGATAGAACTTGATGGTTGTCTCGAAGCCGTCGAGTCCCAGCGGCGAGCCATCCTTGCCGATCAGCCGTCCGCCGGCGGCCGGACCGCCGTGCGTGTCCACCGAAATCCGCAGCGGTCCAAGCGATTCGGCCTCGGCGATGGCGGCTTGCACAGATTCCTCGGAGGTGGCATCGGTGTGGACGTAGCGAATACCCAGCTCGTCCTGCAGGGCTTTGCCCTTGTCGTCGGCGACATCGGCGACCACGACTTTCGCGCCCGCGGTGACGAGGCGCCGCACTGTTGCTTCGCCGAGCCCGCCGGTACCGCCGACGACGATGGCCGAGCTGCCACTGATCTCCATACCGCCTACCCTTCGTGCAAGGAATGCTCTCTTCATTGGAGAATAACATTCTCAATCAAGGGGGTGGGTCGGATAGAGTGCGGATGATGACGATCGACGAGCTCATCGCGGCGGCCCGCAGTGGTTCTCTCCGCGCGACCGGTCGACTGCTGAGCCTTGTCGAGAGTCCGCGCCGGACTGAGGTTCTCGACGCCCTCGGCGGCTCGCGGCCGCCCAGGGTGCTGGGGGTGACGGGGCCGCCCGGTGCCGGAAAGTCCACGACGGTCGGCGTGCTCGTCGGGGCATACCGTGCGCGCGGGATGCGGGTGGCGGTGCTGGCCGTCGACCCGTCGTCGCCGTACAGCGGCGGCGCGCTGCTCGGCGACCGGATCCGGATGGCCGCGCACATCAACGATCCCGACGTGCTGATCCGGTCGGTGGCCACCCGCGGCCACCTCGGTGGCCTGGCCGCCGCGGTGCCGGCCGCCATCAGAGTGTTGGCGGCGCTGGCGTATGACCTGATCGTGCTCGAAACGGTCGGCGTCGGGCAGTCGGAGGTCGAGGTCGCCGCGATCGCCGACCCGACGATCGTGATCCTCAACCCCGGCGCCGGTGACGCGGTGCAGGCCGCGAAGGCCGGTCTGCTCGAAGTCGCCGACATCGTCGTCGTGAACAAGGCCGACCGGGACGGCGCCGACCAGACGGTCCGTGATCTACGTGGCGAGACTGCCGTGCCGATTCTCAAACTCGTTGCTGCGCAAGGTGAAGGACTGCCCGAGTTGATCGACGCGATCGACGCGCATCACCGGGCCGACGATGCGGCCCACCGCGCCGCGCGCGCCCGTGCGCAGATCCTGTCGCTGGCGCTCACCCGGCTGCGGGCCCATCCCGACCTCGATCGGCTCGCCGAAGCGGTCGCGAGCGGTGACGACGACCCCTACTCGGCCGCCGAGCGATTGTTCGCCCGCGAACCCTAGAGGCCGAGCATTCGCCGCGTCATCTCCAGGAGTTGCGTACGCAGGGTGTCGTCGTCGATATCGGCGACCAAGGGGTGCATCACCGCCACGCTGATCGCGCTCGACAACATCGCCGCGTGCAGCCTGGCCGCGACACCGTCCTCGGTGCCCAGCAGTGCGCCGTACAACCGCTCGACGAACCGCTGAAACGGCTCGTGTTCGGCCTGTAGTCGGATGATGACGGGATCGAACTGCAGCACGTTCACCGCGCCGCGACGATCGATGGCGAGGTCGATCACCCTGCCCAGCAATACTTCCCGGGCTGCGGCCGCGTGGCCGGTGGCCTCGGCGGCGTCGAGCGCATCCTCCAGCTTGCCGAGTTCGCGTTCGGTGATCGCGACGACGATCTCTTCTTTGGTCTTGAACTGCTTGTAGACGGCCGCCTTCGTCACGCCCATCGCGTCGGCGATCATCTGCAGCGATGTGCCACTGACGCCGTGCGCCGCAATCAGGGTCAGCGCGGCATCGAGCACCCGGGTCTGCGCGGCGCTGCGCGTGATCTCGCTGAATCTCCCCACGCGCCAAAGCCTAGCTGAGCATTGACCGCTAGGTTGCCGATCGGCTACCGTGCGGAAGTAGCCGATCGGCAACCGAATCGGCGGACGGAGGGAGTCCCCTGTGGACTTGCGACCCCAATGGATAAGCCTGTGGCTGGTACCGGTTTTCGGCGCGATCATGGCACTGGCGTTCGTGGCCTTTCCGGGTTTCTGGCCGCCGATGCCACCCAGCATGACCGCGGTACAGGTCGCGGACTTCTACACACAGCACACCGCGTCGATCCGGTTCTCGATGGTGACGTTCAACCTGTGCGCCATCATGCTGATCCCGTTCTTCATGACGATCGCCGTGCAGATGAAGCGAATGTCGTTGTCGAGTCACGTCTTGGCATACAGCTACCTGGGTGCGGCCGCCACCGGCGCAACGCTGTTCGCCATCGCCGACATCTTCTGGCTCATCGCGGCCTACCGACCGGGTCGGGATCCTCAGCTGGTCCTGCTGCTCAACGACATGGCCTGGCTCGTGTTCACCGCACCGGTCGGGGCCGTCGTCGTCATGAATCTCTGTCTGGCGCTGGCGGTTCATCTGGACCGCCGGCCGGCGCCGATCTTCCCGCGGTGGGTCGCCGGTTTCAGCGTGGTCACCGCGGCGGCGATGACGCCCGCGGTGTGTGCGGTGGTCTTCACCGACGGGCCGCTGGCCTGGAATGGCATCGTGTCGTTCTGGCTGCGACTAGCCGCCTTCTGCCTGTATCTCGCCGTCATGTTCGTGGTGGTGCGGACGGCGATCAGTGCCCAGGCGAGGGAGTCATGACGGTCGGCCTCGCAGACGCCCCGGCCTGGACGCACAAGCCGAAGGTCGACCAGTGGATCGCGTGGTGGACGATTCCGGTGTTCTACAACATCTTCGGGCTCATCTTCGTGGTGCTGACGCGGGTGATGCCACCGCCGCGGCCCGACATCACGCCGGCGCAGATCGTGCAGTTCTTCGTCGACCACTCGCTGACCATCCGGATCGGCTTCGCACTGCTGATGTTCTTCATCGGCTTCGCCAGCATTGCGAACGGGCTCATCGCGCAACAGATCAAACGGATGTCGGTCAGCCCCGTCTTCGCCTACGCCTACATCGGCGCCCTGGTGGTCGGCGGACTGCCCGGCTGCCTCCTCCCGGCATTCGCATTCGTGGCGGCTGCGTTGCGGCCCGACCGGGATCCACAGATCATGGTGATGCTGTACGACTGGTGCCTGCTGTCGTTCGTCGGCTCACTGGGGTGCTTCTGCACCCAGAATATGGTGCTGGCGCTGGCGATATTCCTCGACCGCAACGCCATTCTGCCGAAATGGCTTGCCTACATGTCGATCTGGATGATCGTGACGGAACTGCTCGCCGGCCCGGTGTTCGTCTTCCGGTCCGGGCCGTTGGCGTGGAACGGGTCCATCAGCTTCTATCTCGGCACGGTGATCTTCGTGGTGTGGGAGTTCTGCATGATCCGGCTGCTGTATGTGGCGATCAAGAATCAGTCGCCCAGCGAGCAGGTCCAGGACTGAACGATGACGGAAACTTCCACGCCTGCGGCCGATTCGATGACGAGGCCCAAACCGCAGCTGCCCGCTGACAAGGACCTCTGGGTGTTCGTCCTGGGCGACTTCGTGATCTTCGGCAGCTACTTCGTCATCTTCATGATCTCCCGCCACCAGGAACGGGACCTGTTCATCGAGTCGCAGCGGCACCTGAGCCTGAACATCGGTGTGGTCAACACCTTGGTGCTGCTGGCCAGTTCGTGGTTCGTGGCCCGTGCGGTGCAGCTGACTCGCGGTGGCGAATTCGACCGCGCGCGCAAGCTGACCATCGGCGGCGGGCTGTGCGGCGTGCTGTTCATGGTCGTCAAGGCTTATGAGTGGGCCGCCAAAATCGCTCAGGGCCATACCTTTCCGAGCAACAACTTCTTCATGTACTACTACATGCTCACCGGCGTGCACCTGTTCCACGTCGCCATCGGCCTGGTATTTCTCGGCGTCGCCTATGCCGAGCTGCGCAACGGCAAGCGGGTTGCACATGTCGAGACGGGAGCGACCTACTGGCACATGGTCGACCTGCTCTGGGTCGTCATCTTCGCGCTGCTCTATGTGATGAGGTGACATGACTGCTGCCGCACGTACCACCGCCGTCTGGGCCGGACTGTCGGCGATCACCGTGGTGTCGTGGTTCCTGGCGCCCGCCCACCACACCGGGCCGGTGACCGCGAGCGTGGGTATCACCGTCGCGGTACTCGCGCTCGCGCTGATCAAATCCCGCCTGATCATCCGGGAGTTCATGGAGGTGCGAACCGCGCCACGATGGTTGCAGTTGGCCACAGACGGCTGGCTTGTGGTGCTGTTCGGTGCGATCGTGGTGATCTATGTCTGGTGATCGCATGACCGACCCCGGGGCATGGGCCGACGTCGAGGCCATCAAGCAACTCAAAGCCCGGTACTGCCGGCTGCTCGACACCAAGGACTGGGTGGCCTGGCGAGACCTCTTCACTGACGACTTCGTCAGTGACACCAGCCGGGCGGGCGGCGAGATCATCAGCGGTGCAGATGAATTCGTGGCATTCCTGCGCCGGACGTTGGGTAAGCCATCGCAACCGACCGTCCACCAAGTGCACGCACCGGAGATAACACTGACGTCGCCGTCCACCGCTATGGGGGTGTGGGCGCTGAACGATGTCGTGCGGCTTGCCCCAGGGGTGAACCTGCGGGGCTACGGCCACTACCACGAAACCTACGAGAAGGCCGGCGGGCAGTGGCGGATCAAGACGTCCACCCTCACCCGGCTGCGCGAAGACGTGTTCAATGCTGTTTTCTCGGTGCGGATTCCGCCCCGCGTGCGTGACGCCGCGGCCCGGCGATTGCGCGGGCGCTAGCCGTCGGCCATCGGTTCGCCCCATTTCTCCCGGATGGCTCCCCACGGGTCGGTGCATCGGCCGGGCCGGCCGCGAAACGCGTCGTTGCGCTTCATGAACGCGCGGGCCAGTGGTGCCGCCAACCGCATCGGATAGCGCGCCACGCCCACTCCCCGGCGGTAGTCGGCAATCATTTGATCCCACGAAATAGGCTGGAAATCAAGGGCTTTCTGCGCCCGCGATCATCTGTCGGGTGCTGTCGGTGTCGGTCAGGTCGGACCAGTAGACCGTGACGTTGTCCGGGAATCGCCGTGCTGCTTTGCGATTCGCCTTCGAATCCCGACTGGTCGCCACCACCGGGCGGCCCGACGCCGCCATCCGCAGGACGGTCTGTTGCCCCACCACGCCGAAGGCGCCGGTGATCAGTACGGCGTCGGACGTCATTGTCCGGAACCCGGGTGCGCGCCCGTTACTTCAGGCAGCTACCGGCGTCGATCGGGAGAGTGACACCGGTGATGTAGCGCGCATCATCGGAGGTCAGGAAAAGCGCGGCATTCGCGATGTCTTCGGCGTAGACCCACGGAATCGGCAGGGTGTGGAACATCTGACAGATGGGCGCCATGTCATCAGCGCCCGGGTTTTCCAGATCAGGCCGGAACATCTTGAACGTGCCCTCGTTGTGCAGCATGTCGGTGGCGACATGGGTGGGATGCACAGAGTTGACGCGGATGTTGTGGGATCCCAGTTCGACCGCGAATCCTCGCATCAGGCCGACCACACCGTGTTTGGCAGCGACATAGTTGCCGCACATCGGGTAGGCCTTCAATCCGCCCACCGAACTCGTGAGCACGATGGACCCACCGCGCCCGCCGGAGATGATATGGGGGACAGCGGCTTTCACTGTCTTCCAAACGCCGGACAGGTTGGTGTCGATCATCTCGTCCCAGTCCAGCATGCTGGTCTCGTGCAGCAGGTTTCCGCCGTTGCCGATGCCGGCGTTGGCGATGATGGTGTCGAGGCGGCCGAGTTCCTCGACGCCGGCGTCCACGGCGGATTTCAGTGCGTCGAAGTCGCGTACGTCGACCTGTGCGGTGAAAATCCGGCGACCCAGGTCCTTGACCAGACTCGCGGTTTCGGCGAGATCCTCTGGGGTTGAAGCCGGGATGGCTGACTCTTCACCAGGCCGGATCGGTCCACAGATGTCGACCGCGATGATGTCAGCGCCTTCGGTGGCCTGCAATACCGCGTGGGCCCGGCCCTGCCCGCGGGCCGCCCCGGTGATGAACGCGACCTTGCCTTCGACTCTTCCGGTCATGTGATGCCTCAATTCCTCACTAGCAGTGGATGTTCAGGGATCTCGGGTCCGGCGCTAGAGCCGGAGGAGGGCTTCTTGCGCATAGGAGGCGACCAGTGCGCCCTCGGCGGTGAGAATGTCGCCGCGGCCGAAGCACCGGCCGTGCGCTGCCAGCGGGCTGTGCTGGCGCAGCAGCAGCCAGTCGTCAGTCCGGAACGGCCGGTGGAACCACAGCGTGTGTGAGGTCACCGCCGAGGTGAATGCGGTGCCGTTGCCGCGCTGGCTCAGTCCGTCCAGCGGACGGATCGCGGTGCCGATCAACGTCAGGTCGGTGGCGTACGCGGCGAGTGCCGGGGCAAGCTCCGAGTCAACGGCTGGGGTACGCATCCAGAGCGCGTACTCGGCCGGCCCGACCGCGGTCGTGTCGAGGCTGTCGGCAGAGCGGGTCTCCCACGGGATCAAATCAATCCGAGCCTCGTGCTCGGGGCCGAGAACCGTTGGCACGGTGTCGATGAACTGCTGATCGTGGCCGTCTTCGACGGCGTGCATCGAGATCGACGCTGTCGCGATCGCGCCCTTGCTCTGCGTGGCCGCGATCGACAGCGTCGCGAACGAGCGGCCCTCGTGGTGGCGCGTCACCTCGTAGGTGATCGGCTCGTCGGCGCGGCCTTCGCGGGGGAACACCGCGTGGATCGATTTGATCGCCTTGTCGGGTGTGGACAGGCAGGCCGCGCGGACGAACTGCCCGAGGATCTGTCCGCCGAAAACCCGGTGGTACTCCAGCGTCTGGTTACGCCCCTCGAACAGGCCGTCGTCGTCAGACGACCGCGGAGCCAGATTCAGGCAATCGAGAAGATCGGTCCACAGGTCGGGCACCTACGCAGTGTAAGTCAAATTCTTGAAAGCGAGAACCCTATTCTCACTTTTGTGCGGCAAAACCGTTCGCAAGGAAGTCCCAGACCTCGTCGGTGGTGATGGGATGGGCGGTCGCTTCGTCGGCTCCGCCACTGGACTGCGCGATGAACATGACCGTCTGCATGGTCATCGCGGCCATGCGTCGCGGATTGACCGTCGAGCGCAATTCGCCTGCGGCGCTGGCGCTTTCCATCAGTTCGGTGAGGAGCGCCAACAGTGGTGCGTGGGCGATCTTCACCTCGGCCGGGTGGGTGACGAGGAGGCGGGGAGCGAAGTCGGTGAACAATGGTCGCTTGGCCGCGGGGTCGGGCCGGCACAGTTCGTAGAGCAGTTCGATGGCGATCTTCAGACGCTGCAGCGGATCTGTCTCGCCTTCGGTGGCAGCCCGGATCTGGTCGGCCGACCGGCTCAGGGCGTCTTCGAACAGCGCCAGCAGCAGTTCATGCTTGCCGTCGAATTGCAGGTAGAAGCTCCGCAGGGACTGGCGCGAGCGGTCGACGACCTCCTGGACAGTGAAGTCCGTGCTGCCCTTTTCGATGATGATCGACTGGGCCGCGTCCAGGAATCGTTGGACGCGTTGGGCGGCGCGCAGTTTCGCGGTCTTGATGGAGCGCTCGACCGCGCGTTGTTTCCAGGCCGGATCTTCTGTCGGGCTGGTCATCATGCACCCATGTCATCAGCGGAGAACATGCATGAACTGTACCTGAGAAGGGCCTGGTAGTTGTTCGCCACGGGCCTTCTCATACTCCGTGTCAGAGATTGTAACTGTCCCATGACGAGAATGGTATTCTCCTGCGGGGATTGCCGGAAGGGTTTGTCGAGATGCAGCTGACGTTCGACGCGGGAGTCGAGGCATTTCGGGCGGAGTTCGTCGACTTCCTCGACACGCATCTGCCCCCGGAAGCCGAGTCGATCGAGCGGCCGCGGTCGACCGCGCACATCCCGGACTGGGCGCGTCGCTGGCAGTGCCTGTTGTTCGACAACGGCTGGCTGCTGCCGGGGAATCCGCCGGAGTTCGGTGGGCGCAACGCCACACTGCTGCAGCAGTACGTACATCAGGAGGAGATGTCCAGGCGCCGGATACACCACAGCTTCAACCCGCAGGGTGTCGGCATCATCGCGGCGTCGCTGTTGACGTTCGGTACACCGGATCAGCAGCACCGTTGGGCCGTGCCGATTCTGCGCGCCGAGAAGACGGCAGCGCTGGGCATGAGCGAGCCCGGTGCAGGATCCGATCTCGCGTCCCTGTCCACGCGTGCGGTCCGCGACGGGGACCATTTCGTGCTCAACGGGCAGAAGGTCTGGACCTCCGGCGCTCACGACGCCGACGTCATCCTGGCCTTCGTCCGCACCGACCCCGACGCACCCAAGCACAAGGGCATCAGCGTGCTGCTGGTGCCGACCGACACCCCGGGCGTCGTGCGGCGGCCCTTCGCCTCGGCATGTGACGTCGACGATCTGGACTTCAACGAAGTGTTCTTCACCGACGCGCGGGTTCCTGTCGAGAACCTTCTCGGGCCGCTGAACGAGGGCTGGCGGGTCGCCAACGGCTCTCTGGGCCACGAGCGCACGATGTTGTGGATGTCGTTCGCCGACCGCCTGACGGACCTCGTCGCGGATCTCGAACCGACGACCGAGCGCGACCGGTCCCGGTTGGCGACATTGGTCATGGACAACCAGTCGTTGCGGCTGCTCGGTTCTGCCGCGCTGGCGCGCGCCGCACGGGGTGAGGAGGACGTGGCGAGGATGTCAGTGCTGAAACTCCTTGGCTCCGAGGCGGTGCAGACTGCGTCCGAGCTCGCGATGGACATCGCCGGCGCCGACGCGCTCAGCCATCCCGCCATGTCGTCGCCCTATGTGCCACTGAATCTCGACCCGCATGCTGGCAGCTGGTTCGACCGCTACGTCCGCAGCTTCGCCGGCACCATCGCCGGCGGCACCTCGGAAATCCAGCGCAACATCATCGCCCAGCGGGTGCTCGGCCTGCCGAGGTGACCGCCGGGCGACGTTGATCCTGCGGCGCTTGCGATTGAGCGTGCGTCTACGCAGACGACTACTCGAACAAATTCAGCGTCAGTGCACGATCAACGCGCACAAGGCAATTGCTAGTCAGATGCCCAGCATGGGCCACCCGAGGTGATCGCTACAGCTGCGCCAGCCGCGGCGCCGAACCCCGGGCCCGCAGGCCGCCGCCGGCCTTCTTGGTGAGTTCCCGTGAGCTGCCGAGTAATCCGTCCAGAACCAGCACCCGTTTCATGTGGTGGTGAAAATCGTGTTCCGCGGTGAAACCGATGCTGGCAAGAACCTGCTGACAGTTCTTGGCCGCGGTCAGCGCTGCCTTGCCCGCGGCGGCCTTCGCGAGTAGCGCGACGAGGTCGGGACTGTCGGAAATCGGCAGGGCCAGAGTCGCTTCGGCGCCCTCGATGGCGACGAGGGTCTCGGCGAGCCGGTGCCGGACGGCCTGGAAGCCCGCGAGGGGCCGACCGAACTGCACCCGGTCCAATGCATGCTGACGGGCCAGCGACAGCATGGCCCGGGCTGAACCGACGAGCCACCAACCCACGGCGATGCGGGCTTCGGCGACCCGAATGGGATAGCCCTCGTCCTCGCGTCGCAGGGGCAGTCCGCCCAGCGTCGAATCGACGCTCTTGGCGCTTCGGTCCCACACCACCCACGTGTTGCCGGTGTACGGCAGCGGCAATTCCACCGTGTCACCGATGGTGTTGCCGGTGGCGTGCAGCACCACATCCATGAGAACCGATGCGTGCGAGCCGGTCTCGCCGAGGAGGCGAAACATCAGCGGTACCGCTACGTCGGCCATGTCGGAGAGCATCTCGGCCCAACCGAGCTCGGTGAGTGCCGAGTCCAACTCCGGACCCGAGCAGGTCAACATCGTCTTGCGCAGCGTTTCTTCCAGCAGCGCGAGCGAGTCGGCGTCAAGGTGGGTGGACATGTCACTCCCTCCCGAGATCGAGCAGTCGGCGGGCGATGATGTTGCGCTGCACTTCGGCGGTGCCGCCGTAGATCGTGGCCGCGCGCGAGTACAGATATTCGGTGCGCCAGGGGGTTTCATCGAGTTCGATGACGCCGGGTAGCAGATCACGCGCCGCGTCGTAGAGCCGTTGTTCGGCACTGGCCAGCAACACTTTGTCGATCGAGGTGTCCGGCCCCAACTTGTGGCCCTCGGCCAGTCGGAGCTGGGTAGCGCGGGAGCGACAGCGCAGTGTATGTAGAGCCAGAAAGACCTCGCCCAGATCCGCATCCACGGGCTGTCCCTCGTTGCGGACCTCGTGGATCAACGCGTCGAATCGCGAGTACAGGTAAGCGATGCGCTGCCAGAAGCAGGTCGAGCGTTCGTAGGGGAGCAGGTCCATCGCGAGCTGCCAACCGTCACCGGGCTTGCCCAGCATCCGGCTCGCATCGACCTCGACGTCGTCGAAGTACACCTCGCAGAACTCGTCGATGTCGTGCATGGTGCGCAGCGGCCGCACCGTGATGCCGGGGGAGTCCATGTCGATGAAGAACGCGGTGATGGCTTGGTGATTCGGAGTGTCGGCGTCGCCGGTGCGGGTCAGCAGGATGCAGCGGTGCGAATACTGCGCGAAGCTCGTCCACACCTTCTGCCCGTTGATGATCCATTTGTCGCCGTGCTGGACGGCGCGGGTGGTCAACGACGCCAGGTCGCTCCCCGAGCCGGGCTCGGAAAACCCTTGGCACCATTGTTCTTCGCCGCTGAGCAGTTTGGGCACCATCTCGGCGGCCAACTCGGGTGACGCGTAGTCGATCATCGTCGGCGCCAGTACTTCGAGCATCGAGTACGGCCCGGGCTCGGCCAGCCGCCGGCCGACGACCTCCTCGCCGACGACGGCCCGCAGCATCGCCGGACCACCGAGCCCACCGGCGTGCTCGGGCCAGCCGTAGCGGCTCCAGCCGGCGTCATACAGCGCCTTCTGCACACGCGCGAACTGGCGTAGGTGCCCCTCGAGCGAGTGGTCGGGTCCTGGGGTCAGATCGTTTTCGTCGAGCCAGGCCGTGAGGCGAGCGCGGAATTCGGAGACGTCGGCGATCACGGGCGGGGGCGACCCACTGCGTGCGGCTTGCCGGAGTCGTGGTCGCCACTGCGCCGGATGAAAGTCATTGCCCTGGTGCGCAATCGCCAGCCGTCGTCGGTACGGACGTAGGTGTCGCGGTAGTAGCCGATCCGCATGTCGTGGCTGGAATGCTCGACGAAGCACAGTGGCTGGGTTCCGGTCGCGCTGTCGCCATCGAGGTCGACGAGTGCGGTGCCCGTCATGAACAGGCCCTTGGGCGCCGCGTCCACCAGTTCGGGAAACCGGTCCAGCGGGTAGGTGTCGCCGAACGCACTGTAGGTGCCGTCGGGCGTGAACACCGACACGAGACCGTCGATGTCGCCCTGGGTGATGGTGACTGCGTACTTGGCGAGGAGCTGCTGTATCGCGACGATTTCGTCAGTTGTTGACATAGACCTTTCCCCCTTTCATCACGAAGCTGACGTGTTGCGTAACGCTGATGTCGGCCAACGGATCCGAGGGCACGGCGATGATGTCGGCCAGCAGTCCTTCGGCGATGCGCCCGCGGTCGGTGACGTTGAGCAGCTCGGCCGCCGTGGTGGTGGCACCCCGCAACACCGCGAGCGGCGGCAGGCCCAACTCGACCAGGGTGACGAGTTCGTCGGCGTTCTTGCCGTGCGGGATGGCCGGTGCATCGGTGCCGACCGCTACCTTCACCCCGGCTTCGTACGCGGCCAGGATCGACTTGCGGGCGATGGGGAACATCTCGGCCGCCTTGGCCTGCAGTTCCGGCGGAGCGTGCGAGACGTCCATCGCGTCGGCCAGGCGCCGGGTGCTGACCAGGAAGGTGCCGTGCTCGACCATCGAGGCGATGGCCTCGTCGTCGATCAGGAAGCCGTGCTCGATGCAGTCGATGCCGGCGTCGACTGCGTGCATCACCGCTTCGGCGCCGTGCGTGTGCGCGGCGACGCGCAGCCCTCGCCGGTGTGCCTCGTCGACGATCGCCCGCAACTCTTCGTCCGAATAGTGCTGTGCCCCAGGCGGACCGGTCATCGACATGACGCCGCCCGAACAGCAGACCTTGATCAACTGGGCCCCGTGCTTGATCTGATAGCGGACCGCCTTACGGATCTCGTCGACGCCGTTGGCGATGCCCTCCTCGATGGTCAGTTCCAGTGTGTTGGGAGCGAACGCCGCGAACATCGTCGGGTCCAGGTGGCCGCCGGTCGGGGTGATGGCGTGGCCGGCCGGCACGATGCGTGGCCCGTCGATCCAGCCGGCGTCGATCGCTTTGCCGAGCGCGACGTCGAGCAGGTAGCCGCCGGTCTTGACGAACAGGCCGAGATTGCGCACCGTGGTGAATCCCGCGCGTAAGGTCCGGCGGGCATTGCCGACAGCGCGTAGCACGCGCGTCGGCGGATCGTCCTGAACCTGGGACAGGCCGGGGTTTTCGCCCCGGCCGCCCATCAGGAGGTTGACCTCCATGTCCATCAAACCGGGCAGCAGGATCGCATCGCCGAGATCGATCACCTCGCCGTCGACCGGACCACCCACTCCCACGATCCGGTCACCGTCGACGCGGACGATGCCGGGGCGCACGATCTCCCCGGCGTCGACGTCAAGCAGCCCAGCGGCTTTCAGCGTGAGCACCGTCTAGACCACCGGCTCTCGCACCAGTTCGACCCATGCGGCCCCGCTGTCGAGGACACGCGGTTGCTTCCACACCTCGACCGGGAATGACACCATGACGACCGATTGCATCAGATGCATCAACCGCTTGGCGTCATCCGGCATGTCGTGCAAGGGGAATCGGGCATCGAGGTAGACCATGACCTCTTCGAGCCGCGCCATGCCGACGTCGTAGAGGTCCTGCATCTCGGCCATGCTGGACGCCAGCCGCTTGGCGTAGCGCTCGGGTTCGGTCGCGAGAATCCAGTCGGAGAATCGCTCGAGATCGGCAAATTCGGCTGGAAGCAAAGGGGTCTCAGACATGCGCAACTCTCCCGTTGGTCTTCACCGACTGCTCGGACTTGTATTCGTCGACATACTTGTGCGCCGTGTGATGCAGGTGGCGCAGCAGAATCTCCTGATCGCACAACGGGAATTCGGTGACCGCCCGCGTGCCGATCTGCGTCTGGGTGGCCTCCAGGGTATTGGCGTCCTGCAGGGCGTACTCCTTGAACGTCACCGCGGCCAGTTCCTGCGACAGTCGTTGCCGCGTGTTCTTCGGCGGGACGAAGTAGAGGTTCGCCTCGAAGATGTGGCTGTCCACGCCCGTCGGCCAGTAGTTGTAGGTGAGGTACCAACCCGGAACCCACAGCAGCAGAGTGAAATTGGGGAAGAACTCGAAAGAGTCCTGGCCCCAGGTCTTCTGCCGGGCGGGGTTGACGGCCGGTGGCAGTTCATCGGGCAGAATGCCCTTGATGTCGGGCCGGTCCCACGGACCGAACAGGCCGCTGTGCAGAATCCGTTCGATCGGCTTGACCATATTGAGGTCCTTGGGCGGGCTCATGCCGCCCCAGGACGAAATCATCGAATGGTCGCCCTTGATGTCGTAGTGCAGTGCCTCGAAGCCGACCTTGGCGAGCTTGTCGGCCTCTTCCTTGGTCGCCTGCTTCATGTGCAGGATCGGTGCGTGGTAGAACTCGACGAACGCGTCGATGAACAGCTTCCAGTTCGCCTTGATGTCGGAGCGGTAGCTGTAGACCTCGGTCATCTCGTGGAAGGGATAGCCCTCCAGGCCTTTTGCGAAATCGCCGAGGTATTCCTTCAGCGGCGCGGCGTCGTCATCGAAGTTGACGAAGATGAACCCCTCCCACACCTCGCAGCGCACGGGCTTGAGCGGATAGTCGGCCTTGTCGACGTCGAAGAACTCCTGTTCCTGCTGGATGAACGTCAGGTCGCCGTTGAGCGCGTAACGCCAGGCGTGGTACTTGCAGGTGAACTGGCGGCACGAGCCCGAGACCTCTTCGCCGGGATAGTCGTTCCACACCAGCTTGTTTCCGCGGTGCCGGCACATGTTGTAGAACGCGCGGACGGTCTCGTCTTTGTCTTTGACGATGATGATCGAGGTGCCGGCGCCGACCGAGGGCATCTCCCGGGTGAAGTAACTACCTACCTTGGGCAGCCGCTCGACGCGGCCGACGTGCAGCCAGGTCTTGCGGAAGATGGCCTGCTGCTCCAGCCTCCACTGCTCCGGGTCGATGGAGTCGGTGTAGTCGACCGGTGCTGTGCCCAGTTCGGGCCAGTTCTCGGTCCAGCTGCCTGCAGCGGGTTTGGGGAAGTGGGCCATATGTTTACGTCTCCTTGTCCAGCTCTACGCCAAATGTGTTGAAAGCCATAGCCAGTGCCGCATATGACCCGATGGTGAACATCAAATCCATGAGCTGACGCTCTTCGAGCCGCTCGCTCAGCGCTGACCAAGTGGCATCGGAAAGGTTGTATTTCTCGAGCAGTTCGTCGGCCGCGATCAGCACCGCTCGCTCGAAGTCGTCGCCGGCCTCGCCGCGGGTGACCGCGTCGATCTCGTCGTCGGTCAGCCCGACCTGCCGGCCGAGATTGACGTGCTGGGCCCATTCGTACTCACTGCCGGTCTGGTGCGCGACGCGCAGAATGGCGAGTTCGCGGACCCGGTCCGGCAGTGTCGAGGAGTACAGCAGATAGAAGCTGTACCGGAGGTAGGGCCTGGCGAGCTTCGGGTGCCGGGCGAGCGTGCCGATCAGATTGCTCACCTTTTCAGGATCGCGCTGCTCGTCCGATACCAGGCCTGCCAACGCTTTGTCGACCTCGTCGTCCCAGCGGTCTGCGGGAAGCGGGGGGAGGCGCATCAGGCCAGGTCCTCTCGTCGATGAGAATGGGATTCTCATTTCTGACTAATACATTTGCATGTTTCGTCGCCGTGGTCAACGCCGGGCCGAATTTTGGCTGGCGTGTTGCCTGGTCGGCGGGTATTTGCGGCCGTAGACGTTGATTCTCGTGTAGCGAGAAGCTAGTTTTCATTTGTAGAGAACTAAGCGGGAGGAAGGCTGGTAATGAAGAAGGAAGACATGATCCTGATCAGCGTGGACGACCACTTGGTCGAGCCGCCGGGCATGTTCAAGAACCACCTGCCTGCGAAGTACCTCGATGAGGCGCCCCACCTGGTGCACAACGCCGATGGCAGCGACATGTGGAAGTTCCGCGACGTCGTCATTCCGAACGTCGCGCTCAACGCGGTCGCCGGCCGGCCCAAAGAGGAGTACGGACTCGAGCCGCAGGGGCTCGACGAGATCCGGCCGGGCTGCTACAACGTCGACGAACGCGTCAAGGACATGAATGCCGGCGGCATCCTGGGCTCCATCTGCTTCCCGTCGTTTCCCGGGTTCGCCGGCCGGTTGTTCGCGACCGAGGACGAGGATTTCTCGCTGGCGCTGGTTCAGGCCTACAACGACTGGCACATCGATGAGTGGTGTGGCGCCTACCCGGCCCGCTTCATCCCGATGGCCATCCCAGTGATCTGGAGCGCCGAGAAGTGCGCGCAGGAGGTGCGGCGCGTGGCCAAGAAGGGCGTCCACGCGCTGACGTTCACCGAGAATCCGGCTGCCATGGGATATCCCAGCTTCCACGACCCGTACTGGAATCCGCTGTGGGAAGCGCTGTGCGACACCGGAACCGTGATGAACGTCCACATCGGCTCGTCGGGCAAGCTGGTCGTCACCGCGCCGGACGCCCCGATGGACGTCATGATCACCCTGCAGCCCATGAACATCGTGCAGGCCGCCGCGGATCTGCTGTGGTCGCGGCCCATCAAGGAGTACCCGGACCTCAAGATCGCGCTGTCCGAGGGTGGTACCGGGTGGATTCCATACTTCCTCGAGCGCGCGGACCGCACCTACGAGATGCACTCGACGTGGACCAAGCAGGACTTCAAGGGCAAGGTGCCCAGTGACGTGTTCCGTGAGCACTTCCTGACCTGCTTCATCAGTGACCCGGTGGGCGTCGCGCTGCGCAACAACATCGGGATCGACAACATCTGTTGGGAAGCCGACTACCCGCACAGCGACTCGATGTGGCCGGGTGCGCCGGAAGAACTGTGGGATGTGTTGTCCGCCAACAGTGTTCCCGACGACGAGATCAACAAGATCACCCACGAGAACGCGATGCGCTGGTACAACTTCGATCCGTTTCAGCACATTTCACGCGAGCAGGCCACGGTGGGCGCGCTGCGCAAGGCGGCCGAGGGACACGACGTGTCGATCCAGGCACTGAGCCATCACGCCCAGGGCGCTCGGGGTGAAGCGCTGCACGCTGCCGCGGAGGCCAACAGTTGACCCCGTCCGGCATGAACTTCGCGCTGTCCGAGGATCAGGAGCTCATCAGGTCATCGGTGGCGGAGTTGGCGGCCAAGTTCGACGACCACTACTGGATGGAGAAGGACCAGGCGCACGAATTCCCCCAGGAGTTCTACGACGCCATCGCCAAGGGCGGCTGGCTCGGTATGACCATCCCGGAGGAGTACGGCGGCCACGGTCTGGGCATCACCGAGGCGACGCTGTTGCTCGAGGAGGTGGCCCGGTCCGGGGCGGCGATGAACGGCGCCAGCGCCATTCACCTGTCGATCTTCGGCATGCAACCGGTCGTCAAGCACGGCTCGGAGGAGATGAAGCAAGAGACGCTGCCGCGCATCGTCAACGGCGACCTGCACGTCTGCTTCGGTGTCACCGAACCCGGTGCCGGGCTGGATACCTCACGCATCACGACGTTCGCGAAGCGCGAAGGCGACAAGTACCGCATCAACGGCCGAAAAGTGTGGATCTCCAAAGCCATCGAGTCGGAGAAGATCCTGCTGCTGACCCGGACCACGCCGTACGACCAGGTCACCAAGAAGACCGACGGCATGACGCTGTTCCTGACCGACCTCGACCGCAATCACGTGGACATCCGGCCGATCCGCAAGATGGGCCGCAACGCCGTCAGCTCCAACGAGGTCTTCATCGACGACCTCATGGTGCCCGAGGCCCATCGGGTCGGTGAGGAAGGCCAAGGATTCAAGTACATCCTCGACGGGCTCAACCCGGAGCGGATGCTCATCGCTGCTGAGGCTTTGGGCATCGGGCGGGTCGCGCTGGAAAAGGCCGTCAAATACGGCAACGAGCGCACCGTGTTCAACCGCCCCATCGGCATGAATCAGGGCCTGCAGTTCCCGCTGGCCGATTCGCTGGCCCGGCTCGACGCGGCCGAGCTGATCCTGCGCAAGGCAACGTGGCTCTACGACAACGGCAAACCCTGTGGGCGCGAGGCCAATACCGCGAAATATCTCTGTGCCGACGCGGGATTCGCCGCGGCCGACAGGGCCCTGCAATTGCACGGCGGTATGGGCTATTCCGAGGAGTATCACGTGTCGCGGTACTTCCGAGAGTCGCGCCTGATGAAGATCGCGCCGGTGAGCCAGGAGATGATCCTGAACTTCCTGGGCGAACACGTGCTCGGCCTTCCCCGCAGTTATTGAGACGGAGTGTTACTGATGCGGACGTATTTCGACCTGACCGGCCGCTCGGCGCTGGTCACCGGTGCTGCCGGGGGAATCGGCACGGCGGTGGCCGGCGCCTTGGCCGCCGCGGGTGCCGCCGTGCTGGTCACCGATCTGGACAAAGACGCGGCAGCGGCTGTGGCGGAACGTATTTCGGAAGCCGGTGGGCGCGCCGAGTCCGCCGCACTCGACGTGGCGGACCGTGGCTCGGCGGATACCGCCGCCGCGCAGGCGGCGGCACTGGGTGATGGAAAGCTGCACATCCTGATCAACAACGCGGGCGTCACCAAGCCCGCGATGTTCGAGAAGACGACGCAGGACGCGTTCCGGTTGCTGTTCGACATCCACGTGATGGGCGCGTTCAACGTCACGCAGGCCGCGCTGCCCTACCTGCCGGCGGACGGTACCGGGCGCATCGTCAACGTCACGTCGGCGGCCGGGCTGACCGGAACCCTCGGCCAGGTCAACTATTCGGCGGCCAAGGCCGGCATCATCGGTTTCACCAAATCGCTTGCGCGCGAACTGGCGACGAAGAGCATCACGGTCAACGCGCTGGCCCCGCTGGCAGCCACGCCGATGACCGAGACCATCCGCACCAACGAGAAGTTCGCGGCGAACATGATGAACCGCATCCCGATGAAGCGCTGGGCCGATCCCGACGAGGTCGCCGGTGCGTTCGTCTTCATGGCCTCGGATGCCGCGTCGTACATCACCGGCCAGGTGCTGCCGGTGGACGGCGGAATGGTCATGTGAGCGCACCACTTTCGGGCGTGACGGTGATCGCCCTCGAACAGGCCGTGTCGGCGCCGATGTGCACCCGAACGCTTGCCGACTTCGGTGCGCGGGTGATCAAGGTGGAGAACCCGAACGGCGGGGATTTCGCCCGCGACTACGACGACGTCGTCAATGGTCAAGCGGCGCACTTCGTCTGGGCGAATCGCGGCAAGGAATCGGTGACGCTCGATCTGAAGACGGATGACGGCCTGGCTGTGCTGCACCGGCTCTTGGACCGCGCCGACGTCCTGGTGTCGAATCTGGCGCCGGGAGCGACGGCCCGACTGGGTATTTCACCCGCCGCCCTCGCGCAGTCGCATCCCGACGTGATCGCCGTCGAGATCGATGGTTACGGGTCCGGCGGGCCGCTGTCCCACAAGCGAGCCTATGACCTGCTGGTGCAAGCCGAATCGGGGACCTGCGCGATCACCGGACAGCCCGGAGCACCGGCCAAGCCCGGCCCGCCCGTCGCGGACATCTCGTCGGGGCTGTACTCGGCGCTTTCGATTCTGGCCCTGCTGTTCTCGCGGGACGGGCGGTCGCGCCGCGGCGCGACCGTGAACGTGAGCCTGTTCGACACCATGGCCGAGCTGATGGGGTATCCGCTGACCTATACCCAGCATTCCGGCATCGACCAGCAGCCCCTGGGTATGAGCTCGCCCGCGGTGTCGCCGTACGGGGCCTTCGGCACGGCCGACGGCCAGACCGTGGTGCTGGGCACCACCAACGACCGCGAGTGGCAGCGCCTGGCGCGCGACATCATCGCGCGCCCCGATCTCGCCGACGACACGAGGTTCGCCACCAACTCCGGCCGATGTGAACACCGCGATGTGCTGAACGAAGCGATCGGATCATGGTGCGCCGCCAACGATCTGGCCGACATCCAGAAGGTCGCCGACGACGCCGGCATCGGCAACTCCCGCTACAACCTGCCCAGCGAGGTGCTGGTGCACCCGCAACTGTCGGAACGCGACCGCTGGCGCCGGGTCGACACACCGGCGGGCCCGATCGAAGCCATCTTGCCGCCGCCCATCATCGACGGCTTCGAGTTCTCGATGGGTGCGGTGCCCGGTCTCGGGCAGCACACCGAGGCCATCCTGGCCGAATTCGGCTACACCGGCGAGGAGATCGCCGGCATGCACGCGCGCGGTGTCATCTGATGAGTGTGCTGCTGCGCGAAGACCGTGACGGTGTCCGCACGCTGACGCTGAACCGTCCGGAACGCAAGAACGCCATCAACCCGGAACTGTGGGTGCGCTTGGCCGAGGAGTTACATGCCGCGGACCGCGATCCCGGGCTGCGGGCGCTGGTACTCGCCGGTGCCGGGGGAGCCTTCTGCTCAGGGGCGGACATCTCCGAGCCCGAGGACATCCATCCGCTGCGCAAACTGCAGAAGCTCACCGATGTCGCGGTCGCGCTGCACGAGCTGTCGTTGCCCACCATCGCCAAGGTGACGGGCGTCGCCGTCGGCGCGGGGTGGAACCTGGCACTCGGCTGCGACTTCGTTGTCGCGACCCCGGAATCGCGCTTCTCTCAGATCTTTTCGAAGCGCGGCCTGTCACTGGATCTCGGCGGCTCGTGGCTGCTACCCAAGATCGTCGGGCTGCAACAGGCGAAAAGGCTTGCGCTGCTGGCCGAGACCATCGACGCCGACGAGGCCCAGGCGCTCAATCTGGTGACGTGGGTGGTGTCCGGGGCGGAGATCGACGGATTCGTCGATGACCTCGCGGCACGGTTGGCGGCGGGCCCGCCGGTCGCGCTCGGCCAGGCCAAAGCGTTGTTGAACCAGGGCGCCGATGCCACGATGCGGGAAGCGCTGGCCAACGAATCCCGCGCGCAGGCGGTCAATTTCGCCACCACTGATGCTGCGACGGCATATGCGGCCTTTGCCGCGAAACACGAACCGACGTTCACCGGCCGATGGGCCGTGCCCAGATTGGAGTCCTGATGCGCCGCGACCTGTTCACCGAAGACCACGAGGCCTTCCGGAAGTTGGTCCGCGACTTCGTCGCCAAGGAGGTCGAGCCGTACTTCGCCGATTGGGAGAAGGCCGGCCAGATGCCGCGTTCGATCTTCGAGCAGATGGGCGCGTTGGGCATGCTCGGGATGGCGATTCCGGAGGAGTACGGCGGTTCCGGACTGCCGGACTATCGCTACAACGTGGTGCTGCAAGAAGAGGCGGCGCGCGCCCTGGTGACGCTGTCGACGGTCCGCACGCAGCTCGACGTGATCCTGCCGTACTTCCTGCACTATGCCAACGACGAACAGCGTGCCCGCTGGTTTCCCGGGCTCGCTGCCGGCACGCTGCTGACGGCCATCGCGATGACCGAGCCGGGGACGGGCTCCGACCTCGCCGGCGTGCGCACCACCGCGGTCCGCGACGGCGACAGCTATGTCCTCAACGGTGCCAAGACCTTCATCACGGGCGGGCTGCTGGCCGACCTGGTGATCGTGGTGGCCCGCACGTCGACCGATCCGGAGAACCGCCGGCGCGGCCTGTCTCTCGTCGTCGTGGAGGACGGTATGCCGGGATTCGAGAAGGGCCGGGTTCTGGACAAGATGGGCTGCAAGGAGCAGGACACCGTCGAACTCGCCTTCACCGATGTGCGGGTGCCCGCCGCGAATCTGCTGGGGGAGGAGGGCGAGGCGTTCGGCTATCTCGGCCACAACCTGCCGCAGGAGCGGATGACCGTCGCGGTCGGGTCCGTGTGCCAGGCACGCGCGGCGGTGGCGACGACCATCGATTACGTCAAGGAGCGCAAGGCATTCGGGACGCCGGTCGCATCGTTCCAGAACACCAAGTTCGAACTCGCCGCCATGTCGGCCGAGATCGAGGCGGCCCAGACCATGGTCGACAAGGCCGTCGTCGAGCTGAACGCGGGTGAGTTGTCCGGCGCTGACGCGGCGCGCGTGAAGCTGTTCTGCACCGAGGTCCAGGCTCGCGTGGTCGACCGCTGTGTCCAGTTGTTCGGCGGCTACGGCTACATGCTCGAGTACCCGATCACGCGGCTCTACATGAACGCCCGCGTGGCCCGGATCTACGCGGGTACGAGCGAGGTCATGAAGCTGATCATCGCCAAATCGCTGGGTCTGTAGACAACGCGGTGAACAAATCTCGGTGAGACCCTTGTCACACCGGCCAAACCAACCTACTGTGTGTTCACTAGGTTGGTTCGGTCGAAGGGAGTGGGCGTGACGGAGCCCCGGCCTTACGCCGCACTCTTCGCCAAGGGTGACGATCGTAAGGCTCGGATCCTCGAGGTCGCGCAACGCCTGCTTGCCCGAAATGGCTGGCGCAGTACCTCTTTGGCGCAGATCGCCCGCGAGGCGGGAGTAACGCCGGCGGGCCTGCTGCATCACTTCGAATCCAAGGAGCAACTGCTGCATGCAGTGCTCGACGCCCGCGATGCCGACGACGACGCCCATGCCGACCGCAGTGGCGACCTGATCGAAGAGCTCATGACGGTACCCGAGCGGTTCGAGCGATCGCCCGAACTTGTGGGCACGTTCGCCGTGCTGCTGATCGAAAACATCCTGCCCGACGCCCCGCTGCACGACCGCATGCTGCTGCGCTACCAGTCCGCGCTGAGAATCCTCGGCGACGGCATCCGGGAAGCCCAGGAAGCGGGCCGATATCGCAGCGACATGGACCCCGCCATCAAGGCGGTACAGATTTTGGCCTTTGTCAACGGAATGGAGACATTGTGGTTGCTCGATCCTTCGATGCCCGTGACGGACGTGTTCAAGGACTACGTCGAGTCATTACGCCGGGAGCTCGCCCCGACAGTCCCCTGACGCGCTACCGCCTCGACGTCGTCGCCGCCACGGTCGCAGAGGCCGTCGAGAATGCCGGCGGCTGGCTGTTCGACCGGGTGACGGCGGGCTGGGATGTCACCGTGCTGATCGCTGACGCCGACGAGGACGACCGCCCGCTGCAGATCCTGGGCGTCCACGCCCAGGACCTCGAGTCGGCATTGGTGGAGGCCAGGAGCCGGCCGCACCCGCAGACGGTGGCCGTCGCGGCGCACCTGTTCGACACTGACGCCCGGGTCCGCGGAGGCGTGCTGGCGGCGCTGGCGGCCGGCCAGACCGAGGTGACGCTGTGGGGCGAGAGCTGTCCGGCGGAGTTGCACGGCATCGGCGCCGTCCACCATGAATTGAGCGCTGCAGCACGGGCATTCAAGTCGCAGGCGCTGGCCGCCTGCGGCGTTCCGCAGGCGGTGAACTCTGTCGAGACTTTCCGCATCGGCATGATGGCCTCGGTCGCCGCCGACCTGGTCCCGGCGAGCTAACCGACGTCGATGAGGACCTTGCCGACGGCCTTGCCGTCGGCAACCAGGCGGAGGGCCTGCGCAGTGTCCTCGAGTCGGTAGACGGCGCCGACGTGGGGCACCACCTGGCCGCCGGGCAGTAGTTCGGCGAGTTCCGTTCGGTTGCGGTCGAATTCGTCGGCTGGAATGTCGCGGAGCTGGAACCCGATGACATGTGCGCCCTTGATGAGGACGAGGTTCAGCGGGATGCGGGGGATGACGCCCGAGGCGAAGCCGACGGTGACGAAGCGCCCGCCGGGCCGCAGGGACCGCAGCGCCGGTTCGGAGGCGTCGCCACCAACCGGGTCGATGACCGCGTGCGCTCCATCGGGGACGACGTCGCGCAGGGCGCCACGCAGGTCGGGGCAACGGTGGTTCACGAGGTGGGCGGCGCCGTATGACGCTGCGGTGGAGAGCTTTTCCTCCGACGATGCCACGGCGGTGACCGTCGCACCCAGCAGGACACCCAGTTGCACCGACGCCAACCCGACGCCGCCGCCGGCGCCCAGCACCACCAGGTTTTGGCCGGGGCCGACCTGCGCCGCCGACCGCAACGCGTGGTAGGCGGTGCCGTGGGCGACGCCGTATGCGGCGGCCGTCCGGTCGTCGACGCCGTCGGGGATTCGGGTCAGGCCGTGGATGGGCGCCACCACCTCCTCGGCGAACGCGCCGTACAGCGCCGCGCCGGACACCCTGTCACCCACCGCGAAACCGGCTGCGGCATCGGCGACTTCGGTGACGACGCCGGCGAACTCACTACCGGGCACGAATGGCACGGGCACACTCACCTGATATCGATCGGCGATGAACAGCACGTCGGGAAAGTTCACCGCGGCGACGTGCACCCGGACCCGGACCTGTCCCGCGGACAGCGTGGGCGGCGGCACGTCGTCGATCCGGACCACTTCCGGCGGGCCGTATTCGGGGCAGACGACGGCCTTCACCGGTAGTCGCTGGACTCGGCGAGCTCGGCCGCTTCCCGCATCAGGGCGGTGATCACGGGCCCGTAGGCAAGCAGCTTTTCGTTGTCGCCGGCCCGCTGGAAGCCCTGCTCCAGCACGATCGCCAGCTTCCACTTGGCCAGCACCAGGTAGTAGTCCAAATCGTCCACCTGGCGCCCGGACACCTTGGCGTAGTGGTCGACGACAGCTGTACGCGAGGGCATTCCACGCATGTCGACGTAGTTCATTCCGGTGGAATCCGTGGCTTCTCCAACTTCTGCTCCTCGCGTGTTCTCCGGCCAGCTCTGCACCATCCAGCCCAGATCGAGCTTGGGGTCGCCGACGGTGCCCATCTCCCAGTCGACGATCGCGGCCATGGTCGCCGGTGCGCCGTGCCGGTACATCACGTTGGCGAACTGGTAGTCGCCGTGCATCAGCCCGGGGATGAAGTCGAGCGGCCGGTGGTTGCGCAGCCATTCGGTGGTGACGTCCAGGCCGTCTATCTCGCGGCCTTTGATGCGCTCGAAGAACGAAATCCACCGATCGACCTGGCGTTCGTGGAACCCATCGGGTCGGCCGAGATCGTGCAGTCCCTTGGCTTTCCAGTCGACCTTCGACAGTAGCGCGATGCCCTCGGCCAGCTGATACGACAAACCCGCGCGGGCTTCGATGTCCTCACCGAACGGGTCGGGCCAGACGCCGTGCCGGTCCATGGGTGACCAACCGTCGACGTACCCCATCAGGTAGAACGGCCGGCCGAGCACCGACGCGTCCTCACACACTCCGACCGCGGCGGTGTGCGGCACATCGGTCCCATCGAGGGCTTCGATGATGCGCCATTCGCGCAGGATGCCCTTGTCGCGGTCGGCGGGCGCCTCCGATGGCGGCATGCGGAGCACACACGTGTGGTCGCCGCGGGTGATCCGGTAGATGACGTTCTGGGTGCCGCCGGACAGGTAGTCGGCTTGGAGGGGTTCGCCGGCGCCGGGTAGTTCCGACCGGTCCAGCCAATCGGCAAGGCGCGCAACGTCGATCACAAATACCCCACTCATCCGCCCTTGTGACGCGAGAGCGTCCTCTCAGTCATAGCGCACCCGGGGCGAAATGTTAAGTACTTGAGATCTGTGGCCTCAACCGCGTGCCGGCTTCGGTGCGGCCAGTTCACGCAGGGACGACAGGAACAATTCGTCCATGCGTGGGCTCAACTCGGCGAGCGTGCCGGAGCCGGCATAACTGGCGGACCCGAAGACGCGCTCGAGCGCTTCGGTCTCGCTGGCACCGCCGATCGAAAGGCACAGGCAGGCAACGCCGTCCATGCGCAGCTCTTCCAGCGCCTTGTGAGCGTCGGCTTCGGCGTAGCGGCCTTCATATCCGTCGTCGTACGGGAAGCCGTCGGACAATACAAGGAGCAGCCGATTGGGTGTGCCGGCCTGCTCCTTGAGGATCTCACCCGCACCGCGGATGGCGGCCCCGAGCCGGGTATAGCCGGATGGCTCAAGCTGATTCAGTCGCGCTCGCCCCACCGCGCCGAACCGCTGGCCGAACGGCTTGATGGCGGGCAGGTGGACGGCATGACGGCCCTGTGACCGGAAGCCGTAGACGGCGACGCGGTCGCCGAGCTCTTCGAGGACGGCGGCCATGGTGGCGGCCGCGCGGCGCTGGTGCTCATGGACGGCGAGACCGTCGGCGTCGGTTTCGGTGGCCGAGCCCGAGGCGTCGACGAGGATGAGCACGCCCAGATTACGAGAGAGCTTGCGCTGCTCCAGATAGACGTGCTCGGGCGGCGAGAAACCGGAGCGCAGGTCGACGAACAGATCGATCAGCGCTTCGATGTCCAGCTCGTCGCCATCGGCCCGGCCGCGAAGAACTTTGGGACCGAGCCCGATTCGCGACAAGCGCCGTCGCAGGACATCGTCGTGCGGCACGCCCGCCGCGGAAACGTCGGCGGCGGCGGTGAGCGGAAAATCGATGACCCGGCACCAATCCTCCTTGTATCGGCCCCCGAAGACGTCCCACTCGGGGTACAGGGCGCCGCCGACGCCCAGCGTGGCACCCGGACGGCGGTCGTCGGTGAACCGGATTTGGGTGGGCAGGGGCCGCGCGTCGGGACCAACCTTGGCCACGCGCCGCACGCTCCCGATCTGCATCTCGGCCCCGGCGGCGTCCTCGCCCTTCGACTTCGAACTGCCGAACAGCTTGGAGAGGAAGTCGGATACCGTCCGGGAACCGACCACGGGCGCTTCGAAGAGCTTGAGGATCTTGCTGTCCTCGGATTCCCCGTCGTCGTCCTCGTCGTCGAGTTCCTCGTGCACATCCGGAACCTCGAACTTCAGTTGGAGGTCCTGGTCGGTGGGCCGCGCGCCCGGACTCGCCGGCGCGGCCAGCAGCCGAGAGGGCTTGATGACGCCGAACCAGTCCGGTGCATCGTCGACAGCCCTGCGGCCCTTCGCGATTCGCAGCGATTCGTCGGCGTCGGCGGTGCTCGGCTCGCCGACATCGAGCTCAGCGGCCAGGGGGAGCTCGCGGGCCAGGTACGCGATGACCCGACGGCCCTCCAATGCCAGGTAGCGGCGTGCCACCGCGGTGCGGCCCCGCAAGCCCTTCATCCGGGGTGCATCGAGGCTGCCCGCGCCCAGCAGGGCGCTCTGCACCAGTACCGCGTTGCGCTGTTGTGCCACCGGCACGGCCGAGACGTAGATGACATGGCCGTCGGTCCACGCGGCGTCGCCCGCCCGGGCCTCGGCGATGTCGACCGGCCGGCCTGCGACATGGGTCGCGAGGAGCCGAAACCGCTCCGGCCCGGCGGAATCGGTCACGACCGCGGGAGGACGGCGTCCGCGAGCTCGCCCAGCGCGCGGACGATGTCGTGATCGTCGGAGAGCACCTTGACGACAGCAGACTGCACGGCGCTGCGGATGCTCAGTCCTTCGGCGACGAGTTCGCCGGCAAGGATCAGCATGCGGGTGGATGCCACTTCACGAAGCGGTGAGCCATCGAGGTTGCGGATCGCGTTGCCGAATTTGACCAAGCTGCGGGCGGTTTCGGTATCGATGCCGGCCTCGTGCATCACGATTTCCGTCTCGGCCGCGGCCGGTGGGAAGTCGAGTTCGATGGCGACGAACCGCTGCCGCGTGGATTCCTTGATGTTCTTCAGGACGCTCTGATAGCCGGGGTTGTAGGAGATGACGAGCTGGAAACCCGGTGCTGCGGGCAACGTGACGCCGAGGCGGTCGACAGGCAACTCCCGCCGGTGGTCGGCCAGGGGGTGGATGACGACGGTGGTGTCCTGACGTGCCTCCACGATCTCGTCGAGGTAGCAGATGGCGCCCTCGCGCACCGCACGCGTCAAAGGTCCGTCCACCCAGACGGTTTCACCGCCCTTCAGCAGGAATCGGCCGACGAGGTCCGCAGACGTCATGTCCTCATGGCCGGCGACGGTGATGAGGTCGCGCCCGAGTTCGTGTGCCATCGCCTCGACGAAGCGCGTCTTTCCGCACCCCGTCGGGCCTTTCAGCAGTACCGGCAGACCCCGGCGGGCTGCCGCGTGGAAGACCTCCACCTCGTCGCCGACGGCGCGGTAGAAGGGTGCGCTCGGCACCGGTCTGACAGCTGCGGAAGTGTGGTTCAACACGTCATTTGCCCTTCTCGACAGGAACGACTTTCGGAATGGTGACGCCGTCCGGCGTCACCAACTGGCCGTGGATGTTGACGTAGCTCGAGTTCTGCAGCGGGATCGGGATCGAGGGGTCGGGACAGGCCCGGTCGGTGCCGTCGCCGCACACCCCCATCAAGAAGTACGAGCGCTTCAGCAGATCCTCGGGCCACGGGTCCTGGTGCATGGCGAACCATTGGGCGGGCAGGTTGTACAGCACGAAGAAGAACGCGCTGCAGGCCGCGAAGATCGCCAGGAAACGCGTGATCTGTTGTGTGACAAAGCCACCGCGGACGGTGTCGAGCCCGCGCTCGACGAAGGTGCGGCCGCGGTCGTCGGTGAAGTAGCGCAGGCAGCACAGGCCCGCCTGCACGCCGCCCCACATCAGCCCCTCATAGATCGGCCACTGGTAGTAGGTCCCGGGATTGACCGACAGGGCCCTGATGGCGCCGGGATAGGTGAACAGCCCCATCGGCATGAGGAACAGGCCCTCGATGACGAAGTCGAAGAAGAATGTCCACACGATGACGACGCCGATGAGGCCGAGGGTGTTGATGGTGGGCCACTTCGCCTTTGCCTTGCGCATCACCCAGCAGCCCAGCATCGTGCACAGCAGGACGAAGCAGTAGCCGGGTGCATTCATCAGGAACGGTTCGGCCATCATGCGGCCGGGCTCGCCGAACGACATCCAGCCGGGGACGTCCTGCACCCACGAGCCGCGGTTCCACATCCAGGTGTTGTAGGTGCTCCAGGTGTTGACGTAGTTCAGCAGCGGGTCCTGGAAGAACAACAGGCCGCACGCGATCAACAGCATGCCGTCGAGGGTGATGCGCCGCTCGCGCCGCCAGGGCCGGATGATGAACCACCACAACGCAACTGGCAGCCCAACGATGATCACGCCGGTCCAGGTGAACAGGATGGCCTTCATGTACGTCGGTGGATCGCTCGGACCGGCGGGAACCCGCTCGAAGTTCGGTCCCGTCACCCAGCGGGTCCAGACGTAGAGCTGGAATACCAGGATCGCGCCACCGACCGCGGCCCAGATGCGTACGGGCGTGATCCGCGACGGCGCGGCCAGTGCTGCTCCGCTGAGCGGTTCGGTGACAACCGCCTTCTTCTGCGACAGGTCACTCATGCGGCGTCACTTACCGACCTGTACGGGAGCGTCTTTGGGCATCTCCTTGCCCGGCGGCAGCACGAGCTTGCCGTCGACATCGATATAGCCGGAGCGCTTGGTCGGTATGGGCAGCACTGGGTTCGGGCACGGCGTGTGTTCGTCGCAGACGCTCTGGCTGAAGTACGAGCGCTTCTGGACGTCCTCGGGCCACGGGTCGGCGTGGAGGCCGAACCACTGCGCGGGGACGTTGTAGAAGAAGAAGAACGCGCCGCTGCAGGCGGCGAAGATCGCCAGGAACCGGACCAGTTGCTGCCGGAAGACGCCGCCGCGGACGTGGTCGAGTCCACGTTCGACGACGGTGCGGCCGCGGTCGTCGGTGAAGAACCGCAGACAGCACAGCGCGGTCATGACGGCGCCCCACATCAGCCCTTCATAGACGGGCCATTGGTAGTAGGTGCCGGCGTTGAACGACACCGATCGAATCGCGCCGGGATATACGAAGAGGCCGATCGGCAACAGGATCAGCGCTTCCATGACGAAATCGAAGAAGAAGCAGAAAACGTATGTCGCCAGGACCAATCGGAAATTGCTGATATCCGGCCGACGCTGCTTGATCTTCTTCATTGCCCAGCAGCCGACCATCACCGTCGCCAGCACCAGGCCGTAGCCGGGCATGTTGATGGGGAGCGGTTCGCCGACTTGATGCCCTGGTGATTCCGGCGAGATCCAGCTGGGGATGTTCGACGTCCAGGAGCCCCGGTTCCAGAGCCACATGTTGTAGGTGCACCAGGTGTTGGAGTAGTTCAGCAGCGGGTCCTGGAAGAAGAAGAGGGCACACGACACGAAGAGCATGCCGTCGAGCGTGATGCGCCGCTCGCGGAGCCACGGCCTGATGAGGAACCACCACACGGCGGCGGGGAAGCCCACCACCATGAAGGCGCAGTTCACCATCAGCATGGTCTTCATGAACGTGGGCGGGTCGGTGGGACCGGCCGGTACCCGGACGAAATACGGCCCGGTGACCCAACGGGTCCAGACGTAGATCTGGAACAGCAGCAGGGCGCCGCCGAAGAACGCCCAGATCTTGACGGGAGTCGACGGGGCTTGGCTGCCACCGAGATTCGCGGTTCCGCCCAGCGACTCGGTAACAGTGGATTTCTTGCTCAGCATTTCACTCACGAGGCCTCCTCGAGTTCGTGTTGTCTCGAAGATACCCATCGGTATCTCAGTTTCCAAGGGGAATCTTGGATTCTGTGGCAGAATTTTTCCATGGTGGAGCGTTGGACGCGGGAGCGGCGACTGGAACACACGCGTTCGCTGCTGCTGGATGCAGCTGAGGATGTCTTCGCTGAAAAGGGCTTCACGCCAGCGACTCTCGACGAGATCGCATCCGTCGCCGGCTACACCAAGGGCGCCATCTACAAGCATTTCGCCACCAAGGAAGACCTGTTCCTCGCGGTCAATGACCGCTACTGGCGCCAGTACTTCGACAAATTCACCGAAGTGATGTCGCGGTCGGAGCGCGTCGGGTCGCATGAGCGGGATGAGATCGCCGAGCGCTGGCTCGAGCTGAGTCGTGGCCGCGGCGCCGAACACGCTGCGCTGGGTTACGAGTTCACGCTCTATCTGCTGCGCAACCCTGAAGTGCGAGACCGTGTGGCGGCCAGGCGATCCGAGGTCGTCGAGGCATTGGCGGGTTTCATCGTCGAGGGCGTCGACCGGCTGGGCGGGACGCTGCTGATACCCGCGTCGACGTTCGCGCAGATTCTGCTGGCCACCAGCGATGCCATCGTCTTGAGCAATGAGCTCGACGGCGTCGACCTGTTCCGGCCGGTCGTCGACATGTACGTCTCGGCGATCAAGTTCGCCTGAAGAACCCCGGCGACATGAATATCAACTACTTGTCATTGGCGCGCGCGACGGATACCGTCGCCTGTGTAGGCACGTCGATGAGGAGTGCGTCATGGCTCGGTTTCCCAAGCCGCCCGAGGGCAGTTGGACCGAACACTATCCGCGGCTGGGCACCGACCCGGTGTCGTACGAGGACTCGATCAGTCCCGAGCAGTTCGAGATTGAACGCAAGGCGGTGTTCAAGCGGGCGTGGCTGAATGTCGGTCGCGTCGAACAACTTCCGCGCAAGGGCAGCTACTTCACCAAAGAGCTCAAGGTGGTCGGCACCTCGATCATCGTGGTGCGCAACAATGCCGGCGAGGTGAAGGCGTTTCACAACATCTGCCGGCACCGGGGCAACAAGCTGGTGTGGAACGACATGCCGCTGGAGGAGACGAAGGGCTTCTGCAAGCAGTTCACCTGCAAGTACCACGCCTGGCGTTACGACCTCGACGGCAACCTGACGTTCGTGCAGCAGGAGGGTGAGTTCTTCGACCTCGACAAGGAGCGGTACGGCCTGGTGCCCGTGCACTGCGACGTCTGGGAGGGGTTCATCTTCGTCAACTTCGCACTCGAGCCCGAGCAGTCGCTGCGCGACTTCCTCGGCCCGATGATCCTGGGGCTGGAGGGCTATCCGTTCGAGAAGCTGACCTCGAAGTTCACGTATCGCTCTGAGGTCAAAGCGAATTGGAAGCTGTACATGGACGCGTTCCAGGAGTTCTACCACGCGCCCGTGCTGCATGCGAACCAGTCGCCGACCAACTATTC
Source organism: Mycobacterium sp. UNC410CL29Cvi84 (assembly GCF_000686745.1). Lineage (NCBI taxonomy): Bacteria > Bacillati > Actinomycetota > Actinomycetes > Mycobacteriales > Mycobacteriaceae > Mycobacterium > Mycobacterium sp. UNC410CL29Cvi84. The sequence goes on from NZ_JMLM01000007.1 coordinate 216,663, forward strand.
GAAGGCCGCGGCGCAGGCCGGTTTCGAGGCGCCGCACTACCGCATCGACGGACCGCACCGGCTCGTCAGCACTTCCGGGGTGCGGGTGTGGGAGATGGGCGCCGAGATGCGCAAGCCCATGGAGGACATCTGCCAGAGCGGACTGTTCGGGCCGTGGGATTCACCCGACCTGGGGGAGATGCCCGTCGGCCTGAATCCGGCGAAATGCGATCCGTGGGGCCTGGATTCGTTCCAGTTGTTCCCCAACTTCGTCGTGCTGTTCTGGGGGCAGGGCTGGTACCTCACCTACCACTACTGGCCGACGTCGTACAACACCCACACCTTCGAATGCACGCTGTATTTCCCGCCGGCGCGCAGTCCGCGCGAGCGCATCGGACAGGAGCTCGCGGCGGTGACGTTCAAGGAGTACGGCCTGCAGGACGCCAACACATTGGAGGCCACGCAGTCGATGATCGAGTCCCGCACCGTCAACGAATTCCTGCTGTGTGACCAGGAGGTGCTGATCCGCCACCTGCACCACGAGACCGCCGCCTGGATCGAGGACTACCAGCGCAAGACGGCGGAGGTGTGATCATGACCGTGACATTGCCGGCCGAATTCGCCGACCTGGAGCCGTTTTCCGAGTGGTGCCTGCCGACGGAAGCCCAGCGGTATGCCAAGCGGCTCGACAGTTCGATGGCCCAGATGCAGGCGTTCTACGACGCGATCACGCCGCGGGCAGAGGACGCGATCGCGTTCTGCGACAAGTTCAGCCTCGACGACATGCCTGAGGATGTCCTGAACCTCATGCACCTGCTGTACTCCATGATCATGGTGTCGTTCCCCATCGAGTGCTGGAAGCAGCCGCGGGTTCCCGACTCCGGCGCCACAAAGCTCGACTGTGTTTACGAACCGGTGCCATGACGGCACTCACTGTCCTGCGAGCCGCCCGCTGGGCCGATGTAGACACCGGCGAAGTTCGGTCGCCTGCAGTCGTCGTGGTCGAGGGCGACCGCATCAAGGCCGTCAATCCGGTTGAACCCGTGCCGGATTCGGCCACCGTCATCGATCTCGGCGATGTGACGCTACTGCCCGGCTTGATGGACATGGAGCTCAACCTGCTCATCGGTGGACCCGGTGGGCCGGAAGGGCTGCCCAGTCCGATGCACGGCGTGCAGGACGATCCGGCGTATCGGACACTGCGCGGCGCCGTCAACGCCCGCACCACGCTGGACGCCGGGTTCACCACCGTGCGCAACCTCGGGCTGATGGTCAAGACCGGCGGCTACCTGCTGGACGTCGCTCTCATGCGGGCGATCGAGCAGGGCTGGCACGTCGGGCCCCGGATCTACCCGGCCGGGCACGCCGTGACGCCGTACGGAGGTCACCTCGATCCGACGGTGTTCCAGCGCCTGGCGCCGGGCATCATGCCGCTGTCCGTCGGGGAGGGCATCGCCAACGGCGTCGACGAGGTCCGCGCCTGCGTGCGCTATCAGGTCCGGCACGGCGCCAAGCTGATCAAGGTGTCGGCTTCCGGTGGCGTGATGTCGCACAGCACGGCTCCGGGTGCCCAGCAGTATTCCGACGACGAGTTCGCCGCGATCGCCGACGAGGCGCACCGCGCCGGCGTGCGGGTGGCCGCACACGCGGTGGGGGACAGCGCTATTCGGGCCTGCATTCGCGCCGGCATCGACTGCATCGAACACGGCTTCCTGGCGAGCGACGACACCATCAAGCTGATGGCCGACACGGGCACATTCCTGGTGTCGACGACCTACCTCACCGAGGCGATGGCGATCGACCGCATCGCGCCCGAGCTGCGCAAGAAAGCCGAGGTCGTGTTTCCGCAGGCACAGGCGATGTTGCCCAAGGCCATCGCGGCCGGAGTGCGCATCGCCTGCGGAACCGATGCGCCGGCAGTGCCGCACGGGCAGAACGCGAAAGAGCTCTGCGCGCTCGTCTCGCGCGGCATGACGCCGATGCAGGCCATCCGGGCCGCGACCGTCACGAGCGCCGAACTCATCGACGCCGACGACGAACTCGGGCGCCTCGCCCCCGGCTACCTTGCGGACATCGTGGCCGTGCCCGGGGACGTATCCAGCGATATCGCCAGTACGCTGGACGTGCGCTTCGTGATGAAAGCGGGGCAGATCTACAAGCAGGTCGATGGAGGTGCGTAGTGGACCTGGACGAGAACCTCCTCTGGCATCTCAAGCAGGCGTTCTACTTCTCACTGACATCAGTGAACGAAGCCGTCAGTAGTCACGGCGTCAGTACCGCGCAGATCGGTGTGCTGCGCCAACTCGCCAATGAGCCGGGACTGTCCGGCGCCGACCTGGCGCGCCGGCTGCTCATCACCCCGCAGGGTGTGCAGTTGGCGCTCAAGGCGCTCGAGGATCGCGGGCTGGTGCAACGCAAGCCGGATCCGCAGCATGCCCGCATCCTCCAGGCCTTCCTGACCGAGCAGGGACGCAAGACCGCTGCCGCGGTCGTCAGCGACGCAGTCGAGGCGCACGAAGCGGTGTTCGGTGTGCTCACCGCCGAGGAGCAGGAGACCCTCAAGCGGCTGCTCACACGCGTCGTCGAGCAGGGCACCGGACACAAGTTGATCGACGATCACGTCGGCGACTGACGGTCCCCGGCCCTGCCGTTGACCCTGTACGCAGGGCGTAAAAGTGCGAGTGGGGTACGCCGTAAGTGCAGAGTCAACAAGTCAATATCAATCACTTGATATCAATGACAAGTACTTGATACTGTCGAGGGGATGGCCGATCTTGTGGACGACTTCGCGTCACTACGCATCAAGCGGGTGGTGCGGGAAACCGGCGACGCCGTGTCGCTGGTTCTCGACATCCCCGAGGACTGCGCGCCCCGATTCCGTTACCAGGCAGGGCAATTCCTGACCCTGCGGGTGCAGCTGGGCGGCGATCAGCACCGCCGGTGCTACTCGATGTCGTCGTCGCCCCATAACGGCGACGACCTGCAGATCACGATCAAACGTGACGGCAGCGGGCTGGTCTCAAACTGGCTGAACGACAGCGCTGAGGTCGGCGGTCACATCGAAGCCGCGCCGCCGGAAGGACGCTTCGTGCTGGGCGACGGGGAGCGTGACCTCGTCGCCTTCGCCGGTGGCAGCGGGATCACGCCGATCCACTCTCTCATCGGGGCCGCGCTGGCAGGAACCGCGCGCCGCATCCGGTTGTTCTATGCCAATCGCAGCAGCGACTCGGTGATCTTCGCCGATTCCCTTGCCGCACTGGCAGAGTCCCATCCCGACCGGCTGACAGTGCGGCACCACTTCGACGATGTCGACGGCATCGTGCAACCGGAGGCCATCGCGTCCTTCATTGCCGAGGCGGGCGACGCGGAGTACTACATCTGCGGACCCGGACCGTTCATGGACGCAGTGGAATCCGCGGTCATGCAGACCGGGACGCCACGGAGCCGGATTCACCTGGAGCGCTTCGAGGTTGCGACGGTATCGGCCGAGGAGACGGCTGCGTCGGTAACCGAGGAAGTCACCATCGAACTCGACCGCCGCAAGACGACGGTGGAATACCGGGCGGGCAACACGCTGCTGCAGACGGCCCGCATCGCGGGTCTGCGGGCGCCGTCGTCGTGCGAAACCGGTTCCTGCGGAACGTGTATGGCGCGCATCGTCGAAGGCAGTGCGCACATGCTCAACAACGATGCCCTCGACGACGACGAGGTCGCCGACGGCTGGGTGCTGACCTGCCAGTCCCTGCCGACCAGCAGGACCGTTCGAGTGGTTTACGAGTAGGAGTGCGCATGACACGCGTGGCTGTGGTGACCGGCGGTGCGTCGGGTATGGGGGAAGCGACCTGCCATGAATTGGGGCGGCGGGGGCACAAGGTCGCCGTCCTCGACCTCAACGGGGAAGCGGCACAGCGGGTTGCGGAAAATCTGCGCGCCGACGGGGTGGAGGCAGTCGGGATCGCCGCCGACGTCAGCGACCGCGTCTCTGTGGAAGACGCCTTCGCCAAGGTGCGCAGCGAGTTCGGGCCCGTGCACATCCTGGTCACCAGTGCCGGCGTGGTGGACTTCGCGGCTTTCACCGACATCAGCCTGGATTCGTGGCAGCGGCTGATCGACGTCAATCTGACCGGTACGTTCCACTGCTGTCAGGTCGCGATACCCGACATGCTCGCGGCCGGGTGGGGTCGCATCGTGATGATCTCGTCGTCCAGCGCGCAGCGCGGGTCGCCGGGGATGGCGCATTACGCCGCGTCAAAAGGCGCGTTGCTCTCGCTGACGAAATCACTTGCCCGCGAATATGGTCCGGCGGGGATCACGGTGAACAACGTACCGCCGTCGGGCATCGAGACGCCCATGCAGCACCAGTCGCAGGCGGCGGGCAATCTACCGCCCAACGAGCAGATGGCGGCCAGTATCCCGGTTGGCCACCTCGGCACCGGCGACGACATCGCAGCGGCCGTCGGGTTCCTGTGCTCGTCGGAGGCCGGCTTCATCACCGGGCAGACCCTCGGTGTCAACGGCGGGGCCGTGATGTGACGGGAAGCGATGTGACCGAACAACTTCGAGGAGGAGTTCATGGCTAAGTGGCCCAAGCCCGCGGAAGGCAGCTGGACCGAGCACTATCCCGAACTCGGCACCGGGCCGATTTCGTTCCGCGATTCGATCTCGCCGGAGTTCTACGAACTCGAGCGCGAAGCGGTCTTCAAACGCGCGTGGCTCAATGTCGGACGGATCGAGGAGGTGCCCCGGGTCGGCAGCTACTTCACCAAGGAGATCGACGCTGCCAGGACCTCGGTGATCGTGGTGAAGGGCAAGGACGAACAGATCCGCGCCTTCTACAACATCTGCCGCCACCGCGGAAACAAGCTGGTGTGGAACGACTTTCCGAACGAGGAGACCAAGGGCGGGTGCCGGCAGTTCACCTGCAAGTACCACGGCTGGCGCTACGACCTCAAGGGCGACCTGACGTTCGTGCAGCAGGAGGGCGAGTTCTTCGGGCTCGACAGCTCGCGATATGGCCTCAAGCCCGTGCACTGCGATGTGTGGAACGGCTTCATCTTCATCAACTTCGATCCCGAGCCGCAGTGGAGCCTGCGGGAGTTCCTCGGCCCGATGATCACCGCACTCGACGACTACCCGTTCGGGGCGATGACCGAGCGGTACGACTTCGCCGCGGAGAACAACAGCAACTGGAAGATCTTCGCCGACGCGTTCCAGGAGTACTACCACGTACCGTCGCTGCACTCCCAGCAGGTGCCGAGCGCGGTGCGTCAACCCAACGCCTCCTTCGAGTGCGGGCACTTCCAGATCGACGGGCCGCACCGCCTGGTGTCGACCGCCGGTACCCGCCGCTGGAAGCTCGATCCCGACTACATGTACCCCGTCGAGCGGATCACCCGCAGTGGCCTGGTCGGCCCGTGGCGTACCCCGGAGACCCATTTCTCGGCGGGCCTCAACCCGGGTGGTATCGAACCGTGGGGCATCACGAACTTCCAGATCTTCCCCAACCTGGAAATCCTGATCTACCACGGCTGGTATCTGCTGTACCGCTACTGGCCGACGTCGCACAACACCCATAAGTTCGAGGCGTACAACGCCTTTCATCCGGCACGCACGGTGCGCGAGCGCATCGAGCACGAAGTCGCCTCGGTGGTGCTCAAAGAGTTTGCGCTCCAAGACGCCGGCATGCTCGGCGGCACCCAGGCGGCGCTGGAGTACGACGTCGTCGACGACTACCCGCTGTCCGATCAGGAGATCCTGGTCCGGCATCTGCACAAGGTTTCGGTCGACTGGGTCGAGCAGTACAAGGCCCAGCGGGCCCCGGTGGGGGTGTGATCGTGGCGGAAACCAAGCTGCCGAGCGCCTTCGCCGAGTTCGAGCCGTTCGCCGAGAAGTGGTGCCTGGCAACCGAACCCGAACGCTGGGAAATGCGCCTGAACACGCCGATGACCGAGATTCGGGAGTTCTACGACGCGTTCACGCCACGCTTCGAAGAAGCCATCGACTACTGCGACAAGTTCGGCCTCGACGACCTGCCGGATGACGCGCTCAACCTGCTGCACCTCATCTACTCGATGATCATGGTGTCGATGGCCGTCGAGATCTTCGGCACCCAGAAGCCCGCCGACTCCGCCGATGCCGTCATGAATCGCATCGGGGCGCCGGTGCCGTGAGTGTCCTGACCATCAACAAGCTCACGTCATCGGTCGGGGCGGAAGTGTCCGGCATCGATGCCGAACGGCTGGCCGCCGACGATGCGCTCGCCGCGGCAGTGCTGGATGCCTTGGAGGACAACGGCGTACTGGTCTTCCCGGGACTGTGGCTCGAGCCGCAGCAGCAGGTCGCGTTCTGCCGCCGGCTCGGGCATGTCGATCACTCGTCGGACGGACACCATTCCGTTGCGGGCATCTACCCGATCACGCTCGACACGTCCAAGAACGCCTCGGCGGCGTATCTGCGGGCGACGTTCGATTGGCACATCGACGGCTGCACACCCATCGAGGACACCTGCCCGCAGCAGGCGACCGTGCTTTCGGCAGTCGCGGTGGCGGCGTCCGGCGGCGAGACCGAGTTTGCGAATTCCTATGGCGCATATGACGGACTGACCGACGACGAACGGGAGCGGTACGGGCAGCTGCGGGTGGTGCATTCGCTCGAGGCATCGCAACGCCGCGTCACACCCGATCCGTCGCCTGAACAGCTCGCCGTGTGGCGGTCGCGGCGGACGCACGAGCATCCGCTGGTCTGGACGCACCGTTCCGGACGCAAGTCACTCGTTCTTGGTGCGTCGGCGGACTACATCGTCGGCATGGAGCCGGACGAGGGACGCGCGCTGCTCGCCGAACTGCTGGAGCGGGCCACTGCCGCGGACAAGGTGTACAGCCACACGTGGTCGGTGGGGGACACCGTCATCTGGGACAACCGCGGGGTGCTGCACCGTGCCGCCCCCTACGACCCGGATTCGCCGCGGGAGATGCTGCGGACGACCGTTCTGGGGGACGAGCCGATCCAGTGATCGGCCGATTGACGTCGGCGGATCACTGTGGAAATGTAATCATCAAAGATGAGAATCACATTCTCATCTGAGCCTGCTTCGAATGGAGGACGCGTGTCGGAAGACCTCACCGCGGTCGATTTCTTCCGGGATGATCGGCTGACCGACGACCCGTACCCGTTTTACGAGGCCCTGCGCAACAAGTGCCCGGTGACCCGTGAAGAGCACTACGGCGTCACGATGGTCACCGGCTGGCAGGAAGCGGTCGATGTCTACAACGACGCCGACACGTTCTCGTCGTGCATCTCGGTGACGGGCCCGTTCCCGGGCTTCCCGGTACCGCTCGACGGTGACGATGTCAGCGAGCTCATCGAGAAGCACCGTGACGAGATTCCCTACAGCGACCAGCTGCCCACGCTCGATCCGCCGACGCACACCAATCACCGCGCCCTGCTGATGCGGCTGATCACCCCCAAGCGCCTCAAGGAGAACGAGGACGCGATGTGGCGGATCGCCGACGACATGCTGGGTGAGTTCCTGGCGCCCGGCGCGGGCGAGTTCATCAAGGGGTTCGCCGGGCCGTTCACGCTGCGCGTCATCGCGGACCTCCTCGGGGTTCCCGATGAGGATTGCCCCGAACTGCTCGAGCGCCTCGCGAAGGGCACCCATGGGGGCGGGCTCGGTAGTACCGACGAAAAGACGCTCTCCAAAACGCCTTTCGAGTATCTCTACGAGGCCTTCGCGGTCTACGTCGAAGACCGCCGCCGCGAACCCCGCGACGACGTGCTGACGGGCCTGGCGACCGCGACCTTCCCCGACGGCACCATGCCGACGGTGGACGACGTGGTGCGCGTGGCCACGAATGTGTTCTCGGCCGGGCAGGAGACCACCGTCCGACTGCTCAGCACGGCGCTGAAGGTTATCGGCGAGCAACCCGACATGCAGGCCAAGCTCCGCGCGGATCGCAGCCTGCTGCCGAACTTCATCGAGGAGTGCCTACGCATCGAAAGTCCGGTTAAGGGCGACTTCCGGCTCTCGCGTGTGCCGACCACGATCGGTGACGAGGCGATCGGTGCGGGCTGCACGCTGATGGTGATCAATGGTGCGGCCAACCGGGATCCGCGACGCTTCGAGGATCCCGACACCTTCGACGCCGAACGCAAGAACGCGCGTCAACACCTCGCCTTCGGCCGCGGTATCCACAGCTGCCCGGGTGCGCCGCTGGCGCGGGCCGAGACCCGCGTGGCGCTGGAGCGGCTCCTCGACCGGACATCGGATATCAGAATCTCCGAGGCCCACCACGGACCGGCGGGAAATCGCCGGTACCAATACATTCCGACCTACATCCTGCGTGGCATCATCGACCTCCATCTCGAATTCGATCCGGCCGGGAGCGCGTCATGAAGGTTGTTGTCGATGAGGATCGGTGCCGCGGGCACGGCATGTGCCTGACGTTGTGCCCAGATGTCTTCAGTATGACTGACGACGGTTATGCGGTCGCCGACCCCTCGGAGATCGGCCCCGGCCTCGAGGACGCGGTTCGCGATGCCATGACGAACTGTCCGGAACAAGCAATCGTCGAAACGAACGACTAGTCAAGGAGATTCGAGTGGCCAAGGGATATGTGATCCTCACCGAGGACGTCAAGGACCCCGCCGGCATGGCGGAGTACGCCAAGCTGGCCGGCAAGGCGATGTCGTCGGCCACCATCGTGTCGGTGGACCAGAATCCCCAGGTGCTCGAGGGTAGCTGGCACGGCAACCAGACCGTCGTGCTGGAGTTCGAGTCGGTGGATGCCGCCCGAGCTTGGTACGAATCCGACGCCTACCAGGCGGCGGCCAAGGTCCGCCAGTCCGCCGCGGATTGCAACGCCGTGATCCTGTCGGGCTTCGGGGCCTGACGGGGCCTGACACTCAGCGGGCCTCAGCCCGCTGACCACCCGCCGTCGGCTGCCACGATTGCGCCGTTGACGAACGCGGCGGCGTCGGAGGCCAGGAAGACGATCACGTCGGCCATCTGCTCCGGCAGGGCGATGTTGGGCGCGGCAGAGATGATGGGCGTCAGTCGGGCCTGACCGGTCTCGTCGAATCCGCTTATGCTGCCGGTGATTCCGGTCAACGTGGGGCCGGGCAGGATCGCATTGCACCTGATCCCGTCCTTGGCGTAGGACCAGGCGATGTTTCGGGTCAATCCGATGACGCCATGCTTGGAGGCGGTGTACGCGGCGCCCGCCGATCCACCGCGCACGCCGGCGGCCGAGCTGGTGTTGACGATGACGCCGCGCTGCCGGCCGAGCATGTGGGGGAGTACCGCATGCGTCACGATGAAGGTGCCGGTCAGGTTGATCCGGATGACCCGGTCCCATTCGGCGAGCGTGGTATCGGCCGGTAGCGCCATGGTGTCGATGACGCCCGCGTTGTTGGACAGCACGTCGATATGGCCGTAGGCGTCGAGGGCCGCGGTCACCGCACGCGCCACGGACTCCTCGTCGGCGATATCCGCGGCGATGGCGATGGCCGCGTCACCGATCAAGGCTGCGGTTTCGCCGGCCGCATCACCGTTGATGTCGGTGGCGACGACGCGGGCACCCGCCTTGGCGAATGCCAGGGCGGTGGCGCGTCCGATGCCCGAGCCCGCGCCGGTGATCAGAGCAACCTTTTCCTCGAATCCTTCTTTCATGCAAGGCCTTTCATGCGGGGCAAGGTCAGTGGCAGGTCATTGTAGGTGGCGATACCGGCGCGACATCGAAACTCCCCGGGGTCGTTTACGAGGTTGCTCGCCATCGTTTCCGGACCCCGGCGACGGCGCGCCCAGCGATACGATGGGGTTGACCGTTCGCCAGATCGATGATCGAGTCCGCGACCGGCCAGGACATCTTGCCGTCGCTCATCAAGACCAACTGCTCAATGCTCTGGTATGCGGCCATGCCGACGAACATCGCAACGTCACGGTCGGTGGTGGCAGTCTTCTTGGCCTGCCTGGCGACGATTCGGTTCAGCAGCCGCCCGACCGGCGAGGCGGTGAGTTCCTGCAGGGTCGATTGGCGCGTGAAATGTGGACGCGAGGGTGGCGGGACCGCAGCACTCTGTGCAGGCGGCGAGGCCGGTATCAGACGGGTCCCGACGGCTGGAAGGTCGGAGTAACCGACGATGCCGGGCCGCGCCGCGACGACGGCCGGGATGGCGTTAACAACGGGCATCGCCGTGATCACTGAACCGATGCCGACCATCTCGTCCATCGTCATCGAGCCGAACTCGGGTAACACTCCGGCGCGGAGGGTGACGTTGGGGTGGCCGCGGATCTCGATTTCGTAGTCCATCGTGATGTCCCATGCTGGGACGAGGTCCGCGGTGATAGTCCACTTCACCGCGGTCTCCACGACATCGAGACCGCCCGCTGAGCCGATCCAGCGTGCGTAGACTCCTGCGACGGTGCCTGCGCGAACGTCACGTCCGGGGATATCGAGATCTTTGCCTGCGTAGGTGAACTCCACATCGCACCGAATTCCGTCGACGGAGACGTCTAGCAACTCGGCCAGGGCCTCGCAGGCGTCGCCAAACGGGATGGTGGCGTGCTTGATGTCCGCCGCGTGGTTCGGGTCACCCGCAGCACGCCCCCAGCCCAGCTCGTCCTGGTTCGCGTCCCCGGCCCAAGGCCCGATGTCGAACGACTCAAGGATTCTGACGTAGCTGGCGGTACGGCACACGTTGGTCGCGACCGACGCCAGATGCTGCATGTATCCGGGATTGATGCCGCTGCCAAACATGCTGGCACCACCTTCCACGGCGGCGGCCTCGAGCCGCGCTCGCGCCTCCTCGCCATAGGCACGGCCGGTCATGAAGTGCGCAGTCGTCGCGACGTTGATGCCCGCTCGAAGCAGCGTCTCCAGATGTTCGATTTCAGGGTGCAACGGCATGTAGACGACGCAGTCCGGCTGCAGCGCAACGATGTCCTCGATGCGATTGGTCGCCGCGATGCCGAGTGTGCGGTCGAGCCCGCACAGCTCGCCGAGGTCCCTCCCGACCTTGTCAGCGCTATAGGCGAAGACACCGACGAGTTCAAGGCTGGGGCGTTCGAGGATGCCCTTGACCGCTTCGCGCGAGACGTTGCCGGTCGTCCACTGCACCAGACGGATTGGGGGAGAAGTCATTCAGTGCTCCAGGATCTGGCGCGGATGAGGGTGTAAGACCAGCGGCCGGGCTCCGAGGACGAGCCAGGCTGAGGCCGCGGAGCCGCGAGTACCCCGGGTTGTCGACTGAAGCGATGCCCTGCCCCAAGAGGACGGCGGCTTCAATTCCGGGAGCCGACCTGTTGTGCGGCAACGGCTTTGACCGAACTCGCCCCGACGTTGCCGGTCGTCCACTGAACGACGCGGTAGGGCTTCATACGGGATCCTCCGTGATCGATATGGCCTGGCGGGGACATTGGCGAACGGCTTCGGCGATCCGGTCGTGGTTGTCCGGGGTTACCTCGTCCTGCAAGACGTGCAAGTAGTCCTGGTCGTCGAGATGGAACACGTCGGGGATGAGGCCCTCGCAGACGCCGTTGCTCTCGCACAGCCCGAAGTCGACGTGTACTTTGCTCACCGCAGCACCCGCACCGGAATGTTCTGCCAGCCCATGACGTTCTGCATGTGGACGCGTTTGCAACCGTCCCAGTCGATTTCATAACGCGGCATGAAGTCCAGCAGGGCCTCCAGTGCGACGGCGCTCTCCATCCGTGCCAGTGCCGCCCCCAGACAACTGTGGATGCCGTACCCGAATCCGAGGTTCTGGGCCTCGGTGTGGTTGCGGTCGATGTCGAAGGCATCAGGGTCGGTCCACGCTTCGGGGTCGCGGTTGGCCGATCCGCCGAGCAGGAAGACCGGCGCACCCTCGGGAATCGTCGTGCCGTGCAGGTGCACGTCTTTCATGCTGCGACGCACGTTGTACTGCGACGGCGCCTCGTACCGCAGCAGTTCCTCGACGGCTGCGGGAATCTTGCCGCGATCGTCCAGCAGCCTCTGCCACTGTTCCGGATACCGGGCGAAGAGGTAGACGGCGTTACCGACCAGCTTGGTCACCGTCTCAGCGCCAGCGCCGCCCAGAAGTGAGGCGAATCCGGCGATCTCGTAATCCTCCAGCTTCGTGACCGTCCCGTCTTCGCGTTCGGTCTCGGCGGCGAGAAGGCGGCTGATCAAATCGTCACCGGGTTCGTCCTTGCGCCGGCGCGCCAGGTCGAAATAGAAAGCCGCGCTGTCGAGGTAGGCCTGGATGCCCTGCTCCGAGGTTTCGACCTGGCCGATCTCGCGGTGCAGCGATTCATCGATCCAGTACCGGACCTGTTGGGCCTGTTCGTCGGGGACACCCATCATGTTGGTGATCACCTCGACCGGGAACGGTCCGGTGAAGTCCTGCACGGCATCGAATCCATTGGGGTCGAGGCGGTTCAGGTACTTCTCGATCTTCGCCCGGACCATCTCGCGTTGTGACTGGATCGCGCGCGGCGTGAACACCTTGTTCAGCAGACTGCGGATGTGGCGGTGTTCGGGCGGATCCATGAAGATGATCATCCGCATGTTGCCCGGCAACTCGACTCCGGTGCGTACCTGTGCCAAATCCGCGCCGTACGCCGATGAATAGGTCTCGAAGTCGCGGTAGGCGGGAGCGACGTCCTCGTGCCGCGACAGCGCGTAGAAATCGTGTTCCTCGCTGTAGTAGACGGGTGCCTCAGCGCGCATTCGCCGGTAGGTATCCCACGGCCCGTTGAAGAAGTCCTCGGAGAATGGGTCGAACACGAGTTTCGTTGCGGTCATGCGGTATTGCTCCCTCCGGTTGGCGCCAGGCCAACATCGATGACGGCGTCGAGCACGCCCAGTCCGGTGCCCAACTCAGCTGCGGTGGCGCGGACCGTCGCGACATCCTTGGTCAGGAACTCGCCGACGACCGCGCGGAACGACGCGGCAGAACCTGCCCGCGCGACGCTGTCGAGCGCGCGGCCCCCCGCGCTGGCGTGGGGCAGGGCTGCCAGCAGCGTCGATTCCGGAATGCCCAGCTGTTCGCCGAGTTCGGCTGCGGCGCTGATCAATCCGATCTGCGCGGCGAACAGTGCATTATTGATCAGTTTGACTCGCTGACCGGCGCCCGGCGGCCCGGCGTGAATGATCGGGTCGCCGTAACACGACAGCACCGGCTTGGCCCGCCCGACCGCGGCGTCGGACCCGCCGACGAACAGCGTCAGCCGGCCCGCCGCGATATCGTGCGGGCCGCCGCTGACCGCGGCATCGACGACGTCCACCCCGCGGGCGGCGATGGCCTCCGTGGTGTGCGGGCTGCCGGTGGTGTGAATGACCAGGACGGCGCCGGGCTGCAGATCAGACGCCAGCGCAGCGGCGACCTCGCGGACCTGTTGGTCGGTGAAGACGCAGATGACGACGGCATCGGCGTCGGCGCACACAGCGGCGAAGTCGGGGACCGGTGTTGCGCCGAGTTCCGTTATGACGGTGCTCTTCTCGGGAGAGCGTGCCAGAACATTCACATGGTCGTCGGCCGCGACGAGCCGGCGGACCATGGCACTGCCCATGCGCCCCGCTCCGACGAAGCCGACCGTGCTCACCGGGTGCGGCCCATCAAACCCAGTGCAGCATCGGCGGATTCGAGCACTGCGCCCGGTGTGGCGCCGGCGGCCTCGGCGAGGTCGGCAATCAGGCTGACGTCCTTCTTCAGTAGGTCCGCGGCCACCGACTTGAGGATGTCGAGGCTGCCGCCGAACTGGGCGATGCGGCCGAGCGCGAAGCTGTTGGCAGAGCCCTGGGTGATCACCTCGGCGAGGCGGTCCACCGAGACACCGAGCGCTTCGCCGAGGTCCAGCGTCGTCTTCGCGGTCGCGATATTGGCGGTGAAGAGCAGGTTGTTCAGCAGTTTGGTCACCTGGCCGGAACCGACACCCCCGAGGTGGACGACCGGTTCGGCGTACGTGGCGAACACTGGCCGACAGCGCTCGACGACGTCGGGGTCGCCGCCGACCATCACCAGGAGCCGGCCGGCGGCCGCCGCGGGGCCACCGCCGCTGACCGGCGCATCGAGCAATGAAATGCCCTTGGCTGCCGCAGTTTCGGCGAGTTCGCGACAGGTGTCGGGGTGAACAGTGCTGTGGATGGCGACGGTGCCGCCGGGTGCCAGTCCGGCCAAGACGCCTGAGTCACCGTTCAGCACCTGACGGACGTCGTCGTCGCCGACCACGCACACACAGACCAGATCGCTGATGGCAGCCAACGCGGCGGGCGTGTCGACGACTTTGGCCGCGGTGTCGGCGAACGGTTCGACGGAGGCCGCCCGCCGGGCCCACAACGCCAGCGGATATCCGGCCTCCACGATGCGGCGCGCCATCGGCGCCCCCTGGCTGCCGAGACCGATGAATCCGACTCGCACTAACCGACCTCCAATGTGACTGTGGTGCTGCGCTGCTTGGCCAGGCATTCCTCGATGAACGCCAGGACCGTGAGGTGGTACGCCGCGGCTCCCACCGAAACGCTGATGTTGTGGCCCGTGTCGACCTGGCGATGAACCGTCATCCGCGGTGCGGCGGTGAACAATCCGCTGATCTCCGCAACGGCATCCGGGTCCGAGTGCCAGACCCGTTCGTGCTCGGCGACCGTGAAGTGCACTGGCAGCCGGACTTCGGCGGCCAGTGCCGGGAATTCACTGCGGGGCCAATCCTGGACCATCGCGGCCTCGTACCGGGCGCCGCTGCGCGCATTGGGAGTGTTGGTCAGCGGCGGATAGAGATCCGCCGGGTGCCACAGCAGTTCGCGCAGCCCCGGCGGGCGGTGGGTGACCGACGCCGACTTGAGCATCTCCACGGCGGCATCCTGGTAGCGCAGTCCGGTACCGGCCAGTCCGATACCGAAAACCTGCTGCCGCTCGGCTCTTTCGTCGGTGGCCATGCGTAGGACCAGTTCGCACCCGTTGGAGTGGCCGAGCAGGAAGACGCCGGCGCCGCGGTCGCGCGCCCCCAGTATCGCGTCGACCGCACCGTACGCCAGGGCGATCCGTTGTTCCGGCCGAACGACCGCATCGGGATAGGCGTCGGACGCCCCGTATCCGGGGCGATCCAATGCGACAACGGTGTAGCCGAGCGCCGCCGCGGTGCGCATCAGCGACAGTCGTGGGTGCCCGGGGCAATCGAAATACGCTGCGCTGCTGCCACCGCCGTGCGCCGCGACGATGACGGCGCGCGGCGCTTCGGCCTCGGCGAGCAGCCCTGACATCATGATGTCGCCGACGCGGACGATCCGCGGGGTGACCGTCATGAGTCGGTCCGCAGGAGGAGCACCCCGCTGGGGGTGAGGCCGCCGCTGCTGACCACCGCCACGCGAGCGTCCGCGACCTGTCGTTCGCCCGCCTCGCCGCGCAGTTGGGTGATCGCCTCGTGGACCAGGCCCATGCCGTGCGTGCGGCCGTGCGACAACTGACCGCCATGTGTGTTGAGCGGTAGCACGCCGTCGCGGGCGATGTTGGCGCCGCCGTCCAGGAAGTCCTTGGCTTCCCCGATACCGCAGAAGCCGAGCGCCTCGATCCAGGACAGACAGTTGAACGTGAACCCGTCGTAGAGCTCGGCGACGTCGACGTCCTTGGACGTCAAGCTGGTTCGGGTCCACAGGTGTGCGGCCTGGCCGAGCACCTGTGGCTCGTGGGTCAGCGTGCTCTGGTCCCACTCGATCGGTTCGAGGATCTGGGTACCGACCGCTTCGACTCGAATCGGCGGCTTGGCGAGGTCGCGGGCCACGTCGACGGCCGACACGATGACCGCGATCGACGCGTCACACGGCACGTCGCAGTCGTAGAGCCCGAACGGCGTGGTGATGGGCCGAGCGTTGAGGTAGTCGTCCATGGTCATCGGGTCGCGGTAGATCGCCGTCGGGTTCAGTGCGGCATTCGCGCGCTGGTTCAGCGCAATCCAGCCGAGCGTCTCCTTGGTGGTGCCGTAGCGGTGCATGTGGCGTTGCGCGTTCTGCGCCAGCGTGTGTGCGGCGGACGTGGCACCGAACGGGATCTGCCAGCTGGTGGTCCGGGCCCCACCCATCGGCGCGGCCTTGCCCTGCTTCATGAGTTCGTCGTAGGTGGCCTGCCAGAGCGTGCGGAAGCACAACACGTGGCGGGCGAATCCGCCGGCGACGGCCAGCATGGCCGCGATCACCGAGCCGCCGGGCCCGAATGTTTCGGGACCGCCGTTGTACCAGGTCGGCTTGAGTCCCAGAGCGGTCTCCAGCGCAGTCACCCCGCCCTCGCCGAAAGGACCGGGGAGACCGGCGCCCGGCCACGTGGACAGTCCGTCGATGTCGTCGATGGTCAGCCCGGCATCGGCGATGGCGTTCTCGCACGCCTCGATGGTCAGCGAGAGCGGGTCCACCATCAGGCGGCGGCCCATCTGCGAGGCACCGACACCGGTGATGGCCGCCTTGTCTTCGAACTTGTCGGTGGTGATCATCGGCCGGACGTGTTTGGCGAAGTCCTGCGGTTCGATGGCGTCGGCCGGCAGCGGGGCCAGTGCCGGCTGGTCGGCGACCGGCCGGAACAGCGGAAGCCAGACGTCGTCGTGCTGCTCGAAGACGACTTCCATCTGTTGGCCCAGTGCCAGCTGCTTGGGATCGCAGTCGATGATGTTGGTGGTCAGGCGAACTCGCGGGTCTTCGACGAGCGCCACTTGGGCGACCACATAGGGGGCCGGCAGTCCGGGAAGGCTGAATCGTTCGTTGAGTGTGAAGCCGATGAGCGTCGCGAGCCCGGACACCGTGCGGGTGCCCATCTTGCGTTCTCGGCAGTACCGGCAGACCGGTGCCGGGGGATGGATCAGCGCGTTGCAGTTCTCGCATTCGGTGATGCGCAGCACGCCGTCGGCCCCTGCGGTCCAATAGAACTCGTTCTCGGGCGTCACCTGTGGCAGCGGCATGCGGGTCAACGGACAATTCCCCATTCTGGTTCGTGGGTGTCGGTGTCTGGGCTGAGTTCGGTTGTCCCGCCGGCCATCTCCACGATGGCGTGCGCCGGGCAGTCCAAGAGCGCGCGCGTGACGGCGGGCTGGTCCGGTTCAGGGACTTCGCCGGTACCGACTAGGGTGGCGTACCCCCAGTCGTCGAGGGAGAAGTACGCCGGCGCGTGCTTGGCGCAGATGCCGAACCCGTCGCACATCGTCCGGTCCAGGCGGATCCTCATGCCGTCATCACCGCCTCGATTTCGTAGGGCCGCAGAGTGCGGAACTCACCGGATTGGCATGCCGGACAACCAGTCTCCAGATGGCGTGCCACCTCGGCGGGGAATTGGTCAAGGAGACTGGCTGCGATGTTGGCGGCGCCGTCCAACGTTCCACATGCGCCACGCCCACGCAGCTCGCGCGACCACCGGCGCAGTCGTGCAAGGTCATCAGCAGTCGCGACGCCGTCGCGCAGCCCCGCTGCGGCCGCCGCCATCGCCGCGGTGCCGTTGAAGCACGAGCCGCACTGCCCGGCGTTCTCCCGGTCGAAGTACGCCAGCACCGACGCGGCCACGGCCACGGGGCAGTCACCGTTCAGGATCGAGATGGCGCCGCAGCCAAGGCCGCTGCCCAACCCGCGCAAGGCTTCGTGATCCAGCGTCGCGTCCAGTACACCCGGGCCCAGCAAACCGGCGAAGTAGCCGCCCATCAGGGCACCCGTCGCCATTTCGGTTGGCACACCATGGAGTTCGAGCACATCGGCGAATCTGACGCCGTGCGGCAACTCATAGAGAGCAGACGGCCGGCCGGCTCCGGTGATGGTCGCCAGGAATGAGCCGGGTGACGATGCGGTGCCGACGGACCTGTAGTCCTCGGCGCCGTGCGTCTGGATGTAGGGGAGGTTGGCCAGGGTCTCGACATTGCTGACGAGCGTGGGCAGCGCGCCGATACCCTGCTCGAACGGGCGGGGTGGTTTGTCGGTGGGTTTGGCCGGGCCGCCGTTGATGGCGCGGACCGCGGCGGTCTCCTCGCCGGCGACGTATCCGGGCGCGACAATGACCACCTCGACGGCAGGGCCCGGGTTCCGCTGCGCGACAGCGGCTTCCACGCTGGCCGCGGCCGCCGGGTCCGAGACGTAGACGTACGTCCGCTGGGCGGCGACCATGGCCGCCGCCAGCCGTAAGCCGTCCAGCACGAGGTGGGGGCGGTTGCGCAACAGCCAGCGGTCTTTGATCGACGCGGGCTCACCCTCCTCACCGTTCGCGACGACGACCGCCCCGCCGCGCCCACGGCCGTTGTCGCGGACCGAACGCAATTTGACCGCCATGGGGAATGCGGCGCCGCCGCGGCCGCGCAGTCCCGAGCGTTCCACCTCGTCGAGCAGGCGATCGGGGTCGGTGAGATCGCGGTAGCCCCCGGCCGCTACGTAGTCGTCGTACGTCTCGTCGTCGACCCGCAGCAGTCGCGGGGTGAGCCCCGGCCAGGCGGCCACCGTTAGGCTGACAGGCATGCGCACTGCGGTGGTACGGGTCGATGTCGATCCGGCGGGTGAACTCACGCCTGAGCAGTTAGCGGACGGCATGGCGGCCCTCAAGGAGCTTGCCGCGGCGGTCGGCCAGGACGTGCTCGAGGTGGATCTCGCCGCGATGCCGCCCCGGCGCCGCCAGGTGCAGCTGCTGATCGCGGGCAGCCAGCCGGATACGGGTGTTGCCCTGTGCGCCAAGGCGTTCGGCACCGCGCCGCGGCTCGGCGTCGTGACCTACGTCAGCCGTGGGACCGATGACGACGCACACGGCGTGCTGGCGCGATTCGGGATCACCGGAGAGGTGG
Source organism: Mycobacterium sp. UNC410CL29Cvi84 (assembly GCF_000686745.1). Taxonomy (NCBI): domain Bacteria; kingdom Bacillati; phylum Actinomycetota; class Actinomycetes; order Mycobacteriales; family Mycobacteriaceae; genus Mycobacterium; species Mycobacterium sp. UNC410CL29Cvi84. Next base: position 235,414 of record NZ_JMLM01000007.1, read on the forward strand.
CACGCGAACCCGGCTCCGAGGGCTTCGACATCGTCACCGTGACCGTGGCCCGAGTCGATCTGGAACGGATTCCGGAGAGCCGCATCCACACGGCGCTGGAGGCGTCGCTGAATTGTGAGGTGCACATCCGCCCGGTGTGATGTCATCGGCGGAGGAACTCCAGGATCGGCGGAGCGGCCTGCACCCAGGTGTCGAACATGTTGAAGTGCTTGACCTTTCCCGCGGCCCGGGCCTCGTTGGCGCGTTCCCAGGCGTCTTCCGGCCACGGCGGGTCGATCAGTTGCGAACCTTTGATGAGGCAGCTGACTTCCAGTGACGTCCGCTTCGGATGATCGAGGTCGTTCTCGCCGCCGCGGATGATCAGGGTCGGCACCGTGATGTTGTCGAACATCTCGTCCTCGACGCCCGGGATCGTCTGGCCGGGTTTGGGTACGAACGCGTTCAACCATCGGAGCATGAGTTTGAGGTATTCGTCAGCGTCATAGGACTGAAGGCGCGCGGCATTCGCCGGGTTGTCAGCGATGCGCTCACGCCACTCATCCACTTGGGCAACCCCTTTCATCCCTGCCCCGCGAACGGCCAGGATGCTCGGCACGATGTAGTACGAGCCCAGCACGAACGAGCCGTAGACACCGCCGACGATGTTCCAGACCACGAGTTTGGTGACGACCTCGGGATAGAGCATCGCGGTGAGCATGGAATCCCGCGCCCCGCCCGATCCGCCGGCGAGGATGCAGGGCCCGATGCCCAGTTTGGAGATGAGCGTGTACAGGGTCTCGGCGCGCATGTGCGATTCGCTCTGGCCGTAGAACTGCACATCGGACTTGCCACAATTGGGCCGGTCCCACAGCAGCACCCGGTAGCCGCCCTTCGCCAGGGCCTGCGCCAGCGGACGCAGACCCGGAATGTCCTTGCTGAACCGGCCGCCGGGCGTGAGCGCGATGAAATCGCCGGTTTTGCCGAGGATTTCGTAGACGACGTTGCCGCCGTTGATCTCGATGGCCTTCTCGCCGCGCTTGAGTTGCGTCATGCCTGTACCAACACCTCGTTGCCGATGACCCGGACCGGGTAGGTCCGGATACTCCATTCGGGCTTCACCGCTGTTGTCCCGGTGGCCAATTCGAAGCCCCACTGATGCCATGGGCAGTAGATGAACTCCAGGTCGCGCACCATCACGGAGTCGCCCGGCACGCTGTCGTCGACGATGGTCCGGCCGCGTGGCCGGCCCGAGCACAACGGACCGCCTTCGTGCGGACAGTAGTTCGCGATGGCGTAGAACGTGCCGCCCACGTTGTACACGCCGACGCCGTGGCGTCCGATGGGCACCAACTTGTGTGTGCCTGGCGGGATTTCGTCGACAGTGGCGACGACGTGCTCGCGTCCCTGCGCGAGCCGGGGTTCTTTGGGCTCAGTCAATTCAGAACACCCGGACCTGTCCCTCGAGCGCCGGCACCGTGGTCGGAAGCTTGTACGTCTCGATGCCGTTGCGGAACATCACGGCTTCCCGCGCGCGCTCGGGCAGGTGCTTGACGAGCCAGCGGGGGTCGTCGAAGGTCCAGTGCGGGTAGTCCGAACTGAACAGCAGGATCTTCTCGCACTCCATCCACTCGAGGGCCCGGGTGAGTTCGGTCTTGTCCTCGGGGTAGTCCAGCGGCTGCGTGGTGAACTTGATGTGATCTTTGACGTACTCGCTCGGCTTGCGCTTGATGTCGAGCCAGGGCTTGCGCGCCTCATAAATCTTGTCCATGCGCCACATGAGCGGCAGGATCCACGTGAACGCGTGCTCGACGAAAACGATTCGCAGCGTGGGGAATCGATCGAAGAGCCCGTCGAACACCATGCTCATCACCTGGTTGGCTGCGAGCAGCGAATAGGTGACCATGAAGTCGTGGTTGTAGCTCGGCATGCCGACCGGCGGCATGGGGAGCTCTTCGTGATGGCTGCGGGACAGGTGACAGCTCACCGGCATGTCGGCTTTGGTGGCCGCGGCCCAGATCGGGTCGTATTTCGGATCACCCCAAGCTGGTCGCGGCTCGGCCTTGATCAGAATCTGTCCCAGGAACGGGTGGCCGGCCAGCCGGTCGATCTCCGCGGCCGCGGCCAGCGGTTCTTCGATCGCCACGCAGATCGAGCCGCGCCAGCGTTCGTGCCAGTTGTTGTGACTGTCGAGCCAATGGTGGAGCTGCCATTCGTTCAGCGCCACGTTGAGCGCGTGGTTGGCGCCGCCGATACGGGCCGGGTACGCGGCGGGTTCGAGGATCGCGATGTCGGCACCGGCCTGCATGATCAGCTGCTGGAAAGCCAGATGGGGGTCGCTGCAGGCGAATTCACCGTCCGGCGGGAAGGCGTCGGCGCGCATCGCGTACGTGTGCGCGTAGTCGGGGGCGTCGTAGTAGATCTGCTCGCCGACATTGCGGCTCAAGAAGTACCTGGTGCGCCAGGGTTCGGGGATGTATTGGATCAACTCGCCCCGACGTGGGGCCGGGTGGACATCGGAATCGACGCACCGCACGGCGATCCGCTCAGCGGCCGGTTTGCGTTCTGTGACAGTCACACTCATTGCGATCGTTCCTTCCTCACACGCCGACCGGCAGCGTGATGCCGTACAGGTCGGCGGCATTGCGCCAGCAGAGCTTGTCGCGCTGCCCAGTGCTGTAAGAACTCGGCACCGTGAGGTCGTTGAGTTGCCAGTGCGGATAGCTGGACCCATACATCACCATGTCGTCCTTGCCCGTGAAACCCAGCCATTCGCCGGCGATTTCGGCGTCGTCGGGGCCGTCCAGCGCGCCCTGGACGAAATAGACGTGCCCGGGCAGGTAGTCGCTCGGCATCTTCGGCGCCCACGGTGTCTGCTCGAGGTGCGGCCTGCCGAAACAGTCCATGCGCCACATGAACGGGGTCAACAGATCGGCGGCGCCGTCGGCCCAGACGAACTTCAACTCGGGCATCCGCTCGAACACGCCCTCGGCAATCATGTTCATGAGGTGATAGAGGTAGTTCAGCGCCATGAAGCCGACGTACTGCTCGTAGGTGTTCGGCACGCCCGACGGCGTCGGTGCGGACGCGATGCCGGCGCCGACCTCGATGTGCGCGGCCACCGGCAGCTTCGCGTCGATGGCGGCTTCCCACAACGGCCAGAACTGCGGTTTGCCGAACAATTCCCGCGACTGCAGCGGAATGCCGAGCTGCACCACGCGGGGGTGGTCCTTGTACTTCTCGATCTCGCGCAGCGCGCCGGGGATGTCGTCGGGATTGACGCGGATCGTGCCGCGGAAGCGGTCGCCGAATTCCGGGTGGTCCAGCCAGCGTGACACCAGCATCTCGTTGTGCGCCGCGGCGAGCGCGCTGCCGAGGTGACGGTCGGGCATGACGCCGCGCGACATCGGATGCAGCACAGCGACATCGACGCCGCGCTGTTCGAACAGGTCTCGGGCGACGACCGCGGGGTCGGAGCCGGGGTACTGGCCGTCAGGCCCCTCGGTACCGGACGCGTACTCGCCGCCGGGCGCGCCGTACCAATCCATTTCGTAGTCCGGGAAGCCCCGGCTCTTGAACGGTTCCCGCAGCACGTCGCGCAGGTCCCGGTTCGATCCGAAGAAGATGTGCACGCTGGCATCGATGACGGGGGTACGCGTCCCGTCGCCGTGGTCGATCACTTGGCTGCCCTCCCGAGCTCTCGACCCAGTGTAAATCTTAATTACCTCAAAAGAGAATGCTATTCTCACTTCGCGACCGAATTTAGCCGTAGGAGGCGCTGCATGCTTTTGGAGTTCGACGCTGATCAGCGGTTATGGCAGGAGACGGTCCGCGATGCCGTCACCAAGCAGTGTCCAGCCACCCTGATTCGGGACATTGCAGAGAGGGACGCCGACCCGGCTCCGCTCTGGGGAACATGGGTCGATGCCGGTTGGACCGAGATGGCCGACCCGGATAACGCCGTCGAATTGGCGATCGTGCTCGAGGAACTGGGCCGCGCGACGGACCCGACGCCGTTCCTGGCCACGATGACCCAGTTCGCGCCGCTGGCCGGTGACCGATTCGATCCGCAGCACGCGGGTGCCGCTGTCTACCAAGGAGTTTCGGCGCGCCGGGACGGCAGCGGCTGGGCGCTGGACGGGACCGCGCGTTACGTGCTCGACGGCGACCGCGCCGAAAGCGTCGCCGTGGTGACCGCGGCCGGCGTCTTCCTCGTCGACGCACGGGCGGTGCGGGTCCGGCGGGACCTGGTGTTCGACCCGGTGCTGCACATCGCGGACCTGTCGTTCGAGGGGGTTCGAGTACCCGATTCGGCACGCCTCGGCACCGACGCCGGACGGGCCCGTCACGTCGCACTGACCGGCATGGCGATCACCATGGTCGGAGCGTGCCAGCGCATCCTCGACCTGGTGTTGGAGTACGTGAAGGAACGCCATCAGTTCGGTGTCCCGATCGGCTCATTCCAGGCCATCCAGCACAAGGCGGCTGACATGCACGTCGCCATCGAGCGGGCCCGGGCGCTGTCCTATTTCGCCGCGCTGACCATCAGCGTCGACGACCCGCGCCGGCGCCTGGCCGCAGCGATGGCCAAGGCATCGGCGGGGGAGTGCCAGGCCCTGGTGTTCCGGCAGGGGCTGCAGTCGTTCGGCGCCATGGGATTCACCTGGGAGAACGACCTGCAGTTCGCGCTCAAGCGCGCCAAGGCCGGCGAACTGATGCTCGGCGGCGCCGCAGAACACCGCGCGATGATCGCAGAGGAGTACCGTGCAACTCTCGTATGACGCCGACGTCGAAGCATTCCGCGCCGAGTTCGCGGCGTTCCTCGACGAGCATCTGCCCACGGAGACAGACACTTTGGAGCGGCCCCGGTCGGTGTCGCACATGCCGCAGTGGGCGCGTGACTGGCAGCGGCTGCTGTTCGACAACGGCTGGCTGCTGCCCGCCCAGCCGCCGGAGTTCGGCGGCCGCAACGCCACCGTGGTGCAGCAGTTCGTCCATCTCGATGAGCTGTGCCGCCGCCGGATTTACCACAGCTTCAACCCACAGGGCGTGAACATCATTGCGGCATCGCTGCTCACGTTCGGCACCGAGGAGCAGAAGCATCGCTGGGCGGTGCCGGTGCTCCGGGGCGAGAAGACCGCGTCGCTCGGCATGAGCGAACCCAGCGCCGGGTCCGATTTGGCGTCATTGCGCACCCGCGCGGTGCGCGATGGTGACCATTTCGTCGTCAACGGTCAGAAGGTCTGGACGTCGGGCGCACATGACGCCGACTTCCTGCTGACGTTCGTCCGCACCGACCCGGATGCGCCAAAGCACAAGGGCATCAGTGTGCTCATCATCCCGACCGATACACCCGGCGTGGTGTGCCGTCCGTTCGCGGACCTGTGCAGTGAAGAGAACCTGGACTTCAACGAGGTGTTCTTCACGGACGCAAGGGTTCCCGCGGAGAACCTGGTCGGTCCGCTCAACGGTGGCTGGGGTGTCGCGAACGGCTCACTCGGTCACGAACGCACCATGATGTGGCTGGGTTTCGCCGACCGGATCGCCAACATGATCGCGGACTTCCGGCCGCGCACGGCACTCGAGCGCGACCAGTACGCCACGACCATCATGGATTACCACGCCCTGCGCGCCATGGGATCCGCGGCGCTGGCCCGGGCCTCGCGCGGCGAGATGGACACCCAGTCGGTGTCGGTGCTCAAACTCCTGGGGTCGGAGGCCGAGCGCACCGCACTCGAAAATGCGTTGTCCGCGGCGGGAATCGAGGGGCTCAACCACCCCGCGACGTCGGGGCGGTATGAGCACATGAACCTCGACCACTACTTCGTCAGCTGGTTCGAACGCTATGCCCGCAGTTTCGGCGGCACCATCGCCGGCGGCACCTCCGAAATTCAGCGCAACATCATCGCCCAGCACGTGCTGGGCCTGCCGCGAGCCCGCTGACGCCGGCGCGGGCCGAACCGGTCAGTTGCCGGTTCGGTCCGCGTTCGCGTGGATGGCCGCGCGGCAGTAGGCCGCAAGGCCTGGGAGCCCGAATGATTCGTCGTAGGTCGCGACGTACCGCGGGTCGCTGACATACATGTCGCCCAGATTGCGGTGGAAGGCCGGCGGGCAGTCGTAGAACCACCGGTTCACGTGGCGCCGGTGCTGCTCGGCCGCATCCATCGCCTCGACCGAGTCGGGCGGGAGCCCGGCGCGAAAAGCATCGGACAACGCCTTCTCGACGGCCTCGCCCTCGGCCTTGATCTGTACCCAGTCCTCTTTGCCGTAGGACTTCGCCCGGCGCTGCGATTCCTTCCACTCCGGCGTTTCGCCCCACTTCTCCTCGGCTTCCGCCTGATAGTCGTCGAACCCGTCCCCGAAGAGCTCGCGCATGTCGTCGTCCGTCATGGGGGTGTTCGTCATCGCCTTCTCCAATGCCTGATCGATGGCCTCGACGAGTGCTTTCATCTCGTCGAGTTGGGTCATGACGCGTTCGCGCTGCCGAATCAGGTGGCTGACCTCGTCGCCCTCATCCAGCAGGCTCGCGATCTCCTCGAGAGGGAATTCGAGCCTGCGGTAGACGATGATCTGCGACAAGCGCGTCAGATCGGTCGGCGTGTACACCCGGTACCCCGAGGCGCCGCGCCGGCTCGGGGTCAACAACCCGATTTCGTCATAGTGGTGGAGCGTCCGGACCGTGATGCCGAAGCGCTGCGCGACTTCGCCCACGGTGAGTCCGTCCACCGGCATCTCCTGCGTCACATCGATCAGGTTGGTGCCTCACGTCGCGTGAGGGTCAAGTCCAAACCTAGACGACGGGCCTAGATGACGGCCGCTTCCTTGCGCTCGGTGATGGGGCGGGCCAGCTCCTGCTCGTTACAGATGCGCTGCAACTTCTCCAGCGTCTCGTCCAGGCCGGGGCCCAGGCGCTTGCCCGGGGTGAAGTGCGCCGGCAGATTTCGCATGCCCTGGATGACGCCGATGCTGTCGTAGTGCACCGTGCCCTCGGGGTCGCACACGTAGTCGGGCATCCGGTCCAGGACCGCCGTCAGCATTGACTTGAACACCGTGCGGGCCACGTTGGATCCGACGCAGCGGTGCACGCCGATGCCGAAGCTGAAGTGCCGGTTGCCTTTCCGGTCCATGATCAGCTCGTTGGGCTTTTCGAACACCGCGGGGTCGCGGTTCGCCATCGCCCACGACAGCCACAGCCGCTCGTACCGCTTGAACCGATGACCTTCGACCTCGACGTCGTCGGAGAACGTGCGGCCGTCGCCGGGGGCGGGGGTGAAGAAGCGGAGGAACTCCTCGGTGGCGGGATTGAGCAGAGTGGCCCGGTCGCGGCTGAGTCGTGCCCGCTCGTCGGGGTGTTCCCCGAGCCATTCCAGGGCATGGGCGGTGAGCGCGGTCGTGGTGTCGAAGCCGCCGCCGATGATGAGCCCCAGATTGCCCAGGATTTCCAGGTCGGGCGCCGGTTCGCCGTCGATCCGCAACTGCAGCATCGCATTCACCAGCCCGGGCCGCGGATGCTGCCGGATCTCCATCATGTTGTTGATGATGTCGATGCCCATCGCGCGGTGCTGTTCGTTGATCTTCTCGCGTTCGGGCGCGTGCTCGGGGGTGTACACCGACGCGTGAGTGGGCTCGCTGTAGACGTTCCACTTCTTCAGCTCGATGCCCATCATCGCCAGTGTGAACACGGCGGGCACCACGTTGGCGAGATGCTCGACGAAGTCGATGCGGCCCGACTCGATGTGTTCATCCAATGCGGCGCGGGTGATCTCGTCGACGAACGGCTCCCAGCGCTTGATCGCGGCGGGGGAGAGATAGGGGTTCAGCGCACCGCGGTAGGTGCTGTGTTCGGGCTCGTCCATCTCGAGGATGCCGCCCCGGACGGCGCTGGCGCGGCTCGCCTTCGGAATGGTGATGCCCTGGAACGGCGTATCTCCGCTGACGTCGTGGTGGTTGGACACGGCGGGGCAGCGCGCCAACTCGAAGACATGCTTGCTGTCGGCGGCGACCCAGTGACCGTTGTAGGTGTCCGTCCAGGCCACCGGGCACTGTGCCTGCATCTCCTCGGTGATCTGCTCGAACTGCAGCCGGTATTCCGGGGTGTGCCTGTCGAAGTGGAAGGTGTCCTTCTTGCGCTCGTCTTGGACGCTCAAAGTTCCTGTCTCCCTGCTGGTCTCATGTGCGGTCTGGCTTCCGCTACTCTTCGATCGTGATGGCCTGTTCGGGGCAGGACTGCGCAGCCTCGCGGACCGCGTCTTCGAGCCCCGGCGCCACGACGTCGTGAACCGGTGACGACGTACCGTCGATGTCGTTGAGTACGAACGCATCCGGCGCGATCATCGCGCACAACGTGTGTCCCTGGCAGCGCTGCCCGTCAACCCAAACCTTCACTGTCACTCCCGATCAGACGTGGTAGTCGTACCACTTGAGGTAGCCGCCGGCGTCGACTCGCAACTGGGTGCCGGTGATGTAGCGAGCCTCGTCCGAGACCAGCCACAGGATGGCGTTGCTGATGTCCTCGGGTTCGACGAAGTTGACCTTCATGGCCTGCTGGACACCGAAGACCGGCTCGGCGTCCTCGCGCGTCGGATTCGGCAGGTCCGGTCGGAACGACTTGTACATCGGCGGGCTCTGCAACATCGCGGTGTTGACGTTGGTCGGGTGCACCACGTTGAGACGGATACCGCGTGGCGACAGCTCGGTGGCGAGATCGTGTGCGTATTGGGACAGAAGGCGTTTCGACGTCATGTAGGCGAAGCCGCCGATGTCGTTGCCGGGGTCCATCTTCAGATGGGTGTCCATCAGAGCGGCCGTGGAGCCGGTGGCGACGATCGCGGCGCCCTCCCGCAGATGGGGCAGACACACCTGGATGGCGTTGATGGTGCCGATCAGGTTGGTGTTGATGGTGTCGATCCAGGCCTGCAGCGGGATATCGCTTTTCATGCCCGCGACGCCCGCCTGCGCGAGGACGATGTCGACCTTGCCGAACTCGGACAGGCCGGCCTCGAGCGCCGTCCGCAGCTGCGTCACCTCGCGGACGTCGGCATGGGCGGTGACGATGCGCTGACCGGTCTTCTCCACGAGGTTCCTGGTCTCGTCGAGATCCTCGGGCGTGGCCATCGGGTATCCGATGGACTCGATGTCTTCACACAGGTCGACGGCGATGATGTCGGCGCCCTCTTCGGCCAGCCGGACTGCGTGGCTGCGGCCCTGGCCGCGTGCCGCGCCGGTGATGAAGGCGACCTTGCCCGCTACCCGTCCCACTGAAGTCATTGAAAAGCTCTCCCTTGCTAGGTGTTTCGTCCGCCGTTGACGCCAAGGATCTGCCCGGTGATGTAACCGGCTTCTTCTGAGATCAAGAACGCACATGCGGCCGCGATGTCCTCGGGGCGGCCGATGCGCCGCACCGGTGTCGCGTCGATGCTCTGCTGGACCCTGAGGTATCCGCGCTCCTCGGACTTGCGCAGCATGGGAGTGTCGATGAAACCGGGCGGGACCGCGTTCACCGTGATGCCCGCGGGCCCGTACTCCAGCGCAAGCGATTTCGTCAGTCCGTTGACGGCCGACTTGGCGGCGACGTACGGCGACATGTACGGCTGCCCGGAGTGGGTGCTCGACGACGAGATGTTGACGATGCGACCCCAGCCCGCGTCCAGCATGTCCGGCAGCACCGCCTGGATGCAGTGGAAGACACCGTTGAGGTTGACGTCGATGACGCGCTGCCAGTCCGCGAATTCGAGGTCGGTGAACCGCTTGAACTTCTCGAGCCCGGCGGAATTGACCAGCACGGTGATCGGCCCGAGCTTCGCGCGGATGCCGTCGAGCGCGGCATCGACCTGAGTGCGGTCGGTGACATCGGCCGTGAAGCCGAAGTCGTCGTCGTCCGACGGGTTGAGATCAAGGGTCGCGACGTTCAGGCCATCGGCCCGCAGGCGTGCCACGATGGCGCGACCGATGCCGGACCCACCTCCGGTAACGACGGCATTCTTCACGACTGGCTACCGATGTAGATCACCTGGAGAAATCTCCCTTCCGATTTTGAGAACGATACTCTCCGCGTTTGGCATCCCGCAATAGAACCGCCGATAGGGGAGTCGACCTGCGCGGACTGTCCGGTCCGCCGCCGCGGGTCGCCAGGCGGCGGTCGGCCTGGATGTCGGATACCCATCGGAAAAGACGTGCTGTGCGAGTAGGATTACCGAAATTGAAGAATGAGCTTTCCCAACAGAGGAGGTCGGATGGGGCCCTTGGATGGTGTCCGAGTCCTGGAGGTCGCGATGTACGGCTTCGTGCCGTCCGGTGGCGCGGTGCTCGGCGAGTGGGGTGCCGACGTGATCAAGGTCGAGCATGCCGTGACGGGCGACCCGCAGCGCGGCCTGCGCCAGACCGGCGTGTTGCGCGTCGAGGGCGACCCCAATCCCAACATCGAGCACGCCAACCGCGGTAAGCGGAGCATCGGGCTCGACATGTCGGTTCCCGAGGGGCGCGAGGTCCTGCTGGAACTGGCGCGGCGCGCCGATGTCTTCCTGACGAGTTTCCTGCCCGGTCATCGCCGGAAGTTCGGCATCGACGTCGACGACATCCGGGCCGTCAACCCGGCGATCATCTACGCGCGCGGTAGCGCGCTCGGCCCGCGCGGGGCGGAGTCCGAAAAGGGCGGCTACGACATGACGGCATTCTGGTGCCGGGCCGGTACTGCCGCGACGATCACGCCGCCGGGTACGCCGGGCATGATCGGGCCGCCGGGACCGGCCTACGGCGACACCATTTCCGGGACCAACCTGGCCGGCGGCATAGCCGCCGCTCTGTTCAAGCGCGAGCGCACCGGTGAGCCGTCGATCGTCGACGTCTCGCTGCTGGGCAGCGGACTGTGGTCGATGGGCCACACCATCGCATTGACGTCCCACCTCGGCCAGTTGATGCAGGCGCCGCCCCCGGGCGTGCACGGTTCGCCCATCAATCCTCTTGTGGGCCTTTATGAAACGGCTGACGGGCACATCATCTCGCTGGTCATGATGCAGCCGACGAAGTTCTGGGCCGACGTGTGCCGGCACATGGAACTGGATCAGTACATCGACGATCCGCGCTTCGCGACGGCGCAGGACATCGCGTCCAACACCACGGCGGCCGTGGAGATTCTGAGCAAGGCGATGGCGACCAAGACGCTGGCGGAGTGGCGAGAGCGATTCGCCACCCTCTCCGGCCCGTGGGCCCCGGTCCAGGACACGCTGCAGGCTGCCGACGACGCGCAGGTCCGGGCGAACGACTACCTGGTGCAGGCGGGCGAGCTCGAATTGGTCGCCAACCCAGTGCAATTCGACGTGGCCCCGCCGCAGACCGGCCCGGCGCCGGGCTTCGCCGAGCAGACCGAGGAGATCCTGCTGGAACTCGGGTTGGACTGGGACCGGATCATCGAGCTCAAGTCGGCCGGGGCGGTCACCTAGGCCCGCACCGGTCCTCTTGTGGCACTTGCGAATTGGAGACGTCAACTTTCCTTGGCCGTTAGGGAAAGTTGACGTCTCCAGATCGAACATGCCACTGGCAGGCGGTGGGCGGCGGCCACCCCGACGGTGCGCACAGATCGCCTTCCGGCCGCATTTCTTGATCTGTACGCACATTCGCGGTGTCGCCGCCGTCGCCGCAGGCTCAGGCCCTGGCGGCCAATGGGGTGAAGTTGATGTGCAGATCGGTGACGCCGCGCAGGACGAACGTCGGCTCGTAGTTGTAGTGCCGGTCGCCGTCGGCGCCGTGCGCGGTCTCGTCGAGCTGGATGTCACCCAGGCGGTCCAGGATCCGCTCCAGTGACACCCGGCCTTCGACGCGGGCCAGTGGGGCACCAGGGCACGAGTGCACGCCGCGGCTGAAGGCCAGGTGTTCGCGAACGTTCTTGCGGTCCAACTGGAATTCGTGCGGCTGCTCGAACCGGCGCGGATCACGGTTGACCGCGCCCGGGCTGATCATGACGATGGTGCCGGCCGGGGCGTCCATGTCGCCGACCTTCGTAGACTTGCGCGCCAACCGGTGCAATGTCTTGACCGGGCTTTCCATGCGCAGGCATTCCTCGACGAAGTTCGGAATCCGGCTGCGATCCTCGCGCAGCCGCTGCTGCAACTCGGGTTGCTCGCCGAGGAAGCGCATCGCGGCGGTGAGCAGCTTGGCCGTCGTCTCCTGTCCGGCGCCGAAGAGGAACGTCGCGGTCTTGACGACGTCGCTGATCTCCGGAGTGGATCCGTCTTCGTACTTCGCCGTGGCAAGGGAGGTCAGCACGTCGTCGCGCGGATGGCTGCGCCGGTCTTCGAGGTACTGACCGACCTTCTCGTCGGCCCATTCCAGCGGGTTCGACGCCAGCGGTTCGTGGTCGAGCGCGCCGACACGACTGCCGGGGCGCTCGGCGCCGAACGCCTCACGGAACTCCTCGTGGTCCTCTTCGGGGACGCCGAGGAGATCGGCGACGACGAGCAGCGAGAATGGCCGCGCATAGGCGGCCAGAAACTCGCACTTGCCGTCTGCGATGAACTCGTCGATGTGGCGGTCGGCGAGCCGCCACATGAAGTCCTCGTTCTCCTTGAGGCGCTTGGGCGTCAGGAGCCGGGACAGCAGCGAGCGGGCGCGCGTGTGCTCCGGCGGATCCATGGTGATCATGTGCTCGAACATCGGGATGGCGGTGCGATGCTCGGCGAGCTGGGCGCAGATGTCGTCGCCTTCGGGCGTGAACGGCAGCGGGGTGAACGGCCCGGTCACCGCCACGCATGCGGAGAACGAGTCGGCGTCCTTGTAGACCGCGTTGGCCTCTTCCCAGCCGGTGACGGCCACGACACCGTAGTGGTTCTCCCGCGTCACCGGACACTTGCTGCGCAGGTGATCGAAGTACGGGTGCGGGTCGGCTACGAGTGACTGGTCGGTGTAGTAGTCGACCTCGTCGAAGTTCGTCATGTGTGGGCTGGCCTCCAGGCATCGATTTGCAACCAAAGTGCTGGGCACTTGCTTAGCATCTGGATTGTGGCGTGGTCAAGGTCACACGGCGGGATGTGGACAATTACGATCGGCGCGGCAGCGATCGAGAACGGACTGTGACGGCATGGCATCGGAACGAAGGATCGGCGGACCCGAGGCGAAGAACCGCGGGGCCCTACTGGATGCCGCCGAGGCGCTGATGCTCGACGAGGGCTACGCCGCGGTGACCTCCCGCCGGGTCGCCGAAAGAGCCGGTCTCAAGCCGCAACTCGTCCACTACTACTTCCGCACCATGGACGACCTGTTCCTGGCCGCCTTCCGGCGCCGGACCGAGCAGGGGCTGGCGGCCCAGTCGATGATCCTGTTGGCGCCGAACCCGTTGCGGGCGCTGTGGACCTTCCTCATCGAGAACCGCGATACCGCGCTCATCATGGAATATGCCGCACTGGCCAACCATCGCAAGGAACTCGGGTCCGAGATCGCCGGCGCCGCACAGCAATTCCTCGAAGGGCAGGCGGAGTTGGTCGGCTCGGTCCTCGCGCAACACGGCGTCGATGCCGATGAGCTGCCGCCGATCGTCGCGATCTCCTTGATCGTAGGGATGTCACAGCTTCTGACGATGGAGGCCGCGCTCGGGGTCTCCGTCGGCCACGACGAGATTCTCGCCTACTTCGACCGGTACCTGCGCAAGCTCGATCCGGCCGCCGACAACTAGGCCTCCGACCAGTAACCACGGTGAAGTGATTGCGTGTTCGCGCCATATGAGAATAAGATTCTCATGAATCGCGAAGGAGAATTTCATGGGACAACTGTCGCATCGGGTCGATATTCCGTTTCCGCTGTTCGACGCGGACAACCATCTCTACGAGCCGCCCGAGGCACTGACCAAGTACCTGCCCAAGGAGTACAAGGACGTCGTCCAGTACGTCGAGGTCAACGGCCGCACCAAGATCGCGATCCGAGGCCAGATCAGCAACTACATCCCGAACCCCACGTTCTCCGTGGTGGCCCGGCCCGGTGCCTGGGAGGAGTACTTCAAGTACGGCAACCCCGAGGGCAAGACCCGGCGCGAGCTCTTCGGTGAGCCGATGAAGGCCATCCCGGCGTTCTTCGAGCCCGCTCCGCGGCTCGAGCTCATGGACCAACTGGGCCTCGATCGCACACTGATGTTCCCGACGCTTGCCAGCTTGATCGAAGAGCGGCTGCGTGACGACCCGGTCGCCATCCACGTCCTCATCCACTCGCTCAACCAGTGGCTCGACGAAGTGTGGGGGTTCAACTACAAGAACCGCATCTTCACCACGCCGGTGATCACCCTCCCCATCGTGGAGAAGGCCATCGAGGAGCTCGAATGGTGCGTCAAGCGTGGTGCGCGCGCCATCCTGATCCGGCCGGCGCCGGTGCCCGGATTCCGTGGTCCCCGGTCGTTCGCGCTGCCCGAGTTCGATCCGTTCTGGCAGAAGTGCGTCGAGTACGACGTCTTCATCGGGATGCACTCCTCCGACAGCGGCTACTCCCGCTACACGTCCGAGTGGGACGGCGCGGCGCAGGAGATGCTGCCGTTCCAGACCAACGCAATGGCCATCCTCAACGAATGGCGCCCGATCCAGGATGCGGTGGCTTCGTGGGTGATCCACGGCGCGCTGTTCCGCCACCCGAAGCTGAAGGTCGGCATCGTCGAGGCGGGGTCGAAATGGATGTTCCCGTTGCTCGATCAGATGGCCGAGGTCTACAAGAAGGCCCCGGAGTCCTTCCTCGGAAATCCCATGGAGGAGATCAAGAACCGCATTCACGTCAGCCCCTTCTACGAGGAGGGCATCGACGACCTGATCAACCTCGTCGGTGTCGACCAGGTGCTCTACGGATCCGACTGGCCGCACCCCGAGGGCCTGGCCGAGCCGACGCACTACGTGACCGCGCTGCAGCACCTGCCGGTCGACGATCAGGCAAAGATCATGGGCGGCAACCTCGCCCGGCTCGTCACGGTGTAACTCCGGGCGAACCGCGCAAACTCGAGACGAAGAAGGGGCCGCCGGCGATATTGCCGGCGGCCCCTTCTTCGGATCGGAATGTCAGCCGTGGCCGAGGACGCTCTTGGTCTCCACGTACTCGTGGAAACCCGCCTCGCCCCACTCGCGGCCATTGCCGCTGTGCTTGTAGCCGCCGAACGGCGCGTTCATGTCGAAGGCATGGTTGATCGAAATCCAGCCGGCCCGGATTCTGCGGGCCACCGCACGGGCGGCGTCGATGTCGGCGCCAGAAACATAGCCGGCCAGGCCGTATTCGGTGTCGTTGGCGATGTCGACGGCGTCATCGATATCGTCGTATCCGAGCATGCACAGCACCGGTCCGAAGATCTCCTCGCGGGCAATGGTCATGTCGTTCGTGACATCGGCGAATACCGTTGGGCGGACGTAGAATCCGCGGTCCACGCCATCAGGACGTCCCTCGCCACCGGCGACCAGCTTGGCGCCGCCGGCGACCCCCTTGGCGATGAGGCCCTGGATGCGCTCGAACTGGGCGCGCGAGGCGACCGGCCCGATGGCTCTCGGGTTGTCGACGTCGGCGACCCGCACACTGTCGATGGTCTCCGCGGCGATCGAAATGGCTTCGGCCATCCGGGAGTTCGGCACCAACATGCGTGACGGCGCATTGCAGCTCTGGCCCGAGTTCGGCATCATCGCCGAAACGCCGGCCGCGACGCTGGTGGCGAAGGCGTCGTCGTCCAGCACGATGTTCGGGCTCTTACCGCCGAGCTCCTGGCTGACCCGCTTGACGGTCGGCGCCGCGGACCTTGCGACCTCGATTCCGGCCCGGGTCGAGCCGGTGAAGGACACCATGTCGATGCCGGGATGGCTCGAAATGGCCGCTCCCACACCGGCTCCGTCGCCGTAGACCAGGTTGTACACGCCGGGGGGCACTCCCGCGGCGTCGATGACCTCGGTGAAGATCTGCGCCGAGAACGGGGCGACCTCCGACGGCTTGAGGACCACGGTGCAGCCGGTCGCCAACGCGGGGAACACCTTGACGGCGATCTGGTTGAGCGGCCAGTTCCATGGCGTGATGAGGCCGCAGACACCGATCGGTTCGCTCGTCACCAGCGTCTTGCCGAGCTGACGCGAGAACTCGAAATTCTTGAGCACCTCGATGGCGGTCATCAGATGTCCGATGCCGAGCTGCACCTGCGCACCTGCGGCCAGTGCCGGCGGGGCACCGATCTCCTCGCTCACGGCCGCGGCGAGATCGCCTTGGCGCCTGAGATATTCGGCGCTGATCGCCTGCAGCAGGTCGAGGCGTTCTTCGCGGCTGGTCTGCGACCACGACCCGAACGCACGACGTGCGGCCGCGACCGCCTTGTCCACGTCTGCCGCCGAACCCAGGGCAATGCGGCCCGCAACCTCTTCGGTGGCGGGGTTCTCGACGTCCAGTGGCGACAGCCCGACCGGGTCGACCCACTGTCCGTCGATATAGAACTGCAGATACTCGCGCATTGCCTCTCCTTTACTGTGTGCCCTCGGCGTACCAGGTGCGGAATCGGTCGTACTTGGGCATCTCCTCAGAGTTTGCCTTCGGGTCTATGCACACATGCACCACTCCGACCTTGCCGCTGGCGTAGGCACGCGCAATGGCCGGGCCGATCTCGTCTTCTTTCTCAACGTACTCGCCGTGGCAGCCGAAGCCCTCGGCGATCTTGTCCATCCGGACGTCCTTGCTCCAGTGCACTCCGGGTTGCGGCGACGGCTGTGCGAAGGTCCGCTTGTAGACGCCGACCTCCAGGCCCCACTGATGGTCGACACCAACTACACATACCAGTGGAAGGCCCTCGCGCGCAGCGGTTTCCAACTCCGCGATGTGGAACAGGAACGCCGAGTCGCTCGTCAGTAGCATGACCGGCCGTTGGCGGCCCTCGGCGATCGAGGCGCCGACCGCGTAGGGGAGACCGGTGCCCAGGTGGCCGAAGTTCTGATTCCAGATGACGTCGCGCGGCTTGGACTGGGAATAGGTCCACTGGAAGATCACGGTCGCGCCGCCGTCGCGCACCAGGATGCCGTCATCGAGCTCGTTGAACGCCTTGGTCGCCTCGACGACATAACGCGCAGAGTGGATGGGCGCCCGTCCGGTCGGCGCGCTCTCGGCGAGCCCCGCGAGTTCGGCGGCGTCGGACGCGATCAGGGCGTCGAGGTTCGCAGACGGAGCCCGCGGGGTGTCGCGCAGGGCCTCGACGAGCTGCGGGACGACTCCGCGCAGGTCGCCGACCAGCGCCACGTCGAACGAGCGATTGACGCCGATGGCCGTCGGATCCTGTTCGACGTAAACCCATTTGCGATCGGCGTTGCCCGCCGCCCAGTGCTGGGTCCGGCCGTAGTGCATGGGTTCACCGAGTTCGGTGCCCAGCGCGACGCACAGATCGGATTCCTCGACCGCCTGGTTCGCGGCCGGCGAGAACAGGTACGGGAACGTCCGGTCCTGCAGGCCGGGGATGAACGACGTGCCGCCGGAGGTCTGGATGACGGGGCAGTTCATCAGCTCGGCGAGTTCCT
This sequence comes from Mycobacterium sp. UNC410CL29Cvi84, assembly GCF_000686745.1. Taxonomy (NCBI): domain Bacteria; kingdom Bacillati; phylum Actinomycetota; class Actinomycetes; order Mycobacteriales; family Mycobacteriaceae; genus Mycobacterium; species Mycobacterium sp. UNC410CL29Cvi84. The sequence continues at coordinate 252,879 of NZ_JMLM01000007.1, forward strand.
TGACCTCCCGCTGGGTGCGCGAGGTGTGCACGCCGTGACCGACCAGCAGGATCGGGCTCGCGGCCTCCCGGATGAGCTTCGCGGCGTCGGCGACCTCACGCGCGCCCGCGCCCTGGTTGACCAGGCGGTAGGACGCGGGGCTCGGTGCGTCTGCCACCTCGAGTTCGTCGAGGATGACATGCGATGGGAACTCGACGTAGGCCGGTCCCGGGGTGCCCGACATCGCCCGGCGGATTGCCTCGTGGATGATCTCGTCGGTCTGATCGGCGTATTCGATGGAGCTGCTGTACTTCACCGACGGCGCGAAAAGTCCTTCTTGCTGGACGAATTGGATCCGTCCCCGGCGCACCCGGCGTTCGGTGATGCGGGCACGCTGTCCGCCCAGGAAGATGACCGGCGAGTTCTCGACGAGGGCACACATCATCGCGCCCGCGATGTTCGCGACGCCCGGACCGAGTGTGCCGATGCACAGACCCGGTTTCCCCGTCATCCGCGAGGCGGCCTCGGCCATGAAGCCGGCGCTCAATTCGTGGTGTGGTGCCACGACGGACCAGCCGCGGGCCTCGGCCTCGGTGAACATGTGCACGAAGTTCGGGTCCGGGATGCCGAACAACGTGTTGACGCCCTCGGCCTCGAACAGGTCGAGAATCCTCTTGTAGACCGGTACACCCATCTGAAAACTCCTTCTAGAGGTAGCGCTTGGCCAGTTGTCTGCGATGTGCCGCAGGGGAGCCGAACAATGAACGGTTGAGCGCAGCGCGTTTGAGGTAGACGTGGATGCCGCTTTCCCACGTGTAGCCGATGCCGCCGTGGAGCTGCATGGCCTTGCCCGCGACATCGACGGCCGCACTGCAGGCGTACGCCTTGGCCATCGACGGGGCGGAATCCGCCCGGCCCTGCACCACGGATTCGACTGCCGCGCTGACGAGTTGGCGCGCCACCTCGACCTGGACGAGCATGTCCGCGCAGGCATGTTTGACGGCCTGGAACGAGCCGATCGGCCGGCCGAATTGATGGCGCACCTTGGCGTAGTCCACCGTTGCGGCCAGCATCGCTTCGGCGATACCGAGACTGTCGGCGGCCACCGCCACGGCGGCGCGGTCCCGCAGGCGCCCGACCGGGTCTGCAGAAGCGTCCTCGTAGCACAAGGTTTCGGCGCCCTGGCCGTCAGTGGTTACGTTCGCCAGCCGACGCGTCTCATCGAGCACGGGTCGGGGCACAGCACGTGAGTCGGCGATGCAGACGCCACTGTCGGTGACGCGCAGGATGCGGTCGGCGCCGTCAGCATCGGGTACGAAGTCGCACGAATCGATCGCCACGGCGAGTCGGATGCTGCCGGCAGCCACGCCGGTCAACAGCTCGTCGCGAAGCGCGCTGGGCGCCAGCATGTTCAGCGCGCCGACGGTCAGCACCGCGCTGCCGAGGTAGGCGGTGGCACTGGCCGCCCGGCCCATCTCCGCGCAGATGACGGCGACTTCGGCGAACGTCGCGCCAGCGCCGCCGAACTCCTCCGGTACCTCCAGCTCCGCCCAGCCGGCCTCGACGACGGCCGGCCACTCGACGTCGCGGCCTTTGGCCAGCAGCTCGCCGGCCACCGACCGCAGTTCGTCATGGAATTCGGTGAATTCGGTCACGGCGCACTCAGTTCCCGCGGCAGCCCGAGGCCCCGTTCGCCGATGATGGTGCGCTGAATCTCGCTTGCCCCGCCGGGAATGGTCCACTCCCACGAGCCGATGAAGTCCAGCAGCCACGAACCCGATTCCCAGCCGCTCGACATCGGTTTCGCCAGGTCGGTGTGGGCGTCGAGGCCGCCGGCCTCGACGCCGAAATCGGTGAGGCGTTGCAGCAGTTCACTGTAGAAGAGTTTGACGATCGACGCGCCGGCCGGTCCCACGGTTCCTTCTTCTGCGTTCTCCACCAGCCGGCGGCACAGACCACGCAGCCCGGTGATCTCGATCTCGAACTGGGCGAGCCGGTCGGCGATCACCGGATCCTCGGCGGCGCAGGACTCGACGAGGCGGCGAAAGCCGTTGTGGAACAGGCGCTCCGACAGCTCCAGCATCGTCAGACCACGCTCTGCGCCCAGCGTCGACTGGGCCACCTGCCAGCCGGCGTTCTCCGGGCCGACGAGATTGGCCGCCGGAATGACCACGTCGGTCAGGAAGATTTCGCAGAAGTGCGAGTCGCCCATCGCGTTGCGGATCGGCCGGACGTCCACGCCCGGGCTGCGCATGTCGAGCAGGAAGTACGAGATGCCCTTGCGTTTCGGGGCATTGGGATCGGTGCGGGCCAACAGCAGGCACCAGTCGGCATGCGCGCCGCCACTGGCCCACAGCTTCTGGCCGTTGACGACGTACGAGTCGCCGGATCGGCGGGCCGAGGTCCGAAGGCTCGCCAGATCGGAGCCTGCCTCGGGCTCGGAGAATCCCTGCACCCAGATTTCGCCGTCGAGAATCGCCGGAAGATGGCGCCGCCGTTGCGCTTCGGTGCCCGCCGCCAGCAAGGTGGCCGCGGCGTGGTGGATGCCGACGAACGCCAGCACCAGCCGCGGTGCGTCGTGCGCGGCCAGCTCCTGGTACAGCACGATCTGGTCGGCGACGCTCATGCCGCCGCCCCACTCGCGGGGCCAGTGCGGGACAGCGAAGCCCGCGGCATGCAGCTCGGCGAACCACGCCTTCTGGAACCTGACGAATTCGGCTTCTGTGACGCCGGTCTGGGTCCGCCGCCAGTCCCGGGGGACATACTCGTCGCACCAACGGCGGACATGGTCGCGGAAGTCGGCGGTCATGACATCCTCCGCGTCAGTTCCGCTTTCGTCGCAGACAGTCCGAGCGGCAGGCGGCGCAGCGGTTGGCTGTAGCGCGACAGCCACGACAGGGTGGTCTCGTCACAGAAGCCGACGGCGCCGTGCAGCTGATGGCAGACCCGGAACACGACATCGGCGGCTTCGATGGCCGACATCCGAAGCGCCAGGGCGTCATTCAGTGCTTCTGACCGGCAAGTCCCGACGCTCCACAGTGCGTGCTTGGCGAGGATGTCCAGTCCACTGCGTTCCACCTCGGCTTCGGTCAGCTGGAACTGCACACCCTGGAATGACGACAGGGGCGCACCGAACTGCTTGCGCATCGTGACATGCGCGATGGTCAGCTCCAGCGCGCGGTCGAGCATGCCCAGCAGGGTCCAGCACGGCAGCATCAAGGCGAGCGCCACATCTGCCGCGCCGCGGTCGTCGACAGCCGACAGCTCGAGGGGAGCCACGAACGCCGGTGCGGCCGGTCCGTGTCCGGCCACCTCGCTGCGGATGCCGGCGACGGTGACGGCCGCCCACCGGCCGTCGAGTCCGGCGACCGGGGCGGCGGGGTTGACGTCGGCCACCACCGACAAGCCGTCGACCTCGAGATCGTCGGGCCGGGAGAGGGTTTCGGCCACCGGATAGGGCAGTGCCCAGTACCCGGCGCTGCGGCAGAGCGCGGCCGCGGCTTCGAGCTCGTCGGCGTCGGATCGCGGGCTCAGTTCCCAGGTGCCCAGTTCGCGCAGCACGCCGTCGACGAGCTCGGCACGGGTATCCGGCTTGGCCTCCGCCTGCTGCACGAGCGCGTCGCCGCCGGCCGCTTCGAAGGCCCGAAGTGCCTGTCGGCCGAACTCTTTCGCCTGCTCGCCGAGATCGAGGATCATCGTGCCGCCAACAGGGCGCGCGACAGCAGTATTCGCTGCATCTCGATGCTGCCCGACGACACCGTCGACGCCTGCGAATAGCGCCAGTGGTCGGCCACTTCGGCCTGAAACCAGCGCGTGTACGGGGTGTCGTCGGTAACCTCTGCGGCCAGATCGGTCAGCACCTCGGCACTGTCCTGATCCAGCCGGGTGACGGCGATGCGGTAGGCCGCCGCATCGGCAGGCTGCACCTGTCCGTCGGCCTGCAGCGCCACCACCCGGTAGGCCATCAGGCGGGCCCGCCGGCAGTGCGTCACCATGCGCACCCACCGGCTGCGCAATTCGTCGGGTAGTGACCGCCAGCGGTCGCCGAGAGCCGTCGGCGCCGCGGCGAGCAACCGTTCACAGCGCGCATAGCGGGCGATGCCGACCCGCTCGAACGACATCACATCCCGCACGATCGACCAGCCCTCATCCACCGTGCCGAGCACATCGGCCCGACTGACACGTAGCTCGTCGATGAACACCTCATTGAGATGGTGGGGGCCGAGCATGGTGCGGATGGGCCGCACCTGGATGGCCGGATCATCCATCGGCACAAGGAAAATCGTGAGCCCCCGCTGCTTCTTCTCCTGCCGGGACGTCCGGGCCAGCAGGAAGCACCACTGTGCCATGGTCGCGTAGGAGGTCCAGATCTTCTGACCCGTGATCCGCCAGCCGTCGCCGTCGGGACGTGCCGTGGTGCGCAGCGATGCGAGGTCGGATCCGGCTTCGGGCTCGGAGAAACCCTGGCACCAGATCACCTCGCCGCGCGCGATCAGTGGCAGGTGCTGCTGCCGTTGCTGTTGGGTGCCGTGGCGCATGATGATCGGCCCGACCCAGTTGACGCCCATGTACTGTGCCCCGCGCGGTTCGTGGTGCGCCCACATCTCCTCGCGCACCACGGTCTGTTCCCACACCGAGGCACCGCGGCCGCCGAACTCCTCCGGCCAGGCCAGGCACAGCAGCTCGCGTTCGGCGAGGGTGCGGCAGAACCGCTGTGCCACCGCGAGATCTGCCGGATCGTCGGTGAAGGCGCCCAGGAAGTCTTCCGGTACATGCTCTTTCACGAGGTTGCGGAGCTGCTGGCGCAACGCCGTGGCGTCGGCGCCCATCTCGAAGTTCATACTCACAGTTCGCTCAACACCTCATCGGTGTCGGCGCCCAACAACGGTGCCGGACCCGCGACCCGGCCGGGCGTGCGGGAGAACCACGTCGGCACACCCGGAAAGCGCACCGGGCCGTGCGGCGTGTCCACCGTTTCGAACAGGCCCACGGCATTGAGGTGGGGGTCGTCGAACAGGGCGTCGGGGGTGTTCAGCGGTGCAGCCGGAATCTCCAACGTACGGAACAGCGCCAGCCATTCGTCGGTGGTCCGTTCCTTCATGGTCTCGGCCACCAGCCCGTAGACGATGTCGATGTTGCGGGCGCGTTGTTCCAACGTGGCGTAATGGTCGCCGGCCCATGGCGGTTGCACGGCGTCGATGAATGCCTTCCAATGCCGGTCGTTGTAGATCAGCGCGGCGATCTCACCGTCGCTCGTGCGATAGGGGCGGCGGTTGGGTGCCACGGTGCGCGGGTAGACGGCAGGACCCAGGGGAGGGTCGAACATGGCGCCGTTGGCATGTTCGACCAGCATGAAGGAGGCCATGGTCTCGAACATCGCGACCTCGACCTCCTGCCCCTCCCCGGTGCGCTCCCGGTGGAACAGCGCCATGGTGGTGGCGTAGAGCGCGGTCAACCCGGCGATCTTGTCCGCCATGATGGTGCCGACGTAGTCGGCCTGTCCGGTGAGCTGTGCCTGGACGGCGGGCAGCCCGCATTCGGCCTGAATGGTGTCGTCGTAGGCGGGACGGTCGCGATCAGGTCCGCGGCGTCCATAGCCGTAGCAGTTCGTATAGACGATGCGGGGATTGAGCGCGGCCACATCGTCGTAGCCGAAACCCAGCCGGGCGATCGCCTTGGCCCGCATCGAATGGATGAACACATCGGCCGTCTCGCACAGGGCCCGCAGCGCCGTTCTGCCGGTGTCGGTGCGCAGATCCAGCACCACGCTGCGCTTGCCGCGGTTGACGTTGACGAACACCCCGCTCATGCCGGGGGCCGGCCCCACCGAGATGAACCGGGTGTCATCCCCCTGCGGCGGTTCGATTTTGACGACGTCGGCGCCCATGTCGGCCATGATCTGCGTGCAGTAGGGCCCCATGACCATGGCGGTGAGGTCGACGACGCGTACTCCTGCCAGCGGCCCGCTAGCCATGAGCGGCCATCGCGAAGCTGTAGCGGATGTGATCGCCGTGTCCGTCGGGGACGACGGGGAAGTTGACCGGATCGCCGGCATCGCGGATCGCGGTCGACTGCGCGGCCACGTCCTCGATGGTCCACAACGGCCGGTACACCCCGGGTGTTTCGGTGACAACGACACGCGCCACCCGGCCGGCCAACGCGACGAAGATTTCGCCGGTGACCGAACAGGATTCGTGGGCCAGCCAGCCGACGACAGGTGCGACGAGGTCGGGTGACATCGGCGGATAGGCCGAGGTGTCGATGCCCTCGGCCATGCGGGTGACAGCCGCCGGGACCACGACGTTGCAGGTGACTCCCGCCGAAGCGCCTTCGAGGGCAACGACATTCGACAGCCCGATGACGCCGGCTTTTGCCGCCGCATAGTTCGCCACCTGGTGGTTGCCGTACAGCCCGCCGATCGACGACGTCAGTACGATGCGACCGTAGCCCGCGTCGCACATCACCGGAAATGCCGCTCGCACAACATGAAAGGCGCCGCGCAGGTGCACGTCGAGGACCGCGTCGAAATCGTCGGACGTCATCTCCCGCAGCGGAGCCCGCCGGACGTTGCCGGCGTTGTGGATCAGGACGTCGACCCGTCCGTAGTGACCCAGCGCGCTATCGATGATCGCCTGACCGCCGTCCGGCGTGGACACCGACTCGGTGCAGCCGATGGCCTGGCCACCGGCGGCGACGATCTCCTGTACGACGTCCTGGGCCGGGCCTGCGTCGACCCCGGTGCCGGACAGGGCACCGCCGGAATCATTGACCACCACACGCGCGCCGCGAGATGCCAGTAACCGGGCGTATGCGCGCCCGAGTCCCCGGCCCGCACCGGTGACGATCGCGACGCGACCCTCGAATCTCGAGTCGGGCATCTAGTCTCCCAACTCCAGGCCGTCGAGGTCGCCGGCGTCGCGCCAGGCCTTCAGCAGGTCGTCGAAGGCGTAGAAGCCGGGCGTGTACACCTCGCCCAGGAAGGATCGGGTGGCGGCGCCGAACCCGCGGCCCTCGTTGTTGTAATAGCCAGGCGTGCAACTGTTGTCGAAGGCCGAGTTGTCGAAGGCGAGTTCGCGGATGGTGGCCACCCACGCGTCCTGGCCGGCCTGGCTGGGCTCCACGGTCGCGGCGCCGCGCTTGATGGCCTCGGCGATGATGTAGGCGATGTGCTCGGCCTGCTGCTCGAACATGGCGGTGGTGTTGGCCGACACACCGCCCTGGATGAAGCCGGTGTGGAACTGGTTGGGAAAGCCGCGGCTCGTCATCCCGTGGAGCGTCTGGTAGCTGTCACGCCAGTGGTCGAACAGAGACACGCCGCCGCGGCCCTCGATCGTCTCCATCGCGTAGCGGCGGCTGATCTCGGTGGAGATCTCGAAGCCACTGGCGAAGATCACGCAATCCACCTCGTACTCAACGCCATTGGCGACGATTCCGGCCGGGGTGAGTCGCTCCACGCCCTGCGACGCCGAGACGTCGACCAGCGTGACGTTGGCCCGATTGAAACTCGGCAGGTACTCGTCGCTGGACGTCGGCCGCTTGCACATGAATCGGTAGTACGGCTTGAGCGCCTCCGCGGTGCCGGGGTCGTCCACGACATCGGCGATGCGGCGGCGCAGCCGCTCCATGATCTTGTAGTCCTCTTCCTCGCGCATCGCCATGATCTGTTCGACGCCGAGGGCGGTGGGGTCGGGGCTCGCCGCGATGCGGGCCGTGAGATTGCGGCCCAGCTCGGTCCAGAAATCGCAGACCTGGTCCGGAGCATCGAACACCACGCCTTCGAAGGGTGACCACCGGTGGAAGTTCCGCTTGCGTTCGGCCTGCCAGCCGGGCTGCAGCGACTGTGCCCACGCCGGATCGGTGGGTTGATTGCCGCGGAAGTCCACCGACGACGGCGTGCGCTGAAAGACATAGAGGTGCCGGGCATCCCGGGCGAGGTGCGGGACCAGCTGCACTCCCGTCGCGCCTGTGCCGACCAGGGCGACGCGCTTGTCGGCGAGCTTGTCGAGCCCACCGCTCGCGTCTCCGCCGGTGTACTGGTAATCCCAACGCGCGGAATGAAAGACGTGCCCGCGAAAGTCTTTGATCCCGGGGATGCCCGGCAGTTTCGGCCGGTTGTACGAGCCCTGCGTCATGACCACGAAACGGGCCCGGATGTCGTCGCCGCGATTGGTCGACAGCCGCCACCGCTTGATGTCCTCATCCCAGCGCACGGTGCGCACCTGGGTCGAGAAGAGGGCACCGTCGTAGAGCCCGAAGTGCTTGCCGATGTGCTGGCAGTGCGCGAGGATTTCGGCGCCGTCGGCGAACTTCTTCGACGGCATGAAGCCCAGCTCTTCGAGCAACGGAATGTAGCAGTAGGCGTCGTTGTCGCACTGGATTCCGGGGAAGCGGTTCCAGTACCACACCCCGCCGAAGTCGCCGCCGGCCTCGATGACGTGGATGTCCTCGACGCCGGCTTTGGTCAGGTAGGCGCCCGCCAGCAGCCCGGCGATCCCGCCGCCCAGGATCGCCACCTCGAGGTCCGCATCGATCGGGGCGCGCGGCGTGACCGGCGTGTGCGGATCGACGTCCGCGAAATCCGCGAAATCGTCTTTGACTTCCAGGTATTGAGCCGAGCCCTCCGGTCGCACCCGCTTCGCGCGCTCGTACGCGTACTTCTCGCGCATCGCGTCGATGTCCACGTCGTCGGGCGTCTGGGTGGGCCCACAGGTGTCGAACAACGTCATCGCAACTCCTGCGGTTCGCCGGTGCCCATGTACTTCGACAGCTGGTGGTGCAGATTCACGGTGCTGCGCTCTCGGTAGGGATTGGGCTTGGTGCCCGGGAAGCCGGCGGATTTCATGCCCTGCTGCACCGCGGCCATGTTCGAGAAGTCCTGCGGCAGCACCGACAGCCAGTTCGGGCTGTCCTTCGGGGTGTACTCCCACTGCGTCTGCGGCTCTTCGCCTTTCGGGTACAGCTCGAACACCGCGACCTCGAATATGCACTTGTTCGGGTCATAGCCCGGATCCGGCCGCGCGGTGTAGCACAGCGCGCTGGTCAGGCCCTGGCCGATCTGGAAATTCGGGAAGATCTGCCATGCCGTGCCGCTCTGGCCCAGGACATCGGCGGGGATGGTCGGCCAGATGACGCCGCGCGCCGCGTCATCGCGGCGCGCCGAGGACAGCCAGTGCTCGAGCACCTTGTCCGCCGGGGTGTCCTCCGGCAGTTCGTCGACCAGCCGCTTGGCGGCCTCCACCAGCGTCTGCGTGGTGGTCGCGTTGGTCTCTTCCATTGTGTAGACCTGCATTTCGGCGGTCGAGACGCGGGGGTCGCCGATGCCCAGCCGGATCTTGGACTTGGTCTCGTCCATGCCCTTGGGGGCGTCGTAGCCGATGTTGCTGTGCCGGCCCTGCGCTTTGGCCCAGCCCTTGAACTCGCCGAACCGGTTGAATTCCGGATGAGTGGTGAACACGTGGTAGGTCTCGTTGAAGGCCTCCATCGCGACTTTCCAATTGCAGTCGAAGTTCAGCCATTTGCGCCACTTGTAGCGCATGTTGTCCAGCCGGAACGGGTCGAGGATCTTCGCGGCGGGAAAGAGGTAGTCCGCCAACGGTTCACAGTCGCTGTCCATGTTGATGAACAGCCAGCCGCCCCACGTGTCGACGCGCACTGGCGCCAGGTGCGTGTTCTCCGGGGTCAGCGCCCCCTGCCAGTCATCCTGCTCGCGAATGTGGGTACAGGCACCGTCGAGCCCGTAGGTCCAGCCGTGGAATCCGCACACGAAGCTCTTGTGGCTGCGCCCGCAGGCGTTCTTCGCACCCGCCGGGGTGTCGATCAGCCGGCGCCCGCGATGCACACAGACGTTGTGGTGGGCGGCGAACTCATCGGGTCCTGTCCGCACCACGATGATCGAGTCGTCGAGGATGTCGTAGGTCAGGTAGCTGCCGACCTCCGGCAGCTCCTCGACGCGTCCCACCTGCTGCCAGACCTTGCGCCACAGCCGATCCCGTTCGGCACGCGCGTACTCGGGGCTGACATAGGCTTCGACGCCGATCGTGGTCGGCTGTGACAGTTCCTCCATCACATCTCCTTGATCGTCGCGCGGAAGGTCTCGTCTTTGAGGAACAGCGAGGTGTGGTCCGCGCCGAGGTGGCTCCACTTGAGGTTCAGGCCGCCGTCGACCAGCAGTGTCTGTCCCGTGACGTAACTCGACAGGTCCGACAGCAGGAAAAGGATTGCGCCCGCCTGTTCTTCGGGTGTGCCGCGGCGTCCCATGGCAATGGCCGCGCGATCGCGTTCCGGGTCGTCATCGACGTAGGTGGCCGAGGCGACGGTCTGCGTGACGCCGGGAGCGACGGCGTTGACGCGGATGCCGTCGGCCGCGAGCTCCACGGCCATGGTCCGGGTCATCGCGACGATGGCGGCCTTGGCTGTGCCGTAGGCGATGTGAAACGGCGCGGTGTTCATGCCGCTGACCGAGGACACGGAGACGATCGACCCGGGACGGCGTGCCGCGCGTAGTTCCCGGCTGACTGCCTGGCTCATGAAGAACGCCGTCTCCAGGTTGCGGCTGAAGAGCTCCCGCCAATCGGCGCGGCTCACCCGCGTCGAGGGCATCCAGGTGTCGGGATCGGCGCCGCCGGCGACGTTCACGAGGCCGTGCAGTGCACCGTCGGTGCGTCGTACCGCGTCGGTGATCGCCGCGATGCCGTCGTCGGTCGACGCGTCCGCGGCGACGGGGACAACGGCGAGGCCTGCGGTGGCCAGCGGGGCGACGTGCGCGTCGAGGTTCTCCCGTGAGCGACTGACGGCGACGACCGTGGCTCCGGCTTCCGCGGCCATCCGGGTCACGGCGGTGCCGATGCCTCCGCCGCCGGCGCCGGAGACGACGACCACGCGGCCGTCCAACCTCAAGAGTTCTGTGGCCGACATGCTAATTGTCCGGACAACATAGCGTGTTCTGCATATTGGAGAACACTATTCCGCAGCGAGAATTGGCTAGTCAAGAGGTTCGGCGGGAACCAATCGCCCTATTGTCTGGACTACTGTCGCTTGATACCGTCGCCCGGCATGAGCCGCTACATCGCGACCGAACCGAGCGTTGCGCAGGGCTGGCGTCTGGAGCGGGTGACCGCGTCGAGTCGGCTGTTCGGCGCGAACGGACTACGCACCGGTCCGGACGGGCGCATCTATGTCGCGCAGGTGACAGGCAGCCAGATCAGCGCGCTCGATCCGGTTACCGGAGCGCTGGAGACGGTGGCCGCCAAAGGTGGCGACATCATCGCGCCCGACGACGTCGCGTTCGACGGGGCCGGGAACCTGTACGCCACCGAGGTGATGGACGGTCGTGTGAGCGTGCTCGAACCGGCCGGCCGGACCCGCGTGCTGCGGGACGACCTGCCCAGTGCCAACGGCATCACCGTGCATCAGGATCGTTTGTTCGTCAACGAATGCCGTGACGGCGGACGGCTGCTGGAACTCGACCGCGCCGGGGGAGTGTCGCGAATCCTGCTGGACGACCTGCCGTCACCGAACGCGATGGAAGTCGGTCCCGACGGCATGCTGTACTTCCCGCTGCTGAGCGCCAATGAGATCTGGCGGATCGACCCGGATGGTGGTGAGCCGCAGCGGGTTGCGGCGAGCCTCGGGGTGCCCGACGCCGTCAAGTTCGACGCAGACGGCTTCCTCGTCTCCACTCAGGTGGCGACCGGCCAGGTACTCCGCATCGATCCGCGCAGCGGTGAGCAGCAGGTGCTGGCGCAGTTGTCGCCGGGCCTGGACAACCTGACGTTCGTCGGAAGGCGTTTGTTCGCATCGAATTTCACCGGTGAGATCACCGAGATCCTTGCTGACGGCTCGACTCGGGCTCTACTGCCGGGTGGGTTGAACTGGCCGCTGGACCTCGCGGTAGCCGCCGACGGGCAGCTGTATGTCGCCGATGGCACGTACTTCTATGCCGTCGGCGCCGATGGCACGTTGAACACGGTGGGGATGCTGTTCTCGCCGGGCTATCCCGGGTTCATGAGGGGCCTGGCACCGTGTGGCGCAGGGGAGTTCGTGGTCACGACCTCTGGCGGTCAGGTCAGCAGGTATGCGCCCGACCGCGCCGAAACCGAGGTCCTGGCAGAGGGTTTCGACCAGCTCTACGGCGTTGCGGTCGATGGCGCCACCGTCGTCGTCGCCGAACTCGGCACCGGCCGGGTGCTGGCGCTGCGCAACGGCTCGGTGGAGGTGCTGGCTACCGGGCTGCTCGACCCGGTGGGTGTGGCGTTCGCGCCCGACGGCGGCGTGCTGGTCGCGGAGTCCGCGGCGGGCCGGGTGCTGAAGCTGGGCGGCTCGTCCCTCGACGTCGTGGCCGACGGACTCAGTGCTCCGCAGGGCATCGCTGTCGCCGGAGGTCTCCTGTACCTCGTCGACGCGGGCGCCAAGGAGGTGGTCGTGATCGACCTGAACGACCTGTCGTGCAACACCATTGCCACGAACTTGCCCATCGGTGCGCCACCCGGTGTCGTGCCGAAACCGCTCAAGGGGTTGCCACCGTTCTCCGGGCCCCAGGGCCCGTTCGCGGGCATCGCCGTCGGGCCCGACGGCACGCTCTACGTTTCGGCAGACGGCGATGGCAGTGTGCTGGCCCTGTCTCGGGAGCTCTCATGACCGCCGCCACCACCGAACACCGCTATCTGCAGGTGGCCCGCACCCTGCGGAAGGAGATCGTCGACGGGATCTATCCCGTGGGCTCGCAGCTGCCGACCGAACACGAACTCTGTGAGCGATTCGCGGTGTCCCGCTACACCGTTCGGGAAGCACTGCGACGACTCCGCGATGACAACCTGGTCGAGTCGAAGCCACGCGCCGGAACGTTGGTGGTGCCCAGGTCGGTGGCGAACACCTACGCACAGGACGTGATGTCGATCGACGATCTGCTGGCCTTCGCCGAAGGCGCCCAGTTCGAGATCGTGTCCACCACCATGGTCACCATCGACCCCGGCCTCGAGAACAGGACCGGGCTGGTCGCCGGTTCCCAGTGGTTGGCGGTGGACGGCTTTCGCCGTGGTGATGATGCGCCCATCTGCCGGACCGAGTACTACATCAACCGGGAGTTCGCGGCCGTGGGCCGGTTACTGCACCGGCACTCGGGACCGATCTTCCCGCTGATCGAGGATCTGTTCGGGGTGAGTATCGCCGAAGTGCACCAGGAGATTTCGGCGGTGGTCGTGACGCCGGAGCCGGCGGCGCAGCTCAAGGTGGAGGCCGGGACCGCGGCGCTGCAGATGCGGCGTACCTACCGGACGTCGGACGGCGACGTCGCCCAGGTCACCGTCAACACGCATCCCGCGGCGCGGTACCGGCATTCGATGACGATGCGGCGGGTCAAGAGCTGAGGCGGTGATGCGCACGATCATCGATGGTCTCCGCACACTCGCGGACGACAACCGGACCGTCCTGGTCGACGGCGCGCACCGCGTCGCCGGCACGGCGTTGCACGACGAGGCCCTCGGGCTTGCCGCTTACCTTGCCGAACGCCTGCCGCGCGGCAGTGTGGTGTCGTTCATGCTGCCGAATTGGTCGGAGGCTGCCGTCGTCTACCTCGGCGCGCTGCTGGCCGGGATGGTGGTGAACCCGATCCTGCCGTCGCTGCGCGACCGTGAGCTGGCATTCATCCTCGCCGATGCGAACTGCCGGATGATCTTCATCCCCAAAGAGTTTCGCGGCCACGACTATATCGCGATGCTCTCGCGAGTGACGGCGGACATGGATGCGCCACCGGAGATCGTCGTGGTGGGCGACGGTGCACTGCCGGCGGGGGCACCACGGGAGTTCCCGGCGGTCGTGCCCGAGGACCCTGCGCTGCTGCTCTATACCTCGGGCACCAGCGGGCGAGCCAAAGGCGTGCTGCACAGCCACGATTCGATCGGCGCACTGATCGGGCAACTCCGTGACCACTGGCTCATCGAGCCCGGTGACGCGTTCCTGGTCCCCTCGCCGGTCGCCCACATCGGCGGCTCCATCTACGCGTTCGAATGCCCGTTGTTGCTGGGCACCACCGCGGTGCTCATGGAACGTTGGGACGCCGACGCGGCAGTCGCGCTGATGACCGCGCAGCGCTGCACGCACATCGCCGGCGCGACACCGTTCCTCGAACAGATTCTGGCGGCGGCCGAGCGCGCCGGCACCCGGCTGCCCGATCTGAAGGTCTTCATCTGCGGCGGCGCCTCGGTACCGCCGTCGTTGATCCGCAGAGCCACTGCGTATTTCGCGCGCGCCAAAGTCAGCCGCGTCTACGGGTCCACCGAGGTTCCGGTCACCACCGTCGGCGCGCTGGATGATCCCGATGCCGCCGCGGACACCGACGGCCGTGCCGGGATCGCCGACATCAGACTCGTCGACGGCGAAATCCGGGTGCGGGGTCCCCAGATGCTTCTCGGTTATCGGCACGCCGAGGATGAATTCCGTGATGCCGAAGGGTATTTCCGGACCGGCGACCTCGGCCGGTGGGACAGTGACTGCCTGGTGGTGACGGGTCGGGCGAAAGACATCATCGTCCGCAACGGGGAGAACATCGCGCCCAAGGAAGTCGAGGACATCCTGGTCGGCCACCCGGGCATCGCGGAGGTCGCCGTCGTCGGGTTGCCGGACGAGCGGACGGGGGAGCGCGCGTGCGCGGTGATCGTGCCGGCCGCCGGTTCGGGCCCGGGGATCGCCGATCTGCGAACGTTCCTCACGGCCAAGGGGATTGCCCGATTCAAGATCCCTGAGCAGGTCGAGACGTGGGAGACGTTGCCGAAGAACGATGCGGGCAAGGTACTCAAGCACCAGATCAGAGCGAGGCTGACATGCAGGTAGCGATAGTCACAGGCGCCAGCAGCGGGATCGGATTCGGGTGCGCGACAACGCTCGCTGCGGCCGGCATCGCCGTCCTCGGCACCGGCCGGGACGAGGACCGCCTGGCGGACCTGCAGCGGGCCGACCCGGAGCGCATCGCCACCGTCGCGGTGAACCTCACCGACAACGACGCGCCGTCCCGCATCGTCGAGGCCGCACTGAACCGATGGGGACGCATCGACTTCCTGGTGAACAACGCCGGCGTCGGCAGCCCGAAACCGTTACACGAGACCGACGATGATGCGCTGGACTATGCGCTCGGCCTGATGCTGCGCGCGCCCTTCCGCCTGGCCCGTGAGGTCATCCCGCACCTGGCTCCCGGATCGGCGATCATCAACGTCACATCGACCTTCGCGGTTGTCGGCGGGTTGCGCGGCGGTGCGTACTCGGCGGCCAAGGGCGGGCTGACCGCGCTGACCACACACATCGCATGCCAGTACGGCGCGCAGGGCATCCGGTGCAACGCGGTGGCGCCGGGGGTGACGGTGACGCCGATGGTCGCCCACCGGCTGGAAGACGACCGGTTCCGCAAGATCAATGTCGAGATGACGCCGCACCAGCGGCTCGGCCGGGTCGAGGACATCGCCGGCACTGTGGCCTTTCTCTGTTCGGAGGCAGGCAGTTTCATCAACGGCCAGACCATCGTCGTCGACGGCGGGTGGAGCGCCACCAAGTACCTGTCGGACCGTGCACTGGACTCGGAGTGGGTCGCGCGGTGAACATGTTCGCGCTGCTGGATTCTGCTGCCACCCGATTCGGTGACCGCGGCGCGGTGTATCGCGGACAGTCGCAGCTGTACACCTGGAAGGAGCTGCGGGAGCGTGCGTTACGCCTGGCCGCCGGTCTCGGCCCGCCCGGTGCGCGGATCGCGATCGCCAGCGAGAACCGTCCCGAGATCGTCGAGCTGCTGTTCGCGATTTGGGCCGCGCAGTGTGTGGCGGTCCCCATCAACTACAAACTGCACGCGCGCGAGATGGCGCAAATCCTCGACGACAGCGGCGCATCGCTGGTCTTCGCGTCGCCGGCCATTGCGGCCCGCCTCGAGTGGCCATCGGAAGTCATTGGTGCCGAGGGCTATTCGCGCCGCCTGGCCGCACCGCCCAGCGCGCCACCGGACACCGACCCGGCAGCACTGGCCTGGCTGTTCTACACCAGCGGCACGACAGGACGCTCGAAAGGCGCGATGCTGTCGCATCGCAACCTGATGGCCATGACGCTCGCCCACCTGGCCGACCTCGACGACCCCGACGAGAACTGCAGCCTGCTGCACGGGGCCCCGATGTCGCACGGATCCGGGCTGTACATACCGCCCTACGTGCTGCGCGGCGCGCGCCAGGTCATCCCCGAGTCCGGCGCGTTCGACCCGGACGAGTTCCTCGACCTCTGCGACCACCACCCCGGCAGCAGTGCGTTTCTCGCTCCGACCATGGTGGCACGTCTCGTCGGCACCGGCCGCGCCCAGCCGCGCAATCTGCGGACCGTCATCTACGGGGGCGGCCCGATGTACCTCGACGGTCTGAAGAAGGCGACGGCCGCGTTCGGCCCGGTGTTCGCGCAGTTGTACGGGCAGGGGGAGGCGCCGATGACGATCACCGGGCTTCGCCGCACCGACCACGAATCCGGTGACGACGCGGTCCTCGGCTCGGTCGGTTACGCCCGTTCCGGTGTCGAGGTGGCTGTGCTGCGGCCGGACGGCAGCCGCGCCGGTATCGGTGAGATCGGTGAAATCGTCTGTCGCGGTGACGTTGTCATGGCCGGCTACTGGCACAACCCCGCGGCCACCGCCGACGCGTTGCGGGGTGGCTGGCTGTACACCGGGGACATGGGTTCGTTCGACGATCGCGGGTACCTGACGCTGCGCGACCGGTCGAAGGACGTCGTGATCAGTGGCGGCAGCAACATCTATCCGCGGGAGGTCGAGGAAGTGCTGCTGGAGCACCCCGATGTCGCCGAGGCCGCGGTGGTCGGTGCGCCCGATGCCGAGTGGGGTGAGATCGTCGTCGCGTTCATCGTCGGCGCCGCACCGGCCGACGAGCTGGATGCCCACCTGCTCGACCGCATCGCGCGCTTCAAGCGGCCGAAGCGCTACGTGTACCTCGACGAGATGCCCAAGAACAGCTACGGCAAGGTGCTCAAACGTGAACTACGGACGCGGCTGACAGCCGGTGGCGCGTCAGACTGAGCGTCCGGCGTCAAGACTCTGCACCGGTTTGGTGCGGTTGTCGACGGCCGCCCAGTGCTCGTCGGCGACCCAGTGCCGAGCGAAGGCGTCGACAGCGTCGGCAGGCGGCAGTCCGCGGACGACGCGCTTGATGTCGCGCACGGGCGCAGCTGTCAGTGCCTGGGCCACCTGGCGCCAGCCGTCTTCGAAGCGTGACCGTTCGAAGACCCTGTCCACCAAGCCGATTCGCTCGGCATCGCCGGCCGTCAGGATTTCGCCGGTGCCCGCGAGCAGCAGCGCCCGGCCGGTGCCCACCAGGGCGGCGAGCCGTTCGGCGCCGCCCCACGCCGGCATGATCTGCAATGTCACCTGGTTGAAGCCGATCTTGATGTCGTCGGCCGCCAGCCGGATGTCGGCAGCGGTGGCGAACTCCGCACCCCCGCCGAGCGCATGACCGTTGAGGGCAGCGATCACCGGGCCGGGAAAATTCACCAGCCGGTCGCAGATCGCGCGCATCCGCCACGCCATCTCGGCGGCGCCGTCGTGCGTCGTGATGGCGGCCAGCTCTTTGAGGTCACCGCCCGAGACGAAGGCGCGCTCACCGGCGCCCTTGACCACCAGCACCCGGGCCTCGGCGACGGTGTCCAGCGCGGCATTCAGCTGGTCCATCGTGTCCAGTGAAATGGCGTTGCGGGCGTGCGGCCGGTCGATGGTCAGCACCGCCAACCCGCCGTCGAACTCCACGTTCACGGCACTGTCGCTTCGCTCGCCCTGCATGTGCCACCTAACTGATATTGGCATTCTCTCTTTTGGAGAATAACATCACCAGCGTCATGACTGGTCTCCGCAGCCCCGTAAACCGCACAGTGCCGGCCGGTCTCGCCGCCCGCTACCGAGACAACGGCTGGTGGACCAGCGAGACCGTCGGCGACCTGCTGGCCGCCGGTCTGCGGTCCGCGCCAGACGCCGACTTCCGGATCCACTCGGCTGTCCGGGGCTGGTCGGGTACCTACGCCGAGGCCGAGCGGGTGGCCCGCCGGCTCGCGGCAGGCCTGCGGGCCCGCGGCGTGGGCCCCGGCGACGTCGTCGCTTTCCAACTGCCGAACTGGATGGAAGCCGCCGCGGTGTTCTGGGCGTCGGCATTCCTGGGCGCGGTCGTCGTGCCGATCGTGCACTTCTACGGGCGCAAGGAATTGGCCCACATCCTGGCCGATGCCGCGCCGCGCGTCTTCATCACGGCCGACAATGCCGGCCGCCCCGCGTACCACGCCGACCTGTGCGCCGACGTGCCGATCGTCGCGGTGGTGGGCCGGGACTTCGACGACCTGCTCGCCGACGAACCGATGGCAGGGACGTTGGCGGTTGAGCCCTCGGCACCGGCGCTCATCGCGTACACCTCCGGCACGACGAGCAATCCGAAAGGCGTCGTGCACAGCCACCAGTCGCTGGTCTGTGAGACGCGCCAGCTCAACGCCGGGTACCCCACCAAGCGCGGCAAGGAGTTGACCGTCGCTCCCGTCGGCCATTTCATCGGCATGGTCGGGGCGTTCCTCATTCCGGTGCTGGAGGGACGGCCCATCAACCTCTGCGACAACTGGGACGCGGGCCAAGTGCTGGCGTTGATGAAGCGCGATGGGCTTTCGGTCGGCGGCGGGCCGCCGTACTTCGTGACCAGTCTGCTCGACCATCCCGACTGCACCGACGAACACCGTTCGCTGCTGAAAACCGTTGGCCTGGGCGGGTCGTCGGTGCCGGCGGCCGTGACGCGCCGGCTCTCGGATCTCGGCGTCTTCGTCTACCGCGCCTATGGGAGCACCGAACACCCGTCGATCACCGGTACTCATCCGAGTGCACCCGAGGACAAGCGCCTCTTCACCGATGGCGATCCCCGGCCCGGCGTGGAGATTCGGCTCAATGAGGACGGCGAGATTTTCAGCCGCGGCCCTGATCTGTGCCTTGGCTACACCGACGACACGCTCACCGCGAAGGCGTTCGACGATGAGGGCTGGTACCGCACCGGTGACATCGGATTCCTCGACGACGACGGATATCTCACCATCACCGACCGTAAATCCGATGTGATCATCCGCGGTGGCGAGAACGTCAGCGCCGTGGAGGTCGAAGAGGTGCTGCTGGGCATGACGGGCATCGCCGATGCAGTGGTCGTGGCCGCGCCCGACGTCCGGTTGGGGGAGCGCGTGGCCGCCGTGGTGCGGGTGCGGCCCGGCCACGTCCTGCCCACGTTGCAGCAGGTGCGCGAACACTTCGCGGCCGCTGGCGTGGCACGCCAGAAGTGGCCGGAAGAAGTGCGCGAGGTGGCGGACTATCCGCGGACCGCCAGCGGCAAAGTGCAGAAATTCCTGGTGCGCCAAGGACTTCGGTCATGACGTGGCACACGATTCCGGACATGGCGCTCAGCGCCGCCGACAGATTCGGCGACGCCGAGGCTCTGGTCGACGGGCCATTGCGGCTGTCGTACACCGAACTGGCGCAGCGCATCCGGCGAGCGGCCGGGGCCTTCCATACGCTGGGTGTCGACAAAGGTGACCGCGTGGCCATATGGGCGCCGAACTCCGCTCACTGGGTGATCGCCGCGCTCGGCGTGGTGACCGCGGGCGGGATAGTGGTCCCGGTCAACACCCGGTTCAAGACCGAAGAAGCCGCCGATATCATCACGCGCAGTGGCGCCAAGGCAGTACTGGTCGAGAAGGGTTTCCTCGGACAGGATTTCGCGGTGCCCGCGGGTGTCCCGGCCATCGACCTGAAGTTGGGATTTCTCGACGACGCCGAGCCATTCGAGTGCCGCGACATCGACGGCGATGACATCGCCGACATCATCTACACGTCGGGCACCACCGGCCGTCCCAAGGGCGTGATGATGAACCACCGGCAGACGTTGCGCCAGTACGCCGAATGGTGTGACCGGGTCGGTCTCCGCGCCGGTGATCGGTACCTGATCATCAATCCGTTCTTCCATACCTTCGGCTACAAAGCGGGCATCATCGCGGCGATGATCCGCGGCGCGACGATGCTGCCCATGGCCGTATTCAATGTCGATACTGTGGTGGAACTCGTTGAGCGGGAACGCGTCACGGTACTGCCCGGACCGCCGACGCTGTATCACTCACTGCTCGCCGTACCCGACAAGTCCAGGCTCGCGACATTGCGGGCCGGCGTCACGGGAGCCGCCGACATCCCGGTGGAGTTGGTGCGCCGCGTGCTGCACGAGTTGCCGTTCGAGGCGCTCGCCACCGGGTACGGCCTGACCGAATGCGGCACGGCCACGATGTCACGGCCGGGCGATTCGTTCGAAGACATCGCCACCACGGTGGGCCGACCGTCGGACGGCGTCGAGGTGCGGATCGCTGATGACGGGGAGGTCCTGGTTCGCGGCTATACCGTGATGGCCGGCTACTTTGACGATCCGATCGCCACTGCGGAGGCCATCGACGCCGATGGTTGGTTGCACACCGGCGATCTCGGATCGTTCGACGACGGTGGCCGGTTGCGCATCGTCGGCCGCAAGAAGGACATGTTCATCGTCGGCGGCTTCAATGCGTATCCGGCGGAGATCGAGGGCTATCTGCTCGAGCATCCGGCGGTGGATCAGGTCGCGGTCATCGGCGTTCCCGACGACCGACTGGGGCAGGTCGGTATGGCCTTCGTGGTCCCGGCGTCGCCGGTCACCGAGCAGCAGTTGGTGACGTGGAGCCGGCAGCGGATGGCGGGGTTCAAAGCGCCGCGGTTCGTCGAGTTCGTCGCCGAGCTGCCGCAGAACGCCACCGGGAAGGTCACGAAGGATGCCCTGGTTGCGCGGGCCGGGCCGCTGTTGGCGCGTCGTACGACAAGGAGTGTTCATTGAGTCTCGCGATCCTGCTCGACATGGCGGCATCGGCCAATTCGGACCGTGCCGCCGTCGTCTCCGGCGAAACCCGCTGGACCACAGCTGAATTGAACCGCCTCGCCGACGGCGGTGGTGGCGTGGTCGCCGAGTCCGGCGCCGGCAGCGTCGCGTACATCGGGACCGGCGGCGCCATGCTGCCCCTGCTCATCTTCGCCGCGGCGCGGGCGAACCGTCCGCTGACGCCGCTGAACTACCGGCTCAGCCCGGGCGCGTTGCGCGAACTCATCGCACGCCTGCCCGATCCGCTGGTGATCTATGACGAGGAATTCGCCGATGTCGCCGAGACCTTCGGTCGCGCAATGGAATCGAAGGCCTTCGTCGACGCGGCGACCACCGCGGACCCCGCAGCCGAATTCGCGGACCCGGACGACGTCGCCATCGTGCTGTTCACCTCCGGCACGACCAACAAGCCGAAGGCCGTCGAGCTCTCCCATCACAACCTGACGAGTTACATCACCGGGACTGTGGAATTCGATTCTGCAGACGCGCAGGATGCCGCGCTGATCTGCGTGCCGCCGTATCACATCGCCGGCGTGAGCGCGGCGCTGTCGAACCTGTACGCGGGCCGAAAGATGGTGTACCTGACCAAATTCGAGGCCGCCGAATGGCTGCGCCTGGCGAACGCGGAAAGCGTCACGTCGGGCACCGTGGTACCCACGATGCTGGACCGCATCGTCGCCGAACTCGTGCGCGGCGCGCCGGCCCCGAGTTCCCTGCGCAACCTGGCCTACGGCGGGTCGAAGGTGCCACTGCCACTGGTCCGGCGAGCGCTCGACCTGTTGCCCGACGTCGGATTCGTCAACGCCTACGGGCTGACCGAGACGAGTTCGACCATCGCCGTCCTGACCCCCGAGGACCACCGCAACGCCCACGAATCACCGGACCCGGACGTCAAGCGGCGCTTGGGTTCGGTCGGCAGGCCGGTGCCGGGTATCGAGGTGGAGATCCGCGCCGAAGACGGTAAGCCGTTGGGCCACGGCGAGATCGGTGAGCTGTTCATCCGGGGTGAGCAGGTGTCGGGCAAGTACACCGGCATCGGGTCGGTGCTCGACGAGAACGGTTGGTTCCCGACGCGCGACCTCGCCTGGCTGGACGCCGAGGGCTTCCTGTTCATCAACGGCCGGTCCGACGACACCATCATCCGCGGGGGAGAGAACATCGCGCCCGCCGAGCTGGAGGACGTCCTCGTCGAACATCCCCACGTGTGCGACGTCGCGGTGGTCGGTGTGCCGGACCCCGAATGGGGGCAGATCATGGTCGCGGTCGTCGTCCCGGAAGCGGACACCTCACCCGACCCCGAGGAACTACGCGAGTACGTACGGGCGGCCCTGCGTGGCTCCCGAACCCCCGACCGCGTGGTGTTCCGCGACCAGTTGCCGACCTCGCCGACGGGCAAGGTGCTGCGGCGCGAGCTGGCCGGTGAATTGAGCGTCGCCGCCGGCACCGCGTGACGGGGGCTAAGGGGAATCCAACCCCTTGGCTCCACCGGCAGTGCCGAGTTGTGCGGCCCCGGCATCACGAATCACCTTGGCGCGGTCCGCTTTCCCCGCGGATCTGATGGTTGCCCTGGCCTCGCTCCGCCGTTCGTCGATGAGGCGGCCGAACTCCCGGGACAGTTGGGGCCGGTCGGTGAGCAGGCGCTGGATTTCGTCGTGCTCGATCTGCAGCAGGGTGACTTCGTCGAGGGCGTGCACGTAGGCGAGGTTGGCCTGGTGGGTGAACGCGGCGACGCCGATGAGCGCCCCCTTGTCGAGGCTGCGCACGCCGGCGACCGAACCATCGGCCGTCGGCACGGTCAACCGGACCCGGCCTGACACCACCACGTTGATGGTTTTCGGGACCTCGCCGGGCGCCTGGATGAGCTCGCCGGTGCCGTACCGGATCAGGCGTGCGTACGGGGCGAGAGCCTGCTGGTCGGCCTTGTTCAGCCGGAGTGCGGCCGCCGCCGCCTCCTCGAGCGCTTCGTCGACACGTTTGGGGGTGGAGTAGTCGTCGGCCACACCGTCGAGGTGCAGCTTGTCGCGCCGGGCCGCGTACCAGGCCCAGCGCAGGAAGGTGGCCTGCACGGCGTCGTCGTCCCCGGGCGATTTGAGACCGATGGTGGTGCGGTACTTGTGATCGCCGATGGGCACCGTGCTGGGCTCGACGTCGTCGCCGCGGTTGGGCAGGGCGGCCGCAATCCGGGTGAGCATCGCGCACACCTGATCGGGCGGGTCAGTGGCGGCGAACGTGGTGGTGACGGTCGTGTGCGAGGTGGCCAGCCGGCTCAGGTTGGTGAACGACGTGCCGGCCAGCACCGAGTTGGGGGTGATCTGCACGCCGGTGCTGGACTCGATGTGCACGGCGCGCCAGTTGACTTCGACGACGCGGCCACGCGCCGCGGCGGTGTCCAGCCAGTCGCCCATCCGGAACGGCTGCTCGAACAACATGAACAACCCGGACACGATCTGCCCGACGGAGTGCTGCAGCATGAGGCCGAGGACCACCGAGCTGACGCCGACCGCGGTGAAGACGCCCTTGACGTTGCTGCCCCAGATATAGCGGGAGATCACCGCCAAGCCCAGGATGATGAGCACCATCCGGGCCACGTCGAGGAAGATGCGGGGGATGCGGCTGCGCCACGAGGTTTCCGGGGCGTTCGCGAACATCGTGTTGCTCAAGCCGGACAGCACCAGCAGCAGCACCAGGAACACCAGGACGGTCGCCACGATCCGGATGGGAACGTCGCGGGCGGGGACGACGGCGACCTTGAGCATCAACAGCAGCACGGCGATCACCGGCAGCAGATACGTGCGCAGGAGCCCGACGGGCGCGGCTAGCGGGCTGCGCCGGCGGATCAGGGAGCGGCGCCACTCGGTCAGGATGATCAGGCCGACAGGTAGCCCGATGGCGATGGCTGCGACCCACAGGAACCATGACGAACCGGAGGAGTACACGGGTTACCGCCGCCCGGCCAGTCGCCAGATGGGCTCTTCGACGTCGTCGACCGTGTGCTGCCCGGCCGGTGTGAACCGGTGGGTGTCGTGCACGGCGTCGTACACCCGCCCGGTGATGTAGATCCCGGGCTCGGCGCCGCCGGCCTGAATCTGATAGGCCAAATCGACTGCGCTGCCCCACATGTCGTACATCATGGTGGCGCCGCCCACCAGGCCACTGGTGACGGTGCCGGTGTCGATGCCGGCCCGGAAACCGAGCTGCAGATTGTCCTCGTCGTTGAGGCGGGCCACGATGCGCTGCAACTCGATCGCGAAGTTGACGATGCGCTCGACGTTGTCCAGCCGGGGCACGTTCAAACCGCAGCTCGCCGTGTAGCCGTTGCGCAGGATGCGCACCGGCTCGACCCCGCTGCGTTCGGCGGCGTCGTCGAACTGGCGGACCAATTCGTTGACCACGGTGAGGAATTCGTCGGCCGGCAGCGCACTGGAGAGCGCGTCGAGGCCGTCGATGTCGGCGAAGAGCACCGCGACGTCCTGGTGGTTCTCGCTGATGGTCTCCTCGCCGTTGCGGTACCGCTCGATGACCGATTCGGGCATCAGCGAGCGCAGCAGCTGGGCGTTCTCCCGGCGTTCGCGGCGCAGCAGGTCGTCCTTGATGCCGAGCAGCCGGCTCATGTCGTTGAATGTCTTGGTCAGATCCCCGAATTCGTCGCGCGTCCGCACCGGGATCATCGCGTCGTAGTCGCCCCGGCTGACTTTCTGGGCACCGGCCTCGAGCCGTCGGATGGGCCGTACGAACAGTTGCGCGAGCGCCATGGCGGCCAGGCAGTCCAGGATGACGATCGCGGTCACGGCCACGCCCATGGTCCGGGTGAAGACACGTTCGGGCGCAAAGGCTTCCGCGGTGTTGATCTTCGCGACGATCGACCAATTGACGTCGGGACCGACGGTCACGGGCGCATATGACTGCAGCGTCTCCTGGCCGAGGTAGTCGGTGGCGATGAGGACCCCCGACTGGCCGCGCTGCGCCAAGCGGGTGGCGGCTCCACCGACGGGCTGTATCAGCGTGGTACCGCCGAGCCGGACGGCCCGCTCCGCCAGCTCGGCCGGTGTCCCGGCCGCGACGACGTCGCGTTGATAGGTCTGCCGATTCTCCTCGAAGACGCGCGAATTCGACCGCATGAGGTCGTCGGTCCCGGCGAGATAGGTTTCGCCAGTGGCGCCCAGACCGTTCGCCTGCCACTTGCCGTTGAAGGTCATCAGGTCATTCAGCCCGGAGATCGGGAACTGCAGTGCCACCACTCCCACGGTGCGCCCGCCCGAAACGACCGGCGCTGCCATCCAGGCGATGGGGTGGTCGGCGGCCGGGTGATAGGTCTGGTAGTCGGTGATGGCGACGTACCCGACGCGGTCGGCGCCCATCGCCTTGGCGTAGGCGTCGTGCAGGTTGCCCTGTTGGTACGGGCCGGACAGGACGTTCGTACCGAGGTCCGCGTGCTTCTTGGCTGAGTAGACGACATTGCCGGCGGCATCGATCAACAGGGCGTCGCCGTAGCCGAACAACCGCACGACCTCTTGGAAGAACAGGTTGTAGCGGTTGGCGGCGGCGCCCCAGGCGGTGGGATCGGGCGGCGGCGGCGGGCCGTTCGGCCGAGCCGCGGCGACGGTGTACCGGGCCTGCAGGTACTTGGCCGCGTTGGACGACGGCAACAGCACGTTCAGGTTCAACTTGGCGCCCGTCGCGCGTTCGACCGGGTTGATCAGTTCCTGGTTGTAGTAATCGACGATTGCGTTCTGCTCAGCGGGATCGATTGTGGCATTGGCCAATTCGTTGAATCCGGTGCTGAAGGCCTGCACGGCTTCGGCCATCGCGGGCCCGCTGGTGTAGATGAGCAGCGCGTTCTTCAGATTGGTGACCTGGACGGCGAACTGCCGGGCCTGCGTCTCACGGACCTGCGTCAACCGGTCGAAGGCGGCGTTGCGCAACGAGGCCTGCCCGGTCTGATATCCGATGAAACCCACGATGGCGGCCGAGACGATGCTCGCGGCCAACAACATCGTGATGAGCTTCGACTGGATGCTGAATCTGCCGCGCACGCGGCGCAACCGGACCTCGGTCGTTGGCGCGTCGCCCGTGGTGGACGGGCTGTCGTCGGCCGCCGTCGCGACCTCTTCGCGGTCCTCCGGTGGAGGGTTGACCATCGGGCCTCCTGTCGTCGGCAGCAAGTACATCACGACGGCCGCCGGTCACTGGCTGGTTATGGCAGGTAGAACCCGAAAAATCGGGGGCGCGACGGCGCTTCCGGCGGAACTCCGCAGAGTGCGGTCAGCGCACCAGACGGGCGGCGACCTGGGCGTAGATCTCGCCCAGTTTGTGGGGGTCGCGGTGCGTGCGCGAGGGGAACCACCGGCACACGTCGACGCACAGCGACGAGATCGCCATCACCACGTCGTCGAGGTTGTCGACATGGAATTCGCCTGTCGCCATGCCGGTTTCGATGAT
Source organism: Mycobacterium sp. UNC410CL29Cvi84 (assembly GCF_000686745.1). NCBI lineage: Bacteria > Bacillati > Actinomycetota > Actinomycetes > Mycobacteriales > Mycobacteriaceae > Mycobacterium > Mycobacterium sp. UNC410CL29Cvi84. Next base: position 279,227 of record NZ_JMLM01000007.1, read on the forward strand.
GTTGGCGATGACGGCGGTGACCTGGTGCCGCAGTGGGGCGATAGTGCGGTAGTGAGCCGGGGTCAGGCCGTGGAGTTCGTATTGCACGACCCTGGCCTGCTTGCTGTTTTCCGCATGCCAGGTGGCGAAGGCCGCGACGACCGTGTGGAAGCGTTCGGCGCTCGGTGCGGCGGCATCATCGGTGGCGCGCAGCGTCGCCAGGAGGCTGCCGTGCCCTTCCAGGGCAATGGCGTAGAGCAGTTCTTCTTTCGAGCGGTAATGCGGGTACATGGCCGTCGCGCTCATGTTGAGGCGTTTGGCGATCTGACGGGTCGAGGTGCCGCCGTAGCCGGACTCCGCGAACGCCTCGATGGCCGCCCGCCGGATGCGCTCGGCTGCGGCCGAGTCGGTCGTCCGGTCGGTCTTCATGTGCACGTGATCGTACACACAGTTGACACAGGCCTGACCGATAGGCGATATTAGCAATCGCTTAGGAAATGAGCGACTGCTAATGTCTGGCTGCATTGGAAGGTAGAACCCAGTGACTGATTTCATGTCTCGGCGCGACCTGGACTTCTTGCTGTACGAGTGGCTTGACGTCGTCGAGCTCACCAAGCACGAGCACTTCGCGGAGCACTCGCGGGACACCTTCGATGCCGTCCTCGATCTGAGCGCCGACATCGCCACCAAGCGCTTCGCGCCGCACAACAAGAAGGCCGACCACAACCCGCCGTTCGTGGACGAGAGCGGCAAGGTCGTGCTGATCGACGAGATCAAGCAGGCGCTGGACGACTTCAACGGCGCGGGCCTGATGGCCAGCTCGTTCGATGAGCGTGTCGGCGGTATGCAGCTGCCCAACGTGGTTGCGCAGTCGTCGGCCGCGTTCTTCCGTGCCGCGAACCCCGCCACTTTCTCGTACGCGTTCCTCACCGTCGGCAATGCGAACCTGCTGACCGAGTACGGCACCGAAGAGCAGATCGACACCTGGGTCCGCCCGATGCTCGAGGGTCGCTACTTCGGCACCATGTGCCTCTCCGAGCCGGACGCCGGCTCGTCGCTCGCCGACATCAGCACCAAGGCCACCAAGGCGGCCGACGGCACCTACCGCGTCACCGGCACCAAGATGTGGATCACCGGTGGTGACCACGAGCTGTCCGAGAACATCGTGCACCTGGTCCTGGCCAAGGTCCCCGGCGGCGGCCCCGGCGTGAAGGGCATCTCGCTGTTCATCGTGCCGAAGTTCCTGACCGACGGCACCCGCAACGACGTCGCGCTCGTCAGCCTCAACCACAAGATGGGCAACCACGGCACCACCAACGCCCTGCTGAACTTCGGTGACGGCAGCCACCATCCCACCGACGAGCCCGGCGCCGTCGGCTACCTCGTGGGTGAGGAGCACCGCGGTCTGGCCTACATGTTCCACATGATGAACGAGGCCCGCGTGGCCGTCGGCTCCATGGCTACCGCCATCGGCTACGCCGGTTACCTGACGTCGCTGGAGTACGCCAAGGTGCGCACCCAGGGCCGTCCGGTCGGCGACAAGGATCCGTCGCGGGCACAGGTCGCGATCATCGAGCACGCCGACGTCAAGCGCATGCTGCTGGCCCAGAAGTCTTACGTGGAAGGCGCTTTGGCGCTCGGCCTGTACTGCGCACGGCTGGTCGACCAGATCAAGATCTTCACCGGGGCCGAGCGTGACGAGGCCGAGCTGATGCTCGAGGTCCTCACGCCGATCGCCAAGAGCTGGCCGTCGCAGTGGTGCCTGGAAGCCAACAACCTCGGCATCCAGATTCACGGCGGCTACGGCTACACCACCGAGTACGACGTCGAGCAGCAGTACCGCGACAACCGCCTCAACGCCATTCACGAAGGCACGCATGGCATTCACGGCATCGACCTGCTCGGCCGGAAGGTGGTCATGCAGGGCGGCGCCGGCCTGAAGCTGCTGCAGAGCCGGATCGGTGACACCGTCCAGACCGCACTGCAGTCGGAGGCGACGGCCGGCTACGCGCGTGACCTGCAGGCGCAGACCGACCGCCTCGCCGAGGTCACCGCGGTGCTGTGGGCCGCGGGCGATCCCGAGACCACGCTCGCCAACTCGACCGCTTACCTGGAAGCCGCCGGCCACATCGTGATGGCCTGGATCTGGCTGGAGCAGCTGGTTGCCGCCGGCGGCAACACCGGCAACTTCTACGACGGGAAACGTGCTGCCGCGCAGTACTTCTTCCGTTACGAGCTGCCGAAGGTGACGACCCAGCTGGACCTGCTGGCGAGCCTGGACCGCACCACCGTCGAGGCGCAGGTCGACTGGTTCTGATCCGCTGAATCAACCGCAAGTAGACGTCGGACCCGAGGTTTTCCTCGGGTCCGACGTTTTTGGTTCCGGGATCCCTGACGGACGAGTGCGGTTGCTTCGGACTCGGATTCATTGGCGGGTATCGCCGTTTGGCCGACCTCTTCGGAATGCCACCGGCTACTATTCGAATATTCAACTTTCCATGTCAGGGAGTGCATGTCGTGCCGGGTTCCTCGCCGCCCACCCGCCGGGTTATCGATATCGTCGAATTGCTGATCGAACGCGGTGGTGCGCCTGCTCGCCTCAGTGACATCGTGAGTGCATTGGACCTTAATCAGGCGACGGCACACATGATCATGAAAGAGCTTGTCGCTGCGGGGTGGGCGACGCGTGATCCGATTGACAAGACATTTACGGTCGGCATGGCACTCGCGAGGTTGGCCGCGCAGATTGATCAACCGTCGTCTGTTGTGCATGCGGCGCATGCTGTAGCTCAGAGCGTCGCGGCCGAGGGCGGATACGCTGCTTCGGTGTCCGAGCGTGTGGGACACCAACTGGTCATTACAGCTTTCATAGCTGCGCCTACCGGGCACGACACCCAATGGCGCGCAGCAGTGGGCGACCGGCTGCCGTTTGCGGCGCCATTCGGGCCGGCGTATGCCGCCTGGGAATCTCGTGACGAGCGGCTGGCGTGGATTGAGCGCAGTGGGGTGCTCAGCAGGGCATTCCAGCTTCAGCTCGAAGAGTTTCTCGATGACACTGCACGTCAGGGGTTCAGCGTGGAACGGATGAGCCCAGAGATGGTGTCGGCCATCCCGGTGATGACCAAACTCCAGACCGAAGCGCTGTCGGATTCGATGCGCGACAATCTTGACAACGTGCTGCTCGAAATGACCGGTCCTGCAACGAATTCAGCAGGAGCGCGTGGACAGCGCAACTACGTGGGCGCGATCTCGGTGCCGGTGTTCGGCCAATCGGGTCGGGTCACCCACAGCATCACCGTGCACCCGTTCACCAATCTTTCATCGCGCAAGATTGACCAATTGGGGCGCAGTCTTCGCCGGGCTGCCGCTGCTATCGGTGGACAGCCGGCTTGACACCGGTGCCGATCGGCCCGGCCCTCGGGAAAGGCGCACCCGTTGGGTCGAGCCGACCGATCGAGGCTATTGTCCCAGAGTGCTTTTGACCATGGCGGCCACTTGGTCGAGTGGTGCGTTCGCCTGGATCACCGTGCCGTCAGGATTGATCAGGTCGATACGGGTGCGGGTCAGCTTGGAGTAGGTCTCGACCCACTGGCCATTGACCTTCTGATACTTGTCGTTGTAGTGCCCATATCCGTGCACGCCCACGGTGTCGCTGAAGATCAGCACGTCCTGCAGAGTCCAGAGACCCTCGGCGGTTGTGGGAGAGGTCAGGTGGATGCTCGGTTCGGAGCCCTGGTGATGAGTCTTGGCACCACCCAGCGTGACTTTGAGGAAAGCGATGAATGAGTCTCGATCAGTGAAGACGGGGCCGGCGCTGCACAGTGTGTCCACCGTGACGTTGGGAGCGAGCAAGTTGCGCAACCCATCCCAGTTTTTGGCGTCGATATTGGTGAAGTAACTTGTCTTCAGTTGCTTGATCGCGTCAATCTCGGGGCCCGTGTCTGACTGGGGAGTCGAGTAGGTGCAGAGGCTCGGGGCGGGCAGGGGATCGGCGCTGGCACTCACGGTGCTGATGCCGCACAACAGTGTTGTCACAGCAGCCAAGCCGATGCTGGACCGCAAGACCTGCCTCGGCGCGTTGCCGAACGGACCCGGACGACAGCTCGCTACGTACATGTTTGTTCTCCATTGTCGGTGGGATCGAACTCTCAACTGAAATCTGGCAAGGAGCCGCGGAGCGCGGCGGATCCATCGCGCGCCCGGAAGAACCGGGCTGCAGCGGCGATTGACTCTTCGACCGGTCGCGGCGTCCATCCGAGTTCGCGTTGGGCCTTGTCGTGGTCGAGTGGCGACATGTATTCGGCCATGCGTATTCCGGCCACCGCGAAGGGGAGGTCGCGGCGCAACAGCCTTGCGGCAAGGTCGTTGGCGTGGGCGGCGGCGTACAGAAGCGGTAGCGTCAACTTGATACGTGGGACGCTGACGCCTGCGGCTTCTGCGGCGATCCGGTGAATGTCGCGGGTGTGAAGGTAGCGGTCGGAGACGATGTAGCGTTGGCCGACACGTCCGTGGTCGGCGGCCAACAGCATAGCGTGTGCCGCGTCTTCGATCCCGACGGTTTCCGACGCAAAGTCGAAGTAAAACGGGAATCTGCCCGCGGCTACCCGCGCGATCAACGACCCGTGCGGGGTGGGCTGCCAGTCGCCAGGCCCGTAGGTTGTGGAGATGCACATCGCGACCGCCGGCAGGCCCCTGTGGTTCGCATAGTGCAAGACGAGTTGTTCGGCAGCCAAACGTGATTCGAGGTAGGCGCCGCCGGCTGTCCAGTTGTGGGGGTCGTCCTCGGTAACCAGACTGTTCGAACTGATCGCCAATGTTCCGGTCGTGCTGGTGAATACGAACTTCTTCAAGTCGGCTGCGGTGGCGGCGTCGAGGACGTGACGCAGTCCCTCGACGTTGGTGTGAAAGAGCGGTGCGGGATCGCGTAACCACATCCGGGCATCGACAACGCAGTAATAGATGACATCGCGGTCAGACATGGCCGTTCGTAGCGCGGCATCGTCGAAGATATCGCCGTAGCGCCGTTCGACGTCGAGGTCGTCGATGCCGCCGGTGGAGCTTGACGGGCGCACCAGCACCCGCACGTCGGCGCCGCTGGCCACTGCGGCCCTGGTGACGTGTGATCCGAGAAATCCGCTGGCGCCGATGACCAGAACCTTCTCCGGTGAGCCGGCGTTCACCGCACGCCGCTCGTCGCCCGGCGGCTTCAACGCGCCGTCATTCGATTGTGTTGAACGGCAATGGGGTAAGCGTCTGACGCATCGTTTGTCATGCTTGCTCCTGCGTTTGTGAACGCATGCTGATCGAGATTGTGATTCGAATATTCGAAGTACTGACAACGTATAATCGATACACTAGGGAGCTGCGTGGTCTCCGGTCAAGCGACGGCCCGGCATATCGCATTCCGGGCCGGAGTCGTCCGTCGTCGTTGACGAGCGAGGTTGCTTCACCTATCGTTCGATTATTCGAAGAGTAACTTTAGATAATCGACAGGTGAGTAGAAATGGCGAGAGCCTGCCGACCGTTCAAGGAACGGCGCATGATGCGTGTCGCTGTCGCGCTGAGTGCCACCGTTGCATTCGGAGCTGGCGCAGCTCCGATATCCCATGCGGCGTCAGAAGTTTCGACAGCGTCATCCGCATCGACGGCAGCCTCAGTCGGTTCCGTTGGTGATGCGAGCGCTGAGACGGCGGCGGTAGAACTGCTCAAGGCGACGTACTTCAACGACGTCGACACCAAGAACTGGCTTGCCCTGCGCCGGCTGTTCGCCCCCGACGCCGTCGTGGACACCACGGGATCGTTCGGACCCTATTTCCCCAGCCGGGATTCGTTCATCACGTTCACGGCCGTGACACTGAGTGCAATCAACACCCGCCACCAAGGTTACGACCCACAAATCGAGCTGACGTCGGCTACCACCGCGACCGCGGTGTGGACCATGCAGGATCGACTCTCCCTGGCCGGTTTGGTGACGATCCATGGCTATGGCCACTACACAGACACCTACGAACAGGTGAACGGCCAGTGGCTGATTACCCGCTCCAAACTCACACGCACAGGCTTCGGCGTGGAATTTCCGGCATTCCAGGACTTCGCGAACGGGCTGGGGAACGCATACAAATCGGGTGGCCTCGTCGCGACGTTGGTCTATGCGGTGCCGGCCGCGGTCAACATCCCCGTCAAAGCTGTCACTGCGCTTGTCGGCGCCATTGCCAGCAATTTCGGTGGGCCACCCGCAAAAGCCCAGCAGATCACCGTTCCGCCTGGTTCGACGGGCGTGACAACCGAGCCTCCGGGCATCACCTCCACTGGTGCCCAGGCCTCTCCGTTGGCAAAGAAGCAGGGTCTTGGTTCGTCTCCGACTACCAAAATGCCTGCCGGTGCCAACGGAACCCCGGTGGCCGGCGTTGCTGACGCTGCTGCGCTGCCCACCCACGTCAATTCGCAAGCGAGAGAAGCGGTTCGCGATCGGCATGGAGCGAATATCGACTCCACGTCAAAGTCGCCAAAGACGTCAGACAGCCCCACCTCGGTACGCGGCACGGTCGAAGGCGCCAAGTCAACAACCCCGACGCGCGCAGGCGATAGAGCGAAGAAGACGATGCCCACACCCGCCACCGATAAGGCCAAGAGGGCCACGCCCGGGGAGACCGGAGGAAGCATCAAGCCGGACAGCCGGACGTAGGCCGCTACGGCATGACCGGCGGCGTGCCCCAGAAGTCGTTGAGCGGCGCGGCGTAGGCGTCGTTGTTGGTCAACGGCCCCAATTGCAGTGAATCCTCGATGGTGCGCAGCAGGCTGTAGTGGTTGGCGTAGCTGGTGCTGGTGAAGTTCCCCGAACGCATCCCGGCGTCGACGGCTGCCGGAGATGGGATCACCACGGTGACAACGCGATTGCCGCCGTTGCCGAAGCCGAGCGAGAGGTTGTCGGTGTCTTCGTCGAATGTGACGACGATCGCCGACTTCTGCGTCGGGTCGTTCCAGACCGCCGAATTCAGAATTGTCGGGATGGTCTGCTGAGCGAACTGGTCGGCCGCCTTCACGTTGTACTGGTGGTTGGTGAGCAGCGCCCCGATGTAATTGAGATAGCCGCCGGGGAAGTCGAGCGGCCCTTCACCGTTGTTGGCCTCGTTGGCCGCGAACCACACGAAATTGGGAGTGGTGGCCGACGACGAGAGATCTGTCGCCATCTGGGTCAGTGGGTGCAGATGCGCGGTGGCGCGGGCCTGGTTGTTGTAGATGTCGCTATATGCCAGGAAAGGCAACTGGTCGGGCGCGTAACCGCTTGTCGACACGTAGGGCCCAGCGGCGGACATGCCCTGCGCGTAGCCGGCCCATGTCTTGCCCGCCGATTCGATTCTGTCGGCAAGGTTGGTGGCATCGATGCAGTTGGTCGCGCAGTTGTAGCTGAGGCCGAAGTCGGAGCCGCCGAGGATCGGGTAGTAATTCGGATCGCTCGGGTGCGTCAGCGCGTGGTAGTCGGTCGCGACGCCGTAGGTGTCGATCAGGCTGTTGAGGTACGGCGCATTGGCGCTGCCGACGATGTCCTTGTAGCCCTTGTTCTCCAGGTAGACCATGAAGATGTGGTCGAGTGCGCCGACCGTCGACTTCGGCGGCGTGGGCGGCGGCGGTGCCGGCAGCGACGCCCCGACGGTGAAGGACAGATCGTCGGCGAACGCGTTGTTGTAGCCGCCGGTCAGCGGGTTCGAGTCCTTGAGCGTGACGACCACCTGCGCGGTTCGGGTGTTGACGGGGATGGTGCCTTCGGTGCTGCGTTCGAGCAATCCGGTCTGGAACCAGCGCTCGAGGGGACCGACCGGTGCCACTTTGCCGACGCCGAGCTGTGTCCCGCCGGCGTCGAAGAACGTGACCTTGATCGACGCGGCCGAAGGATCGATCATGGCGCCGCCCAGGAATCCGCTCAGCTTGAACGGTGTCGTGCCGGCGTCGATGCCCGCCGCGGCGCCGCTGAGATCGACCGTCTGGGTCAGCGTGGAGGTTGCGACGTTGCCGCCGCCGAAGAACTGGGTGTCGCCCGGGGTGGGCCGATCGCTGGGGAAGTTGAAGATGGCCGGGAGCGTCGGCCCCGGCGTCGGCAGACCCAACGGGAGCTGGCGCACGGTGCCGTACTTGATTACGGTCGGCGTGCCGGTGACGGTCCAGCCGGGGATGGACACCGTGCTGCCGCCGGACAGCGACGGATCACCCAGCTCCGCGCCGGGGTTGGTCAGCAGGTTCGGGCTGGTCACATTCCAGGCGGAAACCACATGGGGCGGAAGGAGATTCGTCTCGATCTGCCTGCGCACCCACGCGAGTACCGTCCACAAGGCCGGTGAATTGGCGGGCACGTTCGACGGCAGGACCGACACCAGCGGTTTCAGCGCGATGCTGAGGAGTTGCTTTGCCGCGGTGACGATCTGGCCGATCGGGTTGGGAACAGTCGGGGCCGACACGTTGGGCGTGACGACCGCTGCCAGTGGTGCCGCCGCGGTACGGACTACCGATGCGGTCGCGGGCACGGCCGCGGTTGTGACGATGGCCGGTGTGGGGGAGCGCTTGACCGTGGCGGCGGGCTGCGGCTGACTGATTTTTGTTGTGGCGCCGATGGATTCGCCGGAAGTTGAGGTCGGCCCTGCCTTGACGGCGCTGTCCGCGTGGTGACTGGGGTTCGCGTCACGGCGCTTGTCGGCGGCGTCCGCGCTTCTGCCTTCGCCGCCCTTGTTTTTGGGCTGTCGCTTGGGTTTGTGGGCCGATGGCGCCGGCCCGTCTGATGACGTGGCCGCCGCGGCATCGGGCGCTGCCGCTGTCGCCGGGGCGGGCGCGTGCTTGGGCGCCGGTTTGCCGGGGGTTGCCGCCTCCGCGGCATGCGAAGTGTCTGTCGACGGCGATGACGGTTCGGCGTAGGCGGTCGTCTGTCCGGTCGTGATCGATACGCCGACCCCGAGAAACACTGCCAGAGCGCCGACCCGGCCGATGTACCGTGAGCAACCCATGGTCGTTCCTTCCGCCCGCCCGCTGTTGACCGTCCGCGGTAACGGTAGAAAGAATTGACGTCCGAGTTAGCATTTCTGCCTGGGATGCGGCTGGGAGTTTCCGTACAGTTTCCCGGGATTGTGCTGACCAGTGCTGCGGTCGGCAGCCTGCCAGGCGACCGCCACCCCGTCACTACGACAGGGTGGCGGCCGCTTGTTACTGGCTAGATGCGAATGAACGCGCTGCCCTGCATGTCCCAGACGCCCCAAGCGCCCAGGTCAGGGTTCCAGACCACCTGCATACCGGTGGCCCAGTCCGGGAGCGGCGGTGCCGGTGGCGTTCCCATCGGCGGCACGACCGGGACCAGGACCCAGGACGGTGTCGCGGTGAACGGAATGCGGTCCTGCGGCATCGGTCCGCCGTGTCCAGGAGGCGGGAGGTAGCCGTGTCCCGGCGGGAGCGGATTGCCCGGAGTTCCGGCGTTTACGCCAGGTCCGGTCATGCCGGGTACCGGCGGTGGCGGCGGCATCGGGGTATGCGGATCCGCCTGCGCGAGACCGGCCCCGATACCGAGTCCGGCCAGGCCAAGCATGCTGGTTGCGACTGCACGCGCTGCGGTCTTCTTCAAGGTCATGGGTTGAACTCCTTGCGTGTGCTCGTGATGAAAGAGGAATCGCTCTTCCGCGCTGTCCCGCGGCAGAACAACTCCACGACCCCCGCAACACCAGATACCCAGAGGCGGGCTCGCGAAACTACGCAAGTGTCGACAAGTCGACGATTTGAATCTGTGAGATGAAATCCGCGCCCGGCGCGGACGAACTCAGCGGTGCCGACGCGAAGCCGGATGCCCGTGGTCGGACAGGTCCGGCCACGGCGGGCGCCGCAGCAGCGTCAGGCAGCCGATCGTCGCGGCCACCAGGCCCGTCACCACACCGATCAACGCGATCCGGTCGGCATCGACGGCCGGCACCCAGGTCGTTCCGTCGTCGCGGATCACGAAGACGCCCAGTGGTTTTGCCGTCGTTCCGCTGCCGGAATGGCTGACCTTGGCGACGGGAATCACAGTCGATCCATCGGGTGTGTGGTACGGCTCGGCGAACACCCGCCCGGCCGCGTCATCGGCGAACTGGTCGAGAAAAGCTTCCGGATTCTGCAACCTGGCCTCCGCATGCATCGAGCGATAGTCGCCAGCGTAAGTCGATTGCCCCGTGCTGTGCCAGACCTTCGGACGCTATGACTGTTCGGCTCGGCGGTTCAGTTGCCGGATGTGCCCGCACAACACGGTGGCGAAAGCGCACCACAACGGATACAGCGCCAACGGCGCGGCGCGCCCACCGATGGCGTCGGTGGCCCGCCGCGTCAGATCGGCGCTGCTCACCGTCAGCGCGGCGCTGACCGCGGTCGCGGTGCCGAAGCGACGGCGGTTGAAGAACAGCCAGGACCACGCCGCGTTGAGCGCGAGGTTCAGTGCGAGCCCGTTTCGGTAGGCACGGCGCTTGCTGTCGCGGCCGGTCGCCCCCAATTCGTCGATCGCGGCGGCCGACACCACGGCGATGTCGGCGTAGAGCGCCGGCCAGACCACCGGAAACACCTGACGTGGCGGTTGGTAGGCCGGCTTGCGCAACTGCGCATACCAACTCGATCGGACCGCCGGCGCCGTGGCCGCTCCGCCGATCGCCGCGGTGGCAGCAGTCGCAACTCCCGTGATGAGCAAGGTGGTGACACGCATGGAAATCCTTCCCCCGGGTACGGCCGAATCGCGAGCGCTCCGGGCAAATGCCAGGGACGCTCATTCGATGCTGCCATACGCCGCGGTATCGACCTGATTTCCGCGGTGCGCGACGTGATCGTGGTTGTTGCGACTCACGTCCGCCCCCGAGCCTGGGGAATTCGTATGAGTTCCGTATTGCGCCGATATGAATATGGCGCCGAGATGGGTGATCGGAAAGTGTGCAATGTGTTCTATTCACTCGTTCGGTGAGTGAATCAGAATTGTAGGGCCGTGTGCGAACTCATGAAAGTGGTTGTCCAACAATGGAGTTGGCCGCATTCCGGCTGCCGGTGAAATTGACCGAATCGTTTTTCGAATAACATTCCGGGGTGCGATGTTATCGAAATTTGACAATTCACCCCACTTACAAATTGCGTTAGTGTCGGCGACTGTCAGTAGTTCCACAACGAGGAGATGTGCGAATGTCAATGCAGCACAAGACACGTCAACGCGCAGGGGTCGCATTGCTTGCGATCGCGCTGATGGGTACCGGCGCGGGATTCGGCGCCGCGATTGCCGGCGCGCAGCCGCCCCCGCCGCCCGGTCCGGGCATCCTGCCGCCCGGACCCGGTTTGCCGCCGCCCGGTGGTCCCGGCGTCCCGCCTCCGGGGCCGGACGTTCCGCCGCCGGGTGGTCCGCTCCTGCCGCCTCCGCCGTTCTGATCGGACGCTGAGTCGGCGTAGCGACTCGACCGCCCGGCACGTGCACCGGTTACCGCTGATGTGGACCGGGGCGCAGCCGGGCGGTCGGCACGTTTCGGTGGCGGCGGTTCAGCCGCGACTCCCGATGGCGTGATATCGCCGAAGTGCTTCGGCGCGTTCGTCGCCGTGGTCGACGATCGGTGACGGGTAACCGGGTGGACGTGGACCCGAGGCGAGGTGAGCGTCCGCGACATCCGCGAGCTCGGGCACCCACCGGCGGATGTACGCCCCCGATGGATCGAACTTCTGCCCTTGCGCCGTGGGGTTGAACACCCGAAAGTACGGAGCGGCGTCAGTACCGCTGCCGGCGGACCACTGCCAGCCGTGCTGATTGTTGGCGATGTCACCGTCGATCAGCTGCTCCAGGAACCAGCGGGCACCCCATTGCCACGGCAGGTGCAGGTCTTTGACCAGAAACGACGCGGCGACCATCCGCAGGCGATTGTGCATGAAACCGGTCTCGCTCAATTGCCGCATGCCGGCATCGATGAACGGGAAGCCCGTCCGGCCCTGCTTCCACGCCTCGAACAATTGGATCGCCCCGGCGTCGGTGTCCATCTCGATCGCGTCGAAATCGCGGTTCCAGTTGTGCCACGCGCTGTCCGGCCATTGGTGCAGCACCGCGGCGTAGAAATCGCGAAACGCCAACTGCCGCAAATACGCAGCATGACCGCCCTCGCCGAGGTCGAGATCGGCGACCATGGTGCGCGGGTGGATGGTGCCGAACTTCAGGTGCGCGGACAGACCGCTGGTGCCGTCGGCCTCGGGACGGTCTCTTTGTTCGGCGTAGTCCGCGAGTCCCGAGTCGGCGAATCGTCGCCACTGCTGCAACGCCGACGCTTCGCCGCCGGGCAAGTAGAGCGACACACCGGGATTCGGGATATCGGCCGGTTGGGTCGCCGCTGCAGTCAAACCTTCCGGATCCACCCACTGTGCCGACTGAACCCCGGTTCGCGCCGGCCCACGCCAGCCGTGATCGCGCCACCGCCGGAAGAACGGGGTGAACACCCGATAAGGGGTGCCGTCGTCCTTGACGACCCGGCCGGGTGAGACCAGATACGGCGAACCCGTCGGCACCAGCGGTACGTCACCCAGCGCCTCTTGGACCCGCACATCGCGCCGATGCCCGAACGGGGTGAAGTCTGCGGACACATGAACCGCGGAGGCGCTGATCTCCCTGGCGATCAACGGGATTCGTTCTTCCGGCCGACCACGGGTGACCAGCAGTCGGCCGGCCAGATCAGCGTGCAACCGGCTGAGGGAATCTCCCAGGAACTGCAGGCGGCGAGCGCTCGAAGACGCCTCGAGACGGGGGTCGAGGACGAAACAGGCGAGCACCTCACGGTCTTGCTCGACCGCCGCCGACAGTGCGGGCAGATCGCTCAACCGGAGGTCTCGGCGGAACCAGAGCAGGGACGGCACGGTTCCATCCTTACCGACCGCCGGGCCACAACGCCAGCCGGTTCAAGGTCAACGCTGGGGAATTCGTATGGATTCCGTATTGCGCCGATATGAATATGGCGGCGCTCGCGGTGTCCGACGGGCCTCGTGTCGTCAATCGGATTCGATCCCGGTCGCCGTCGGCGGCGGTCGATGAGAGATGAAATGCCTTTCGCACCAAAGTATTAGCCGGACGCGGCGATTATGGGTGTCTGTCCGTGAGTCACGGTTCGCAGCCCATTTCCGGTGCTCTGCCTGCACTTTCGAGAGCTCGGCGCGCGGCACGTCGCTGAGCTATGGTCTGCGGCTGTCAGGATGTTCTGCAACGAGGAGATGGTCTCATGGGCGTGCAGCGCACGACGCGTCGTCGGGCTGGGATCGTGCTGGCGGCCGTCGGGTTGGTAAGTGTCGGAGCAGGATTGGGCGCGGCCGTTGCTGCCATCGTGATTCAGCAGGTCACCGAACCTGCTGCCGAGATCGCTGTCAGGTCCTTGCCCGAGCGGACCCGAACGCAGCCGGGCGGCTGACCTGATCGTCAACCGCCCGGTGCGTCATTCGCTGTTGCGTTGTCCGTCAACCGAATTCTGCGTCGGCGGCTTACTTGACGTCGTACTGCGGCGCGGTCAGGTCGTAGTACGTCGTCCCGTCGAGGGCGGCAGCGGTGAAATTCTGCTTCACCCAGTCGGCGATCTTGGTGCCCTCGGTCGGTGACTTGTCCTTGTCCTGCGGCCCGGGCCCGTCAGGCATCCCGGGTCCACCCGGTCCACGAGACCCGATGAAGTAGTGAATCTGCCCGTCAGCGACGTACTTCTGGAACTGAGCCAGCGTCGGCGACGGGTCACTGCCGATGAATCCGCCGATCGCCATCACAGGCTCGCCAGAAGCCAACTGGTAGTTGGCTGCTTCGTTGGAGCCGTTCGTGGCCGCCGCCCACGTGTACTCGGCGGCGTTCGCCTGCAAGAGCTGTGCCAGGTTGGCGCTGGGCGCCTTGTCGAATCCGGGGAGCGGCCCGGGGGAGTGGCCGCCTGCCACCTGCGGGCCCGCGGTCACGATGCCGCCACTGTGTGACGTGGCCACGGTCTGCACGCAGTACGAGAACGGGCCGGCCAGCGCCGCGACGACGGCGAGGGCGGCAGCCCACGATCCGAATCGGGCGCCGCGCAGGCGGTCCAGCAGCAACAGCGCCGTTGCGGCAATCCCGGCCGCCAGTACGGCCCAGCGCAGCCAGGGCACGAAATCGGGTGTGCGGTTCAGCAGTACCCACGACCAGCCCGTGGTGATCGCGGTCGTCGCGGCCAGCACCAGCCAGATCCAGGTGGTCGATCGGCGGCGCCAGAGATCGGTCGCCCCGATACCGACCAGTGCGGCGACCGCGGGGGACAGTGCCATCGTGTAGTAGTCGTGGTACATCCCCGACATGAAACTGAGCACACCGCCGGTGCCGAGCAGCCAACCGCCCCACACCAGGTACTGAGCGCGTCCGGCGTCTGTGCGGACAGCCTTGCCGCACAGGATGATTCCCACGGCCAGGAAGATCAACGCGGCAGACAGCAGCCAGGAGACCTGGGCCCCGGATTCGCCGGTGAACAGCCGGAGGATGCTCGGCTCCGACCCGAACGGGAATCCGCCGTGCGAGCCACCAGGGGGCGTGGGAAGTCCCGGTGGCGGCTCCGGGAACCCGCCTTTACCGCCGCTGAGGCGGGACATGCCGTTGTAGCCGAACGTCAGATTCAAGAAGCTGTTGTCGGTCGACCCGCCGATGTAGGGCCGGTCGGCGGCGGGGATGAGCTCGACCAGGGCGACCCACCAGCCACCTGCCGCCACCATCGACAGCAGAGCTGCGATCAGTTGGAGCAACCGGGCGCGCAGCCGCGGCGGACCGGCGACCAGATAGGTCAGGGCCAGTCCCGGAACCACCAGCATGACCTGCAATTGCTTTGTCAGAAAACCGAATCCGATGAGCGCACCGCACAGGACCAACCACCGGGTGCGGCCGTCCTCCACCGCCCGCAACAGCGCGCCGACCGCGCCGATCATCAACAGCACCAGCAGCGCGTCGGGATTGTCGTAGCGGAACATCAACGTGGCCACCGGCGTCAAAGCGAGCGCGGCACCGGCGATCAGGCCGGCCACTGCGCCGAATCGCCGTCGCACGATCAGATACAACAGGGCGACGGACGCGACGCCGATCAAGACCTGCGGGAGCAGGATGGACCAGGTGTTGACGCCGAAGATCCTGGCGCTCAACTCCATCGGCCACAGCGACGCGGGTGGCTTGTCCACCGTGATCGCATTGGCGGCGTCCGATGAGCCGAACAGGAAGGCCTTCCAGCTCTGGGTGCCGGCCTGCACCGCAGCGGCGTAAAACGCGTTGGCCCAACCCATCCGGCCCAGCGTCACACTCCAGAACGCGGCGGTGGACACCAGTAGCGCCACGACAGCGGGCCGCGCCCACCTTGGGTCTGTCACTGAGGACCGCGAATGAGCGGTCTGGGGCAGCCGCGCAGGGTGCAAGGTCGGATTCTGCAACATGCTCGCATCTTCTGCGGCCTAGCTGGGTAGTCCGTTGGTTGACTCTTGGGCGCGGCTATGACTATGCGTCGCGTGCCGGGAGCATCACTGTGAATGCAGACCCATTCGGGCTGCTGTCGACTGCGATGGTGCCGCGATGTGCCTTGGCGACGGCTTGCGCGATGGCCAAACCGAGGCCGGTGCTGCCGGCCGCACGCGATCGGGATTCGTCTCCTCGCGCGAAGCGTTCGAAAATGTCCGGCAGCACATCGGCGGGGATGCCGGGCCCGTTGTCGGACACCGTCAACGAGATGGCACCGTCGGCGGTATCGGTGAGCGCAGTGACCACCGTGGTGCCGGCGGGGGTGTGGACGCGGGCGTTCGACAGCAGGTTGGTCAGTACCTGTTGCAACCGCGGCCGGTCGCCGACGGCGATCACCGGGTGATCCGGCAGGTCCAGGGCCCACCGATGTTCGGGGCCGGCCATGTGGGCGTCGCTCACCGCGTCGATCACCATCTGGGACAGGTCGACTTCGTCATGGGCCAAGGGCCGGCCGGCGTCGAGCCGGGCCAGCAGCAGCATGTCCTCGACCAGTTGACTCATTCGGCAGGACTCGGCATGGACGCGGGTCAGCGCATAGACCAGATCGTCGCGTGACGCATCGGTCGCGTCCCCGGGTATTCCCGTGACCAGGCGGCGGGCCACCTCGGTGTATCCCTGTATCGAGGCCAGCGGGGTGCGCAACTCGTGGCTCGCGTCGGCGACGAACTGGCGTACCCGGGTCTCGCTGGCATGGCGGGTGGCCAGCCCGTCGGCGACGCGGTCGACCATGCTGTTGAGAGCGGTGCCGAGCCGGCCCACCTCG